>NZ_BEWV01000209.1 GCF_002933775.1 Prevotella sp. MGM1
ACCAACGACCCCGAGATTACAAATCACGTGCTCTGGCCAACTGAGCTAAAGAGGCTTTTCATTGCAGCCGTTCTCTTTCGAGTTACAACCTGTCTGAAAACGGCTGCAAAGATAGGCATTATTTTTTAATTACCAAAACTTTTCAAGGTTTTTTTTAATAATTCCTTGATTTTTCCTTGAATTTCTGAAGTTGCACCCGCATTGAGTCGACTCCAAGGTCAACACTCTCTTCAAATGTATCACTCACCTTTTCCACAAAAAGCGTGCTTCCCGGCACCGTAACCGTTATGCTTGCTTCCTTGTTTTGAGCTGTTGCGGGCTTCACAACCTTTAATTGCACCTCTACTTTCTGTATTTCTTCGTAAGACTTCTCTAACTTGGCGATTTTTCTTTCGATAAACGCCTGTAATTTTTCGGTAGCGTCAAAATGAATTGACTGAATCTTAATTTCCATAGTTACCTCCTGTTTTAATAAGGTTATGCCCTTGGGTGGGCTTCTTTATAAACTTTCTTCAACTGCTCAAACGTTGTGTGAGTATAAATCTCCGTTGTGCCGAGTCCGGCATGCCCAAGCAGTTTTTTCACACTTTCTATGCCTGCGCCGTTGTTCAACATGGCCGTAGCGAAAGAATGACGAAGCACATGCGGGGAGCGTTTCTTCTGAGTGAGAACTCTCGAAAGATGATTTTTCACCAATGTCCGCACATTATATTGTTTCATCCGCTCTCCTTTGTCGTCTACAAAAAAAGCTTGCGATACAGGCAGCACGACTTCATCGCGCATATCCCGATACTTCTTCAGAGCTTTTTCAAGACTATCCCCAAAAGGTATGACGCGTTGTTTATCTCCTTTTCCCGTCACTTTTATCTGCCGACCGACCATATCCACATCCGAATCGTCCAGCCCCGTGAGTTCTGAAAGCCGCACACCGGTTTCATAGAACACTGATAAAATAGTACGTGCACGGACATCTTTAAAAGATGTATCATCCCACCACTCCTCTTCATCGAGAAGTTTATCCATCGTGTCTTGCCGGACAAACTGCGGCAACAGCCTGGCTCGCTTGGGCCCTTTCACAACAAGTGTCGGGTCTTTGCCCACCAAATTCCGAATCAGAGCAAAACGAAAAAAGGAACGCAGAGCACTCAGTCTTCTGTTAACCGAGGTTGCAACGTTTCCTTTATCCATCATACTCTCCATCCATTTACGGATAACATCGGAATCTACCGACTGCCAAGAGAGTTGATTATCCAATCTTTTGAAATACGACTCAAAATCACGAAGATCTTTTTCGTAGTTTTGCACCGTCAGCGGTGATCTGTTCCGCTCATAGCGCAAGTAGTTCAAAAATTGTTCGATAACCATAAAACGCCTCGCCAAACATCAATCTTTCGGCAACGAATTTACGGAAATATATTCAAACTACCAAATTTTCCGAAGATTATTTTATTCCTCGGTGTTTCTCATTTTCTGTACGTAAACGGCGTGCTCCATCTTAAGTCTCTTCAAGACAGAGGGTTTGTCGAACTGCTGACGTGCGCGAAGTTCCTTGATGACACCAGTCTTTTCAAACTTTCTCTTAAACTTTTTGAGGGCTTTCTCGATGTTTTCGCCTTCTTTTACCGGTACAATAATCATTTTGTCTTTTTGTTTTAAATTTTTAATTAAACTTACACGTATCGAGACCAAGGCCACGATTTGCGGCTGCAAAATTACAATTAAATTATCTAACAGCCAAATATTCAGACACTTTTTTGATTACTCTTCGACCTTTACAATGTTTTTCACCAAATTATTGCCCCACCATAATCATGATGACTCCGATTTTATTTGCAAACGACGACAAAAGGACAGGCAGCCAATGGCGACGGATTTAACGGCATCCTCCGTTAAATCCGCCTTTACCCTTACATGATAACCATATTTTATCCACGCATCCGCATTCTGTAAACATTATTCAAACAACGCGCATCGTCTCCACGAACGTATATTTATGCAAAACGGAATGAAAAGCGGCGAAATAACCATTGAAAAATGACACGTTTGTCACCGATGACACCTTGGTGCGTAGACAAATCATGATAACAAGGCCGTTTTCCCACAACGGGCAACCAACCATATCGCATTCGGATACCGGTCGCGACGCGTTTAACGGCTAAACGCCGTCCATTCGGCATCTAAATGCGGCTCAACGGATAGCCCGTTGCGGGGCGTGGCGACACATACCAGAGACCGGTGAGGCCACGTTTTGCATAAATATACATTCCGGTATAAACGTGTTTGCGGGGCTTCACACAGTGGTGAAGCCCCGCAAACACGGCATCCGGCAGTCGCCGTATATCTAAAAATAGGTGTAAAAAGATGCGTATGGCAGTCTGCCGCACGACAATGTCATATTTTATAGTCTTCGATTATTGCATAAATATACAGGCACAGATAGTGTTTTTGTAATAAGAATGTCATATTATTCATAATGTCGGAATATTCGTACTGCACAAAGTTACCACAAAAACACCCACATAGCAAGGATTATCACGATACATTTGGCGATACGATGGGATGAGAGAATCGTATATATGTTAATCTTTCATAAAACATGTGCGAAAAAGAAACACAATCAATCGATTTGTTAATATATTTGCAAAAAGCAATTGATAACATAATAAAACAGAATACCTATGAAAAAAACTTTATCACACATCATCCTCGTAAGTTGCTTCGCATGTCCGTCATTCGCCCAACTTAAAGTAAACACAAACGGTAATGTTGCCATTCGGAATGAAGACAATGGAATTATTGCATATTTAGGTGCTTCAAGAGAGGGCTTAGGAAATAGGAACAAAAATAATCTGGGAATATCAGAAGAATATGATGGAACTTTTTATAAATGTTTATTTAAAGATAGTAAAGGAAGTAAAAACTTTGCAGAAGTTGTTAGTAATACAAAAATTGCATTTATAAATTCTTGTAATATAAATTCTGGATATAGATGGATAATGTTTGGACTTAATCCTATTGGAGATCCAGAAATGCCCATTTACACCCAAACGCCCAACTCTTTTGAAAATATAACTTTAAAGTTTGATGAAAACAAATTGATAGTAGATACAGGGGAAGAAGAATGCCGTATATGCGTTATGAGTTCAAACTCCGGTAAATCTTATTATAAAGTAGTATCAAATACCAAAACAGCAACTTTTACAAACTTATGCGATGGCGAAATAGACATTTGTGTTACAAAAGAAGGTTATAAACCATACAGATATATCAGCTATATAAAGTTTATACAAAATGAGACAATAAGCAAAAGAGTCGTTTATCCATATAAAAACAGTGTTGTTATAGGCAGCAACGTTACAGACAATAAACCTTTGGGACCGGTCACTGTTGAAGCCGGCGGCAGTCTGAGATTAAAGGAATGTGAGGATGTCACCATCAAAGGTGATTTTGAAGTCAGACAAGGAGCGGAATTCATCATTGAACAATAACAATTATAAAACTATCACCAATATGAAGTATTTATTAATTACCCTATCAGCCGTTTTGCTGGCCGTTGCCGGCAACGTTTCGGCGCGCCCGTTCACCACAGGATGCAAGTGGTCGTACGCTCATTGGGACGATTGTCACGAAACACATACATTCTCATTGTTCGAACTTGACGAGCCTTACGAGCTTAACGGTAATACTTATTACAAGCTGTACAGGACGAATATCGACGAAAAAGGCAACAGGGGCGAACGGCAATACATTATCGGACTGCGCGAAAAAGACGGAATAGTATATGCGAGCCACGACGAATACATGGAAATGAGCGAAAGCAACGGATTCGAATACGATATTTACGGTTTTCCTTATTCAATGGCCGATAATGAAATTATACTATACGACTTCAACTTAAATGTCGGCGAGTTTATCGGAAGTCCGGACAACGAGATAACATATTTTATAAGCGGCATTCAACCCGTAACGCTTGAAAACGGGAAAGAAGAACGCATCTTGGACGTCACGGCCAGAATGAATCAGCATCCCAGTTACAAGCCCGAGTTTTTATATCGAAACATGATTTCCGGGATAGGCTCACTTTATGGGGAGGGCTTGTTGTTGCATTACCTTGACGCTTATATCTATTCTCCCTCTTTACCACCCTGTGAAACAGAGCACTTCCTGAACGCATACGTGGAAGACGACCGGCTCGTATACAAGGCTCCGAGCTACACAGGCGACCCGGCAGAGGAGCATCTCTCACACACCACGTATAAGGACGACCCATTCTTAGGCGGCTTTGTGACGGGTATAAAGAGTGTTACGGCTGAAAGCAATAAGGCCGACGAAGATGTTTTCCATGACCTGAGCGGGCGCAAAATGACGGGGACATTGAAGCCGGGCGTATATATTCATAACAGGAAAAAGATTGTTGTGAAGTAAAAAAACGGCATGGTGAGACCAAAATTAAATGGATGAAACAGCACTACTAACCACCGACAATAGAACAGACACATCATGAGAAAGAGAATTTTTATCATTATACAGTGCTGCATGGTTGCCTGCATGGCATTCGCAATGCAAGCGAACGCACAGCCGAGACCCGACTCCGTAAGTGTACATGCCGGGCAGGAACCGCTGGATTTTTTGCTGACGGATGAGCAAAAAGAAACAATAAAATATCTGACTGTCACCGGAACACTGTTGGATGAAGACTATGAGTATATAAGGGAAGAGCTCATAACAAAGTTGAAAGAGCTTAATCTGAAAGAAGCCGACATCGATACCATTCCGGCATACGGATTTAAATGCGACAAATCATGCGACAAATCCAGCACGTTAGACAATCTCCTTCTGCCAAAGGGAATAAAGCACGTATCAGATGGAGCATTCTTTGAGCAGCATATACGTAATTTCATTATAACAGGTAACTTTCCGACATTAGGGAATAATGTTTTTAGAGAATAGCCGTACAATAATTATATGCCACAAATATCAGAAGACAATCCATGCCTTAAAAAAACATATGACGGTTCAATATATTCGTTAGACGGCAGTGTGCTATACTATTATATATACGGCGATGGCAATGCCATAGAATATTCTGATGAGAAACTGAAAACAATAGCCCCATGTGCACTTGAAGGCAAAAAGGTTCTCGGCTTACTGATACCGGAAACAGTTGATTCAATAGGAGATAGGGCGTTCGCCTATGTTACTAAAACGTGGTATACAAGAAGTTCCTATTACGAAGATCAGTCGGTTAATTGCCGCGCACTCGTCCCACCGAGATTAGGAAAGGATGTTTTCCTGAACTCAGAACTGACAACATGCACGATGTACGTTCCGGAAGAAAGCCTCGAACTTTACAAAACGGCCGACGGATGGAAAGACTTACATTTAGAGGGGAAAGTATTCGTAACTGCCGGTATTGACAATACGACCGATAACTGTTTCCACATTTCAGATGCCGGCACGACATATCAAATAACATCCGAAAAAGAAATAAAAGGTATTCATATTTACGATGTTAAAGGCCGGTTGGCTGACAGAATAACAGTTAAGGCAAAAGAAACGAGCATAGGCAAAGCAACGCTTCCAAAGCCTTACGCCATTGCAAAAGTATCGCTTGAAAACGGAACGACAAAGACCGTGAAACTGATGCCGCGGAAAGACAAATGAACAAGTGTATTGTAAGCCTGTGACTACGGATTATCTGCAAGTTCCACATCACGGGCATCCGATGCTTTTTTGACAAAATATATTACCAATAAGAAAATATTTCATTACCTTTGTGATACAAAACAAAAGCAAAGGTAATGAAATATATCCCCGAACTGATATACCTGCTGACCATAACATTGTCACTGTCGTGTACAGGCCATAGAAAAACCGACAACATACTGACGCATGCGGAAGAAATAATAGAAAGCAATCCCGACTCAACCCTTATACTTCTCAGCAGCATCGGGGATGAGGCCGGCAATATGTCGGAAAGCAGGAGAATGCGGTACATGCTGTTGCTGACACAGGCCATGAACAAGACCGACATCCCGCTGGACACGATGGCCGGGGTAGAGGAAATGGCAGAGCATTTCAATAGCCACGGCAACAGCAACGACAAGATGAAAGCGAACTACATGCTCGGATGCGTGTATCGGGACAGGGGAGACGCCCCGACCGCCCTCTTCCACTTCCGAAACGCAACGACGTTTGCCGACACGAGTGCCGTCGACTGCGATTTCCGAACGCTCAGCAGGATATACGGGCAGATAGCCACGCTCTTTTACCACCAGCTAACGCCCGAATTGTCACATGAGGCCGAGCTGAAAGCCGTGGCATACGCCGAAAAAGCAAAGGACACCATAGCGGCGATAATATTCTATGAGCATCTCGGATCCACCTATCACATGCGGGGTAAATACGACTCCGTATTATATATATGTATGAACGCATACAAAAAATATAAGGAATTGGGACTCGACGATTTGGCCACAGGAGCATTGCCGCAAGCAATAAATATATATCTGATGAAGGGATTATACGGCAAAGCAAAAGCCGCAATGGATGAATGCGAACAAAACCCAAGCTTATTCGACTGCAACGGAAACATTATAAAAGGACGAGAAGTTTATTACGATAATAAAGGCAAGTATTACGAAGGCATCGGAAAACTTGACTCCGCAGAACATTTCTATCGGAAACTATTGTCTTATCCATCAAACATAAACAATCTCGAATGCGGGTATCATGGCCTTATGCGTGTATATCAAAAACTCGGCATAGCGGACTCCACGGTCAAATATGCGTCCTTGTTTGCCCAAATAAACGATTCCTCATCATTTCTCAGCTCCTCGGAAAACATAATAAAGATGCAGGCACTTTACAACTATACAGAGAACCGGAAGATTGCGGAAGCCAAGACACGAGAAGCTGAACGCTACAAATACATGGCAACCCTTTTCTCCGTGATATTCTTGGCCGGCATCTATATATTATATATAAGTATAAGGCGGTACAAACGGAAGAAAAACAGAGAGACAGCGACCGCAAACAGAAAATACTTTGATATTCTTTCCCGATTGAACAAGGCTGAGACAGAAGCCAGGATGCTGAGAGACGACTTCACCACATACAAAGATATAAAAGAGAACGAGGTGGAAAAATTGCGGCAAACCATGACGGTGATATGCAAAGAGAACAACATGCCGGAATCCTGCACCGCGGGACAGGCTCTGCTAAACTGTGCCATAATACAACAGATGCACATATACGCAGGCAAGCTGAAAACACCTTCGGCCGAAGAATGGCAAGAACTGTACAGAATAACAGAGGAAAACATGCCCCGCTTCTACGAAAGAATAAACGACAGCCAAGCCAATCTCACAAGCTATGAAAAAAACGTATCCATACTCACGAGATTTCTGTTCACTCCAAACGAGACTTCCGTGCTGATGAACGTGTCCAAACAAAGGATAACGAACATCAGGAGCAGCATAAACAAAAAACTTTTCAACTGTGAAGGAACAAAATCTCTCAATCATAACATCAAATCCATATAAAAGTGCAGGTGTGTAAAAAATGTACTTTCGCTGTAATCCGTTGATTAAACAGCACTTACAAGAAACGAAGCGAACGGGTGTGTAAAAAGTGTACTCGTTTTATTTGGCAAACGATTAATTATTCCGTAGTTTTGCAGCAGTAAAATTTTAATACACGACATTATGACAAAAAGAATTATCGCTTACACGCTTCTGTTCCTCGTCTCCGCAATTTGCGTGGCAGACAATAAGGCAGACAACAATGTATTCGAAATGATTTCATTTCATACTTATTATGAACAAAGCAAAACACTTTCTAATCCAAAGCCCAAAGTTCCGGCCAAGGCTCCGACCGTATATTCGGCAGGACATACGTTATATTTTGAGAGCGGGATGCAGGGATATGGCATCCAACTGCTATCAATGGCCGATGAGGGAACCGTGATATACGAAGACATTATCACCGACGACAGCCGGACTTACACCTTGCCGGAAAACCTTTCGGGAGAGTATCTGATAAAACTGACATACGGTAATCTCGCCTTTATCGGAATGATTATGTTATAGTTGGAAAAACCAGAATTGGAAGAGAACCCCAGATATAAAAACGATTGACAATCATACCCCATGAGAATATTATTGATAATATCCTTTCTCTGCTCTGTACATTTCTCTCACGCACAGGATCGCGACCTGGTGAGAGAAATGACAGACAACGATTTCCAAATACGGCAAATACCCGGCAGCGAGCAGCGGCTGAAAGAGTTGCTGCAAGAGGTAGACACTGAGAGCGACACCATCTATGCAGCCATGTATTCACCCACGATATGCCTGAGGTGCGAAGCATACATTCCTAATTTCCATAACAACTTGAAGAGCATCGACAGCAAAAAAACCACTCTTCTCATCACCGTATATAAAGACAAGGCCACTGCCGAAAGATACAACAAAAACAACGGGCATATCGCCGACCACTATATATACGACACGGGATTTAAATACAAGGGGATTTTCAGTTTCAACATGCACGATTTACAGGGCACTTATATTCTCAAATTGAAAAGAAGCACGGGTGAGATGCTTACAGGAGGCGACCCGACCGAGATAAGTCCCAACTTTGCCAAACAGATAATCGCATATCAGGGAAAATTGGAATGCAAGACGTTCGACATAGAAACAGATGCCGCCACCCACAAACTTGTGACGACAGCAACATCGAAATCCCGAAAGGCAAGGCTTAAATTCAAAGAATACCCGATAGACACCGATGACCAACCGATTTCTTCCATATACGGATTACCCGCCTTTGAAAACGACAACCTGCTGTTCAACGATAACCTTGAAAACGGCATCCTGCACTACAAACTGGACAACAACCGGTTTGCCTCTCCGGAAATAATCAAGCCGGACAGCATCGAGAAAAGGGCGTTTATAGAAATTCCGGAAGAGAACTACCGGCACTTAAAAAACACACGACAGGTATTTTACATCCCGCTAAGCCCCGCCATTCTCGACAGCGAAAGGATAGGCATCTCGTATTCTCTGCCCCACATATTTTTAGACAGCATTAATATTCCGGGACAAAAAAACTACTCTTACATTAATTCACCGGCCATACTGATAAGAAATGCGCAGACGGGAGAGAAAGAAAAGATATTCGCACCCGACTTCGAGCTGTTCACCGACTCGTTTTTCTATAAGCACTTCACTTTCTGCAAGTTTAAGGATTACATACTCTATCCATGCCAGGAGCAGACATGGCCACTGCAATATTCAAGGGAAGAATATGAAAATGACTTTTCCAAAAATCCTTTCGACGCAAGATATTACGACTCGCAGAAGCCTTATTTCGCGGCGTTCAGCCTGAAAGACGGCAAGATGAAACACCGTTTCGGCAACTTGGAACCATGCAACAAAAAGAGTTTCACCGGATATTACTATAACAGTCCCGTTGCCTGCGCCACGGACGAAGACCTGTTTTACACCGACGGCTACTCGGGATATATATACGTCACGAAGGATATTTACGGCGAACCGTACAAAAAATACACCGCTTTCGAGATAGACACGGGCAATTTTCCCGAACCGGACACCACTTTGTTCCACAGTTACGACATACTGAAAATCTACAACATGACATTCCGAAAGACTGTCGAATCGATGAAAACCGACGGCAAATACATATACTGCCTGATAAAATATTCCGACCCGGACATGGACAACAGTTTGGCGGAGTGCGACCATTCGGTAATCAAGATAAACCGAAAGACGGGCAAGGCCACGGAAACATACATCCCCAGATACCCGGACATGGAAGCCCTCGCCTACGGACTGCGCAACAACAACGGGGCTATATCACCGTTTGCCATATACAGAAAGAAAGACGACACTTGTTACGTGAGGGTTTTTAAATGAATAAAGATATGCGCCACTAATGTACCAGACAAATGTACAAACTTAAATTATAATAACTGACGATAATAAAGAAGAGAAAGGACGGTATTTGAAGATAAAGAAAATGGTAAAAATCATCTGCAATGATTTTTACCATTTTACCATTTAAACGTTTTTATTTCAGTTCAAACACCGCAGTGCCCCTCACGTCAGTCTCAGATGCGCAGACATAAGCCCGGAACACACCAGGCTCGGCCACCCAACCATGGGTTTTCTCGCAGTAGAAGCTCAAATCGTCGGCAATTATCGTGAACGACACCGTCTTCGTCTCACCAGGTTCGAGAGCCACTTTCTCAAATCCTTTGAGTTCCTTCGCCGGCCGTTCCACGCTTGTTTTCTCATCGCCGATATACAGTTGCACCACCTCTTTGCCTGCCCTCTTGCCAGTGTTGGTCACCGGCACGGTGAGCGTAAGGCTGTCGCCGGCGGTCATCGAGGTGGCAGAGAGCACCGGCTTGCCATATTTAAACGTGGTGTAGCTCAGTCCGTGGCCGAACGGGAAGCGGGGGCGCACGCCTTTGGTGTCGAACCAACGGTATCCAACAAATATGCCTTCATTATAGTATACCTGCATGTCCACGCCGGGATAGCCCTCCCTGCCGTATTGGAAACAGGGGTAGTCGGCCTGCCGCGCAGCGAATGTCACGGGCAGCTTGCCGCTCGGGTTCACTGCGCCTGACAGCACACCGGCGAGCGCCTCTCCCGACATCGAGCCGAGATACCAGCAGTGCACGATCGCACGCACGGCCTGCGCCCACGGCATGGCATAAGGATTGCCGCCGAAGGTGACCACGACAATGTTTTTCTGCACCCGTGCAAGGTCGGCAATGAGTTCGTTCTGGCCGTACGACAGGTTATAGTCCTCACGGTCGTTGTTCTCGCAGTCTTGCCTGAAATTCTTGTTCATTCCACCTATGAAGATAATAATGTCGGCACTCTTGGCTTTATCCAATGCCTCGGCGCGCAAGCGGGCGAGCGAATCAGGACTGAGTTTGTCCGCGCTGCCGTAGCGTGCCCGGCCGGCATAGTAGCCACGGGCGAAGTCCACCCTATCGCCATACACACGGCGCAGTCCATTGAGCGGTGATATGTCGAACTTTGTTTTCAACTCCGACGAGCCACCGCCCTCGCTCATGTTTCGCACGGCGTTGTCGCCCACCACAAGTATGCGTCCGCAGCGGGAGACATCTATCGGCAGCGCGCCGCCACGGTTTTGCAGCAGCACGATGCCCTCCTCGCCTATCTGCCGGCACACATCGTAGTGAGCCTCTGAGCATTGCGAGCCAATCACCTTGCCGGCGTTCATCGACGTGCGGAATATCGTGCGCAGCACGCGTGCCGCCTTGTCATCAAGCACGCTCATCGGTATCTTACCTTCGTTGATAAGCCTTTCGAAGGCATCGGCCAGCTTGTATGTGTTGTATCCCTTGCTCTTGTCTTTCGTCTTGCCGTCGGTGTCTGTTCCCATTTCGATGTCGAGACCGCCCAGCGCGGCTCCCATGGTGGTGTGCGTGCCGCCCCAGTCGCTCACCACGGCACCGTCGAAGCCCCACCGGCGCTTCAATATCCCGTTGAGCAGCGAGTCGTTCTCACAGCACCATTCGCCCAGCCACTTGTTGTAAGAGCCCATTATCGTCCACAGACCACCCTGCCTGACGGCCTTCTCGAAAGCGGGCAGATAAATCTCGTTGACGGCCCGTTCGCTGACGTTGACGTTCACCCCGAAACGGTCTACCTCCTGATTGTTCAGGAAAAAGTGTTTCAGGCAACATGCCACGCCGTTGGCCTGAGCCGCCTGTATGTAGGGCACGGCCATCTCTCCGGCCAGATACGGATCTTCGCCCATATACTCGAAACTGCGCCCGTTGAGCGGCATGCGGGCGATTGTGGTGCCCGGGCCGAGCATGATGTCCTTGCCGCGGAAGGCAAACTCCTCACTCACCGCGTTTCCGTAAGCCCTGCTCAGGTCTCTGTTCCATGAGGCGGCGAGACACGTCAGCGAGGGGAACGCCACAATAGAGTCGTTGTTCCATTTGGCAGCACTCCATGAGTTCCATTCTATTTCCTCCCGTACTCCATGAGGTCCGTCGGCCATGTTGAGCTGCCGTATGCCCAGGCGGGGCACTCCCGGAGAGGAGAATTTACTCTGTGCATACAATATCCGCACTTTCTCGTGGGTCGTCATTCTCGACAATGCGTCTTTCACCCGCTCTTCTATCGGTGCTTTCGGGTCAAGGTACACTTGCGCACCAGCTGCTACAAACGAGCCAGCCAACAGCGCAAGGGCAATGATTTGTTTTTTCATATAGTCCTGTTTTTTATTTTATCGGTTTTGATCCTGATTGTTTTTCGAATGCCGTATGACAATATATGCCTCCCGGCAGATTACATGCACGCCGGCAGGTCACAGCGCGACGCTCACCCGCCGTCCGTCATAGCTCACCCTCACCCCCTCCGGATTGTCAAGATTCAGCGGCCGTACACGGTCTTTTCCCACCATAACGATATTGAACACACGCTCTTTCAGCATACCCTTGAAAGAACCACGGCGACTGCCTATTGTCAAAGTCCGGGTCTTATCGTCATACGAGAAGTCTATCGTGGCGAAGCGACCTTTCTCATAATTATAGTTTGTACCCTCATCCTCATACAGTTCGAAGCGGCCGTCGGCACCGGCATACACATACAGGTCGATGGTATCGGCCTGCCGCTCGTCGCTCCACTGAATATCGGGGCCGAAGGGAATGATGGCTCCCTCCCGCACGAACACCGGCATACGGTGATACGGGGCATCTACCGTCTGTTCATGCCCTCCGTCGATATGCTTTCCGGTATACAGGTCGTACCATCCGCATCCGGCCGGGAAATATACCTGTCGCTCACGCGCCTTGTACTCGGTGACCGGACAAGCCATGAAAGCGGGGCCGAACATCCACTGGTCGGCGATGTCAAACACATTCCTGTCGCCGGCGAAATCCATCGCCAGTCCTCGCATGACAGTATAGTCACGGCGGTTCACCCAGCCTGCCATGGAATAGAGGTAGGGCATCATGCGGTAGCGCAGCTTTGTATACTCCACTATCGTCCTGTAGCATTCGTGGTTCTCGGGAGCGATGTTCCACACCTCGCGCGCCGGCCACTGACCGTGCGTGCGGAACAGCGGAACGAAGCAACCGAACTGATGCCAGCGGGCATTCAGCTCACGCCACTCACGCAGATCGTCGTTCTCACGGCCCGTCTTGTCAAACAGTTTCTGCGCTTTCACATAACGGTCCTCGGTCGTGAAGCCACCCTGGTCCATTCCCCAGAAGGGCACTCCGGCCATGGAGAAGTTGAGACCGGCGGTTATCTGCGCCCTCATATCTTCCCACCTCGTGCCTATGTCACCGCTCCATGTGGCCGTGCTGTAACGCTGCAAGCCCGCAAAACCGCTCCTCGTAAGCAGGAACACACGCTTATCGGGGTCAACCGATCGCTGGCCGTTGTATATCGCGTCGGCATTCACTATGGAATAGGCATTGAAATACTCGTCGCTCGTGCCCATGGCCGTAGGGCCGCAGAGCTGTTTGCGATAGTCGATGGGCGTGCAGTCGCGCACGTTCGGCTCACTGGCATCCATCCACCATGCGTCCATCCCCTTGCCATACTTGGAATAAAGGTTCTCATCCATCTGCCGCCAGAACATCTTGCGGGCACCGGCCGAGTAGGCATCATAGAACGAACCGACATAGCCCGGCCCCACCCAGTCCTTTATGCTGTCTTCTACCGCACGGCGATACATCCACCCGTTGGCGTCAAGCTCCTTGAAATTGGCGGTCGACTCATAGAATTTCGGCCAGCAACTGATCATCAACCGCCCGTGCATGGCGTGTATCGTGTCATACATTGCCTGCGGGTCAGGATATCGCGAAGTCTCAAACTTATGGCTGCCCCACTCCGGATCAGGCCAGTAGTTCCAGTCTTGCACTATCACGTCGCACGGGATGCCGCGCCTGCGGAACTCCGACATATTGTCTACCACTTCCCGCTGCGTCTTGTAGCGTTCGCGGCTCTGCCAGAAACCAAGCGCCCAGCGCGGCATTACCTGCGCACGCCCTGTGAGAGCACGGTAGCCCGATATTATTTCGTCCATGTCATCGCCGGCAATGAAGTAATAGGTCATATCCTTGGACATCTCGTTCCAGATGCTGACGCGACGCCTGTCGGACTCGCTCCGGGGTGTGGCCACACGAAGTCCGCAGTAGCTCACATCGCCGTCGGGCTGCCACTCTATCCTTATTTTCGTCTTGCGGCCTTTCAACAGTGTGGCATTGAACTTGCGCGCATTGGGGTTCCACGCCTTGCGCCATATCTCCGGCATTACCTGACGGCCGTCTATATATACCTTGGTATATCCCGCATAGTAAAGGATAAACTGGTAATCGGCCGACTCCGGGGCTTCGAGCCATCCCTCATACAGCACCCGCGAGCCGTTAAGCCTGAACTTACGGGGCAGGTTCACTATCTCTCTCGAATTCTCGAAATACAGTGAATCCTCGTCACGCACTATCCTTCTACCGCCCTTTTCGGCATACGTCCCTGTGAGACAGCCCCGCTTCCCGTCTTTATTATACAATGTGAATGCCTCTCCAAGCTGCACGTAATCATCCGGATTTCCCCAACGCCCGTATGAATACGAGTCCCAGAGCAGACCGTAGCCTGCTGTCGAAACGACGAAAGGTATGCTCACCTTGGTGTTGTACTGGAACAGTTCTTCATTCTTTCCTTTATAGTTCATGTCTTCCGACTGGTGCTGACCGAGTCCGTATATGGCCTCATCATCGTTGCCATCGAACTGCAAATGCCATGTATATCCAGACCTGTCGTCAAGCGATATCCGCGTGAGGTCGCCTGTCTTGCCCCAGTTTATCTCGTCCGGCGATGTGGGATGATAACCCTCGGGCATTACGGTCTGTCCGGAAATAAATCTCTTGAACTTCTTTCCGCCGTCGGCCTCGCTCAGTATAGTCTTTCCGTTCCTGCGGTCACGGTATGCCGTCTTCCCCGTGCGCTTATCCACCGTGACGGTGAGAGAGGCTGTCTCCACCGTGACTGCCGTGTCGCTCTCCGTGGCAGTATATGCAGTCTTACCCTTTTGCGGCACCACGATGAGGCTCTTACGCTTGCAAGGTATCTCGCTGTCGGGTGTTGCCTCCACCTTTATAATTCTCTCGTTTATCACCGTCAGCCTCACCGTGCGCGCACAACCGGCATCCGCTTGCGGCAAAGACACGGTCACGCTCTGCCCGGACTTTACAAACCCTGCGCCGTAAACGGCCGACGCACCAGCGATAAGCATCGCCGCGATGAATATTTTCGCTTTATTCATTTTATATAAGTAGTATTGCTGTTTATTCTGCAAAGATACTAATAAGTATCCAATCGACGGGATACGCCGGATACTTTTTACAACTTGCGGGAAACCAGACCGATTGCGGATGCAAGGAGCAGTATAAACAGCAGCATGGATAAGATAGGCTTGCATTGCTCCGATAATGAAACACTACTGCATTGCGGCAACATGCAAACACAAGAGTGACAAAAAACACGAATGCCGAACCGCCTGAACATGAAGGTTTCATGACTTCATGCTTAAATGATTTGCGGCCGGCATGCTTCCGGCCGCAAACCCATATCAACCAATGGGAGAGGTGGCGCGGCGCAGCCAGTCGGCCTCTTCCGCCTCAAGAAGCGGCGACAGAGTACCGAACACACGGGCATGATAATCATCGAGCCAACGTTTTTCCTCGTCGGTGAGCATTTCCGGTATAATCGGCGCGGTATCTATCGGGCATAGGGTGAGCGGCTCGAATTGCAGGAAGCGCCCGAAGCCTGTCTCCATATAAGGGACGACTATCAGCGTGTTCTCTATCCGCACACCGAAGCGGCCGGCAATATATATACCCGGCTCATCGGTGACGGTCATTCCGGGAAGCAACGGTGCCGGCCGCCACTCCATCCTTATCTGGTGCGGTCCCTCGTGTACGTTGAGATAAGAGCCCACTCCGTGTCCCGTGCCGTGCATGAAGTTCATGCCCTCGCGCCACATCGCGGCACGGGCCACGGCATCGAGCTGCGTGCCGGCGGCACCATGAGGGAACTTCAGCATAGAGAGGGCGATGTGACCTTTGAGCACGAGCGTATACACACGGCGCTGTTCATCGTCGACAGGCCCGAGCGCGACGGTACGCGTAATGTCTGTCGTACCGTCGAGATAGTGTGCCCCGCTGTCGATGAGCAGCAGGCCGCGAGGTTCGAGCGGCGTATCCGTGCCTTCCGTCGGCTCGTAGTGCACAACGGCTCCATGCGCCCCGTAGGCGGCGATAGTGTCGAAAGAGAGGTCGCGGAACAAAGGCTGCGCAGACCTATATCCGGCCAACAGCCTACAGACACCAAGTTCGGTCAGACCGCCACGCTCCACCTCGGCACGCAAACGGCACAGGAATTTCACCATGGCCACGCCGTCACGAACCATGGCGCGGCGGAAGCCGTCGGCCTCTACGGCGTTCTTCACGGCTTTCATCGCCGTTATGGGCAACGCCGTGTCTATCCGCCCGTGCGTGCGCACGCTATTATATAACGTATGGCTCGTCAGCGAACCGTCCATGAGTATATTGTACTCACCGTATGCCCTAAGTGCCGATGTTATGTCGCCATACTCCCTCAACTCAACACCACAGGTTTCGAGATAGGCGGCCACACCGTCTGTTATCTTCCTGCTGTCGACAAACAGCACTGCCGACACATGGGTGACAAGCAGGTACGACATGAAAACGGGATTGCAGTGTACATCGGTTCCACGCAGATTGAGCGTCCATGCGATATCGTCGAGCGACGACACGAGCATGCCCTCGGCGTGACGCTCACGCATGGCGGCACGCACACGGGCGAGTTTCGACGGGCAATCCTCGCCGGCATACTCCACGGGATGAAGCTCGACAGGGGCGAGAGGAGCCTCGGGGCGGTCTTTCCATATCAAGGCGAGAGGGTCGAAATTGGTGCGCAGCGTCAGCCCGCCGTTGGCTCTCAACCCGGCTCTCAGGGTGTCGACATCCGCCGCCGGACATGTCATGCCGTCGATGCCGACCTCGGTCGTGTCGCTCACGGCGAGCTTACGCCCAAGCCATTCGGCGATGGTGGGAGTGCCCTCCACCCGCTCTTTCATCAACACGAACTCCGTGCCGGCAAGCTGTTCGCCCGCAGCGAGGAAGTAGCGTGAGTCTGTCCACAGCGCAGCCTCACTCATCGTGACTACCGCCGTGCCGGCCGAGCCGTCGAACCCGCTGATAAACTCCCGGCCTTTCCACCTGTCGGGCACATACTCGCCGCAATGCGGGTCGGTACTCGGAAAGATGAATGCCGCCAAACGCTCGCGGCGCATCACCTCACGCAAATCGGAGAGACGCGAGGCTATTGTGTCTTTTGTTGTATCTGACATATCGATAAATTATATAAATGCTTCTTATCCCGTTGTTTGCCGCTTATGATAATCTTTACTCTAAAAATGACAAATATACGGATATTCCCGCTAATGACAAAACAAAAAGGCATATTTGACAAAAGAAAACAATATCATTGAAAAAAGGAATTAAAAATACAAACAGGGAAGCCTGTAGAAAAACGCAAGGAATTTGAATAACGGATATCATATTGACTCTGAGCGGCAAGTAATCATACATATCCATTTACACCTTGCGGGCCAACGGCTTCCCATTCACTTTATGCAAACCTCAGATAGCAATAACAATTGAAAGACTATGCCGGAAACCGGCAAAAGACACCGTTTATAGATTAATAACAATTTTAAATGAGCCGCAGATTAACGCTATTAGCATTTTTTTGCTAACTTTGCGGTGCTTTTACGCACAAGCGAAACATTGAATAATTAAAATACAACAAGAGATTATGGCATTTTTAACTAACGAAAAACTGACAATCGTCGGCGCTGCCGGCATGATTGGCTCAAACATGGTTCAGACAGCCCTGATGATGGGTCTGACAAGTGAAATCTGTCTCTACGACGTGTTCTCACCCGAAGGCGTGGCCGAGGAAATGCGCCAGTGCGGTTTCGGTGACGTGAAAATCACGGCCACCACAGATGTCAAAGAGGCTCTGACAAACGCCAAATACATCATATCTTCGGGCGGCGCTCCCCGCAAAGAGGGAATGACACGCGAGGATCTGCTGGCCGGCAACTGCAAGATTGCGGAGGAACTGGGCAAGAACATCAAGGCATACTGCCCCGACGTGAAGCACGTGGTAATCATATTCAACCCCGCCGACCTGACCGGTCTGGTGACACTGCTTTACTCAGGATTGAAACCGGGTCAGGTGACAACTCTCGCAGCGCTCGACACCACACGCTTGCAAAGTGCCCTGGCAAAGAAGTTCGGAGTGATGCAGACCGAAATCACCGGCTGCGCGACATACGGCGGACACGGCGAGCAGATGGCGGTGTTCGGCAGCCATGTGAAAGTGGCAGGCCGCAACCTGACAGACATCATCGGCACTGACGAGTTCACAGCCGAGGAATGGGAGCAGATGAAGAAAGACGTGACACAGGGCGGAGCCGCAATCATCAAGCTGCGCGGCCGCTCTTCGTTCCAGAGTCCTTCTTACCTGTCTGTCGAGATGATTCGCTCGGCAATGGGTGGCGAGGCTTTCCGCTTCCCCGCAGGAACATACGTGAACACAGGCAAGTACAATAACATCATGATGGCGATGGACACGACCATCGACGCAGACGGTTGCCACTACAACGTGCCGCAGGGAACAGACGAGGAGAACGCCAAACTCGACGCAAGCTATGAGCACCTCTGCAAGATGCGCGACGAGCTGGTTACATTGAACATCGTTCCGGCTATCAGCGAGTGGAGCAAGATCAACCCGAATCTGTAAGTCAAATAATAACCGAAATCGGGGCGCTTCAAACAGAAGCGCCCCGATTTCGGTTATTGGGAAATAAAAAAAGCACCGGTCACAACCTCTCCATAAACTTTTCCCTGTCTACGATGAAGCGCAGGTGGGTGCCCTCTCCTATCACTGTTCCGTCTTCCTGAACGGCTTTTACATTAAAGTACAGCTTCCGGCCGTCTATCTTTTCAAGAGTGGCCGTGCCTTCGATAACGGCTCCGATCGGTGTCGGTTTAAGATGAGACACATCGATATGGCCGCCGACAGTGGTGCTGCCGTCGGGCAATTCGGTCGCCACGGCGACCATTGCAGCATTCTCCAACAATATAGCCATACGTGGAGTGGCAAGCACAGGCAGGTCGCCTGAGCCCAAAGCGACAGCTGTATCACAGTTGGCAACAATGATACGGCTCGTGTGAGTTAATCCTTTTTCAAGCATGGTTAAATTCGTTTTATGTTCAACTTAATATCAATCTACTATCAATAACCGTAAAAAATAATCCGTGAGCATGTTGTTATCCCATCAAAAAGAAAGTAAACCGAATGCGAGGAAAACCCGATTCAATTCAATCGCTATGCCCGCCAGCCTGTGCAGACGGGCAACCTGTATTCTGCAAAGATAACACAAAAACATTCAAAAGACGACCTCAAAACGCTAAAAGCACAAAAAATAATGATTTATCGGCATAAAAAGACGTAACTTTGCAGGGTAAGACACAACACCAATGAAAAAGAAATTCAACATAGAAGTGCCTGGAAGAGCCAACAGGGTGTTGCTGCACACATGTTGCGCGCCATGCTCGTCGGCGATAATAGAATGTATGATGCAGCACGGAATCACCCCCGTGATATACTATTGCAATCCCAACATATATCCTATTGAGGAGTATATCGCCAGAAAAGACGAATGCACACGATATTCACAGGCGCTGGGTCTCGAAATAGTGGATGCCGACTATGACCATGCGGCATGGCTAAGAGAGATGGGCGGAATGGAAAACGAGCCGGAAAGGGGAGGTCGTTGCCTGCTATGCTTCAAAGCACGCCTGCTCGATACGGCAAGATATGCCCATGAGCATGGGCTGGGCGTGATAACCACGACACTGGCATCGAGCCGGTGGAAGAGCCTCGAACAGATCAACGAGGCCGGACGCGAGGCCACGGCAGCATATCCCGACGTGACATTCTGGGAGCAGAACTGGCGCAAGGGCGGACTGAGCGAACGACGCGCGGCTATAATCAAAGAGTATGACTTTTATAATCAACAGTACTGCGGATGCGAGTTCAGCATGCGCGGCAACCCCAACATATCGAAACCGGAACCGTGACGCGGAGAGCTTAAAATTATAATACACCAAATATATGGCACTGATAAAATCAATAAAAGGCCTCACTCCGAAGTGGGGAAAAGACTGTTATTTCAGCGAGAACGCCACTATCGTGGGCGAAGTGACAATGGGCGACGAGTGTTCCGTATGGTTTAACGCCGTGGTCAGAGGCGATGTGGCTCCGATAACGATGGGCAACGGAGTCAATGTCCAGGACGGAGCGTGCATACATGTGACCAACACCACTGGCCCGACGCATATCGGCAACCGCGTATCCATCGGGCATAATGCCACCGTACACGCATGTACGATCCACGACGGAGCGCTCGTAGGGATGGGAGCCACGCTTCTCGATCACTGCGAGATAGGAGAAGGAGCGGTGGTTGCGGCAGGCGCGCTCGTGCTGCAAGGCACGAAAATCGGGGCTCACGAGATATGGGGCGGCGTTCCGGCAAAGTATATCAAGACCACAAGACCCGACCAGGCAGAAAGTTTCTCAGCCCATTACATAGAGTATTCGAAGTGGTATCTGAACGAGATGGATTGTGATTATGATTGTGACGGGGATTCCGCCGCTAAGTGACGCGGCTTATGTCATTGAGTGAAAAAGAGCATATTGCAAAGCAATACTTGCTTGTATCGTAAAGTGAGAAACTTATAACGTAAAATGATACAACCAATATTGCTTTACACAACAGCATAGTGAATGTTCCGGAAAGAAAACGGGTTGCCTTACCACAGGCAACCCGTTATATCGTCATATACAATTAGCAAACAAACGGGTCATAACCCGATATTCTTGACTCAGATAGCGTCCAGTATCTTTTCCGTAGCCCCGGTGCATGAGGACACATAGTCGCCGGCAGCCTTGCCCGCACAGGCCAGTGCCTTGCCGTCTGTCATCATGCGTGTCATTATACGGTCAAAATCGTCTTTCGAGGATATTTCAAAGCCGCCGTTGGCAGCTTTCAACCCCTGAGCCTCTATGAAACGTCCGTTGTTCGGACCGAAGACCACAGGTATGTTCCATACCGCCGCTTCAAGGACATTGTGTATTCCTACGCCGAACCCGCCGCCAACGTATGCCACATCGCCATAGCGGTATATGCTCGACAGCAGTCCGTAGCAGTCTATTACAAGGCAATCGGCGCGCCGTGCCTCATCGGGCGTGACCTGAGTATAACGCACCACACGGCCATCCAACTTATCGGCAATCTGCCGTAAGTGCTCTTCCGCAACCACATGTGGCGCTATGACCAGCTTCCAATCCTTATGACTGTTGAAGAACGGTATGAAAATATCCTCGTCGGGAGCCCAACTCGAACCGGCGACAAACACCTTGCCGTCGCCCTTGAACGCCTCTACGACAGGCAGGTCCTTGGCCTGCTCACGGATGCTCAGCACCCTGTCGAAACGAGTATCGCCCGTAACAGTGACATCGGTGATGCCTATCTTGGCCAAAAGCTCACGGCTGACATCGTTCTGTACATAGAAACGGGTGAAGCACCTCAACACCTTCGCATACTCACGGGCATACCAACGGAAGAAAATCTGATCCGGGCGGAACACGCTCGATACGCTGTATACCGGCACTCCGCGATGTTTAAGGATGTGAAGATAGTTGTACCAGAACTCATACTTTATGAAAAACACCTTCACCGGACGCACAAGACGCAGAAAACGGCGGGCATTGAAAGGCGTGTCAAGCGGCAGATAGCAGATGATATCCGCCCCGTCGTAGTCTTTCCGCACTTCATATCCTGATGGAGAGAAGAACGTAAGCAGTATCTTATACTCCGGATGCAGCTTGCGCAACCGCTCCATGAGCGGCCGTCCCTGCTCGAACTCGCCGAGAGAGGCGGCATGAAACCACACATAACTTGCCTCGGGGTCGACCTCACGGCGCAACTTGTCGAAAGCGGCACGCTCTCCGCGCCACATCGTACGCACCTTCTTGTCGAACAAAGCGGCTATCGCCACTCCCAGAAGATACAAGTATATCGCTATATTATACATCAGCCAAGCACTTCGATTGCACGTTTCATCCGGGCTATCGTCTCATCCTTACCGAGGAAAGCCGATATGTCGAACATTCCGGGACCCTTGCCCTCTCCCACGAGGGTGAGCCGCCAGGCATTCATTATGTTGCCGAGCTTATACTCCTTGCTTTCTATCCACCGTTCGACCACACTCTCCTGGTTCTCCACCGAGAAGTCGTCCAGTCCGGAGAGCACATCCGCAAGCTCGGTCATCACGTCCGCGGAGTCTTCCTTCCAGCGCTTCTTGCGTGTTTTCTCGTCATACTCCGTAGGAGCTACGAAGAAGAAAGAGCACAGCGGCCACAGCTCGCTGACGAAGCTGACACGGTCTTTCATCATGGCGACGACGGCAGTAATACGCTCGATCGGCTCGTCAATACCGTGCTCACGAACTATCGGCGCAAATGCCTCGGCTATCTCGCCGGCACTCTTGCGCAGTATATATTCGTGGTTGAACCACATTCCTTTCTGATAATCGAAGCGTGCTCCGGCCTTGCCGCACTTGGATATGTCGAACAGCGACACGAGCTCTTCGAGACTGTATATCTCCCGTTCGGTGCCGGGATTCCATCCGAGGAAAGCGAGGAAGTTGATAACCGCCTCGGGGAAATAGCCGCTTTCACGGAAGCCCGCAGACACATCGCCCGTCTTCGGGTCGTGCCATTCAAGCGGAAAGACCGGAAACCCGAGCCTGTCGCCGTCGCGCTTGCTGAGCTTACCCTTGCCTTCCGGTTTGAGCAGGAGCGGCAAATGGGCGAAACGCGGCATGGTATCTGTCCATCCGAAAGCCTCGTAGAGCAGCACATGGAGCGGCGCGCTGGGCAGCCACTCCTCTCCGCGTATGACATGCGTGACCTCCATCAGATGGTCGTCCACTATGTTTGCCAGATGATATGTAGGCAACTCGTCAGCGCTTTTGTAAAGCACCTTATCGTCGAGAATGTCGCTCATTATCCTCACATCGCCCCTGATGAGGTCGTCCACGTGTACGGCCTTGCCCGGTTCGATAAGGAAACGCACCACATACTGATACCCGTCGGCTATCAGCCTGTCCACCTCTTCTTTCGTCATGGTCAGCGAGTTGCGCATCTGCATGCGGGTATGGGCGTCATACTGGAAATTATCTGTCTCCTTACGCTTGGCTTCCAGCTCCTCGGGGGTATCGAAAGCTATGTATGCCTTGCCCCCGTCAAGCAGTTGCCTCACATACTCCTTATATATGCCGCGCCGCTCGCTCTGGCGATACGGGCCGTGACTGCCTCCGAAAGACACACCCTCGTCAAAATTGATGCCGAGCCAACGGAACGACTCTATGATATACTCCTCGGCTCCGGGAACGAAGCGGTTGGAGTCGGTATCTTCTATTCTGAAAATAAATTCGCCGCCGTGCTTTCTGGCGAAGAGGTAATTATACAGCGCGGTGCGTACGCCGCCGATATGCAATGCCCCGGTAGGACTCGGTGCGAAACGCACCCTTACTTTTCTTTCTGCCATTTGTTAATATACTTAAAGACAAGTAGATATTTTTTGCAAAATTACACTTTTTTTTTCATTTATATCCCTTTTTACCTTTTTTTCACCGCCGACGGCTGTTTTTGGGCTTCCCGAAAGTGCCACGCCGACACGTCGCCTACTACTTGGCCGGCGGATAGCTTACCCTCGTGTGGTACATGGTCTTCAACTTGTCTATCATCACCGTCTTGGCGTATGCTATGTCTCTGAACGTTATCGGGCACTCACGGAAATAGCCGTCGGCCAGCTGTCCGTCCACAAGGCGGTTCACAAGGTCGCGTATCGACTTCTCGGTATAGTCGGGCAACGAGCGCGACGCGGCCTCGACGGTGTCCGCCATCATCAGTATGGCCTGCTCCTTGGTGAACGGGTTGGGGCCGATATAAGTGAACAGCAGTTCGTCCACGTCGGTGCCCGGGTTCTCATTCTTGTATTTCATGTAAAAATACTTGGCCTTTCCGAGTCCGTGATGGGTGCTGATAAACTCCTTTATCACTGCCGGAAGGTTGGCTTTCTCGGCCATTTTCAGTCCCTCCGTCACATGGCTGATGATGACCTGCGCGCTCTCTATGCACGACATGTTGTTGTGCGGGTTCACTCCCGACTGGTTTTCCGTGAAGTATATCGGGTTGGACATCTTTCCTATGTCATGATACAGCGCGCCGGTACGCACGAGCTGGCTCTTGGCCCCGATCTTGTTTGCCACGGCGGCGGCCAGGTTTCCCACCATTATAGAGTGCTGGAAGGTGCCGGGAGCCACCTCGCTCAATTTCCGCAGCAGCGCGTTGTTTGTGTTGGACAGCTCTATCAGCGTGATGTCTGACGTGAAACCGAATGTCTTCTCAATGAGATAGAGCAGCGGATAAGCGAAGAGCAGCATGATGCTGTTCACTATTATATAATTATACGTACTCGCGTCGAAGTCGCTCAGCGCGGATGCCCGTATGAGATCGAAAGCGGCGTTGACGGCCATGCACACCACACCGACCAGCAGGGCCGTCTTGAACAGTTGCGAGCGATACTCCAACTGACGCAGCGAGTAGATGGCGGCAAGCCCCGCCAGAGACTGCACCACGACAAACTCAAACTGGTATTGCAGCATGCAGGCGCATATCATCACCATCGTGAAGTGGGTGATGAAGGCCGTGCGGGAGTCCATGAACACACGGACGAACACCGCCACCATGGCGTATGGCAGTATGTAGACATGCCCTATGTTATTGCGCACCAAAACCGACGTGAGCAAGACGAACACCAATATCAGCGAGTAGAGCATCGCTATGCTCCTCGGCTTCTCGAAATAGTCTTTGCGGAAAAGCGTGAGATATATAGTGAAGCACACAAGGAAGAGAGCGGCGTATATGGTCTCACCCATCATTGTGAGCCTCATCTGCACCGTGTTGCGGTTCCGTTTCTCGGTTTCGAGCTTGAAAGATTCGAGTATACGGTATACGTCTTCACTCACTATATCGCCCCGACCGATTATTTTCTGACCTTTCTGTACCATTCCGCTGGCCAGCGGAATGGTGTTGAGCATATCTGCCAGACTGGCGTCGCTGCGCTCCTTGTCATACACCAGGTTGGGCACGATATACGAGTTGAGGTTGCAACGCTGCAACGCCTGCTTATGGGACGACAACGTCTTGTCGAGGAAGAGCTGCTCGTATGCCGTCTTCTCGGAGTATACGTCCCTAAGCCTCACGGCTACCGCATTCTTTCCGTTCACCACCCTTATCACCCTGAGTGTGTCATCGCCGAGATTGGCGTATGCCGACGAGCTGATTATCCCGCGACGGTAAATATTGTGCAGGCGGTTGGCTATGATACTTATGAAATCGTCCGTCAGGCCGGGTATGCCGTCGGAGTAGTCGGATACGAACTTACGCACCTGCCGGCCTTCTGCCTCCTTGTCCAAATTATAATAAGGCTCATACTGCCGCATCAGACTGTCGCGCTCGTGCTTCACCGTTTCCTTCGACTTGTATATCGGGAAATCAAACGGAGCGGTGAGATCACCGTATCTCCACGGCCGCCCCTGCTCCGCATAGAAGTTGGCCGCACTGTCGCCGGGCATCGCCCAAACAGTCAGCACCACGGCGCCCACGACAATAGCCACACGCATAAAGATGCTGCGCAATGTCAAGTCGTATCTAAGTCTGAAATTACTCATAAGTATATTGAAATATGTGCTTATAAGGTGCGAAGATAAATAAAAAAAACGACATACACCGGATGAGCGGTGATTTTTTAGAGTTTTGCACGGGCACATAGCATCACGGATGGCAAAACGACCGAACCTGTCGAAAAAACGCCGGCCATCAACAATATTTACAAATTGCCTCTCATATTTCGCCTGTTTCAAAATTAAAAGCCAAAGGCCGGAAATAAGCGAATTATAAGCCGTTTTTCACAAGTGCCTGTGCGTCAGCTCAATACGCCTACCACGCCCACATCCCTCTACCAAACTCACCCCACCTACCCTCACTATTTTTTCCATTCAGCGTTCCGTTGCCTTCCATTTAGACGCTGAACGCAAGCCAACGGGACGCTGAACGCAACGCGATTAGCAACCAAACGCACTCCAACGGGTACCCCGTTGCGGAAAAACACCGCTTTTCGTCTATGGCGAAAAGCGGCATATCGCATTGCATATAGCGGTGCGTATCGCCTTCGTTTTCTATTTCGATGAAAAAAGAAACGTTAAATCCGTGACTTTATCATTACATTTCAAAGAATAAAGAAAGTGGGAAAGCAAAAAAATCAAGACTGCGATTAAATACAGTTTTATGTATCTAAACGTTATTATCCGATTGTTAATCGGAAATCGCATAATAGTTAATTAACTTTAATTAAACACCTATTTTAAGGAAATAAAGAACAATATATTTACCTTTGCAACCAATTTTAAAGTATATTTGTAATGAAAACGTTAAAAATCGCTTTTATCGCCACACTGATGGCGGTGACAGAGACCGTAATGGCAGGCGGACTGCTGACAAACACCAACCAAAACGTGGCATTCCTGAGAAATCCGGCACGCGACGCGGCAATAGGCATTGACGGAGTATACAGCAACCCGGCGGGTGTGGTATTCCTCGGTGAGGGCATCCATCTGTCGCTCAACTTGCAGAATGCCCACCAGACGAGAAAAATAAAGACAGGCTTCCCGCTCTTCGCATATAACATGAAAAATCCGGGCAGCATGGTGCATGAATTTGAAGGAAAGGCAGATGCCCCCATAATACCTTCGCTGCAAGCGGCATACAACAAAGGCAAGTGGAGCTTCCAGTTCGGTTTCGCAATCACCGGCGGCGGCGGAAAATGTGAGTTCGACAACGGTCTCGGCTCTTTCGAGCAGGTGGTTGCCGGAGTGACAACATATAAGAATGCGGTGAACGGGATGTATCAGGCTTTGGGCGCACTGGGTATCCCCGACATGGCCGGCCACAGCATGGGAAACGGCTATCAGTATGACTCCTACATGCGCGGACGCCAGTATTACTACGGTTTTACGCTCGGAGCGGCATACAAGGTGACGGACAACCTGTCGGTATACGGAGGCGTGCGCATGCTCTACGGCTCGGCAAACTACTACGGATACGTAAAGAACATAGGCATTGAGCATATCGACAACGGCACGTCGAGCATGGTATCGGCGACAGAGCACTTCGGTGACCTCACATCGCGACTGCTGCAATACGCCGGCATGATGGAGGGAACCGGCAACACACAGGCAGCAGCAGGACTGAAACAGGCTGCCGCACAGACGGGTGCCCTCGCCGCGGCCACGCAAGACATCGAACTGAACTGTGACCAGACAGGCTGGGGCGTGGCTCCGATTATCGGCATCGACTACAAAGCCGGCAAGCTGAACCTTGCGGCGAAATATGAGTTCAAGACCCGCATGCGCCTCGAAAACAAGTCGGCAAACAGCGCAAGCGCAAAGGGAATAGCTCTGCTCGACAAATATGCCGACGGCAACACAGTGGCCGAAGACACACCGGCGCTGCTCGCCGTGGGCGCGCAATATGAGTTCACGCCGAAGTTCAGGGTAATGGCCGGATGGCATCACTACTTCGACGCAGACACAAAACAATACACCAAAGACATGCTCGGCGACAGCAACGAGTATCTCTTCGGAGCGGAATACGACATCTGCAAGCGTGTGCAGGTGAGCGCTGGAATGCAGCGCACGGCATACGACATGAAAGACGCGGGCATGAACGACATCAGTTTCAACGTAAGCTCATACTCATACGGACTCGGCATAGGCTTCAACGTAAATGAGAAAGTGAAATTGAACGCCGCATGGTTCCAGACTCTCTACGACGACTACGACATGTCGACAGGCACGGCACCGGCCATGACTACAAACTCATTTACACGCACAAACCGTGTGATTGGTCTCGGAGTGGACATTAAATTATAATCATTCTTCCTATATTTAAAGCGGAAAGGGCACCCGGTGGGTGCCCTTTCCGCTTTAAATATAGAGATATTCTTGGAGAAAAGAATGTGTTTTCGAGGAGTGATGAGTGTGTAGCGGAGAGTGAGACTATCTTCTGTTCCTTTGCATATATACTTTATGTTGGTAATCCCACTCCCCGCTACACACTCATCACTCCTCGAAAGTACACTCCTCACCCCGGATCCACATCGAAATATATCTGCAACGAGGCATAACGCTTGTCCGTGGTGAGGCGTTCTTGCGCCATCAGAAGATAGCGGCGCACCTCACGGCGGTCTATGCCGGGTTCGAGTTTGAGCACTATTTTCCTTATGTTCAGCGTCTTCACCTTCGCCACCGCCGGTTTGTCGGGACCAAGCACACGGTCGGCAAACCACGAGCGCAGCAGGCTTCCGAGTTCTATTGAGGCAGTGTTCACCGTATCATCGTTGCGGTGTTTCAGGTATATGTATATAAGATTGCGAAACGGCGGATAGCGGAATGCCGTGCGCTCCGACTTCAGGTCGGCATATAGAGAGGCGTAATCGTTGTTCACCACCTGACCTATCAACGGCACGTCGGGACTCTTGGTTTGCAGGATCACAAGCCCGCGGCGCCCGCGACGGCCGGCCCGCCCGGCCACCTGCGCCATCATCATATATGCCTGCTCGTAGGCGCGGAAATCGGGATAGTTCATCATCGAGTCGGCATCGAGTATGCCGACGACACTGACCCGACCGAAATCAAGACCTTTGCTTATCATCTGCGTGCCTACAAGAATATTGGTCTTGCCGGCCGAAAAATCACTTATTATCCTGCCGTAAGCGTTACGTGTGCGGGTGGTGTCGAGGTCCATGCGCGCAACACGTGCCTCGGGAAAAATCTCACGGATTGTATCCTCAATCTTCTCTGTGCCCGCTCCACGGCTTTTCAACTCTGTGTTTCCGCATGCCGGACACTCGTGAGGCACGGTGTACGTAAACCCGCAGTAATGACAGGTGAGGGTGTTCATGTTGCGGTGAAACGTCAGACTCACGTCACAGTGCTCGCAACGGGGCACCCACCCGCATTGCCTGCACTCTATCATCGGCGCGAACCCGCGGCGGTTCTGGAACAATATGGCCTGCTCTCCCCGCTCTATAGCCTCCCGTATTCTCGTCAAAAGCAACGGAGAGAAAGGGCCTCTCATCATTTTCCGGTGGCGCAGGTCTTTCACGTCGACCACCTGTATCTCGGGAAGCTCCACCCCCTTGTATCTCTCGGTGAGCGACACATAGCCATACTTGCCGGTGACCGTGGCGTTATGGTATGTCTCCATGCAGGGAGTGGCGGTGCCCAGCAGAGTTTTCGCCCCCATGGCGTGGGCAAGCATGATGGCCGTGCTGCGGGCATGATAGCGTGGAGCTGGGTCCTGCTGCTTGTAGCTGCTCTCGTGCTCCTCGTCCACTATCACCAGACCGAGACGGCTGAAAGGCAGCAAGACGGCCGAACGGGCTCCGAGAATTATATCGTATGGAGCCGCCGACAACTGTTTTTTCCATATCTCCACCCGCTCGGCGTCGGAGTATTTGGAGTGGTATATGCCGAGACGACTGCCGAAAACACTGCGCAGACGCTCCATAATCTGCACCGTCAAGGCTATCTCGGGCAACAGATAAAGCACCTGCCGGCCACTGTCTATCTGCTGTTGTATGAGGTGTATGTATATCTCTGTCTTGCCGCTCGACGTCACTCCGTGCAGCAAGGTCACGTCTTTCTGAAGAAAAGAAAGCACTATATTGTCGTAAGCATCCCGCTGCGGGCCGCTCAGGGGCTTTATTCTCTCTGGATGCGGGACGCCGCCGCTGTTGAGGCGCCCCACCTCTCGCTCGTATGTCTCAAGCACACCGCGCTTCACGAGAGCCGTGACTGCCGATACATCCGTATGCGCCGAGTTCATAAGCTCCTCACGGGTGATTTCGGCAGGCACGGCAGGCAGCGTATCTCCGGCGGCATCCTCGCCGTAAGCGAGCGATACATATTCGGTCAACGCACGGCGCTGCTTGTCGGCACGGCGAAGCATATCGAACGCGACATGCAGCGCACGGGCGGTGCTGAACCGGGAAGTGAGGCGCACATAGAGTTCTTTTCGGGGCTTATAACCGTCTTCAGCCTTCAAGCCCGACGGCAAAGCGGCTTTGTAAACCTCTCCGACAGGCGACATATAGTAATCGGATATCCAACGCCAGAGGCCGTATTGCCCTTCCGTCACCACCGGCTCTGCATCGAGCGCCCGCATGATGGGCTTCACCTTATAGCCCTGCGGAGCTTCGCCATGCACCCGGACCACGACACCGACGTGTATCTTGGTCTTTCCGAACGGCACCGCCACACGCACGCCGAAACGCACCTGCGCCGCAAGTCCTTCCGGCACGGAGTAAGTGAAAAGCCCGTCGAGAGGCAACGGCAATATTATATCTGCGTAAATCATGACCTGATGTCTTGTCGGGAGCATACGGAAACATGCGACACCACGAATGCTTCACGCTCCGTTCGCATATCTGAAAATCCCCGTTACGATATGCAAAGGTAAGCATTTGGCGGTAAAGAACCAAAGGCACGGACACTGAAGTTAGTATCACGGCAATATGAACAGACGCAAGCCGACGCTACTCATAGCTTGCCGGCCACCGACATGACATTTGCCGGAGCACGGCCTCCGTCAAGTTCGGCTTTCATATAGTCCATGTAAGGAGCGGCATGGGAGAAAAAGCGGTGATATCCCGAGCATAAATAGTTCAGTCCGGGATTGCCGTAACGGTCGCGGACAAATCGGTTTTTAGGACACTCGCCATTGCAGGCGAAAAGGAAACCGCACTCACGGCACTGCCGGGGAAGCGACAGCCGCTTGGCGTTGCCGAAAGCAATCTGCCTCTGTCCGTACATCATCGAGGTAATGGTATCGCGACGTATGTTGCCGAGCTTATAATCGGGAAACACGAAATGGTCGCAACTATAAAGATCGCCGTTATGCTCCAAGGCGGCGGAATGGCCGCACACCGGTGCCAACGAGCATATTCCGGGCGGTACCCCCGCCCAGTTTGCAAGCGTAGCATCGAACAATTGAACAAAGATCTCACCCACATCGGCACGCAGCCACTCGTCAAAAAGCCCGCAGAGAAAACGTCCCCACTGCCCCGCCGATACGGAAGCGCTTGTCATCATGCCGCCTTCCACCGTGCCGGGCATCAAAGAATGGGTGCAGTCCATACGCTCAACGACAGGCGTAAACTGCAAGAAACGGCACCCGATGCTCTTGAAAAAGCGATAGAACTCTACCGGACAATCGGCGTTCTGACTGTTGACCACGGCCATCGCGTTCCACTCCACACCGTGTTTTTCAAGCAGATCGATGCCTCGCAGCACCCTGTCGAACGACGCGCCGCGCATCGGTTCATGAAAACGCCGTGGACCATCGATCGATATTCCCACGAGAAAACCGTTGTCCCTGAAAAAGCGGCACCACTCATCGTTGATCAACGTGCCGTTGGTCTGGATGCAATTGTCTGTCCGGCGGCCGCCGGCATAGCGCCGTTGCATCTCCAACGCTTTCTCATAGAAAGACAACGGCCGCAGCAACGGCTCACCGCCATGCCACGTGAAAAGCACCTCCGGCATGGCCTGAGCCTCTATATACTGCCTGGTGAAAAGGTCGAGAAGGTCGTCCGACATGCAAAAATCAGCCGTTTCATCGTACATTTTCTTCTTTTCGAGATAATAACAATAGCTGCATGAAAGGTTGCACCGAGAGCCGGTCGGCTTCGCCATCACATAGAACGGACGGGAGAATGGTTGCAGTATGCTCATCGTTCAATACTCTATATAAGGTTTAAGGCGTTTTATCGCATCCTCGGTAAAGTCGCGATGAAGGCTCAAATCATCGATACTCGACAGCGTTCCGTGCAAACGTCGGTAGTCGACAATGGCTTTCGCACGGAAATATCCAATATAAGGATGACGCTTTAAACGGGTAAGCGTGCTTTTGTTGACATTCAGTTTTGCCACATCCTGACTGCCGATAATGAAGAAACGCTTCGATTCGGACGGGAAACCGTCGATTTCATCGAGCTGGTCAATGCTTAGATATCCTCCGAGCCGCTCACGGTAATCCACTATCGCACGGGCAAAGCCGCTTCCGATACCCGGCACCCGTTTCAACTGCGATGTGTCGGAGCTGTTCAATACGATACGTTCCGACTCGCCGATCTTAACCGGATATCTCACGGTGTCACGCACGTATCGCTCCGCTTCGACAAGCGTGGAAGCGGGATTATAGTCGGGAGAAATGCGGATATAAGGTTTTAGAGCTTTATATTGGGCCACCGTCAGACCGTAAAGACGGGCGAAATCCGATGCCTTGCGATATATTCCGCCTTTCGCTCTGTACTTATATATATTGCGAACCTGCCACGGTTGTAGTCCGAGACGCAACAGAGCGGTGCTGTCGGCGGTATTGGGATCGAAGAAAAATAGTTCGGTTTTCCGACATTCAACGGCATAATACTCTCCATCCTGCCGGTAACAACTATCATTTTGCCGATGAAACCGCCCGTTTTCGATGCCGGGTACACTTTTTACAAACCCCGCCTCACAACTGCCGGCATCGGATACACTTTTTACACTGCTTCCGCTATCATCCGATAAAACCGCCGTTTCCCGCAAACCGGACGCCAAACGATTGTCATTTCCCATGAAAACCACAACAGCCAATCCGACCGCCGCAACGACAATAAGCCCCAACAGCGACTTACGGTCTGACTTATTATAATATGGCTTCAACCGCATTTTCATTTGTCAGGAACAAGCGACTATATCCGTCATCCACCCGCAACTATATAAGTCCGAACTGATTGAGGAATATTATGACTATGCACACGGGGCATACATACTTCACGCAGAACAGATAGAGGTGGAAGAAACGGGTACGCAATGTACCGTTGTTGGTGTATTCGTCGCGTACTATCTTGTGAGGTACAAACCAACCGACAAACAGGCAGGTGAGGAAACCGCCGACCGGAAGGAATATCTGGCCTGTGACGAAATCGAAGAGTTCGAACAACGGCATGCCGAACAACTGCAAACCGTCGAACCGTCCGAGCGATAGCGAGCAGAAAACGCCTATCACCGAGCATGCCATCGTGACGAAAAGAGCGGCCTGCCTTCGTGAGATGTGAAACTCCTCGTGGAAAAACGCCGTGCTTACCTCATGCAAGGAGATAAGCGACGTGAGGGCCGCAAGCGCCAGAAGGCCATAAAACAGCAACGACACCACATAACCGACGGCAGGCATCGCCGCAAAAGCCTGATGGAAGACATTGGGCAGCGTGATGAATATCAGCGACGGGCCGGAATCAGGATTTACCCCAACGGAAAACGCAGCGGGAAATATCATAAGGCCGGCGAGAATGGCAACCATACTGTCTATAATCCCTATCTGTATGGCGGAACGCGGCAAATCGGTGTGCCTGCTGAAATAAGACGCATACGTGCATACACAACCCATGGCTATGCTGAGAGAATAAAACGCCTGACCGAGAGCACTGAAAAAGACATCCGCATTCAGCTTGGCCAGGTCGGGCTTGAAAAGAAACGCGATACCAGCCTCCGCTCCCGGCAGCGTACATGACGCTCCGACGATGAACAGCAGGAGGATGAACAGCGTGGGCATCAGCGCCTTCGATGCCCTCTCTATTCCGTCGCGCACCCCATGGGATATTACGAAATGGGTGACAAAGAGAAACATCACCATCCAGAATATCGGTTTGACCGGATCCTGCTCGAAAGCCACAAAGTAGTCTTTTATATACTGGGTGTCGCCTTGCAGACGGCCGAGCAAGGAAGCATAGATATATTGAAGGCACCAGCCGGAGACGACCGCATAATAGCCGGTTATCAGAAAACCCGTCAGCACACCCATATATCCCACAAACCGCCATAGGGACTTACCGGCAAGCTTGCCGTAGGCACGGGCGGTGTTCGACTGTCCATGCCGTCCGATGATAAACTCGCTCACCATGCACGGTATTCCGAGCAGCAACACGCATCCCAGATACATGATTATAAACACCGCTCCACCGTTCTCGCCCGCCATATAAGGGAAGCGCCATACATTTCCGAGACCGACCGCCGAACCCGCCGTAGCAAGAATGATGCCCAGCTTGCTGCCGAATTTAGCTCTTTCCAACTGTGCCATATAGCAATTCTCTTAGTTTACAAATATTGGAATATAAAAAATTAGATTACTTGTGAGTTGCAAAAATACGGAAAAAATCTTACTTTTGTATCCTGATAATAACTTTATATGCAATATTTATATCAATTAATAAGAAAATATCCGTTTTCGGTATTGCTGATATTGGTAATCTGGTATTTATCGTTCTTCACTCCGCCAAAAACAGAACTCGACAATGTGGAGTTCATAGACAAGTGGGTACATATAATAATGTACGGCGGAACATGCGGCGTTATATGGCTCGAATACCTGCGGCGGCATCCTTCCCTGAATGCCAGCCGACTGTTTCTCATGGCGTGGCTGGCCCCGGTCATAATGAGCGGAGCCATCGAGCTGTTGCAGGAGCACTGCACAGACGGAAGGCGCAGCGGCGACTGGCTCGACCTTGCGGCAAACACCGTTGGCATCACTCTTGCGGCCCTGTTCGGTATTCTTGCGGCAAAGAAGCGCCCCAAAGACTGAACGGATACGAGCGGAGGCTTGAGTTGTAAAACCGCCGGTCGCCCGTCACCTCATCACCGATGAATTCCGGTTTGTCGAACTCCTCGTCTTCCGAGCCAAGCTCTACCTCGGCCATAACGAGTCCCGTGTTCTCTCCATAAAACTCATCCACCTCAAATGTATGCCGGCCTGCACTGACGAGATAGCGGGTCTTGTCTATCACCCCCGGCTCACACAGTTTGAAAAGTTCTTCCGCCTCACCGGACGTGATCTCCTTCTCAAACTCATAGCGTGTCATGCCATGCCCGTCAGACGGCCCTTTGATGGTAAGATAGCCGCGGCCGTCACGGATACGCACTCTTACCGTGCGCCCGCGGCCGCTGCATATATACCCCTGTTTTATACGGCTGCTTCCCGACGCCTGACGCTTGTAGGCATCACCGCGCACAAGAAACTTGCGCTCTATTTCAAGACCACTCATGATTTGCGGCCGTCAAATTGCCGAGAATGCCACAAAACTGCACACGGCCAGCAACATGAGCACCACCGCTATCCATATTATGACTTTCCGCCCTTCTTTCTCCTGCCGTGCCCTGTATGCCGCACGGCGTGCATTGTTCTTGTTACTCATAGTTCTTTCGGTTTTTATTTTGTTATCGGATTTTTATTCATTGCATGCCGTTTGCCGCCTGTACACATCCCGATGGCACCGCACCCTGACTGGTCACTGCAAATAATGTGCGGACTTACAGCCTGCCGCAATGGCGTCAGACGACTTTTCACCGGCCGAATCACTGCTCATCGTTTACCGGGAACTCCATCAGATAAGCCTTGATAAACCCGTCGAGATCACCGTCCATCACGCCGTCCACATCCGTTGTCTGATAATTGGTGCGGTGGTCTTTCACCCGCCGGTCGTCAAACACGTAGCTTCGTATCTGGCTTCCCCACTCTATCTTTTTCTTTCCTGCCTCGATTTTGGCCTGTGCCTCGAGACGTTTCTTCATAGCCCGGTCATAGAGCTGCGATTTGAGCAGCCGCATGGCGTTGTTACGGTTTTCGAGCTGCTTGCGGCTTTCAGTGTTCTCGATGAGTATCTCCTCCTCTTCTCCCGTGTCGGGATCCACATACTGGTAGCGCAGGCGCACGCCGGTCTCCACCTTGTTGACGTTCTGACCTCCGGCACCGCCGCTTCGAAAGAGGTCCCAGCTCACCTTGGCCGGATCCACATATACCTCTATCGTGTCGTCGACAAGCGGCGAAACGAACACACTCGCGAAACTCGTCATCCGCTTGCCTTGTGCGTTGAAAGGCGATACCCGCACGAGGCGGTGCACTCCATTCTCGCTTTTCAAGTATCCGTAGGCATACTCTCCACCCTCAACCTGCATGGTCACACTCTTTATTCCGGCCTCGTCGCCGTCTTGAAGGTTACTTATCGTCACCTTATGGCCGTGAGCCTCGGCCCAGCGCTGATACATGCGCATCAGCATCGACGCCCAGTCCTGGCTCTCGGTGCCGCCGGCACCGCTGTTTATCTTCAGCACCACGTCCATCGGATCTTCTTTCTGGCGGAGCATGTTTTTCAGCTCGAGACTCTCTATCGCCGCCACGGCCTTGGCGTAGTTGTCGTCCACTTCCTCCTCGGTGACCATCTCTTCCTTGTAGAAATCGAAAGCGAGCCGCAACTCATCGGCACACGTGCGCACCTCGGCATATCCGTCTATCCACCGTTTTATGCCCTTCACTTTCTTCATCTGCTCCTCGGCACGCTTAGGGTCTTCCCAGAAGTCGGGCGCCTGCGTGCGCAGGTCTTCCTCCTCAAATTCTATCTTTTTCCTGTCTATGTCGAGATAGCGGCGCAAGGCGTCGGCACGCTCGATAATATCTTTCAGTTGATCAGAAGTTATCATTTTCCAATATATGTGTTATGGACTGTTATAAGCAAACCACCTGTTTACTCGTACATCCTGTCTATTTCTTTCTTGTAGTTCTCGGCAACGACACGACGCTTGAGCTTCAACGTGTTCGTCAGTTCGCCCCGCTCCATCGTGAAGTGATTGGGCAACAGCGTGAACCGCTTCACCTGCTCGTAGTGCGTGAGCTGCTGTTGCAGCGTGTCTATGCGCTCCATCATCATCTTTCGTATACGCTCATCTGCACAAAGGTCCTCCCGGCTGCCGAAAGCGATGCCGTGCTCACGGGCATACTCTTCAAGCAGCGAATACTCGGGGATTATCAGCGCCGACACAAACTGGCGCATGTCGGCTATGACCGCTATCTGGTCTATATACTTGTCTACAAGCAGCGTGGTCTCGATCATCTGCGGAGCGATGTATTTTCCGTTTGATGTCTTGAAAAGGTCTTTTATACGCTCCTTCAAGAACAGTTCCCCGCCTTTCATGTATCCCGAGTCGCCGGTGCGGAAATACCCCTCCTCGTCGAACGACGCTTTCGTCTGGTCCTCGCGGTTGTAGTAGCCGGGAGTGATGGTAGGCCCTTTGAGCAACACTTCGCCCTCCTCGCTGATCTTCACCTTTATACTGTCTATCGGATAGCCTACCGACCCTATCGAATAGGGCTTTCCCAAGTGGTTGCAGCTCACCGTGGCCATACTCTCCGTAAGACCGTATCCCGCAAGCATGTTCAGACCGATGGAATGCACGAACTCCTCTACCTTGGGGGCTATCGCCGCTCCGGCCGTCGGGAAGATATTGGGGTGTGTAAGCCCCAGTTCCTTGCGCACAAGGCTGAATATCGTCTTGTTTATCATCTCGTATTCGAAATGCAGCGCCACCGGAGGCCGCTTGCCGCGGCTCAGATACTCGATGTTATGCTTGCGGCCTACAGCCAGCGCGTTCTTGAAAACCTTGCGCTGCACGGGGTTCGACTTCTCTATCTTTTCGAGCACTCCCGAGTACACCTTCTCCCAGAAACGGGGCACGGCGCACATGCTCGTAGGATGCGTCTCGCGCATTGACTTCTGCACCTCCTGAGGATAGGTGTTCACTATCAGCGACGCTCCCTCGCAGAGACAGAGCACAGCCCATGCCTTCTCGAATATATGGGCAAATGGCAGAAAGTTGAGCACCCGGTCGTTCTCCGTCAGCGGCACGCAGTGATGATTGGCCGTGAGCGCATGATTATACTGGCCGTGGGTCAGGATGACACCCTTACTGTCGCCCGTGGTCCCGCTTGTATACAGTATGTTGGCAATATCCTCGTCGCAGGCCTGGGCATACATATTGTCCACCTCGCTTTGTCGCGGATGCCCCCCGCCGAGTTTAAGGAAGTCTGAGAAATACATGGCGTTGGCATCATGCTCGGCAATGCGCACCTGACCGTCGAAAACAATTATGCGCTCCATCGACGGGCAGTGGGAGAACACCCGCCGTGCCTTGTCATACTGCTCCTGCTCGCCCACGAAGAGTATCCTCACCCGGGCGTCGTTTATCATGAACTGTATCTGCTGCTCACTGCTCGTGGCGTAGAAAGGTATCGTCACCACCCGCACTCCCCACGCGCCATAATCGCACATGAGATATTGCACACAGTTCTGAGAGAATATACCGATATTCTCCTGAGGCTTGACTCCGAGATTGAGAAGGGCGTTTGACACTGTCTTTACCGTGTCGGAAAACTCGCTCCACGAACACGACTTCCACTCCGTGCCGCCGAAGTCCTTGTACATCATGACCTCACGGCTTCCGTATTTCTTTGCCTGTTCGTGAACCATCACGGAAAGATGACTGAATGCATGCATAATATGTCGTTTTTTATTTTAATGCAAAAATACTCCAAATATATCACAACACAAAACAAATGACGTTTTTTTTGACGGCTGACACACGGCCGCGGCACGGTAATGCCGGCAGCCTCACCGGACGATGCGACCGTACTGGGCAACGGCCGCCCGGCCGTCAATAATATTTACAAAACATGTTTAAATTTCCGATTGTTTTGAAATTAAAATCCCGTGGCTCGAAATACCACCGCATTTTGACACCTTCGCAAGCCACTGGCATACAGAGTCTTACAACCGCCACCCGCATCACCCACATCAAACCGCCTGAAATCACTCCCGATTTTTTCCGTTTAGCGTCCCGTTGGCTCGCGTTTAGATGCCAAACGGAAGCCAACGGGACGCTAAACGCAACGCAACAAGCAACCAATCGCAGTCCAACGGGCATCCCGTTGCGGAAAAACACGCTTTTCGCCGGCATTGTTTTAAGCGGCATATCGCCTATCGTATAGCAATCGGTATCGTATTCGTATTCTATTTCGACGAAAAGCGAAGTGTTAAATACTTGACTTTTTATTTACTTTGCGCAACAACATTCCAATACTTCCGACACTATATTTTCCCGTATTTATATCTACATAAAGTGTTTTTTTTCGTATCTTTGCTACCACTATGACACATGACAACTATGTTTACGAAGCGGTGGAACTGCTCAAAAAGATGATAGCCACTCCGTCGGTAAGCCGGGACGAGAGCCGGGCGGCTGACATAATAGAGGACTACATGACGAGCCGCGGACTGGCTCCGCGCAGGGAGGCGAACAACGTGTTTGCCGTATGCGACGACTACGACGAAAGCAAACCTACGATGCTGCTCAACGCCCACATAGACACGGTGAAACCAGTAGCCACATGGACAAGAGACCCTTTTGCGCCTGAGATTGACGGCGACAGGCTGTACGGACTGGGCAGCAACGACTGCGGAGGCGGATTGACCGCGCTCTTACAGGCATACAGAGCCGGCCTGAGGCGAAAGCGTGAATACAACATCGTATACGTGGCATCGGCCGAGGAGGAGGTATCCGGCAGCGAGGGCATAGTGCGTGTGCTGCCGTTGCTGCCAGAAATAGACATAGCCATGGTGGGCGAGCCTACCGGCATGCAGCCGGCTATAGCCGAAAAAGGACTGATGGTGATAGACGGAACGGCGCACGGCCGCTCGGGACACGCCGCACGCGACGAGGGAATAAACGCCATAAACGAGGCGCTCGACGACCTGATGTGGCTGCGCGACTACCGGTTCGAGCGGGTGAGCAGGCTGCTCGGAGCCGTAAAAATGAGCGTGACGATGATCACCGCCGGCACACAGCACAATGTGGTGCCCGACGAGTGCCGCTTCGTGATAGACGTGCGCACAAACGAACTGTACGACAACCGCGAGGTGTTCGACATCATACGCAGTCATCTGCACAGCGATGTGAAGGCACGCTCTTTCCGTCTGAACTCATCGGGGATAGATGCCTGCCATCCACTCGTGAGACGGATGACGGACATGGGGATGCGTCCGTTCGGTTCTCCGACATTGTCTGACCAGGCGTTGATGCCCTTCCCCTCGCTGAAACTGGGACCGGGCGAGTCGTGCCGCTCCCACTCTGCCGACGAATTCATCTGCATAAGCGAGATCGCCCAAGCGATAGAGACATACCTGATGCTGATATAAAAACAGGATTTGGAACATCGAATAAGCCCAACCGATGTCCCAAACCCTGCTATCTAAAATGAAAAAGATTTTATCTTCCGAGCCAGACCTCCGGGTTTAGCTTCGCTGTCTCGCGGCGCAACTGGAATTGCAGTATGCGGTCTTGCCCCACGGTGCCGATAGCCTGTCGGGCAGACACTTTCTGGCCGCGGTGCACACTTACCGAGGCCAGATTGCAATATACCGATATATAACTTCCGTGACGCACCATGACACCGGTGGTTCCGCCGAAACTGAACACGGCACTAACCTCGCCGTCGAATATGCTCCGCACCTGCGCACCGGCATGCCCCTGTATGTTCATACCCTTGTTGTCGAGCCGCACGCCTTTAAGCCCCTCCACGTTATACTGACCGAAGTGGCTCACTATGCGGTAAGGACCGGCTATCGGCATTGGCAGACGCCCCTTGTTGCTCTCAAAACTGCCACTGATCCTGCGGTCTTCGGAATCCAACTTATACACCATGTCGGCCGATTTTTTTGCCTCGGCCACTTCCTTGGCATGCTCACGGGCATCGCGCGCGGCCTTGCGCTCGGCATCCTCACGTTCTTTCTCGGCTTCGCGCGCGGCCCTGTCGGCCGCCGCTTTCTCGGCGGCACTCTTGCGCGAGGCCGCCTGCGCCTCGGCCTTCAGTCTCTCCTCGCGCTCTTTCGCCTCGGCTATGCGGCGCGCGTTCTCACGGGCTGCGGCCTCGGCTTCCGCTTTCTTGCGGGCAAGCTCCGCCTCACGCTTACGCTTTGCCTCGGCCTCGGCCTTGCGCTTGGCCTCGGCGGCGGCACGGGCACGGGCCTTCTCCACCTCGATGGCTATGAGGCGATCTATCTGTGCATTGAGGGCAGCATCCTTTTTGCGCTGCGTCTCGATTATCTTCTGTATCTCTTTCTGCTGCTTCTGCAACGTGGATACAACGGTCTGCTGCTCGCTCTGCTTGGTTTCCAAGGCACGCCGCTCACGCTCGTCACGGTCGAGCATGGCATCTTTCTGCTGCTTGGCAGCCACCAGGTCGGCATGCTCGCGCCTCACCTCCTGTTCCTTGGCCTTTACCATCTCGCCTTGCACCCGCTGATATGTGGCATATTCTCGCATGAAACGCAGGCGGCGGTACATCTGGGTAAAATTCTTCGCGCTGAAAACAAACATCAGCTTATTTTGCAGCGAGCGGTTGCGGTGCATGTAACGCATGGACTTGACATACTTCTGCTTCTTGTCGTCGAGCTGCGCATTCAACTCGTCAAGACGGTCCTCATGCTGTATTATATTGAAGTCAAGCTCGCTGATCACACGCTTTATCGTATCGATGCTCTTGCGCTTGTCGGCTATCTCGGTATTGAGCATCATCAGGCTCTGCAACCGTTTTTTCACGTCGCGCTCGTTGATGCGCAACCGTTGCTCGTGCTGCCTTATCTGCTTCTTTATCCTGTCGCGCTCGCTCTGCAAGCCCTTTATCGACGCTGGCTTGGCCGCCGCGCTCCTTGCCGTAGCCGTCCGCTTGCGGGCCGTAGTCACAGCCGGCCTCTTTCTGGTAGTGGTCTTGCGCTTCTGCGCCTCTGCCGGCACGGCAAAGACAAACAGAAAAATGAATATCCCGAATACTGTCTTCAACATTTTATAAAGCCGATACAATGATTTTACAAAGAAAAGGTGTCGAAAATCACAAGGCCATGAACCTGCGCAGAATTTCATCGACATTCACCTGGCGATACTTGCCGGACACCTCGGTACGCGTTTCCCAGTCGCTGTCGTTGCCGAGATAGTTGAGCATAAGCCCCAGTTTCACTTCCTTGTCGCCGGTGGTGAAGGTTATCATGTTGTTGGTAGGAAACTTCTTGGAACCCATTTTCTTGAACTCCATGTAGTCCCAGTTGAGCTGTGTATTGCCGCGGAACTTGTCCTTATATAATATGTTGGCCATCTTGATGAGGCCCGTGCTCTTCGCTGCCAGCCACTTATACGACATTTTATCTTTCTCCAAGGATATTACGACATCGTCGCCTCCAATATTCGCCTTGTAGTCTTTAAGCTGCTCGTCGGTCAGCTTGGAACGTCCCGGCTGGAAAAGCTCGTTCCAGAAAAGCGCCTGGAGGGAATAGAAATTGAGACCGCTGTTGCGCAGGAAGTCAAGATGGGCATAAGGCACTTTCAGGTACTGCTTGTTTATGCGGTCCATGATGAGCACATAGTCTTTCGTGAATTCGAGACGGCCGGCCTCCACAAAACCGAAGGCCATGAGTTGAAGGCGTATCACATCGTCGCGCTTCATCTTCAAGTTGCCGGTGAGTGTTAGGTCCTGCGCTCCCACTTTCACCTGAAACTTCACTTTGGAGGTGATGAACTTGGCATACTGCGCATTATCAGATACTTTTTGAATCATCTGATGCTGCGCCACATCGTCCGTGGCCACCTTCTCCACAGATTTCTCCACGGTCTTCGACGATTTGCACGAACCCATAACAAACGGCATCGCAATGACCGCAATCTTCAAAAAACTTAATGGCTTCATTCCTTTATGTATTTTTTCTTCTTTATCTTCCTTATCAATATCTTCCTGTCGGGAGTATCTTTCAATGCCCGCTGCCAGTACTCCACAGCCTTTACGGCATCTCCGTTCATTGCGTATATGTCTCCGGCATGTTCCACGATGATGTCGCTAACGGTGCTGTCGCTCTGCAAAGCCTGATCGATATACACCTTGGCCTCGGCATAGCGCTGCTGCATGAACAGTATCCAGGCGTAGGTATCAAGGTAGGTGGAGTTCTGCGGTTCGGCCTTTATGGTCTTGTAGCTCATCTTCTCGGCCTTATCAAGGTTTTCTCCGGCCACACTGAGGTAATAAGCATAGTTGTTCAAAGCCATGACATTGTCGCTTTTCCATTGCAGGCATGAGTCGTATGCCGCAAACGCCTCTTTCATCAGTCCCTTGGCCGAGAACAACTGGCCGAGCAGGGAATAATAGTCGGACACTATATCGGGAGGACTTTGCCCGGTGATGAAGCCCGCCCCTTTTTTCAACACGCTTATCGCGGCATCCTCATCGCCCTTGCTGTTTCGGGCTATACCCTCATAATAATAAAACGCCATCTCATCGGGATTATACTGACGGCCGGCCTCGCAAATGGCAATAGCCCTGTCGGCGTCATCATCCGTGAAGGCATAGCCAAGCAGTTGCAGTCGCGCGGCAGACTTGTCCGGCTCTATCGACAGTATCTTTTCAAGCACGGGACGTATGCTGTCGGCGGGCATTTTCTTCAAGTTCATGTATGTGGCGTGCAGCATGAGTATCTCGCTGTCCGGCTGGGACATATTGCGCAGAGTATCGAAAAACGCCAATATCTTAGTGCTGTCGCCGCCGTTGTTCTCACTTTGGCTTATTTCCTCCCGAAGCACGAATATTTTGGCGACAGTGGCCATGTTTTTGTTTTTCAATATTCCGACTGTCATGGAATCGGCCCTGAGTGTGTCCGCAAGTTTTTTATAATATAGACGTAAAGACATTTGCCCCCTGCTGTTGTCCGGCTCCTGGGCAAGCACGGAGTTGAAAACATCCAAAGCCTTTTCGTTTTGCCCGTTATCAAGCAATATCTCTCCGTACATCACACGATAATTAAGGTCGTTTGGATACTGCTCGGCCAACTTCATCATCTCCGACAACTCGGCTTCCGTATTGTTCTGGTTTGAGTATATCTCGCATTTCATCAGCGACAGGCGCTCACTTTTACCTTCCATCTCCTCCATACGCTCCAATGTCCGTATGGCATTGTCATAATCGGCCTGCTGCTGATAGAGCCTCACGAGGACTTCAAGGATGTCCTCACGGCTTTTGTCTATGGCTACAATGTGTTCGAAAGCATCGATGGATTCGACGAATTTACCGTTTTGGGCATACAGATTGGCGAGTGTCTCGAGAAAAGATATATTGTCGGGACTCAGTTCCACGGCACGTTTCGTCATGCTCATGGACTTCTCCTTGTCTCTCATTGCCATATAGTACTGGGCCAGATAGAAATAAGCCTCGGCCGCACCGGGATTTATCTCGATGCAGTGACGCAGCAGGTCAAAGGCCGCCGAGCTGTTACCTTTCTGACGCTCGGATATCGCTTGAAGAAAAAAATAGTCGTATCTGAGTTTCGAATTGTCGGCAACGGCCGACTCATCCGATATATGCAATATGCCCGATGAGGGCGAAACCGTGCCAGCCGAAGAATTACCGGCAGAAAGAACACTGCGTGCCGAGTCGGCCATGGCATCCCGTTGCGACGCATTGGCTACACACCACGGCATCGAAAACAATGAAACCAACAAAAGAAACAACGTCCTCAACATCTCATTCACTTTATTATCCGCACACATCTGCCGGCCTGTCTATACGTATTAACTGATTACACCACTATACTCCGGGTCATTTCACCCCCGTATGCCCGTATCCGCCCTCGCCACGCTCGGTCTCGTCAAGCTCGTCAACCTCGATGAAACGGGCTGTTTCATGCCTCGCTATCACCATCTGGGCTATCCGCTCGCCGGCATTGACAACAAAATCATCGGTTGAAAGATTTACCAACAGCACCTTTATCTCACCTCGATAATCGGCGTCTATGGTTCCGGGGGAGTTTAAAACGGTCAGTCCGTGCTTCAAGGCAAGACCGCTGCGAGGGCGCACCTGGGCTTCAAATCCCGGCGGAAGAGCTATATAAAGCCCAGTACCAACAAGACAACGCTCCATCGGACGGAGTGTAACCGGCTCATCTATATTCGCCCTCAAATCCATTCCGGCACTCTGCCCTGTGGCATAAGCAGGCAACGGCTGACCACCTTTGTTTATCACTTTTATATCTATCATCTGTATGTTGTTTGTCTATGTACAGTCATTATCATTTTCACTACATGGCCGCGGCATATCAATATGGCAACCGTCACAAGCATTACAAGCGGGCATGATAATTTTGCGATACGGCCGTTATAATATAATCACATGACTGCCGGGAAATTGTTTCATCGCTGTCACACGGTTGCCACACTGTGGGCAACATGCCGTCGCACCGTTGTTTTCGCATTATTATAATGTGCAAAAGTAATGATTAATATCCAAACGCCCACACTTTTACCTCTAAATTATGGTATTTTTATATAAAAAAGCACTACTTTTGCATCATTATGATGAACTGGAAAAGGCTAATCACCAATAAAAGACTCGGACAGGAACACAAGCACATCGGAAAGCGCGATGACCGCAGCGAGTTTAAGCGAGACTATGACCGGCTGATTTTCTCGGCGCCGTTTCGCCGTTTGCAGAACAAGACACAGGTATTTCCGCTCCCGGGGAGCGTTTTCGTGCACAACAGGCTCACGCACAGCCTTGAAGTGGCAAGCGTGGGCATGTCTCTCGGAAACGATGTGGCACGTGAGTTGCTGCGTATTCATCCGGAACTGGAAGACTCGATGATAAACGAAATAGGGCAGATTGTATCCACGGCATGCCTCGCTCACGACCTTGGCAACCCTCCTTTCGGGCACTCCGGCGAGAAAGCCATACAGTCGTTTTTCACGGAAGGCAGTGGAAAGCGCCTCCAGGCGGAAGTAGACAGCAAGCTATGGGAAGACATAACCCACTTTGAAGGCAACGCAAACGCCTTCCGGCTGCTCACACACCGATTCCGAGGAAGACGCAACGGAGGTTTCGTGATGACGTATTCCACACTCGCCGCCATCGTGAAATACCCTTTCGAGGCATCAGCGGCAGGACGGCACGGCAAGTTCGGCTTCTTCAATACAGAGAAAGAGATATATGAAAGAATTGCCGATGAAATGGGGATAAAACGCTTGTCAGGACCGGGAGAGCCATTAAGATATGCCCGTCATCCGCTGGTATATCTCGTAGAGGCCGCTGACGACATCTGCTATGAGATCATGGACATAGAGGATGCGAACAAACTGATGATTCTTTCATTTGAGGAAACAATCGAACTGCTTCTGGGTTTCTTCGATGAAACGGACAAGAATAAAATCCTTAGCCGCATAGAGGAAGAACAGCTGACAGACGACAACGAGAAAATAGTATACATAAGGGCATGCGTGATAGGAACACTGGAACGCGAATGCGTGAAAGCGTTCGTGGAGCATGAGGACGAAATACTCTCAGGGGAGTTCACCGGTTGCCTCATAGACCATATATCAGACCGTCAACGTGACGCCTATACGCTATGTTCTAGAATATCAAAGAACAAGATTTACCGCAGCAAACCTGTACTTGATGTTGAGCTATCGGGTTACAAAATAATGGAAACACTAATGGAACAGATGATCGAGGCGGCCGCACACCCGGACAGGTTTTACTCCAAGCAACTGATAGACAGGGTCAGCAGCCAATATGAAATAAAGGCGAACGACATAGAGACAAGGCTGATGGCGGTGATAGACTATATCAGCGGCATGACGGACGTATACGCACTCGACGTTTATCAAAAGATAAGCGGAATAAGCCTGCCTATCATCTGACAACGGTTTAAAATCCGCCCGATACCGATATACGGCATGAGACGGAAACTGCCGCATTGACATTCCTGTTCATCCCGGGCCAAACCATTCTATTTTGAGGCGATGAAGCATTGTCGTACTCTCACCGCAAGTACCTGTATGCTGTATGGCCGCTCCGCCGAAAGCGTTAGGAGTCACCGTGGCCGACAGGTCCACGACAGTGGCCAGTCCCGAATTTGACGGCAATACGGTCGACGTTTCCACATGCGCGGCAAGACTGTCACCCCTCATCCGCAGTTCTATCGTGCAGCCCGTACGATAACATATAGCCGAAACAGGGTCTGTAAGCGGCGTTACGGTACCACCGGCATATTCCACAAGCATGAAATCCACTGCCTTGGCATGCTTCACCGTGCGTATTATCCTAAGCCCGTAGCCTGTCAGCGTGCGCGTATCAAATTTCAAACAAATATCCATATATTGCCCCGTGGCGCTTCCGAAACCCTGACCCGCAGTCTTGGTGGGATCGACTTGAAGTGTCAACGACATATCCCCGTAATGTCCGTTAACAGGAGTATACATCAGTCTCGCACCGCGCTGAGCCTGCAACAGCCCTTCACCGACCGCACCGTTAAACCCTCGTCCATAGGCCCACATGTCTTTATCCGTATCAAACGTCCATGGAAATTCAGCGGTATCAGCCGGCTTATACCCGTCGACAGTCCAGAATCCGGGTATTACCCGAACCTGATTTACGGTCGGAAACGTGCGGAAATCTGTCTCGTATATATCCGAACCCCCGGTCCGTGAAATATCCGTTTCTCCAAAATCCGACGGTTTCACCGCTCTTTTCATAATCAGATCGACTGCATTCCCCGCCTCGCTACGCCGGTGCTTCGGCTCTATACGTGCCATTATGAAATATCCGTTATCCGCCGTCGTCAGCCTGTACGAGCGCTCCGGGACACGCCCACGGCTCACTTTAACCGGTATGGCGCCGTTCTTCCTGCCATCCACACAACGGTACCATGTGACAAGAGACTCGTCTTTTCTGCCGCACAAACCGAGAGTATAATCAGCGACAAGCATTCCGCCTTTCATCGTCAACCGAGTATTTCCCACGAAATCAGGAGGTGGAAGAACCGACGGACTTACGCTGACGCCCACAGCTCCGCGCAAACCGCAATCGGTATATGCCTCTATGTAAAAAACCGCCGTTTCATCGGTATTATTCCGGGGTGTCACCTTTATTGAGTCGCCATCATAAGACGATAATTCCACCATATCCTCAAAGCCCGGCCGTACACGCCAATGTATGTTCTCATTGCTATCAGAAGACTCTTTCAACAATTCATAACCACCGTGCCTCATAACCTCGGCAGAGAGACAAATGGAGCCGCCTCCGGTGACAATCGAAGCCATTTTACGGTTCAACACGAGGGCCGTGCCCATGTTGCCGCATCCCACCATACCCCTGATACCCGTCGGATCCCAGTCATCATCGCCCCGCAAAAGATTGTACACATTATATACCGTATCTCCGTCGCATACCTCATAAAAAGCGGATAAAAGCGGCAAATCATCCATTTCAACGGTATTTTCCGGGTTGCGGGCACCTATTTTATACGGATTGCCGTTCATAGTAAATCCCGCCTGATAGCATCTCTGCCACGTCTCGGGGTAGTTTGTCCACCCGACATAAACCGAATCACCTGTATGATACCTGCAATTCACAAGCGTAACCTGACCGGGAGCTTTACAGAAAACCATATCCCTATTGGAACCGCCGGCAGTGAAATCACAGTCGAGAAACACCGCCCCGCATCTATGGGTAGTGTAAAACGGCTTCTGCCCGTAAAGCGACAGGGTACATTTGAGATATACCCCGTTTCCGGTAAGCGCGTCATCGGTACACTCCATGTGGCAACGGTCGAACAATATGCGCCTTGCCCCATTGAGAGGGTTCATATTCAGCCTGCTTATAAACCTGACATTGCGGGCCACCACACGGTCACCATGACAGTAAGCCACATGAGCCTGTGTTATGGTCGCGGACCGCTTCTTGCGTCCGAGCGACGGAAGAAGATGAAAATCGAGATCAACATTACAGAAATTGCCCATGGTAAGGTTGCTCACCCGCAGTCCGTCACCATGAAAATCGAACATCGTAAAATTACCGACCGCGCCCTGTGTCTGGCCTCGTTGAGAGGCTAGTACCACATTACGGGCATCCCTCGTGAGTCCGATGAAATGGAGATTTTCACATCTTATCACCATTCCGAACGGCTCCCTGCCGTATTTTCCTGTCACAACCGCCGGTGTGTCGGGATCGTCCGCCCAATATACTCCGGGAGCGAAGAGCACCCGCATGGGGTCATTCTCCGTCCCGTCGACAAGATGCGCCACCGCATCCCGTATTGAATTATAAACGTATCGGTAATTATCCGCCAAGGCATTGTCAAGCCTCGGGTCTACAAATATGGTACGCTCGCCGAGTGTTATCGTGCGGCCGCCATATATAATACTGTCTCCCAAAAAGATTATCGGGTCCGAACTGTCGAGCGACCGGTAAGCTTTATAGTCGGCAGAGAAAACAGGAATGACAGTGGCAAGCAGCGCAGTGACCGCCAGAAACGTCATGAAACGCCTGAACATACGGACTGCCACCGGCCAAACGCACATCACGCCCCTACCTTTTCCTGGTATATAACCTTATTGGCACCGCTCGTTATGGCGAGTGCCTCCGGATGCTCCTTTATGAACGAGTCTATATGCCGCACCCGCTTCTGGTCGAGAATTTCATCGACAGCAATCAGAATACCGGTCTCTTCCACATCACCGAAACCATAGTTTATTGCCGTGCCGAACAGTTTCATCGTAGGACTGAGCCCCATGTAAGCGTTAACAAGCGGTGGTATGTTATATCCCAGCCGACGCACCTCACGGTTGAGTATACGATAATCCTCCTTAAATGACTCCTCGCAGAAAAGCGCATCCAACTCAGCGGGATCTTCCTCTATAATCAGCGGTTTCATCGGCATCACGAGATTATCCTTGTCCTCAAAATGCTTTTTCAGGAAATATAGAATCATGTCGCGGCCTTTACGTATGTAAGAGGGATACATCGTCATCTTGCCGAAGAAATACTTGACGTCGGGCTGTATTACGGTGAGCGCCCCGAGGCCGTCCCACAGATTGTCGAGAGCGAAGAGGCTCTTAGAGCCGTTCTTGCTCGTATTCTGATAACCGAGTGACACGAAACTGCGTCCCAACTCTATGGTGTATGGCATATAATCGCGCATGAACTTCTCGGAGAAATGAAACATGTGGCTCGTGGCCAATACAGGCTGCCCTTTCTCGTCCACATCCACATCCTTGCCGAGTATATACCGGTATCCGCCGATAATCTCCTCTGCCTCCGGATTCCACACGATAAGCTGCTTATAGCAGTTCTCCATCGTGTCAAACTCATCGAGATCAAGCGGTTTTCCCGTACCGCCGCCCGCCTCACGGAATGCGATCTCACGCAAACGGCCTATCTCGCGCAGCACGTTGGGGGCGTTGTGGGCATCGATGATGTATATCTCGTTATTGCTCTTGTTTGTCATGCGGAGCTGTCTCTCCGGCGTAAGCTCGCTTTTGAGCACCTCTTTGTCTATCGGTCTTATTATTTCCTGTTCCATTTCCGGTTTAATCAGTTTCTTGTCTCTCTCTTTTTCAATAATTATCACGTTGCAGCTTTTCAAAGCTCGTATACTTTATCTTTAACATACTGCGCCCACTGCGCCGGCGTGCGGCTCTTGTCAAACGTCTGCCATGGAATCGGCTTGCCTATCGCCACACGGAAAGTCTTGTGCGCGTTCTTGTACATCTCGTCAACGAGGAAGAGCATCGCTATGTTAACCTTCTTCACATACCTGTCCGAGAAGTTTGCCAACCGGTAGAAAAAATCGGAGTTCTCACCGCCGAAACGTATCGGGACCACATCCCGTTTATACTCGACGCTCTTCACCACGAAAGTCTTCTTCCACTCCACATCGCGCACCTCGCCCTTCCTCCTCCTCGAACATATCCCCGCAGGGAACATAAGCATGTGGTTGTCGCTCCTGAAACCGCTCTCCACCATTGCCGGAAAATTGCGGCTCTGCTTGCCCGTCTTGTTTATCGGAATACATACAGGTGCAAGTCCCGGCAGATTCATCAGCAGGTCATTGACCAGATAGCGGAAGCGTCCGTCGTAGTGCCGACCTATGATCGCCCCGAGAGCCACACCGTCCTCACCGCCGAGCGGGTGGTTGCTCACAAACGTATACAGCCTGCCGTCATCCTTATCGGGCAGGTTTTCCATTCCGTCCACTATGAGTGTCATGTCGAGATAGCGCACACACTCTTCGAGCCACTCCGTCCCGCTGAGGTGACGGCTCTCCCACAGATAGCGGTTCACTTCGTCCTGATGTATGATATGGCGGAGCCAGCGCACGAACGGAGCCGGCACGAATTTCGCCTTCGCTCCCATTTTCTCGCGCAGTATGCTATCGATGTCAATGGTTTTCTCCGTAATCTGTTTCATTTCTCTCTACATGCTAACAAACTGCAAAAGTAAAACAAATCTTTGATAATAGCTAATAAAATGTCAAGAAACAGGCTACATTATTTATTATTATCGTCATTATTGTTTATTTGCAGCCTATCAACCTGCCCAACATGTTGTTGACGTAACGACAACTGCTCGATTTATTATTCGGTCACAATAGAATTGCAGTACCGACAATCGTACCACCAAACCGCATACAACTTACCGATACCACAAGATTATTTTCATCGGATTATTACGCCAAATTCAATAAACGAAGCATAATCACCATTTCTTTTCCCAAGAATGTATTATATCTCGTTTAAAACACGTCCTATTAATCGCCATAAACAAAGTTTCTCCATTCTATCGTTCCTATTACCTTTATCTCTTTACCCGCCAAAAGAAGTTGATGACAGCAATCACAAGCAGTGTCGACCAGAGGTAGAGCATCGGTCGAGTACCTTCTATATACTGAACCAATGCGCCGCAAAGAAGAATCACAATGGTGTACATATCGTTATCAGTATTACCCAAAATTCTATCTAAAATAGAATCTTTGTGTTTTACAGCAGAAACAGTCATTACACCTATCCAAAACAATGCCAGAGCAACACTCAATAATGACGTGGCGTAAAATATAAAATCATTCTTTTCAAATACAGGAGACAACGCCCACAGTAAAAGAGCTGTATTAAATACTATATTTACTTTTAAGTACTTCATATTAATTCTATATCACGCCCCAATATTGATAGCTATATAAAGCTGTTGCAAGACCGTACTTTACACATTTCTTTTCTATGTCCGTCAGTTCGTCCGTTGCATCAACTACCCTAACATACTCATTTATTATATAAACAACATCTAGTGATGTTGCAGAGCTTTTTAAACAGACATCATTAAAAAGAGAAATAACACTATTTACTAAATCATCAGATAAAGTTCCAGCATTAACACTTTCTCCCACCCATTTACACTCATTTATAAATTCTTTCGAATTAAGAAGTTTATCACAATAAATATTTAAACTTTCATTTTTTACATTAGAATCAACAACAACAGAACCATCTAATGAAGATAAAAGAATATTATGAATACTGCCTACTGTCAAACATTCTTCATCAAGATTAACCCGTTCTAAAAGTTCTTCATCAACATTCAACCTTTCTAATATCTTATCATCTTTTACAATAACAGCCGCTGTATTGACTGACAAATCTTCTTTTACTAATATCATACATTCATTAGCCATAAAGCTACATCCGGGAACGTTAAGACTTGGGATTGCTCGTGTATTCGGAGATGCCAACCAAGAAGAATATGCACCCCCAATTACTCCACCCCAAAAAAGCGCCAAAAACTCCTCCAGTGATTGGACTATCCAACACTGTTCCCAATTTAGCACCCAATACACAGCCCGCCTTTCCTCCGGCAGCCACACCAGCAACATCCGCATGTGCAACTGCTACTTTTTCTTTTGTGGACCAATCACGAAAACCACGTGTCTCATCAGACTCCAAGATTTGCGCATTTAAGTCCTGCAAGGTACTAATAAGTGTCGATTGGTTTACTTTTGGCTCATCTGTACCAACATATTCATTACAAAACTCTTCGTCATTACTACAACTCACACAAAATGCCAATACCCCAATAATGGTAACTGAAAAAAATGCGATTAAATAGTCTTCTCATAATACTAAAAGTTTTTTGTTATTACTATTTTCTCCCACTTCCTATTATAAAATATAAGTCAGTGATTGAATATCATCGGCTATAAATATTTTTAGAAAAACAATCTTCTTGTTTTATCTTGCAGCATAATTAATATATATTATACACTTTTTTACTTATAACGCTTTGAGAGGGTAATTCCTACTTATTACGACACCTCTCTACTATCGTCAATAACTATCCGTACATTTCCGACTTACGAGGAGCGCAAAAACATCCGCAGCCGATTTTCTTCACACATCGAGCGACTTTAAAAGATATATATATATTTGTAAAATAAATTAGCGCAAACATCCTATTGGTAAAATGGTGTTTTTTGATTGACAAGCAGTGGAGAAACGAATAAATTATAGCCGTATTCACTTTGATTTCTGATAGTATATTTATTATATCAACACCGATAACAAAGTTATTTGCAACAGATATGCCATTTCAGCGCATTCGATATAAAATCATGCCGCAACGGAATACCGAACATGGTGCAATGGGATACTTAATAAAGCGCAAAGAGATACCAAACAGAGCGCAACGGGTACTTAATGCAGGGTAACGGGCGGCCCGTTGCAAGCCGTTTTGGGTGGTATAAAAAAAACAATGAGGGTCTCGCCATATCTTGGCGAGACCCTCATTGGGCATCGATGAAACCGCCGTTTTCCGACGCTTACATGCCGAAAAAGACACATACATATCTTTTCCGGCATGTAAGCGTCGGAAAACGACAATAAAACGTATCATAAATTAAAGTCTGAGCGGATAGCGGCATGCCGCCGACAAGACAACGCCCTGCATCGAAACCTTACATCGTTTGTAAATATTATTCATAATCTTCATAACTTGTTATCGTTTGGTCCGCGACAAATTTACGACATAACGTCCGAAAACGCAAGCCACATCGTGATATACATCGTGATAACACGGACGAAAACCGTGTAGACAAGAGCGCACGGCAGCACTGCCGTATGCACCTCGGGGCAAGCCCGCAAACGAACAGTTCGCCGGCACGCCGCCCCACCTGGAACGGCCTTTAACACCAAACAGCAAAATCACTGATTGTCAACGATTTATAAAATTAACAATATTAAAATTAAAATCAACCTTCAAAAAGTATGGAGAAAAGTGGGTGAATGTGGGGAAAAATATGTAATTTTGACGGCGAAATGCCTTTATTAATGTCCGTATGCGATTTTTAGGAACCATCGAAGCAAAGACAGACGCCAAGGGAAGGGCTTTCCTTCCCGCAGCTTTCCGCAAGATGCTGCAAAGTGCAGGCGAGGAGCGGATGATGCTGCGCAAGGATGTGTTCCAGCCGTGTCTCGTTCTTTACCCCGAAAGCGTGTGGAACGAGCAGATGGACGAGTTGCAGGCGCACCTCAACAAGTGGAACAAAGCCCACAGGGAACTCTTCCGCCGGTTTGTGGCTGAGGTCGAGCCAATAACCCTCGACGGCAACGGGCGCTTCCTCATATCGAAGCGTTTCCAGCAGATGGCGGGCATACGACAGGACATCAGGTTCATAGGGATGGACGACACCATCGAGATATGGAGCAACGACAGCAATGACATGCCGACGATAACGGCGGAAGACTTCGGCCGTGAACTGGAGATGGTAATGGGAGACGAAAATTCCGGAAACCAGTCTCTCCAGGCTTCCCACTCCCCGAAATAACACCGCCGCACACACTCCGGCGTCAAACAGTTTCACAAAACAACATTTATGGCAACGAAAGCACCCACATACCACATACCCGTGCTACTGCACGAGAGCATCGACGGGCTGAACATCCGCCCCGACGGAACATACGTAGACGTCACTTTCGGCGGCGGCGGCCACAGCCGCGAGATATTGTCAAGACTGGCGCAAGGCGGCCGGCTCTTCGGCTTCGACCAAGACAAGGATGCCGAGGCCAACACATCTGCCGGAGACGGGGCGTCTTCAAAAAACCGATTCACTTTCGTGCGAAGCAACTTCCGATACCTGAAAAACTGGATGAGATACCACGGTATTGAACGAATAGACGGCCTGCTGGCCGACCTCGGAGTGTCGAGCCATCACCTCGATGACGAGAGCCGGGGCTTCTCTTTCCGCTTCGACGCGCCGCTCGACATGAGAATGAACAACAGGGCCGGAACGACTGCGGCAGACATTCTTAACGAATATGCCGAGGAACGGATTGCCGACATACTGTATCTGTACGGCGAACTGAAAACAGCACGCAAGCTCGCCACGGCCATTGTGAGAAAAAGGCAGGCGCAACGGTTATGCACCACGACCGACCTGTTGGCCGCCGTAGAGCATATAATGCCGAAAGAAAGGGCTAAAAAAGACATGGCCAGACTGTTTCAGGCGCTGCGCATAGAGGTAAACCACGAGATGGACGCCCTGCGGGAGATGCTTGCCGCGGCCACCGAACTGCTCGCGCCCGGAGGCAGGCTGTCCGTGATCACATATCACTCGCTCGAAGACAGGATAGTGAAAAACGTGATGAAGACAGGCAACGCCGACGGACACATAAAACAAGATTTTTTCGGACGTACGGAAACGCCGCTCAGACCCGTAAGCAACAAGGTTATTGTTCCTACAGAGGAGGAGCAGGCCGCCAACCCGAGAAGCCGCAGCGCAAAACTGAGAGTGTCTGAAAAGATCGGGCACTCGCAGTGAGCAGGCATTCAGGAGCAATGGCTTGAAGATGTAATCGCGGAATGAAAGTCACATGACAAAGCTATGTATTGACAAAGAAGGGCAACAGGATGAAAACAGACAATAAAGAAACGAAAGAGAAAGGGACCGGAACCGAAAATACGGATGTCGACAAAGGCAGGACGACAGCGAAAAGGACCGGCGCCACAGACACAACCGACAAAGGCGACGACAAGGCGGAAAAGAAAGAGACAAGGCTGCAACAGCTGAAGAAACATGCCACAGAAGACGACCCCAAGCCATCGCCGACGCTCACGCTCCGGAAGATAATAGGAGGCGACATCCTTTACGCCGAGCTGGTAAGGAGCCAGATCTGGGCTTTCCTGCTGATTGTGCTGTTCACCATAATATATGTGGCTTTCCGCTATCAATGCCAACAGGACATGATAATGATAGACAAGTTGCAAACCCAACTGAAAGATGCCAAATACAAGGCATTGTCGAGTTCGAGTACCCTCACGGAGCGATATAGGGAGAGCCGCGTGCTCGAACTGCTCAGACAAAACAAAGACAGCCTGCTGCACATCGCCGAGCAACCACCGTATATTATAATAACGGAAGAATGAGAAGCCAGGCGGCGGGGAACGGCGACCATGCGGAAACGCTGCCGATGGCAAAAAGAAGTAATGTAGACGAGGAGACAAGGAAATGAGTAAGTTCGACAACAACAAGGTCATGCCGCGCTATTTCGCCATAGCGCTGGTGTTCACGTTCATCGGCATAGCCGTAATCGGACGTGCGGCATATATCATGACCGCAAAGAAACAATACTGGACAGACGTGGCGGCAAGGCTCAAACGAGACAGCGTAAGCGTGAAACCCAGTCGCGGCAACATACTGAGCTGCGACGGGCAACTTATGGCCAGCAGTCTGCCGGAATACAAAATATACATGGACTTCCAGGCCGGCGGAGAAGAAAAAGACTCAATCTGGAACGACAGCATAGACCATATATGCGAAGGTCTGAACAGGATATTCCCGCAGATGTCGGCAGCCGAGTTCAAACGCCACCTCGAAAAAGGACACAGGAAGATGAGCCGCAACTGGCCGATATGGAAAAGGCGGATAGACTACAACACATACACGGAAGTCAAGAAACTGCCGGTATTCAACATGTCGAAATTCAAGGGAGGCTTCCATTGGGAGGAGTTCAACGCCCGCCGGCGTCCGTTCGGTTCGCTGGCGCAACGCACCGTAGGCGACATGTTCGGTTCGAAAGATACGGCACGGTTCGGCCTCGAGCTGTCTTACGACTCAATACTGCGAGGCAGCAACGGCATCACCCACCGCCGCAAGATATTGAACAGGTTCATGAACATCCCCGTCATGCCGCCGGAGAACGGAGCCGACATTGTCACCACAATAGACGTAAGCATGCAGGATCTTGCCGAGAGGGCACTGATCGACGAGCTGAAACTCGTGAACGGCGACATGGGTGTTGTCATACTGATGGAAGTGGAGACCGGCGATGTGAAGGCTATAGTGAACATGACAAAATGTGCCGACGGGCGCTATCACGAAATAATGAACCACGCCATCAGCCACAGGTGCGAGCCGGGCTCTGTATTCAAGGTGGCATCGTTTCTCGTGGCACTCGATGACGGGGTGGCCGACACGAGCTATGTGATACACACCGGCAGCGGCGTAATGCCGATGCACGGCCGCGACATGAAAGACCACAACTGGCGACGGGGCGGCTATCAGGACATAAACATGGCACGCTCGCTCGAAGTGAGCAGCAACATAGGCGTGAGCTATGTGATAGACAAGTTTTACGGGGCAAACCCTGAGAAATACGTGGAGGGGCTTTATCGTGTGGGAATACACGAGGACCTCAACCTGCCGCTCGTGGGCTACGCGCCGCCAATCATCCGCATGCCGCGCAAAAACAGGCACGGCCAGTACGACAACTGGAGCAAGACGGCGCTGCCGTGGATGAGCATCGGCTATGAGACGCAAATAGCTCCAATAAACACGGTGACATTTTACAACGCAATAGCCAACGACGGGAAAATGATGAAGCCGCGATTTGTGAAGAAAGTGGTGAAAAACGGCGAGACAATAGCCGAATTTCATCCCGAGGTGCTGAACGAACAGATAGCGAGGCCCAAGGCCATAAAGACAATGCAGACCATTCTCGAACACGTAGTGAGCCAGGGATTGGGAAAGAAAGCCGGCTCAAAGATGTTCAAGGTAGCCGGAAAGACCGGCACTGCGCAAGTGTCTAAAGGTGCGGCCGGATATAAAAGCGGCGTTGTAGATTATTGGCTGAGCTTCGCAGGATATTTCCCGGCAGACAATCCGAAATACAGTTGCATAGTCTGCATACAGAAAAGCGGCCTTCCCGCCTCGGGCGGCGGCATGAGCGGAGTGGTGTTCCACCATATAGCGGAAGGCGTAATGGCGCGCAACCTCAAGTTGAGTGTCGACGATGCGTGCGACACCAACTCGGTAGTGATACCCGATGTGAAAAGCGGGAACATCGCCGCGGCCGACTTCGTGCTTGGCAGACTCGGAGTGAGAAAGACATCACCATGGAGCGACGGCAAGCCATACGGCATACCGGTATGGGGACGTGCCGACAGCAAAAAAGACGAAGTGGCGCTCACCAAAACAAAGACACACCGCAACACGGTTCCCGACGTGACCGGCATGGGAGCCTGCGACGCTCTCTATCTGCTCGAAAGCAGAGGACTGAAAGTAAGAATAAACGGCACAGGCAAAGTAAAAAGACAAAGCATAGCTCCGGGAAAAGCGGCTGTAAGAGGCAGAGAGTGCGTGCTCACGATGGAATGACCGCATACCAAGAAACCTACCGAAAGAACATGGCAGGCAAGAAACGGAAGGATGACTGGCCGTCAGCGGCAACACCGATGTCAACCTACGGAAACGGAAGCTGCAAGCAAATATTATCCGGCAGCCAGCATGCGGAAATACTGAAAACGGACAACGCCATATAAACGAACAAGAAAACAACAGATATATGAAACTTAACGAGTTGCTCAAAACCATAAGACCTCTGGCCATTGAAGGTAATGCCGGGGTTGAGATAACGGGAGTCGACATCGATTCCAGACGTGTGGAACCAGGCCATCTCTTCGTCGCCATAAAGGGAACACAGACTGACGGACACGCTTTCATGGACAAAGCGGCAAGTCTCGGAGCCGCAGCCATACTATGCGAGACTATGCCCGATAACATGGCAGAAGGCGTGACATACGTCAAAGTGGCCTCCACGGAAGACGCTGTGGGCAGCGTCGCGACCATATTTTACGGCGAGCCGTCGAAAAAGCTGAAACTCATCGGAGTGACCGGTACGAACGGTAAGACCACGATTGCCACCCTGTTGTACGATATGTTCCGCAAACTGGGCCACCGTTGCGGACTGCTCTCCACCGTGTGCAACTATATAGAAGGAGACGCAGTGCCCGCAAGCCACACCACGCCCGACCCGATAGAACTGAACCGACTGCTCGCCAAGATGGCGGAAGCCGGCTGCGAATACGTGTTCATGGAATGCTCAAGCCATGCCATAGCGCAGAAAAGAATAGGAGGCCTGAGATATGCCGGCGGAATATTTACCAATCTGACCCGAGATCACCTGGACTACCACAAGACTTTCGAGAACTATCGCGACGCGAAAAAAGCCTTTTTCGACAGTCTACCGAAAGACGCTTTCGCCATAACGAACGCCGACGACAAGAACGGTATGGTAATGACACAGAACACCAAGGCGACAGTCAAGACGTACTCGACACGCACCATGGCCGATTTCAAGGCCAAGATAATAGAATGCCACTTCGAAGGCATGTACCTGGAGATAGACGGCCGAGAAGTTGGCGTGCAGTTCATTGGCAAGTTCAACGTAAGCAATCTGCTCGCTGTATACGGCACGGCCGTGATGCTCGGCAAACATCCGGAAGATATTCTCGTGACCCTGAGCACTCTGAAAAGCGTAAGCGGACGGCTCGAACCGCTGCGTTCGCCCGACGGTTACACCGCAATAGTGGACTATGCGCACACTCCCGATGCCCTTGAAAACGTGCTCAATGCCATTCATGAGGTGCTCGACGGCAAGGGACGGGTATTCACCGTATGCGGAGCGGGCGGCAACCGTGACAAAGGCAAGCGGCCGCTCATGGCTCTCGAAGCGGTGAAACAAAGCGACCGGGTAATAATAACGAGCGACAATCCGCGATTCGAAGAGCCACAAGACATCATCAACGACATGCTCGCCGGGCTTAACCCGCAACAGATGAAGAAGGTAATGACTAACGTAGACCGCCGTGAAGCAATACGCACGGCATGTATGATGTCCGAGAAAGGCGACGTGATACTCATCGCCGGAAAGGGGCACGAGGACTATCAGGAAATAAAGGGAGTGAAACACCACTTCGATGACAAAGAGGTGGTAAGAGAACAGTTCTCCGCATCCAATCCGTAAGCACCGCAAACAGAGGCCATAATACCACCGAGATTTCACCCCACTAATAACTTACAATAAAAAATGCTATACTATTTATTTCGGTTCTTAGACCAATTCGGCATCACCGGTTCGCACATCTGGTCTTACATATCGTTCAGGGCACTGCTCGCCCTGATGCTGTCGCTGCTTATCTCGGCGTGGTTCGGCGAGAAATTCATCAAGTATCTCAGACGGAAACAAATCACCGAAACGCAGCGCGATGCCTCAATAGACCCGTTCGGAACGAAAAAGGTAGGCGTACCGTCCATGGGCGGAATAATCATCATCGTGGCGACGCTCGTTCCCATACTGTTGCTCGGCCGCATGAGAAACATATACCTCATACTGATGATTATAACGACAGTATGGCTCGGCTTTCTCGGCGGACTTGACGACTACATCAAAATATTCAAGCACGACAAGGAAGGACTGCAAGGAAAGTTCAAGATCGTGGGGCAAGTGGGACTCGGACTGATAGTGGGCATCGTGCTATACCTCAGTCCCGATGCCGTGATCCGCGAGAACGTGGCTATAGAGAAACAACAGACACAGGAACTCGTGGTGAAGCACCGCAGCGAGGCCACCAAGTCATTGAAGACCACCATCCCGTTTGTCAAAGGGCATAACCTCGACTATTCAAACATTATGTCAGTCTTCGGGAAATACAAGGAAGCCGCCGGCTGGATACTGTTTGTCGTCATGACCATCGTTGTCGTCACCGCCGTGTCAAACGGAGCCAACCTCAACGACGGCATGGACGGTATGTGTGCCGGCACATCGGCCATAATAGGTGTGGCTCTCGGTATCTTCGCCTATGTGTCGAGCCACATCGAATATGCCGCCTATCTGAACATAATGTATATCCCCGGCAGCCAGGAACTTGTGGTATTTATATGTGCTTTCGTCGGAGCACTCATCGGATTTCTGTGGTACAACGCCTATCCGGCACAGATATTCATGGGCGACACCGGCTCACTTACCATCGGAGGCATCATCGCCGTGTGCGCCATCATAATACACAAAGAACTCATGCTGCCAATCCTTTGCGGCATATTCTTCGTGGAGAGCCTCAGCGTCATGTTGCAGGTATGGTACTATAAACTCGGCAAACGCCGCGGAGTGAAACAGCGAATCTTCCGCCGCGCGCCTATACACGACACATTCCGCACGCAAGACAGTCAGTTGCTACCCGACTGCAAGTACCTTATAAAAGGTCCCAAGAATGTCGTTCACGAATCTAAAATCACCATACGGTTCTGGATTGTGACAATCATCCTGGCGGCAATGACGATTATAACGTTGAAAATAAGATAGTGGTTTTAGAAAGGAAATATATTGAGATTAAGGAAGCCAGGAGGAGTTAAAGAAATTAGGGGAAGTTAAAGGACAATAGCTTATTAGAAAGGAGTAAAAAGAAAACTAATAAGGAATAATAAAAGAGAACAAAGAGAGAATAAGGAAGGCAAATGCAGAAAGCTGCAGCTATTGTCCTTTAACTTCCTTAACTCCAACAACTCCAGTAAAAACTATTCCAACCCACCACCAAACAAACAATGAAAAGATGAAGAAAATAGCAATACTCGGATCCGGAGAGAGCGGTGCCGGAGCCGCCGCACTGGCAAAAAAAGAAGGATTTGATGTCTTTGTGTCAGACATGTCGGCAATAAGCGACAAGTACAAGAAGATGCTCGACGACAGAAACATACGCTGGGAGGAAAAGAGACATACCGAAAGCGACATACTCGATGCCGACGAGATAATAAAGAGTCCCGGCATCCCTGATACCGCACCCATCGTGGCAAAGGCCATAGAGAAAGGCATACGCATAATCAGCGAGATTGAGTTTGCCGGCAGATATACCGACTCAAAGATGATCTGCATTACCGGAAGCAACGGCAAGACGACAACAACATCGCTAATATACCACATATTCCGCAATGCCGGATACGATGCCGGACTGGCGGGAAACATCGGGAACTCTCTCGCCCTGCAAGTGGCGGAAGACCCGCACGAGTACTACATCATAGAACTAAGCTCATTCCAGCTCGACAACATGTATGACTTCAGGGCCGACATTGCCGTTCTTCTGAACATCACGCCCGACCATCTCGACCGCTACGGCAACATGATGCAGAACTACACGGACGCCAAGATGCGGATAACGAGAAACCAGACGGAAGAAAACGCTTTCATATATTGGAACGACGACCCGATAATAAGCCGCGAACTTGCGAAATACGACATACACGCCAAGTTGTACCCGTTTTCCGAACATAAGGCTCCGGGTATGGCAGGATATACAGAAGACGGGCAATACAAGATTGAATATCCCGACTGTCTCTCCATGCCACAGGAACAACTGAGCCTCACCGGGCGTCACAACCTGTACAACAGTCTGGCCGCCGGGCTGGCCGCAAACATTGCGGGAATAGACAAGGAGGTGATACGCAAGAGCCTCGGCGACTTCCCCGGCGTTGAACACCGACTTGAGAAAGTGGGCACAGTACACGGAGTGCAATACGTCAACGACTCCAAGGCCACCAATGTGGATGCCTGCCGGTACGCCATTGAAAGCATGAATACGAAAGTGGTGCTCATCATCGGGGGCAAAGACAAAGGCAACGACTATGAGCCGATAAAGAGTCTCGTGGCCGAAAAGTGCTCCGCTCTCGTATACCTCGGAGCCGACAACTCCAAGCTACACGACAATTTCGACAGCCTCGGCATCCCCGTGCGAGACACCCACTCGATGCGTGAGTGCGTGGAAGCATGCCGCGAGATGGCGAAAAAGGGCGATACGGTACTCCTCAGTCCGTGCTGTGCCAGTTTCGACCTGTTCAAAAACATGGAAGACCGAGGCGAACAGTTCAAGGAAATGGTGAAAAACCTATAACGTAAAACAAACAATGAACAAAAAGATAAACAACATTTTCAAGGGCGACAAAGTCATCTGGATGGTGTTCTTCTTCCTCTGCGTGATAAGCATCGTGGAGGTGTTCAGCGCGTCGAGCGGCCTGACATACAAAAGTAACAACTTCATCATGCCAATAATAAAGCACTCGGGAACACTGATATTCGGCGCGCTCATTGTCGTTGCCACACTCAACATACCGTGCCGCTACTTCAAGCTCATGACACCGCTGCTGCTCATGCTGTCGTTCATGCTGCTGGTACTCGTGCTGTTCGTGGGCGAGAAGGCCAACGGGGCGAGCCGCCAGATGTCGCTGCTCGGACTGTCCGTGCAACCGTCCGAGATAGCCAAAGGAGCGTTGATTCTCGCCGTGGCACAGATTCTCAGCGCCATGCAGCAGGAAAACGGAGCCGCCCGCAAAGCATTCAAGTACATAATGTGCCTCACGGTGCCTATCGCCCTGCTGATTATGGTCGAGAACCTGTCTACAGCCGCCCTGCTGTGCTTTGTTGTCTTCCTGATGATGATTATAGGCCGCGTGCCTGGAAAGCAGATAGGCAAGCTGCTCGGATGGATAGCGGTTGGAGTGACGGGCATCATTTCGTTTATCATGATCGTCGGGCACGACACACCGAAAGAAGATGATACTCTGGCCAAAACCGAGCAGACGGAGCATAAAAAGAAAGAGCGCGGCACGATTGAGAAGATGTTCCACCGTGCCGACACGTGGAAAAGGCGAATTATCGACTTCACAAACGACAAGGAGGTGGCACCCGAAGACTACGACCTTGATAAAGACGCACAGGTGGCTCATGCCAACATTGCCATCGTATCGAGCAACTATATAGGCAAAGGTCCGGGAAACTCGGTAGAGCGCGACTTTCTCGCACAGGCGTTTTCAGACTTCATCTACGCCATCATCATAGAAGAGCTGGGACTCATCGGAGCGGGATTTGTGGTGCTGCTATACATAATCCTTCTGTTCCGCACGGCGCAGATAGCCAACAGGTGTGAAAACAACTTCCCCGCCTTTTTCGCCATGGGACTGGCACTGTTGCTCGTGGTGCAGGCCACGTTCAACATGGCTGTGGCCGTGGGGTTCGTCCCTGTGACCGGCCAGCCGCTGCCATTAATAAGCAAGGGCGGTACATCCACTATCATCAACTGTGCCTACATCGGCGCGATATTGAGCGTAAGCCGCTCGGCAAAGAAGAAAGTAAAAGCGGAAAACAGCGAAAACAAAATCGGATAATACATAAGCATCTCACAAGTTACTTACGGAAATAAAACACATTCAACTGATTGACTCTCTATTCACTTCAATCGTAAAAGATGTATTGAATGCAATAGCATACGAATATTTGCCCCTCCGAAACAAATACAGCGATTAGCATAAATCCAGTTACGGTTCTGGGCAATGCTTACCTGACACTGATATTATTTCATTCGGATGGTCAAAATATTCGTAAAATCAAGCAATTGTATAAGGAATTTTTATTAAATTTGTAGGTGTCATGGAAAAACATGTTATTATGTAGCTTATTGATTATCATCGATAATACCGTAAACATCCAACCATACTGCTCTTGAAAGTCTCTTACAACACAGGACTTTCTTCATTATAAATTTAATAAAATAGAATTATGAGATTTCCAGTAACATTTTTAAGCATCTTTATAATGCTTTTTTGCCCGATAAACATGGAAGCGAAAAAGAAAGCAAAGAAAACGGTAGTGCCGCAAATGATTAACTTCCCGAGTACAGACATTAACAATCTCCGTATATCAGGAGGAGATGTGATGCTGAGGGGGAGCATTTCCATGCCGACAGTCGGCAACGAATTAAAGGAACAGGCCGCCGGCCTTAAAAAGCTTTCAAGCCTGTTAAACAGTATCGGCCCACGCGTTGAAGTGATAGATCCAATAACAAAAAAGACAGATGTGTTCGCCATTACATTCAACGACGACTGCACTTTTAACACGAAAATCCATATTCCCCATCCGATGTTCGTGGCATTGCTTCCTTTTTGCAATCTTTACATGTGTCCCGGGGATACCGTAGATTTTGTTTTGGATGGCATGATAAAGACAAATAAAAAGGGATTTAACATTGGAGGAACCGGCCTGAGCGGTGAAATAAACCGGGTTATAACAAGTGTCGACAAGGCATATTGCAACAATTATTCGTCCTACGATATTAAAGACGCAAAGCAAATTGATTCGCTGATGACATGGCGTAACGTACAGATAGGGCGCATGGACAGCATGGTGGCAAAAATAAACCGCGGGCTTCCGGAGCTTAAAGGATGCTCGCCGCTTGCTTCCGATATTGTCCTCACCCACATCCTTGCATGGCATCTCCAGATGATAGCCAGTCCATACTTTATTGTTCTAAGAGATATAAGTTCCGACCAAGCCCTTTGGCGCAACTACTTTGATTTCCTTTCCCCACGTGAAAAGTATCTGCTGGACAATCCGTTGCTAATGGTAAGCGCCGACATGTTCTTCTTCAATCGGCTCGAGTATACCGCATTCCGGCCTCTCACACAAAAGAAAATGAGTATAATGTCACATAGGAAAAAGACATTTGTATTCGGAGACTCGCTGCAATCACTTCACACGGCAATTGCAAAAGGACTGCAACAGATTAACGACGAGCTACATCTAAGCAGCAACGACTTTACATCGCAAGTGTGCATGATACGGGATGTATTCTCCTCGTTCCAATGCGGCATTTTCGACAATGAAGAGATTAAGGCTGAAGCAATCGCTTCCGTCGCCCCGTACATAACGAACCAAGAGCTGCTACGCCTCGCCATATTGGGCTACCACGACTACATAAAGGAAGACCAACAGAGCTGTATCGACAATAAGCCCGCTTCAAAAGGAGACTCCTTATTCCAACGCATAATCGAACCATACAAAGGCAACGTGCTCTATGTTGACTTTTGGAGCATGTCATGCGGACCATGCAGAGCCGGAATGCTCGACATGCGCGATGAAGTGGAAGCCAACAAAGACAAGCCCGTCAAATACCTTTATATCACTTACGACACAGAGGAACACTGCCGCAGTTTCCTCGAACCAAACAACATCAAGGGTGAGCATATCTTCATATCACGTTCCGAATGGGCACATTTACAGGAAAAATTCAACTTTTCAGGCATTCCGTTTGTCGTTCATGTGGACAGGCAGGGGAAAATAAGGAGGGAGCCCAATATAAATGTCAAGGAACTGCTTGCCGAATAAACCTTTTAACACAACCAATACAATCAAGGCTTCTCTGCCATATATGGCATGCAACGCCTTGATTTGTATTTTTATCCACCCTGTTTTCTGCATAAGGTATCCCGTTGCATCACATTCTGTATCCAATCGATGTGTGATAGACGACTAATTTGCCTGCGTTTAGCGCCACATGACAAGATGACGGGAATGCCGTCGTTTCACAACCACTCTTCCTTCCCCGCTTACTTTTTTATCTTTTAACCTTTAACCGTCGTCATGTGGCAAAACAGCAAATCGCATACAAAATCCCTTTCAACGCAAATCATTGACAGGAAAACATACACAATGGAAAAATTCCCGTTACCCGTTTGCCCTCAACATCTTCTTTCTTTGCCTTTAAAATACCTTCTTCCTTATACCAAAGTCACTGTTAAATCACAATAATCCATGATTTATTCAAAGAACAACAATCCGATATTACTTTGCATTGTCGTGAAACCGCCACAACTCACGCACGCATAATGCCGTGCGACGGGTAGACTGACACACCTCTATTTTTCCGGCGTTCAATCAAAAAAGAGCACTGAAAATTAGTGCGTACGATAGATTTTTATTAATTTTGCAAAGTTAGATATACATTATTAATAAACCGCCGTGACGGTGCGGTCGCACAGGCCGCATGCCGGAAACAAAACGCATGGACAACAAACTGAAAATCATCATAAGCGGAGGAGGCACGGGAGGCCACATATTCCCGGCCGTATCCATTGCCAACGCCGTAAAAACGTTGCGCCCCGATGCCGACATTCTCTTCGTCGGAGCACTCGGCCGAATGGAGATGGAACGTGTGCCACAGGCAGGGTACGACATAGTGGGACTTCCGGTAAGGGGACTGATACGTCCGCTGTGGTCGCCGAAGAACATCGGCGTGCTGCTCGACTTCATGAAGAGCAAGCGCATGGTGAGAAGAACCATCAAGGACTTCAAGCCGGATGCGGCCGTGGGTGTGGGCGGATATGCCAGTGCGGCCACGCTGAAAGCGGCCCACGCAATGGGCATTCCCTGCCTCATTCAGGAGCAGAACTCATATGCCGGGGTGACCAACAAGATGCTGGCGGCCGGTGCCGACAGTATCTGCGTGGCCTACGACGGCATGGAGCGCTTCTTCCCGGCGGATAAAATCATAAAGACAGGTAACCCTGTGAGACAGTCTCTCATAGACAACGGCATGTCGAAAGAAGACGCACGCACCGCACTCGGCCTCGACCCCGACAAGAAGACGATTGTGCTTGTGGGCGGAAGCCTCGGGGCACGCACTATAAACGAAAGCGTGATGCAGCACCTCGACATGGTGAAGAGCGCCGACGACACGCAGTTCCTGCTTCAAACAGGAAAATACTACAACGCCGACATCACCGAACGGCTGAAAGGCCGCAAGCCCGCCAACCTTACGGTGACCGACTTCATAGCCGACATGGGCACGGCATACGCCGCGGCCGACCTCGTGGTCAGCCGTGCGGGAGCAAGCAGCATCTCCGAGTTCTGCCTGATAGGCAAGCCCGTGGTGCTCGTACCCAGCCCGAACGTTGCCGAAGACCACCAGACAAAAAATGCCATGGCTCTCGTGGACAGACAGGCGGCAATATATGTGAAAGACGCCGACGTAGCGGCTACACTGCTCGAAACGGCTCTTGCGACGGTGGCCGACAGCGCACGGCTCGACACCCTCTCGGCAAATATCAGGCAGCTCGCACTGCCCGACTCGGCTGAAAGGATAGCGCGAGAGGTAATAAGGCTGGCCGAAAGGAAATGACAAAAAGGCACCGCACGACGGTCGCCGCATAACAGGAAGAGAAACAAATGGAACTTGAAGACATAAAATCAGTGTATTTCGTAGGTGCCGGAGGCATCGGAATGAGTGCTTTGGCGCGCTATTTCATGGGGCGCGGCCTCACGGTGGCAGGCTATGACAAGACGGAGACCCCCCTCACGCTGCAACTTGAAAAAGAGGGCATGCTGATACACTACGACGAGAATACGGACAAGATACCGGCCGAATGCAAAGACAAGGAGTCGTGTCTTGTGATATACACACCGGCCATTCCGGCCGAGCACAGCGAACTGGTATTTTTCAGGCAAGGCGGTTTTGAGATACAGAAACGTGCCCAGGTGCTCGGAACGCTGACACGATCGCACAAAGGTATGTGCGTGGCCGGCACGCACGGCAAGACCACCACGTCGACCATGTGCGCCCATATCATGCACCAAAGCCATGTCGACTGCAACGCGTTTCTCGGCGGAATATCCAAGAACTACGGCACGAACTACATATTGAGCGACAGTGACTGCGTGGTGATAGAAGCCGACGAGTTCGACCGCTCGTTCCACCGGCTGCGCCCTTGGATCAGCATCATCACCTCGACAGACCCCGACCACCTCGACATCTACGGCACAAAAGAAGCCTATCTGGAAAGTTTCGCCCACTATTCATCGCTAATCCAACCGGGCGGCGCCCTCATAATACGCAAGGGTTTGGAAATGAGAGAGCGATTGCAGGATGGTGTGCGCCGATATGAATACAGCGAGACAGAAGGCGACTTCCACGCCGAGAATATCAGGATAGCGAACGGCGAGATTACGTTCGACTTCATATCGCCGATAGAGTGCGTCAAAGACGTGACTCTCGGACATCCCGTGCCTATAAACATCGAGAACGGCATAGCAGCAATGGCAATGGCCCAACTCGGCGGATGCACCGCCGACGAACTGAGGGAAGGCATGCGCACATACGCCGGAGTGGACCGCAGGTTCGATTTTAAGATAAAGAACGACCGTACGGTGCTGCTCAGCGACTACGCACACCATCCGAAAGAGATTTACCAAAGCGCCTTAAGCATACGCAGACTGTACAGCGACAGAAGGATAACAGCCATTTTCCAGCCGCATCTTTATACCCGCACACGCGACTTCTACAAGGATTTTGCCGACGCACTCAGCCTGCTCGACGAGGTCGTTCTATGCGAAATATATCCGGCAAGGGAACTTCCCATCGAGGGAGTGACGTCGAAACTGATATACGACAACCTTCACGACGGAGTATCCAAAAAGATGATACGTAAAGAGGATGTACCGGACTTTGTGAGAAACCACGACATCGACGTGCTCATGATACTCGGCGCCGGAGACCTCGACAACTATATGCCGCAACTTACCGACATATTGAAGGACAGATAACAGACACGGACATACACCGCAATAATGACGCTCGACTGGAAAAAATACAGCATAATAGCGGCCAATATCGCCATAGGCGTGTATCTGCTGCTTGCGATGACGGCGTTCAACGAGCCGGACATCAAGGGCAAGGTATGCACGCAAGTGAAGATAGACATAAGCGAAAGCGTAGTCAAGGGCTTTCTGAACGCCGATGAGATAAAGACCATCCTCGTGCGGGCAAACCTGTATCCGCTCGGCAAACAACTGGCCGCCGTCGACGTGCGGGAGATTGAAGAGACGCTGACCGGGCATCCGTTCATCGAGAACGCGCAGTGCTACAAGACACCGGGCGGACACGTGTGCATCAGTCTTGCACAGCACATGCCGGTGATGAGAGTGCTCGCCGACAACGGGGACAGCTATTACATAGACAACCGCGGCAAGATAATGAACGGAGCGCGTTTCACCGCCGACATTGTTGTGGCCACGGGACACATCAGCCGCAAGTATGCCGCCCAAGTGCTCACAGACATCGGAAACCACATAGTGAACGACAAGTTCTGGCACAACCAGATTGTGCAACTCAACGTGTTGCCCGACAAGTCCATCGAGATTGTACCACGGGTGGGCGAGCACATCATATATCTCGGACAACCGGAAAACATCGCCGGGAAGCTCACGAGAGTGGAGAAATTCTACAAATACGGACTGAACAAAGTGGGCTGGAACAAGTATTCGCGCATAAACGTAGAGTTCGACAACCAGATTATATGCAAGAAACGTGACTCACAGCCGCACAGCCGCCCCGTGACGGCAACACCGGCAGAACCGGAACGGCAACCGGACATGTCAGACGGACAGCCAAACGCACAGGAAGAGAGACCGAAAACAGAACAATAACGATATTACGATAAAGACATTACTATAAAGATGGCAGCAAAGGATTTCATTGTAGCAATAGAACTCGGCTCATCCAAGATGACCGGCATCGCGGGAAAGAAAAATCTCGACGGCAGCATCAACGTGCTTGCCGTAGTCAAGGAAGATTCTTCCACCTTCATCCGAAAGGGTGTTGTGTATAACATCGACAAGACGGCACTGTGCCTTACCAATATTATAAATAAGTTACAGGCACAGCTCAAAACCGAGATTACGCAAGTCTATGTGGGTGTCGGAGGCCAGTCGATACGCAGCGTGAGAAACTCGATAGCGAAAGACCTGCCAATCGACACCAAGATAACGCAAGACATGGTCATCGAACTGATGGACATGAACCGCAACTGGAAATACCAGGATCAGGAAATCCTCGACGCCGCAGTACAGGAATACAAGGTTGACTCGCAGTTGCAACTCGATCCGGTAGGCATACAATGCGGCCGGCTTGAAGGCAACTTCCTAAACATTCTCGAACGCAAGGCATTCTACAAGAACCTCAACAAGTGCTTCGAGACAGCCGGAATAAATGTCGCCGAGATGTACCTCGCACCGCTCGCGCTGGCCGACAGCGTGCTGACCGAAGCCGAAAGACGCTCCGGCTGCGCTCTCGTCGACATCGGGGCAGACACCACCACCGTCTCCGTATACAGCAAAAACATACTGCGCCATCTTGCCGTAATCCCGCTCGGAAGCAACAACATCACCAAAGACATCGCCTCACTGAACATGGAAGAGAGCGAGGCCGAGAAGATGAAACTCAAATACGGCAGCGCATATACCGACAACGCGGACATCGACAACTCGCTGAAACTGTCGATAGACACCGACAGGCAGATCGAAAGCCGCAAGTTCATAGAGATTGTCGAGGGCCGTCTCGAAGAGATAATAGAGAACGTGTGGTACCAGATACCGTCCGAATACTATGACAAACTGCTGGGCGGCATCATCCTCACGGGCGGCGGCTCGAACATGAAGAATATCGAGAAAGCGTTTGTCAACTACACTCACGCCGAGAAAATACGCATCGCCAAGTTCGTCACCCAGACCATAAACTCGACCAACAACGACATCAACGCGCGCAACGGAATGATGAACACCGTGCTTGGCCTGCTCGCCAAAGGCGACGTGAACTGCGCAGGAGAAGAAGTTGACCCAAACGGTGACCTCTTCGGAAGCAAGACGGAGAAGCCGTCGGCAGGCGACAACAGGGTCAAGACACCCCGAAGCGTGGCCGACATACCGTCGGGCGTGGTACTCACGGCTGCCGAAAAGCAAGCCGCCGAAGAAGAAGAACGCCGCCGCAAAGAAGAGGAAGAGCGCATAGCCCGAGAGAAAGAAGAGGAAGAGAAGCGCCGCCTTGAAGAGGAACGAAGGCAGAACAGCCCGATAAACAAGGGCTTGAAATGGTTCAAAAAGATGGCAACCAAGCTGACAGAGCCTGAATAATGCCCTGCAACAGTAGTGAGAACAGAAAGGTAACAACCCGAGAACATAACAACATCAGAGTATGACAGAGAACAACAGCAACATAGATATAGTAGACTTCGGCATGCCGGAGAAAGAGCACAGCATCATCAAGGTCATCGGAGTGGGTGGCGGCGGAGGCAACGCCGTGAACCACATGTACCGCGAAGGCATACACGACGTGTCGTTCGTGCTTTGCAACACAGACAACCAGGCACTCAACGACTCACCGGTACCGGTACACCTGCAACTCGGCAAGGAGGGACTGGGAGCTGGCAACAAGCCGTCCAAGGCCAAACAGGCAGCCGAAGAGAGCCTCGACGACATAAAGAACATGCTCAGCGACGGCACCCGCATGGCCTTCATCACCGCCGGCATGGGCGGCGGCACCGGCACTGGAGCCGCACCGGTGATAGCCAGGGTATCCAAGGAGATGGGCATATTGACGGTCGGTATCGTCACAATCCCGTTCCGCTTCGAGGGCGGCCGCAAGATAGACCAGGCCCTGGACGGTGTCGAGGAGATGTCGAAACACGTAGACGCACTGCTCGTAATCAACAACGAAAGATTGCGTGAGATATATCCCGACCTCACCGTCCTCGACGCTTTCGGCAAGGCCGACGACACACTGAGCGTGGCGGCAAAGAGCATCGCCGAGATAATCACGGTGCACGGACTCATCAACCTCGACTTCAACGATGTCAAAACAGTGCTCAAAGACGGTGGCGTGGCTATCATGAGCACAGGCTACGGAGAGGGCGAGGGCCGCGTGAAGAAAGCCATCGACGACGCGCTCAACTCGCCGCTGCTCAACGACAACGATGTGTTCAACTCCAAAAAGATACTTCTCAGCATATCGTTCTGCGGACAGAAAGACGGAAAAGACAGCCTGATGATGGAGGAGATGAACGACGTGAACGACTTCATGGCCAAGTTCGGAAGCGACTTTGAAATCAAATGGGGACTCGCCACGGACCCCGAACTGGGCAAGAAAGTGAAGGTGACGATACTCGCCACAGGTTTCGGCATGACCAACATAGACGGAATGGACATGCACATGAAGCGCCATACCCAGGAAGAAGCCAACCTCATAGCCGCCGCACAGGAAAAAGAGGCCAAACTGATGGAGCGCCGCGGGCACTACTACGGCAGCGACAACAGCAACAAGAAATACAAGCGGAGGCCGAACATCTACTTCTTCCGCCCCGAAGATCTCGACAACGACAATGTCATCTCGGCAGTGGAGTCCACGCCTACATACAAGCGCACAAGGGAAATCCTCGACAGCATACACAGCCAGGCATGCGGCGAAGAAATGGTAAGCGACACCAAAGAAGACCCGAAAGACGCCGTGCAGGGCACGATAGTATTCGCATAGACGGGCACGGGGACACACAGGAACGTCCAGACAAGGCACACAATCGGGCACAGACACAAAACGAACGGCCCCAAACCGTAAAAAATGCCATTACCTTGCGGCTTTAGAGTGCCTCATGCCCTAACGGGTGGCACCAGAAATTTTAAATTAAATATCCAACATCTCACGTTTAACATCTAACAGTAACAGATATGACACTATTCGAGCAAGTAAGCAAAGACATCGTTGCGGCAATGAAGGCCAAGGACAAAACTGCCCTTGAAGCCCTCCGCAACATAAAGAAAGTATTCATCGAGGCCAAGACGGCACCCGGAGCGAACGACACTCTCGAAGACGCGGCTGCCATGAAAATACTTCAAAAGCTGGCAAAACAAGGCCATGACGCAGCCGACCTGTACGTAAGCCAGAACCGCCAAGACCTCGCCGACGCCGAACTGGCACAGGTGAAAGTGATAGAAAGCTACCTGCCGCAACCCATGACCGAGGCCGAGATTGAGGCCGCAGTAAAAGAAATAATATCCCAGACCGGCGCCGGAAGCATCAAGGAAATGGGTAAGGTGATGGGCATGGCAAGCAAACAGCTCGCCGGAAAGGCCGACGGCAAGACCATATCAGACATAGTGAAAAAGCTGCTCGCCTGACAGCAGCGCCACAAAATACAACATGACAGCCGCATTGAGAGTTCTGATGCCGGCTGTCATGTTAATATTCGACACAGAGCTTGCAACATCAGAACAACCCAACATGAGTAAAAAGTACACATTGTTAATATTGGCCCTGGCGGGAATGTCTATCGGCATGAAAGCACAGACCCAATATGTCAACGTGCTGTATCAGGACAACAGCAACCATGCCATGTCCAAGTCGGAAATAGACAAAATCGAAATCGGCCAAGGATTTGTCACTGTCGTCCCGAAAAGCGGCACTCCCGCAAAGCACCGGATGAGCGACATCGCGAAAATCGTGCTCGACGACCGCAACATCACAGACGGCATAACGGCCGTCAACGGCAACACACTGAGCATAAAGGCCGACGGCAACAGCATACGTATCTCCGGCGCTACGGCAGACGCCAATATAGAGATCTACGACGCGGCGGGACGGATTGTCGGCCGCGCCACATGCAGTGAGGGCAACGGAACGGTAAACGTAGGTAATTACCCCACCGGTACATACATAATAAAGACCGACGGAACGACACGCAAATTCATAAAGAGATAATAACCGGAAACAACATTACAAACAACAAAAAATCACTGATACGATGATAAAAAGATTACTTTTAGCGATAATGATCATCACCGGCATGGCGGCAACAGCCAGCGCCCAGGAGACCATATACATGATAAAGGGCGACAAAGTGGTTGCCAAGATGAACGCGGAAGACGTAGACTACATATCGTTCGAACTGCCCGACGGAGTGAAAGACCAGGAGAAAGTGGCCATCGAAGTCAACGAGACAGGAAAGAACTACATCACATACAGCGTAACCACGGCCAACCAGAACACCACTTACGCACACATGGTAATTGACGAGCCCACTCTCAACATCTTCCTGCAATCATATTACGACACGACCATAGACCAGGTTGTTCCCGAAGTGCTCGAAGCATGCCTCAGAATGTGCATGACGCATTTCGGATATGCCGGACAAGGCAACGCCACATACCGCATGCAGGACAACGAGGACGACGGCTCCGGACATAAGTTCAACATCGTAGCCGGACTGAACTATTATCTCGCCGTATGCGAGCTGAACAACGACGACACACTCGGCGAGACAATGAAAATCACGGACACGGCCACTAAGAAGGCCGATGTGAGCGCCGGCAACGTATCCGTAAGCTACAAGGGACAGAACGAGGCCGGCCAGGCCATGTTCGACTTCAACGGAAGCGATGATATCCTGCGCATATACACACTCTACGGACATAAGGATGTCATGGAGGCATTCATCCAGATCTACGGCTACGAATATACGATGTTCGCATTCGGCCAGGTATGGACTCTCGATGAACTGAAGAACGATCCGAACGGATGGCAGGTAGACGAAGAGACCGACTACGCCATGTATATACTCGGAGTAGACGCCAACGGCGACTGGGCGAAAGACGAGACGTTCGCCAGAATCACTCCCATAGCCCAGGAAAAAGAAGGCCCGAAGATCTCCATATTCTCCAAGTCAAAGGGCGAAGGCAAGGTAAGCGTCAATTTCGAGATAACCCCGAGCAACGTGACCGAAGCCTACGTGCGCCTGATGAACGAGACAAACCTTGACGACAGGCTGAACATGGGATACACGCTGGCCGACCTCGCTGCCGGCGGCGATGCCACCGACGTGACATCCGACATAAACAAATTCGGTGAATACACATACACCAACAACGAAGTTCCCAACGAATGGATGTCGCTGCTCATCATGGCAAAGAACGAGGACGGCACAACCGTGACACGCATGAACTTCCACGCGCACCTCGACGGTTCGCAATGGGCGATAAATGAGAACATCAACGTACCGGCTACATCTGCCGCCAAGAAGCATATCACAAGCAAGAATAACATGCCGGCGGCACGCAAACTCAACAAAGCTCCCAAATTCTCGCTTAAATAAACCGCACTGTCCCACACCTTGAGACAATCACCGAGACACCAAGCTCCCCGGAAGACATGCCTTCCGGGGAGCTTTCTCATAATACCGGCGCTCCGCCATGAATAATGTGAAAAACATCATTATTCCACATCCCGCACATCACCATACCGTAAAGACACCGGTGCAGTCGACACACAATCCCCCCCATACACAACCGTGCCGACATACGCATAGCACGGACAAGCATTTGCCAAAAATGCCTGACACAATATTTACAAACAGCCGCTTATATCTCGCCCGTTTCAAAATTAAAACCCAAAGGCCTGAAACAAGCGAATTATGAACTGCCTTTCACAACCACCTGTACATCAACCCAATACGCCTACCTCACCTACATCCTCAGTAAAACCTACCCACCTACCCTCACTATTTTTTTTAATTCAGCGTCCCGTTGGCTTGCGTTTAGCGTCTAAATGGAAGCCAACGGGTATCCAAACGCGACGCAACCGGCAACCAAACGCACTCCAACGAGCGTCCCGTTGCGGAAAAACGCCGCTTTTCGTAAATGGCGAAAAGCGGCATATCGTATTGCATATAGCGGTGCGTATCGACTTTGTTTTCTATTTCAGCAGAAAACAAAGTGTTAAATCCGTGACTTTATTATTACACATTCACACATCATGGCACAGACAAAGCTATGGCATCAAAAACACAAAATAAACAAACAGACATGGAAAACACAACAACCGCGCACGGCCATAAATCAGACAAACAGCTCGCGCAGCACTGCAAGCGAGCGTAACTCCGGAAAATCGGGAATATGAATGCGGTAATATGTGATGATCACCTCTATAAAACGGTTACGCTCCATGCGGGACATCCTGTATAAGTGCATCGTGGAAAAACCCATGCGCATAAGGACACCGATAAGCCTCGCTTCCTGAGGGGCGAGAAAGTCGCCGTGCGGCGGCACGCCGGCGCAGAAACATCCGGCACGCAGATCAAAGCATGAACCGTCATGATAACCTTCGAGATTGGGATAAAAACCGAGAAAGAGTGAAAGGCGCATCAGAAAGACGAGGTGAAAATTGGCATACCGCCCCTCACGGCGGTCGAGCCACTGCATACTGCCGGATATATAATCGAAAAGCGGTCGGTTCTCCTGCTCGCCACGCAGGGCATAATAAAGAAACTCGGCGGTAAAGAGAGCCATGGATAACTTCACCGGCTCGAAAGGCACCGTCGTCATGGGATATGCCAGCCTTGCGGCACGCAGTTTCTGCAACTTCAGCCTCGGTCTTATGTCGGCCTCCACCTCAAGCAAGGCCATAGGCTGAAACAACTGCTTGCGCACGCCGGACCTGCCCGACCTGGGTATGCCAACCACAAAGCCCATCCTGCCATAACCGGCGGTGAACATGTCAACTATCACTTTGTTGTCGCCGTACTTAACGGTGTGCAACACAACTGCTTCGGTCTTTATCAACATACTGGAAAACACAGATTAAAAGAACGCGCATAACGCGAAGAAATGAGACAAAACCCGCTTTAAGCCGCTCTCATACAGCTTGTTTTATGCAAAAACAATGCAAGTCGAACGCAATGGAACGTGTTCCAAATTGCTGAGACGCAGCTTGTTTTATGCAAAGATATTGCTTTTTCACATAAAAACTGCGCCCAAAATGAATTTTTCCACGAAAAAATTTTGTGATATTAAATAAAAGTCATAACTTTGCACCCGCAAAACGAAGCTATGGTCCCTTCGTCTATCGGTTAGGACGAGAGATTTTCATTCTCTAAAGAGGAGTTCGACTCTCCTAGGGACTACCAATAAATAAAAGAACATAATTAAAATGGCAAACCACAAATCAGCAATTAAGAGAATCCGCCAGGAGAAAAAAAGAGCTCTGCACAATAAATATTATGCAAAGACTATGCGCAATGCTGTTCGTAAGTTGCGCGCTATTACAGACAAAGAAGAGGCTGTGAAATTGTATCCCACGGTGCAGAAGATGCTGGACAAATTGACTAAGACCAACATCATCCACAAGAACAAGGCGGCCAACCTGAAGTCTAAGCTGGCTATGCATATCAACAAACTTGGATAATAAGACCCAATAGATTATATTTATTGGCTGCGGTTTCCGTATGGAAACCGCAGCTTTTTTTTATTGTCCACGCCCACATCATTGCCCACGCCAAGATCGAAGTAACGATAAACGAAGATAATCCAATAACAAGAGAGGGCAACAGCCGGCATCCAGCAGCCAAACATAGGAAACACTACCGCAAAACAAGGGTCAGCGGATTTTTCCGGTGGGCGGGAGAGAGTATCAAGAGTATAATGTGG
>NZ_BEWV01000210.1 GCF_002933775.1 Prevotella sp. MGM1
CGCCTTGTGCACACGCTCTTGCAGCAGCGGGTGGGCGGTGTCGGGATTGATGTCGAGCAGGCATCGGTATTGCTCTCCGAATTTCGACGCCACGCCGGCCAGTTCGGTCAGCGTGTTCTGCATGGCCGTGTATTCGGTGAGCAGGGTGTGGTGCTTGTTGTAGAAGTGCTCGGTGAGCGTGCGGGTGACCATCTCGGCGGCCTGCCGCAGCATGGTGAACGAGAACAGCTCGTCGAGTATCTGCACCACATAGGCCCGTTCAAGGCGGCTCAGGGTGTCGGCGGTAGGGCGGTTGGCTTCGGCCTTGCGTATGAATTCGTTCACCGTGCCGTCGCTTATCACCGCCTCGCGGCCCAGCGGGGCACCCAGCACCATGCCTTCGAGCGACTTGCATCGGCTCAGCGCCACGTAGGTCTGTCCGTGGGCAAACGAGTGCGACGCGTCGATGATGGCGTGCTCGAAGGTCAGTCCCTGGCTTTTGTGTATCGTGATGGCCCATGCCAGCCGTAGCGGATACTGGCGGAAAACACCCTCCACCGTCTCGGTGATTTCTTTCGTCTTGGCGTCGAGAGCGTATTTTGAGTTGGTCCACTCGGCGGGCTCAAGGTCTATCGTCTCCCCGGTGTCCTTGCTCACCACCTTTATCATGTCGCGTCCGGCGAAGGCCACTTCGCCTATCATTCCGTTGTAGTAGCGCTTGTTCACGTCGTTCTTGATGAACATGACCTGCGCCCCCGCTTTGAGCGTCAGCGTCTCGTCGGCCGGAAACGAGCTTTCCGGAAACGTGCCTTCCACGGAGGCACGGTAGTCGCATGCCGTTCCGTCGAGCAGTGCCAGTTGGCGGTCGTTTATCTGCTGTGCCTGGTAGTTATGCGTGGTGAGCCTTATGTAGTTGCTGCCTTGTGGCGGAGTGAAGCCCGGTATGTAGCGCCGGTTCAGTTCGGCCAGTGTTCTGTCGTCGGCCCGGTTTTCCCTTATGCTGTTGAGCAGGGCGAGGAAAGAGCTGTCTTGCTGGCGGTACACTTTCTGCAGCTCTATCGTGTGGTAGCCTGCGTTGTTGAGCGCTTTGCTCGAAAAGAAGAACGGGGTGTCGTAGTAGCTCTTCATCATCTCCCACTCGTCGTCTTTCACCACGGGCGCAAGCTGTTGCAGGTCGCCGATGAGCAGCAGCTGTACGCCGCCGAACGGCAGGTTGTGCGCCCGGTAGCGGCGCATCACGCTGTCGACGGCGTCGAGCAGGTCGGCGCGCACCATGCTTATTTCGTCTATCACAAGCAGGTCAAGCGTCTTGATGATGTTTCGCTTGGCCTTGCCGAACTTGTATCGTTTCTGCTCGCGGCCTCCGAACGACGCGCCCGGCACGAACGGCGACAGGGGCAACTGGAAGAATGAGTGTATCGTCACTCCGCCGGCGTTTATGGCCGCTATGCCCGTGGGGGCGAGCACCACCATGCGCTTGGGCGACCGCTCGCGCAGGTTTCGCAAGAATGTGGTCTTTCCCGTTCCGGCCTTCCCCGTGAGGAAAATGTTGCACCCGGTCTTCTCCACGAAGTCCCATGCCAGTTTCAGTTCGCTGTTCTCTTCCATGCCTTTTGTATTCTTGATTGTATGTGGTTATGTGCCGTCCTTGTCGGTGGCATGTGTGCAAAGGTATAATAAAAAAGGGTGTCGGGCAAGTTTGCGGGTGCCGCATATTGTTTCACTGAGGTCTTAAAATGTTTTATATATGTATCTATTAACGTATTTTTGCATTCTGGAGGGGTAAAAATGTGTCTTTTTAGATATTTTTGCGAAAGCGAAACGGCAGTTTGAGAACTAAACAGACGTTGGCCTGCCGCACCGTGGTAGTCAGTAGTTGTTTTTTTACATTTCGGGCGGCACATATTATAGTATAGTAATTAACATTTATCTTTATCAAAAAAATTAAACGATGAAAAACTTAAAAAGAACGTGCATGGTGCTTATGGCACTCATGACGGTGTGTGTGACAAAAACGATGGCACAGGGAGAAGATGTCATTGTTGACCTTGACCAGAGTTTCTTTAAAAACTGGACGACGGATGATGAGACGGCTGTGCCAACAAGTACAGTGGTTGGTTGTGCTTTTGAGTTAGGTAAAGAAATAGGCAGCGGTACGACGGTATATGGAGATGGTAGTGTCGGTTATCTGAACTATGCAGACATTTCTGAATATGACGAACTGCAAATTGAGGCTACAGAGGGTTTGCAGCTTCGTGTAATGTATAACCGTAAAGGTAATGAAGGACCTTTAAAAGAAAACAACTATACGGTAGGAGAGTCGGGAAAAGTTATTATAAATCTTGAAGGGTGTAAGGTTGATGGTAATAATGATGAGGTGACATTCGTACATCTTAATTCTATAAAGACTAATTGGGGCAGTCCGAATGGTACTGTCACTTCAATAAAATTGATTAAGAAGGCCGCATCAACAGTGGATCCTGACGCGATGTTCCTTACTAATCTTGACGCTACTCTTTATCAAAGTTGGACAACTCCGGGAGCAGATGCCGTCGTTACGGGGCTTGGAGCCGGTGGTGTAGTAAACCTGAATACTCCATTGGTGCAAGGAAATGTAGTTTGGGGTGACGGAAGCGGTAATGTCCCTGATAATAATTTTGCTGATATAACTGATTATGATGAGATTCGTGTGGAAGGTACCCCCGGCGGAAGTTTCCGTTTCATGTATAACCGTGTAGAAACCGGATCTATTTGTGAGATACCGAATGCGGTGATTGGTGAGAATGGAAAACTTGTCATAAAAATCAAAGATATTCCGCATATAGCGGATAATAATAATGATAAAAAGGTGGATTTCATTCATTTGCAGGGAATAAAAATGAATTGGGGTACTCCTGAAACAACTATCACCAAACTCCAACTTTACAGAAGAGCGATAACAGTAGACGGTAAAAAGATATTCAAGTTGGATACGGACGTGGATAATGTGGATGTTGTTCTTAACCGTGTCATCAAGGCCGATGTATGGAATACGTTTGTTGTTCCGTTCGATATTACCGATGCTGAGGCCAAGGCTGCGTTTGGTGATGACGTTAAAGTGGCTGAGTTCTCGGAGAACAGTGCCGATGCGGATAAAGTGGCTGTAGCCTTTAACATTGCAGGGAATGCCGGTATAAAGGCTCACACTCCCGTGCTGTTGAAGACATCTGCTGCCGGAACCACATATAAGTTTGCCGATAAGAGTGTAAAGGCCGTGGCAGACGCTGTGGTGCCGGGCGCTAATTTCAGTTTCACAGGCTCATATCTGGCAACGACGAAGATTGCCGAGGGCGACTATTTCATCAGCGACGACAAGGTGTACCGCTCCGCTGGAGAGACTACCATAGCCGGCACGCGCGCTTACATCAAGGCCAACGACGCTTCGGCCAACGCCAGGATCGTGCGTCTCGTGATAGGCGGCAACGAGGTGACGGCAATAGACGGCGTATTCGTGGAGAAGCAGGCCGACGACGCTCTTTACAACCTTGCCGGACAGCGTGTTGACAGCGCAAAGGCAACAAAGGGCCTCTACATAAAGAACGGAAAGAAAGTGATAATAAAATAATATGCCGAAAGGTAATCAAACAAACATTATTAAGCGATTGAAGACATGAAAAAGAATTATATAGCTCCGGCAACAGAGATAATGAATGTAGAAATGGAGTCGATGATAGCGGCATCTATCGAAAATATATGGGGCGACTCGGGTCTTGGTTTCGGCAATGACGAGCCGGCTCCCCCGGTGGCAGACTCAAAAGACCATGGTTTCGACCTTTGGGGACAGGATGAAGACTGACGCATAGACTGTGTATAAAGGCAATGGATGCCGGCACAACGCGATATCGGATCGTGGCGTGCCGGCATTTGTTTTTGTCATGAACACGGTGTTAAATAAATATTATTGATGAAAGTTCACCGGCATATTGCCCGTGTTCGGTTTTAAATTATTATCTTTGCAGAAGATAGGCTTCGCCTCAGCGACAGAAAACAAGCTTTCGCCGCGTTCGGCTTGCGCTATCTTTGCAGAAGACTACAATTAAAAACTTATATATTAATTTATGAAAACAAATTATGAGATTCGCTATGCCGCACATCCGGAAGACGCGAAAAGCTATGACACGGCACGCATCCGCCGTGATTTTCTGATAGAAAGAGTGTTTGCCGCAGACGAGGTCAACATGGTATACTCGATGTATGACCGCATGGTGGTGGGCGGCGCAATGCCCGTGGCAGAGACATTGAAGCTCAAAGCCATCGACCCGCTCAAAGCCGAGTACTTCACCACACGCCGTGAGATCGGTATCTTCAACGTGGGAGGCGAGGGCACGGTGACCGTTGGCGACGAGGTTTTCACACTCGGATACAAGGAGGCTCTGTATATCGGCCGCGGCGACCGCGACGTGCTCTTTGCCAGCAAAGACGGCTCGAAACCGGCCAAGTTCTACTTCAACAGCGTGACGGCGCACACCGCATATCCCTGCAAGAAGGTGACAAAGGCAGATGCCGTGGTGGCGCACATGGGCGAGCTGGCAACAAGCAACGAGCGCGATATAAACAAGATGCTCGTCAGTCAGGTGCTGCCCACATGCCAGTTGCAGATGGGTATGACCGAACTGGCTCCCGGCAGTGTGTGGAACACGATGCCGGCACACGTGCACAGCCGCCGCATGGAGGCGTACTTCTATTTCGAGGTACCCGAAGATCAGGCTGTCTGCCACTTCATGGGTGAGGTTGACGAGACCCGCCACGTATGGATGAAAGGCGATCAGGCCGTACTGTCGCCCGAGTGGAGCATCCACAGCGCCGCGGCGACACACAACTATACTTTCATCTGGGGTATGGGAGGAGAAAACCTCGACTACGGCGACCAGGACTTCTCGCTTATCACCGACCTTAAATAAAAACGGGAGACGGGAAACGGCAGGTGTTGTGCCTTTGCGTATGATAGCGCTTGGACGCTGCATGTCATTTCCCGTCTGCCATATAGCGTTTGACATCTACTATTTAACATCTACCATCTAACATTTAATATTTAACATGAACATTTTTTCATTGGAAGGTAAAAATGCCTGGATCACCGGCGCTTCTTACGGTATCGGATTCAACATCGCCAAGGCGTTTGTGGCCGCAGGCATCAAGAACATCATCTTCAACGACATTAATGAGGCCGCTCTCGAAAAGGGATTGGCAAACTACAAAGAGGCCGGCATAGAGAATGTGCACGGTTATGTGTGCGACGTGACAAAGGAAGACGATGTCAAGGCTCTTGTGGAGAAAATCCACGCAGAGGTGGGTAACATCGACATCCTCGTCAACAATGCGGGAATCATCAAGCGCATACCGATGCACGAGATGAAGCGTGCCGAGTTCCAGCAGGTCATCGACATAGACCTCGTAGGGCCGTTTATCGTGGCTTCGGCCGTGCTTCCCGAGATGATGGAGCGTCGCGAGGGCAAGATCATCAATATCTGCTCTATGATGAGCGAGCTGGGTCGCGAGACAGTATCCGCATACGCGGCAGCGAAGGGCGGACTGAAGATGCTCACACGCAACATCTGCTCGGAGTATGGAGAGTACAACATCCAGTGCAACGGCATCGGCCCGGGCTATATCGCCACTCCGCAGACAGCTCCGCTACGCGAGCGCCAGGCAGACGGCAGCCGCCATCCGTTCGACAGTTTCATCTGCGCCAAGACCCCGGCAGGACGCTGGCTCGAGCCCGAGGAACTGGGCGGACCGGCAGTGTTCCTCGCATCGAAGGCTTCCGATGCCGTCAACGGCCACGTGCTCTATGTGGACGGCGGTATCCTCGCCTACATCGGCAAGCAGCCTTGATTGCTTAATTCATAATTTATAATGCCTGATTAAATACTTAAAGAGACCGCCATTTGGCGGTCTCTTTAAGTATTTACAGTTTTTTCAGTAGTCTTACGTGGAATATTCCTCCGGCAATATTGCCCGGTTTGCTGCGGAATGTCACCGTGACAGACTGCCTGCCCTTGGTCATGCTTTCGGGTATCGGATACTCGGCCACCATTATCTTGTTCTTGTTCCACTTGCCGGCGAGGTTTTCCTCGGCAAGCGGTTTGCCGTCTATCAGGATGTCAAAACTGCGGTTTCCTTTCTCATTTCCCCAATACTGAACCCACAGTGTGAGGTCGTTCTGACCCTCGGTGATGAGGTTGTACTCGAAAAATCCGCCGTCACGGGCATCGCGCCATGCACGGCCGTCGTGGAAACCGGTGTTTGATTTGTCGTGTTTCATCTTGTGGTCGACCTCAGGCTGCTGTTCGGCCGTGGCTACGGCGTCTACCGTTCGCTTGTCGAGCAGCAGGCGGCGCTCTTCTTCCTCTTTCACCGTTTTGCGGTAGTCGGCATATTCCTTGTCGGTCATAGACAGCCAGTACATCATGTACCGGCAATCGTGCATGCGGTAGAAGGGTTCGAGTTCCAGGTCGGCAAACTTGCCTGTGAACAATCCCGGCACTGTGAAGCACAGGCTCTTGCCCGGCACGGGCTGCATGGCTTCGACCTTTTTACGTATGTCGTCGCGGCTTCCGATTATCAGCGGGGTGTCGAATACCGATTTCAGCGGTCCGTGGGCGATGTGTCCCCACCGGCTGTTGTCGGCCACGAGGCCGTCGAGTCTTTCAGTGCCCATATTGGCGCTCATGAGTATCGGGCCGCGCATGATGGCGATATAGTTAGGTACGTTGGGCAATTCCTCGACCGTAATCTTCATTGGCATGGTAATGTCGATGACATCGCCGTCTTTCCATTTCCTGTCTATCGTGATGTATGACGACGGTTGTGAACCGGCCGCATAATCCTTGCCTTTTATCATTGCCGTCATCTTTCCGCTCTCGCTCCACCACGGGTGGCGTATGAGCAGTTTCGCCTTTACGGCCTTTTTGGTGTGTACGACAAGGCGTGTGGTTTCCTTTTCTGGGAAGTCCGTCTCCTGTGTGAGCGTTATTCCTTTTTCTTTCCAGTGCACTTCCGATGGCACGAAGAGATTGACAAACAGCGAGTCGCCTGCGTGGCTGTATATGAACTCGCCGTACTTGCCGTGGTTTTCCATTCCAGTGCCTACGCAACACCACATGGCGCTGTTCGGCGCGGAGTACACTCGATAGTGTGCCGGGCGTGCCGACGTGAAATACACGTAACCGCCGTGGCCGGGATGCTGCGTCGAAAGAATGTGGTTGAACATCGCGCGCTCATAGAAATCGGCGTAGCTTGCCGACGGATTCATGCGGAAGAGCCCTTCGGTGAGCTTCAACATGTTGTTGGTGTTGCACGACTCGGGACCCTCACGGTCGTCAACATAGCTTTTGCAGTCGTCTGCCGTGGCGAAATGCTCGCGGCGGCTGTTGCCCCCGAGTGCCAGCGAACGGTTGTAGACAACGGTGTTCCAGAAAAAGTCGGCTGCATCGGTATAGAGCTTTTCGTCATCCTTGCGGCCGGCGACCGCGCTCATCTCGGCTATACGCTGATAGCCGACAACTTTCGGCACCTGCGTATTTGCGTGCTTGTTGTCGAGATTGTCTTTCTTTTCGGCCATGCTGTCGAGCAGCCAGTGGTGTGAGAACTTCTTTGCCGCGTCAAGGTATTTGGTGTCGCCTGTCATCTGGTAAGCGTCGGCATATACCTCGTCCATGCCTCCGAACTCGTTTCCCAGCATCTGCTCCATCTGCTCGCCGCTCAGCGGGGATATGATCGTAATCCCCCAGTCGCAGAGGTCGAGGAACATCTTTTTGGCCTCCTCGTTGCCTCCGTATGCCCAAGCGTCACGCAGTCCGGCATACGTTTTGTGGAGGTTATACCATGGAACCCAGTATTTCCACACTATGCCGACATTGCCTTTCTTTATCTCGTCCCACGCTTTCATGCCGTTGGGCACGCCGCCCACGTATCCGTTGCCGTGCTTCTGCTGGCAGCGTTTCAGCTCGCTTATCATGTAGTCCATTCGCCTTTTGCACTCTTCGTTGCCCGTGGCGGCGTAGTGTATGGCCAAAGCCGACAGGTAATGTCCGCCTACATGGCCGTCCAAGTCTTTCCAGTTCTCGAAGCTTTCGCCTTTCGGCTCGAGGCCGGCTTCTTTCAAGAACGGTGCCAGGAGCCTGTCGGTGTCGTATTTCAACAGTGTCCGCACGTTCAGATCCTGGGCGTGACGAAATGTGCCGCCCGTAAGTTTCACCTGTCCTAACGGGAAAGTGTTGCGGTAAAGCCTGTCTTGTGCCGTCGCTTCTGGCAAGGCCAACGCCATACAGAATAAAGCGGTTGCTATTCTTCTCATATAAATATCATATTGGTTAGTATCTGCAAAGGTACTGTTTTTATTGCCAATGTCCGTCAATTGCCGTTTCTTAATTTTGTTATAATGTTCCGTATGATATTTGTTTATGTTGCATAAGTTTTATTATATGTTGTGACATGGGTTATTGGTGATATTCGTCATCATTTTTCTCGATTTATATTTGTAATATTGCAGACATTATACCGGCATGGTGGAAAAAGGAAATTAACTGCTAATAAAATAATGTATATTATGAAACGAACATTTTACCGTCTTATGGCGGTTCTGTGCCTGTTGGTCTTTTCCCAAGGCATTGAGGCATGGGAGAACATGGCAATGCCGCGGCTGCATGTGGAAGGCCGCTATCTCAAAGACACACACGGAAATATCGTGAACCTGCACGGGTTTGCGCAGACGTACAGCCCGTGGTTCAACGAGAGGGGGAAATACTGGACCAATTATGATGTTGAAGGATGCCTGAGGTACAACAAGGGACTCATCGACGATATTCTCAAAGCCGGCTGGAAGATGAACTTCATCCGTCTGCACATGGATCCGTATTGGTCTAATGTGCCGGGATTGCCGACTACGGGCGAGAGCGATATTTCGGCATACAGCAGTGTGAGGTTTGAGAAATATCTTGACCTGGTGTTCATCCCCATGGCTGAGTATGCGGTATCCAAAGGACTGTATGTAATCATGCGCCCGCCGGGGGTATGCCCCGAGAAGATAAAGGTGAACGACTTGTATCACAAATATCTTGAAAGGGTATGGAAAACAGTAGCTGCGCACCCGAAGTTGAAGAACCATCCCAATATTATGTTCGAGCTTGCCAATGAGCCGATACTGATACTCGGCTCGGACGGTACTTACGGCGCGTCGTCCCAGGCACATTTTGATAAGCTCAAGGAGTATTTCCAGAAGGTGGTGGATGGCATCCGCGGGCAGGGATGCGATAATATATTGTGGATACCGGGTCTCGGTTATCAGTCGCTTTACAAGGGCTACGCCGTAAATCCGATTGAGGGAGACAACATCGGCTATGCCGTGCATATCTATCCGGGATGGTTTGGCAGCGGCAACGGCTATGCTGATTTCCAGAAAGGATGGGACGAGGATGTGAAGCCTGTGGCCGATTTTGCGCCTATATGCGTTACGGAGATGGACTGGGCCGATGAGAAATATGACGCCTCCTGGGGTAAAGAGCATACCGGAACGGCCGGAGGCAGCGGGTTCGGAGCGAATTTCAAGAAGATAATCGATGCTTCGGAAAATGTGAGCTGGCTGCTGTTTACCGGTCCGGAATGGCTTGCCAAGTTTAAGGATGAGGCTCCGGCTCCGGGTGAGGAGTATACTTTCCTTACCGACCCGGAGGCTTGCCCGTGGCCGGTGTATCACTGGTACCTGGATTATGCGGAGGAAAACTATCCGCGGCCGGACTTCACCTTCCTGTCACATAGCGACAATGGCGACGGCACTTATACCAATCCGGTCATCTTCGGAGATTTTCCCGACCCTGATGTGATCCGTGTCGACGACTGGTATTACATGGTTTCCACAACGATGCATATATTCCCGGGCGCAACCATACTGAAATCGCGCGACCTTGTCAACTGGGAGTATTGCTGCAATCCGCTCGAACGTATAGAGCTGTCTGACGCATATAACCTTGAAAACGGACAAAACCGCTATGGGCGCGGCCAGTGGGCCACGGCACTGCAGTATCGTGACGGAAAGTTCTATATGTTGTTCTCTACTCTTGATGAAGGCGGTTATTTGCTCACGACAACGGATATAGACGGTGAGTGGGAGATGAGAAAATTGAAGGAAGGCTTCTATGACCCGGGCATTCTGTTTGACGATAATGGCAAGACATACGTTGTGTATGGAATTAACAAGTTGCGCATTGCCGAGGTGGACGACGATTTCAATAAGGTGCCGGGCGGCGACAAAGAGGTGGCGTCATACTCTTTCCGTGAGGGATTGGAAGGCAGCAAACTGTATAAGAAAGACGGTTATTACTATATTTATGCCACTTATGGCGGTTGGCCGGCATTCCAGACGGTGTTCAGGTCAAAGGACATATACGGCCCTTACGAGGAGAAGAAACTCATAGACGACAGCAACATCCATCAGGGAGCGTTGGTGCAGACACAGGCAGGAGAGTGGTGGACGATGCTTTTCGCCGACCGCGGCGCCTACGGCCGCCTGCCGAACCTGCAACCTGTTTCCTGGAAAGACGGTTGGCCCGAGATAGGAGAGAACGGAAAGGGGGTGGCGACATACCGAAAACCTGACGTTGGCAGGGAATATCCTATATGCCAGCTGCCTACCAACGATAATTTCAGACACTACAAGTTGGGCATGCAGTGGGGATGGAACCACAATCCCGACAGGTCCAGGTGGTCGCTTACAGAGCGTGCCGGGTATCTCAGGCTGTATACGGCCGGCACGTGCGGGGGATTGCATGAGGCGAAAAATACCCTCACCCAGCGAATAATGGGATATGCGGACGACCTTGCCCATTCATACGGCACGGTGAAGATGGACATCTCTTCAATGAAAGACGGTGATGTGGCCGGCTTGTCCGTATTCCAGGACCCTTATGCTTTTGTCGGGGTTAAGGTAGCAGGAGGCGAAAAGCATATCGTATACGGCTCTTCTTCCCTGACATCCGGAGAAGGAAAGAAAGAGCTTGTGGGGCCGGTTGTGGATAAAGACATCGTGTATTTCCGTGCCGTCGCAAACTACAATACATCCAAGGCAACGTTCTGGTACAGTACGGATAACGTAAACTACAAACGGTTTGGAGATGAATTTGAGATGAAATACAACCTGACGGTGTTCACGGGCAACAAGTTCGCTATATTCAATTATGCCACAATAGACTCCGGCGGATATGTTGACGTGGATTGGTTCTCCACCGAGCCGGCTTATGATGAGGACGTGTATTATGACAGTTCCTTTGCCGGGTACAGTGAGGAGTCGCTCACGCTGAAAGAGCTGGCCGTCGATGGTGGTGATAAGGTTACGTTGCTTACAGGCACATCCTCGTCCGTGACGATAAAGGCTGTATACGTTGACGGCCATACGGAAGATGTAACAATGGCCGCCGAGTACTGTAGCGCCAATCCGGAGGTGATACATATCGTTAATGGCCGTATGCAGGCATTAAGAGACGGTGAGAGCACGGTCACCGTAAGCTATACGGGGCCGCTCGGTCACAGATGCTCTTATACAACGCAGGTCATAGCCACCACATTCCCATTGTCGGAAAGTCTGTTTAATCCGAATATCTGGGAGGCAGGCTCTTTCAATGAGAATACATGCACATTGATAACCGGCAGATACGGTTTTGGCGGATGGACATACGGCAATGGGGTGGATCTCTCGGGCTACAAATATCTTGTCGCGAAATTCGGAAATACAGAAACAGGCAGTTTCTCGTTGCGGCTTTTCGACGAGAACAGCTATTGGACAAAGCCGGCCACTTATGATATCAAAGGCAGCCGGCAGGTTGTTGTGAAGTTGCATGAGGCCTATAAGACAAATGACGACGGTACGAAAGTCAAGTTCGACCCTTCCCATGTGTATATAGTCGGTTTCTGGTCGGTTGGCGGCAGCCCGCTCGTCATAGACAAAGTGTACCTCACTGATTCGGATGATTATTCGGAGCCGTCGGGCATTGAAGATATAATGACAGGCACGGACGCTCTCGTTGACGTGTATACATTGCAGGGAATATGTCTGCGCCGTAGGGTTGATGCCGGTGCCGCTACTGCCGGACTTCCTGCCGGAATATATATAGTAGGCGGCAAGACCGTAGCCGTGGGCAAACAGTAAGAACCCGTCCGTCCGGTGGTGATAGCCGGACGGACGTTCTCATACGGATTAAAATATTTGTATCCAACATAAAATGCCGGGGAGTTTCAGACGGAAACTCCCCGGCATTTTATGTTTGTGTTATTTTGATTAGTTCAGAGCGTCAGCCAGCTCGGCTCCGGCCTTGAACTTAGCCACTTTCTTGGCTGCAATCTGTATCTTCTCCTTTGTGGCGGGATTGATACCCTCGCGTGCGGGACGCTCGTTTACACTGAATGTACCAAAGCCTACGAGGGCAATTTTGTCACCTGCGACGAGAGCCTCTTTGATTGCGGCAACGGTAGCGTCAAGAGCTTTCTTGGCGTCGGTCTTGGCAAGACCTGAACCTGCTGCGATCTTCTCGATTAATTCTGTTTTGTTCATAACCTTGTTTTAAATTGAATATTGATGTTTAAAATATAATTGCACACTTTTGCATGGCAAATATAGGGTAAACAATTCAGAATACAAACAAAATAATTAAAAAAGTGACATTTTTATGGAAAAATAATAGTCGGATAGGGGCTTGGATGCTGTTTGACGGATATTTTTCGTAATTTTGCGGTTGCTTAAAAGGATTTATGTCTAAATAAAGAAATATATTAAGGTATGCGCAATATTCCCCCGATAACGAAAAATTTGTTGATAATCAACATACTGGTGTTTTTTGCCACGCAGGTATTGGCGTTGCGCGGCATGGATCTGGCGTCTTTGTTCGGGCTCCATTTTTTTATGGCGAGTGACTTCCGTGTCTATCAGTTGGTGACCTATATGTTCCTTCATGCCGGTTTCATGCACTTGCTTTTCAATATGTTCGCGCTTTGGATGTTCGGCTGTGTGATAGAGAATGTATGGGGGCCGCGTCGTTTCCTGCTTTATTATATGGTTTGCGGCATCGGTGCCGGAGTGATGCAGGAGCTGGCGCAGTTCGTCTCTTTCTATTTTATGGTGAGCGCCCAAGAGCCTGTCGTTGGCTTTTTTGACCTTTTCCGTGTGGGAGGGATGCTTTCCGGGCAGCTTAACCTTTGGACCACGATCGGGGCCTCGGGTGCCGTTTATGCCATATTGCTGGCTTTCGGAATGCTTTTCCCAAACGAGAGAATGTTCATCTTTCCTCTTCCTGTGCCGGTGAAAGCCAAGTGGCTGGTGATGTTTTATGTACTTATCGAGTTGTGGTCGGCGCTTGGCTCGCGTGGCGACGGTGTGGCTCACATGGCCCATCTCGGCGGAATGCTTTTCGGATTTTTGCTTATCAGGTATTGGCGCGGTCGTCAGTATACATTCCATGGCAGCGACGGGGGCAATGGTTTTTTCGACAGGCTGAAGCACAATTTCGAAAAGCGTAAGAGCCGTGACTCCGTAACCATGCACGTAGAGAAAGGCGGAGCCAAGGAGACCGACTGGGAATACAACGCCCGCAAGAAAGCCGAGCAGGAAGAAGTAGACCGCATTCTGGATAAGATCCGCAAGAGCGGATACGACAGTCTGACAAAGGAGGAGAAGAAAAAGCTCTTCGACAACAGCAATAATGATTAAGCAGCTTAAGACCTTTACATTGCGGATGGTGGCCGGGGCAAATATCGCTACGGTCGCCGTCATGCTTGTGTTGGGTAATGCAGACCGCTTCGACCCTGTCAGCCACTCCGTGCTTTCATGTTTGGGGTTGGCGTTTCCCGTTTTTTTACTGATAAACCTTGCTTTCCTTTTCTTTTGGCTTATATTCAAGTTCAGGTACGCGCTCATTCCCGTTGCGGGGTATGTGTTGGCTTATGGGCCTGTCAGCGTATATATGCCGCTTAACATCCCGTCGGAAGTTCCTGACGGAGATGTGGTCAAGGTGCTTTCGTACAACGTGCAGTCATATGATGGCAGTCCGCGTTACGACAACTCGTTCGACATGATATACGAATATATCAAGCGGAGCGATGCCGATATCGTGTGCCTGCAAGAGGACATAGACACATGGCGCGGCACCTTTGCAAAGTATAGGCAGGTATATGAATACATGGACACCACGCATGTGGGATATACCGCTCTCAACGGAGTGGGCATATACACTCGTTATCCGATAATAAGAAAAGAGCGCATCGAATATGATTCCCGCGGTAACGGCAGTGTGGCCTATTATCTCCAAAGGGGGAGCGACACGCTGATAGTGATAAACAATCATTTCGAGAGCAACCATCTGTCGCTTGCCGAGCGTGGCATGTACAAGACAATGCTGAAAGGAGAGATGGGGCGTGACACCGTTCGGGAAGAGTCGAAGAAACTGCTGAACAAGCTCAGTGACGCAGTGTGCCTTCGGGCGCCCCAGGCCGATGCCGTGCATGCCTACATTGTAGACCATGTGCAGTATCCCATCATTGTCTGTGGGGATTTCAATGACAATCCGATTTCGTATACCAGGCGTACTGTCGCCGATGGACTTACCGACTGTTTTGTGGCCACCGGCCGCGGGCTGGGCATATCTTATAATCTGAAAGGCTTCTTCGTAAGGATAGACAATATAATGTGCTCCAACGACTTAACACCGTATAATTGCACGGTTGACAGCAAATTTGACGCTTCCGACCACTATCCTATATATTGTTGGATAAAAATGCCGCCCAAACGCTAAAAAAAGCGTGAAAATAAGCAATAAATTTTTCACAATGTAAAAAAATAGCTATATTTGCAAGCTAAATTGCCTATAATAGGGAAATAATAATTAAAATAACATAATTAAGAAAATGCAGAACAAAGGAATTGTAAAGTTTATCGCACTTCTCCTCATGCTCGTGTGCATATTCTATCTGTCATTCTCTTTCGTGACACGCCACTATGAAAACAAGGCGGCCGCGATGGGCGAAGAGGCAGGACAGGAATATCTCGACTCACTGAAAAACGAGAAAGTGTATTTCGGAACTTACTCGTTGAAGCAATGTCGTGAGATGGAAATCGGTCTCGGACTTGACTTGAAGGGCGGTATGAACGTGATTCTTGAGGTTTCGGTACCCGACGTTGTCGCAGTGCTCGCAGATCACAAGACTGATGCCGCGTTTGTAAAATCAATGCAACAAGCGAAGAAGGAGGAAGAGACGAGTCAGGACGACTTCATCTCTCTGTTCATCAAGTACTACAGGCAGAATGCTCCCGGCCACCGTCTGGCAGAGATCTTCGCTACACAACAGATGAAAGGCAAGGTTAGCACCCAGAGCACAGACGCCGAAGTGGAGCGTGCCTTGCGTGCCGAAGTGGAATCTGCCGTAGACAATTCGTTTAACGTTGTGCGTAACCGTATCGATAAGTTCGGCGTTGTTCAGCCCAATATCCAGAAAATGGAAGGCAGTTCCGGCCGTATAATGGTCGAGATGCCGGGTATCCGTGAGCCGGAGCGTGTGCGTAAGCTCCTCCAAGGTAGCGCTAACCTCGAGTTCTGGGAGACATATAACAGCCAGGAGATCGTACCTCTGCTCGCCCAGCTCAACCAGAAGTACGCCGCTGCCGGCAATGTCGCCGATACGGCGTCGGCTGTTACGGCCGCTGTTGAGGCCGACACGGTGAAAGCCGATACCGCCAAGGCGGATATGGCAGCCGCTCTCGGTGCAAAGACCAAGAAAGATGAAAAGACAGCGGGAGCCGGCCAGGCAGAGCTGTTGAAGAAACAGAATCCGTTGTTCTCCGTGCTTCAGCCTTCGCAGGGCCAGAGCCTTAGCGTGGTAGGTTATGCGGTTGCCCGCGACACTGCCGAGGTGAACAAGATAATCTATTCAGACATTGCCGCGCAGGTATTGCCCGCCGACCTCAAACTTCTTTGGAGCGCGAAGCCCGCCGAGTTTGACAAGCGTGCGGAGATTTACGAGCTTAATGCAATCAAGGTCACCGAGCCTTCCGGCCGTGCTCCGCTTGAGGGAGATGTTATCGTTACCGCCAAAGACGGTTTCGACCAGATGGGCCATCCTTGCGTCTCAATGCAGATGAACACCGACGGCGCACGCCGCTGGGCACAGATTACGAAGCAGAACATCGGCCGTGCGGTGGCCATTGTCCTCGACAACACTGTATACAGTGCGCCGCGCGTCAACGGCGAGATTGCCGGAGGCGACTCGCAAATCACCGGTAACTTCACCATCGAAGATACGAAAGACCTTGCCAACACTCTTAATTCAGGTAAGATGCCCGCTCCTACACGTATCGTGCAGGAAGAAGTCGTAGGCCCGTCGCTCGGAGCGCAGTCCATCCAGCAGGGTGTAATCTCGTTTGCTGTCGCTTTCGTTCTGCTGATGATTTACATGCTTGTGCTGTATAACGTCATTCCGGGTATGATGGCAAACATTGCCTTGCTCTTCAACCTCTTCTTCACTTTGGGTATTCTCACGTCGTTCCAGGCCGCGCTTACCATGCCCGGTATTGCCGGTATCGTGCTTGCGCTCGGTATGGCTGTAGATGCCAACGTGCTTATCTATGAGCGTACGAAAGAAGAGCTGCGTGCCGGTCTCAATGTCCGTGAGGCTATGAAGAAAGGATATGCCAACGCATTCTCGGCAATCTTCGACTCAAACCTTACCTCTGTCATCACGGGTATCATCCTGTATGTGTTCGGAACCGGTCCTATCCGCGGATTTGCCACCACATTGATAATAGGTATCTGCTGTTCGTTCTTCACCGCCGTATACATGACACGCCTTGTCTACGAGCATCAGATGAGCCGTGACAAGTGGCTTGACCTCACATTCTCAACCGCTTTCTCGCGCAACATGCTTCAGAACACGAAGATTAACTTCATGGGCATGTCCAAGAAGTCGTTTACCATCTGGGGCGTGGCGGCAGTGTTGTTCGCCGTATGTCTCGGAGTTCGCGGACTGAGCAAGAGCATCGATTTCACCGGAGGACGCAACTATGTCGTGAAACTTGAGAAAAGCGTGGAGCCTGAGCAGATACGTCCCGTATTGCAGGGTGCATTCGGTGAGGCCAACGTGAGCGTGATAGCTCTCGGCACAGACGGCAAGACTATCCGTATATCCACCAACTACAAGATAGAGTCTAACGATCCGAATATCGATGATGAGGCTGAGACAATCCTCTTCAACTCTCTTTCAAAGTCGGGTTTTGTTACCCAGAAGAGTGTCGACGCGTTCAAGAATCCCGACGTGCGTGCCGGCGGTTCGATTATCAGCAGCACGAAGGTCGGCCCGTCTGTGGCCAAGGATATCACTTATGGAGCTGTTGTCAGCGTTATATTCGCCTTGATAGCCATCTTCCTGTATATCCTGGTTCGTTTCCATAACGTGGCCTATTCGGTAGGTTCCACGATAGCATTGGCACTTGATGCCCTTGTGGTTATCGGCCTGTATTCGGCTCTTTGGGGACTTCTGCCCATGTCGCTCGAGATAGACCAGACGTTCATCGGCGCCATCCTGACCGTTATCGGATATTCAATCAACGATAAAGTGGTGGTGTTCGACCGTATACGAGAGAACTTCCAGCTTTATCCGAAGCGTGACCGCATGTCACTGTTCAACGATTCGCTGAACCAGACATTGGCCCGTACCATCAATACGTCGGCTACCACTTTGGTCGTGTTGCTCTGCATCTTCCTCCTTGGTGGCGACAGCATCCGCAGCTTCTCGTTCGCGATGTTGCTCGGTGTCATCTTCGGTACTCTGTCCTCGATTTTCATCGCGGCTCCTCTTGCCTATATCATCATGGGCAAGCGTGCCCGCAACGAAGAGCAGGCATAGGCCGTGGCTGTTTGCGACTATGATTGTCGGAAATAACTAATACGATTTTATATATATAACATGCCGGCCGCCGCATCTGTGACAGATGTGGCGGCTTTTTCTTTGCACATAATCCGGCACCGGCTCATGCCGTCAATACGCCGGCCGCCGCTTTGGTCGTGTCGCTCCGAATCTTCCTTCTTGGTGGCGACAGCATCCGCGGCTTCTCGTTCGCGGTGTCGCTCGGTCTGTCATGGAGAATTTCTGGGTGCGATGAATCTTTCTTGCGGCAGGCCTGCTTGTCATGTTGGCTTTTTGCATGACAGGTTGCCGGTGTTGCTGTTGATATTTCAATAGTTTATAATACTGAAATGAAGTAAGGTTATGAGTATGGAACATAAGGCGTTTGTCTTTGACACAGAGACATTCCACAGCGCTATCGAGCCTGTCATGCGGGACAGCGTCGCAAACCCCGAGGTGGCACGGCAGTATATCTGTGAGCATTATGACGGGTTGCAATCCCCATATACGGGAGAGCCCTTGGATGAAGGTTGGGAAGACGAGTTTGACGAACCTGACCTTCAGGTGTATTTTGACATTATGCTCACGTCCTGTTATGATGTGGAGGATGATATGGGCTTGGGCTGTTTTTGGGACGCTGTGAATGATGTCATCGGGCAGCTTGACCTATTTGAAGACCCACGGATAGCCGTATTGGGAAGAAGTGTAATGATGGATGGTGTGCAGGTGGATCCCGGTATGATGGGCTTGGGATTGGTGGAAAGTCATGAGGTTCCGGATATCCGGAAGGTATTGTCGGATAACCGTGACAGGGCGGAAGTCGTAGAACCGGATGGGTTGCTCCATGATGTGGAGCGTGATGAGTGGCTGGAAGCCTATGACGAATTGTGCGGTGTCTATGAAGAGGCCCTTCGCCGGGGGAAAGGACTTTTGTTCACCTTTTAAGGTGATAGCCTGTTTTTTTGCGGATTCGGTGTCATGCCATGAGGCGGCGTGGCATCGGGGTCGCGTATAACGGAATCGCCGGTATACGCACAGTGTATGGCGGAGCCGCTTACACCTGCCGGTAGTTGTCTTTGCGAAATCTTGGATTTTAAGATTAAGGGGGATATCTTGTGGGCTGTGTACCCCGACCGAGAATCGAACTCGGATCTACTCTTTAGGAGAGAGTTGTTCTATCCATTGAACTATCAGGGCGACATGATGCCTTTCAGGATGCAAAGGTACGGTAAAAAAATGAGTAACCGAAAGAAAAGGATTATTTTTTTCCATATCCGTTCGGGTTGGCATGCTGTCGGATAGTTCTTGTATCATGCCGATTGGTGGCTTTGCGTGGCTGGCGTGTGCCGGGTTGTGCCCGATGTTAAAAGGCCTGATGCACGTGCCGCTGCGGCCGGCAGCTGTTTTGCCGATTGGAATATACATGCCCGCACAGGGCGGTGGATGAAAACCGGAAGTAAAAATAAAGTCAAGTATTTAACACTTTGTTTTTTCGTGAGATAGAAAATAAAAGCGATACGCATCGCGATACACAATGCGATAGGCCGCTTTCCGGAATGTGTCGGAAGGCGGCTTTTTTTTGCAACGGGACACCCGTTGGAGCCCGTTTGATTGCCGGTTGCGTTGCGTTTAGCGTCCCGTTGGCTTCCATTTAGACGCTAAACGTAACGCAACGGGACGCTAAATGGGAAAAACTGTCGGGTAGGTGAGGCGGGGTTTGCGAGGAAAATATGCGCGGAGGTTGTACCGATTTGATATACAGTGTGTTACGCAAAGTTGTCCAAAACCCGCATATTTCCTGTCTACGGATTTCTATTTTGAAACAGACGAATTATGGGAGCCGTTTTGTAAAGATAATTACAAGGCATGGTGGCTCACCCGTCGCTGCAATGAACCGTACACTCCGGATCTTACCGCTGAACTCTTCGCACCCGGATATAATTATCCTTGCGGTCTTTGTGGCTTTTGCCGGAAAAGCGTTATCTTTGCGAAAATAATCATAGTGACATAATCATGAATATAAAATCAATGAGACATTTTCTTACAGCGGTATTGGTGTTTGCCTCGTGCGTCGCGTCGCGGGCACTTGAGGTGGCATCGCCCGACGGGCGGCTTGTTGTGACGGTAGAGGACGACGGCGGCCGGGCGCTGTATTCCGTGACGTATGACGGTCGTGTGATGGTGGAGCGCTCGTCGCTCGGGTTGCGCGCCGATATCGGCGATTTCAGCGCCGCCCTCACGCAGACGGGACACGCCTCTGGAAAGATAGACACGACGTATGTCATGAGAAATGCCAAGGCGTCCTCGATACGCTATAAGGCCAATACGCTCGATATCTACTACGAGAACGCCGGAAAGCAGCGCATGACGATAAACTTTCGGGTGGCCGATAACGATGTGGCTTTCAGATATTCGTTTCCCATGCAGGGCGAGACGGCATGTATGGTAGTGGAGAGCGAGACCACGGCCTTCCGCCTGCCCGAAGGCACCACCACATTTATCAGTCCTCAGTCTGACCCGATGGTGGGCTGGAAGCGCACCAAGCCGAGCTACGAGGAGGTGTTCTCGGCCGATGCGAGGATGGACACCCGCTCGCAGTATGGCCGGGGCTATACGTTCCCATGCCTTTTTCATGTGGGCGATAGCGGATGGGTGCTCGTCAGCGAGACCGGCACCACGGGCGGATATGTGGGCTGCCATCTCAGCGACTATGACCCGCAGACGGGATATGCCATAGCTTTCCCTATGGCTGGCGAGGCAAACGGTATCGGGACGACATCGGCCGGCATGGCGCTGCCCGGTTCCACGCCGTGGCGCACGCTCACCGTAGCCGACAACCTGCGGCCGATAGCCGAGACAACCGTGGCCTACGATGTGGTGGAGCCGCTATACGAGCCGTCGGAGGAATACCGGCCGGGGCGCTACACGTGGAGCTGGCTGATATGGCAGGACAACTCCATAAACTATAAGGACCAGGTGGCGTTCGTCGACCTGGCCGCCGAGATGGGCTACGAGTATTGCCTGGTGGACAACTTCTGGGACGCTACCATCGGCCGCGAGCGCATGGCAGAGTTGAGCAGGTATGCCCTAGGCAAGGGAGTGGGTCTGCTGTTGTGGTACAACTCGAACGGGTTTGAGAACGACGCGCCGCAGACTCCCAAGAACAGGATGAACACCGTGGCCGCCCGCCGCCGTGAGATGGCATGGCTGAAGAGTATCGGTGTGAAGGGAATAAAGGTCGACTTCTTCGGCGGCGACAAGCAGCATACCATGCAGTTGTATGAAGACATACTGTATGACGCAAACGACTTCGGCCTGCAAGTGGTGTTCCACGGATGCACGCTGCCAAGAGGGTGGGAGCGCATGTATCCCAACTTCGTGGCGAGCGAGGCCGTGCTGGCATCGGAGAATGTGTATTTCTCCGACTGGCATGCGGGCCGCGAGGCTTTCGACCTCACGCTGCATCCCTTCTGCCGCAATGCCGTGGCGGCGATGGACTGGGGCGGCACTATAATGAACAGATACATGTCGCGCGACAACAGGCGGCGTCATCCGCGCCGCACGACGGATGTCTTTGAGATGGCGGCGGCAATAGTGACGCAGACGAGCGTGCAGTGCATAGCCCTGCAACCTAACAATCTCGACGAACTGCCCGCAGCCGGGCTTGACTTCCTGCGCTCGGTGCCCACTGCGTGGGACGAGACGAGGCTCATAGACGGGTACCCGGGCCGTTATGTAGTCATGGCGCGCCGCTCGGGCGACCGCTGGTATGTGGCCGGACTGAACGCCACAGCCCGTCCGCTCACCCTCACGCTCGATCTTCCCATGATGGTCGGCAAGGCCGTAAGCGTTTATTCTGACAAACCGGCAAGGACGGAAATCGAGGCCGAAATGACGCTTAAGGAGGCGAAAGTGAGCGGTAAGGGCAAACTGAAAATCACCATGCAGCCCAACGGAGGAGCGGTGGTGATGTAAGAGCGCGTGGATTTTCAAGATTATTTTCCGGGGTTCAATACGGGAAAGCCAAGTTCGTAGTGTCGCTTAAGCCGGAAATTTCAACTGCTTGATGTTGTTTTTGTGCTTGCTTGTTGGATCCGCACAGTCACAATGACCGTTAATAATGTTAATAAAAGTTATTTCGGGGGGTGAAATGTAATTATGTCTAAATTCGTTACCTTTGCATACATAAATTAATGACATAAAAATAGGCTTGCCTTAATATAAAACAGATATGCACATAGGAAACAGAATAAAGGAGGTGCTCTTTGAGCAAGGACACAACGCATGCTGGCTGGCAGAGAGAATACCTTGCGAACGCTCTAACGTTTACCATATCTTCAAGCGTAATGATTTGGGAGTGTCGTTGCTCTTCTCGATATCCAGAATACTGAACCATGATTTTTTCTCTGAACTGTCGGCTCAGTTTAACGGAAATACCCCGCAGGAATGACAAAACAGTCATTCCTGCGGGATTTTTATGGTATGTTTTAAACCTTTTGCCGCTCTCATCGTCCAATAAAGCGTTATGAATCGAATAGTATTGGTATTGATGATGATGATGAGTGCGGTTGCGGCAGTGGCCCAAGGCACCGTCAAGGGAAAGGTAGTAGACAGGCAGACCAATGAAGTGCTGCCCTTTGTGAATATCCGTGTGTCGCGGCAGGCCACCGGAAAGATGGTCAAGGGAGCCATAACCGATGAGCGCGGACACTTCAATGTCACCGGACTGGCAAAGGGAGACTATGTGCTCACGGTGTCTTTCGTGGGCTACAAGAACGCCACACGCAACTTTTCCATTACAGACAAGGCAAAGGCCGTGTCTTATCCCATGATATATATAGGTGAGGATTCGCGGACGTTGAAAGAGGTGAAGGTCACCGGTCAGCGGTCGCAGATGAAGCTTGAGGTAGACCGCAAGACCTTCTCGGTAGACCAGGTGCTCGCGGCGGCAGGAGGCTCGGCAAGCGATCTGCTCGAAAGCATACCGTCGGTCGAAGTAACCACCGACGGCGAAATATCGTTGCGGGGCAATTCCAGCGTAGAGGTCTGGATAAACGGAAAGGCCAGCGGGCTTACAACCGACAACCGTGCGGAGATCCTTCAGCAGATACCCGCGGAGAGCATAGAGAAGATAGAGGTGATAGACAACCCGAGCGCGAAATACAGTCCGGAGGGTTCGGCCGGCATAATAAACATCGTGCTCAAACGAGACCGCAAGGCGGGATACTACGGATCGGCGCGCGCGGGAATGAACACCATGGGCGGCTGGCAGGCAGGAGCCAACATAAACTATTCGAGCGGAGTGCTCGATGCCTTTGCGAACCTCGGCTACCGCTCGCGCAAAAACAAGGGCGGCTCCCTCAGTGAGCAGACATATACGGAAAAAAACACGTATCAGAACTATGAGGCTGAAGACGACCACAACGGAAAGAACCTTTTCGCCCGTGCCGGACTGACGTGGCACTTCACCAAGAAAGACGACATCTCGCTATCCGGAATGACCATGATCGGCAAGCGTGATAACCTGTCTCTCACTCCATATCACTATGGAACGGTGGGTAGCCCGATGGATTCTCACGTGATGTTCCGCCGCAGCGAGGGCAGCGGAGACATGAACATGTATAATGCGGAACTTGGATATACACACACGTTCACCGACAAGCACAAGATAGATTTCAGCCTGTCGTATAACAAATGGAAGAACGATGACAGCAATTACTACCGCGACAGCACCACATACTTCGACCCGGTGGCGCCCACGGCGTATGCGTACCAGTACAGGCCGATGCTCATCAACAACAATTCGTGGGAGGCAAAGCTCGACTATGAGAACCAGATCACGGAGAACATAAAGGTCGAGGCGGGATACAGCGGGCGCTTCTCGCACGAGAACACGCCGCAGGAACTGTGGGAAGACAATGCCAACTGGGACGGACACGACATGGCGCAGAAGCGTGATTACTTCAACCGCTTCATCTACGACATGGATACCCACGCGCTGTATGCCACCATGACGACGAAGCTCGGCAAGCTCGGCATCATGGCCGGACTGCGCGGAGAGTACTGGAAAGTGAACACGGAGAGCTATGATTACGACCAGGAACACGACGCTTCGCTGCGCGACGAGCCTTTCAAGAAAGACTACTTCCAGCTCTTCCCGAGCCTTTTCCTCAACTATCCTCTCACCGAGACATCGCAGTTGCAGCTTAATTACACACGTCGTCTGCGCCGTCCTTGGGGCGGACAGCTCAATAATTTCAGGAACACGCGCGACGCGTCTATGGTGTCTTTCGGTAATCCCGAACTGACACCCGAGTATACCAACTCGTTTTCGCTCAACTACTTGAAGACATGGACAGACCATACACTGTCTCTGGGAGCGTACTATCGTCCCACTACGGATGTGATACAGAGCGTCCGCTGGAACGTGGACGGTGTCATGTACTCGACACACGAAAACGTGACGGGCAGCCGGAGCGCCGGTATGGAGCTGATATTGAAAGACAAACTGTTCCGCATTCTCGACCTGACTACCACCCTGAACGCTTATTACTACAAGCTCGACGGTTTCAGCTACGAGATTGACGGGGCGACGGTAACCGGCGAACCGGACGAGAATTTCTCGTGGGACGCACGTGTTCTGGCCGGTTTGATACTTCCCTACGACATATCCTTGCAGGCAACGGGCAACTACCGGTCGCGCAGTGTCATCACGCAGGGACACCGCAAGCCCACCGCCAGCCTCGATTTGGGAGTCCGCAAGTCGTTGTTCAACAAGATGTTCACACTGTCTGTGAACTGGCGCGACGTGTTCGGAACCCGTAAGTGGGAGACGTTTACCGCCGGCGATGACTTCACCCGTCATCAGAAGAACTGGCGCGACCCGAGGGTCAACTTCGTGCTGACGTGGAATTTCGGAAACATGAGCAGTTCGAAGAAGAGGCAGCGGCAGGAAGAGTCGGGCACCGACGACGACATTCAGGGTGGCTACGGCGGCTATGAGTAACGAAAAAGCGTGACCGTGCTTCACAACACGGCCACGCGGCAAACTTCAAACAACTTCGAAAAGAAATTTGTATAGCTTTATAATCGAGGGAATCGGATAGCTCTTACGGCTTCCGGTTCCTTTCTTTTATGTCTGGTGAACGGCTGTCCACGATATTTCCAGTAACGTGGCAGATAGCCGATACCTTTCTATAATTATCTGATGAACAGCAGTTCTCGGTATTTCGGGAGTGTCCACAGGTTGTCTTCCACTATCAGTTCGAGTTTGTCAATCTCCTTGCGTATGTCTTCCAGCCGTGACGCCACGGTGTCGTGGTAGGCAATCGCCTTGTCGTGCTCGTTGCTGATGCGGTTTGCCACCTTGCGTGCAGCCACCAGTCCGGCCACTCCTTGCTCTATCTTTGCCGTGCGCTCGGCAATCTCTTCAATGAGTCTCATGTTGCGTGCGCTCAGTCTTTCGGCCTTGTCAGTGTCGAAAACGCTACGCATCCCCTGCACGTTCTTTATCAACCGGCTCTGGTAGTGGGTAGCTACCGGTATGATATGGTTCAGCGACAGGTCGCCCATCACACGCGCTTCTATCTGTATTCTCTTCGTGTAGGTATCCCATTTCACCTCGTTCCGTGCTTCGAGTTCCTTCCTTGTCATCACGTTCAGGCTCTCAAACATATCCACGCTTGCATCGTCGAGATAACGCTCGAAGATCACAGGACAGCTCTTCTCGCAGTCGAGGCCCCGTCTTCCGGCTTCTTCCACCCACTCGTCGCTGTATCCGTTGCCGTCAAACCGTATCGGTTTGCATGCCTTT
>NZ_BEWV01000211.1 GCF_002933775.1 Prevotella sp. MGM1
TTTTTCCATTCAGCGTCCCGTTGCCTCGCATTCAGACGCTAAACGGAATGCAACGGGACGCTGAACGCGACGCAACCGGCAACCAAACGCACTCCAACGGGCATCCCGTTGCGGAAAAAACAGCTTTTCGCCATCCGTCGGAAAGCGGCATATCGCATTGCATATAGCGTTACGTATCGTCTTCATTTTCTATTCCAACAGAAAACAAAATGTTAAATCCATGACTTTTTATTTACGAAACAATGATTGAAAGAATACCGCTTATCCGCCACAGTAAAGCAAACGGAATAAAAACCGGCCGGAACCGGCATTTGAACAGGAGGAAGACAGAACAAATCAATGAAAAAACGAGCCTCATACAAACGGAACAGAGATTTTTTAATTGACAGAGGACGGGATTTGGACAAAATGGAAAATAAAGCGAAATGAACATAAACCGGCCGCAAGCAACAATGAAATGAGATTTAACCTCGGAGAAAACGAAATTTAACTTTCAGTCTGCAACGTTATACGGGATATTTCGCTATTTTTGCAAAATACGACCGTCCGTAAACATAGACTATATCAACGGGCTATCAAACATAAAAAAACTACAAAAAACGGAGTATGGAACAATATAAGGCTGACGAAGAGCGATACTCAGGACTGATGGAGTACAGCCGCTGCGGACGCAGCGGGGTGCTGCTGCCGAAAGTGAGCCTCGGGTTCTGGCACAACTTCGGCGGAGTGGACGACTACGGCCGAAGCAGAAAAATAGTGCGCTATGCGTTTGACAACGGCATCACACACTTCGACCTGGCAAACAACTACGGGCCGCCATACGGCAGTGCCGAGGAGACGGTGGGGCGGTTGATGGACGATGATTTCAGGCCATACCGCGACGAACTGTTCATAAGCACGAAGGCGGGATACGACATGTGGCTTGGACCATATGGCAACTGGGGTTCAAGAAAATACCTTACGGCGAGCCTCGACCAGAGTCTCAGGAGGATGAGGATAGACTATGTCGACCTGTTTTACAGCCACCGCTATGACCCCGAGACACCTCTCGAAGAGACATTGCAAGCTCTCGTGGACATAGTGCGCTCGGGAAAAGCCCTTTATATCGGCATATCGCGCTGGCCGCTGCACGCACTAAGAACAGCCATAAAGTATCTCAGGGAGCATGATGTGCCGCTGCTGATATATCAGGGACGGCTGAACATGATAGACTGGACACCGGTGGAAGAGGGTATAACAGACGAGTGTGAGCGCGAGGGAGTGGGATTCATCTCGTTCTCACCGCTGGCACAAGGGCTGCTCACCGACAGGTACCTGAACGGCATACCGACAGGCAGCCGCATGTCGAAAGGCAAATTCCTGAAAACGGAAATGCTGACACCCGATCTTCTCGAACGGCTCAAAGCACTGAACGCAAAAGCGGTCGGGCGAGGGGAGACGCTGGCGGAGATGGCTCTGGCCTGGGTGCTACAACATAGGGCGGTGACCTCGGTGCTGGTGGGAGCAAGCAGTACGGAACAATTGTCTGCAAACCTGAAATGCCTGAAAGCGGAGAAAGTGGAAGAGGATTTTTTTTAAAGTTAAAAAAGAGTTTTATTGGAAGTCAAAGAAAGGTTGTTTGGAAGTGAAGGAGGGATATTTGGAAATTAAAGGAGGCTTGTTTGGAAGTTAAGTGGGTATTTGGAAGTTAAGGAAGTTATGGCAGGCACTGCCTGCCATAACTTCCTTTAACTTCTTTAACTTCCAGACAAGCCTCCTTTAACTTCCAGACAATCACCCTCTGACTTACAATAAAGAAACACATCAACAGAAAAAACTTATGCCCATACATAGAATCATCGTAATACTGACCGCAATGCTTGCGGTATGCGCCATGGAGACAATGGCACAGGAGAAAGACAAGAATGCCAATGCGGAAGACAGGCAGCCCGACATGGACAGCCCGACATTCGTGCCGATGGTGAAGGTTGGAAAGGTGCTCGACGGCAGCGACAGCATACAGTACATGGAAATGAACAACGTCTATGTATACCCCGAACTGGAATTCAAGAACGAGAAACAGGCAAGAAACTACTCGAGGCTGGTGAGGAACGTGAAGACGGTGCTGCCCATAGCGAAAGAGGTAAACAAAATCATCATCGAGACATTCGAATATCTCGAAACACTGCCCAACAAGAAAGCACGGGACGAGCATATGAAGAAAGTGGAAGACGGAATATACAAACAGTATAAGCCGAGAATGAAAAAACTGACCTATGCGCAGGGCAAACTGCTCATAAAACTGGTTTACAGAGAGTGCAACTCATCGTCATACGACATTCTCAAAGCATTCCTCGGCCCGATAAGGGCAGGTATGTGGCAGGCGTTCTCGTCGATATTCGGAGCCAGCCTCAACAAGGAATACAAACCGGAAGAGACCGACCGCCTCACAGAGCGCGTGGTGCTGATGGTGGAAGCGGGGCAGATATGATTTATTGAGGAGTTGGGGAGTAAGGAATTGAGTTGTAAGGAGTAAGTAGATATGCTACTTGTTGGCTAAGTCTGTACATACATAAAAGACATGAAAGTAATCATGGCTCTACACCTGTTCCCATTATTCTTCAAAGCACATCTACTTACTACACAACTACTTACTCCTAAGAAAAATACTCCCTCAACTGCGAGGCATACGAAGCGAGCGCCTCGCAACTGCTGTTGCCGAAGCGTTGCCATATACGCTGGCACGGCAGGAGCAACGGGCTGAACACAATATCAGTGCGGTTGAGATACGGATCGCAATGCTGGAACACATCCATTATGTCGGCGACATCCGCCGCATGCAGCCCTATGGTCCTCGCAAGTTCGACAACCTCGGGCGTATCGGCTACCATCGTGATCGGCGTGAGACGGAAATAAAGGTCGAGAATGAGTATAAGCATCACCGGGGTTACGGTCTCACCGTCGGCCACGGGGCGGAAATCGCGCTCAAACGTCTCGTTGGTCTCCACGCCGTCATAGAAACTTCCCGAACTGTTGAAACCGCTCATGGCGCGCAACAGACCAACGACCCGAGACAGCCTGCGCGGATTTGAACCGTAATTACTCCACAGGCGCTCCATCCGCGGAGTGTCTATATTGGCGATTGAACACATCCGTGCAAACAGGGCGGCGGGCGGAATATGCAGTTCGAGACACAGTTCCACCATCGGACGACTGTACATCGGTTTTATGCCGACAGGGCGCCGAAGATACAACTGCATCAGCAACAGCCAATAATCATCGTGCCATACATACGGTTTTGACATAATCCTTTATTACAATAATAATCGGTTAGTTTTGCAAATATAGCTATTATTTTCTATATTTGCAGTGCCGGTACATCTTTTTATGACCGTAATACAAACAAATCATGACCATAAAACAAACAAACCTATGAGAAAAACCATCATCGCGGCGATACTGATATTCACGCCGGCAAGTGTCGTAGCGCAATCGGTACGCAAGGAAATAAGCGAAAACCTGCATCTCTCGGCAAGCAACCACCTTGCCTATCCAAATCCCAGGCCTGGAGCGATGACAGCTCCTCCTGACGGCAAAAAGCCTTTCTATATAAGTCATTACGGCCGACACGGTTCGAGATTTCTCATCGGCAAAGACGAATATGACGCGCCATACAGTACGCTGGCCAAAGCAGACAGCGCGGGAGCCCTGACCGACACCGGCCGCGACGTGATGCGACGGATTGCCGCCCTGCGCGATGAGGCACGAGGACGACTCGGCGAACTGACCCCGCTCGGCGCGCGACAGCACAGGAACATAGCCCGAAGGATGTATGAACGGTTTCCTGAAGTGTTTGCCGGAAACGCCAACATAGACGCAAAAAGCACCGTGGTGATAAGGTGCATACTGTCTATGGAGAACGAGCTGCTGCAACTCACGGCACTCAACCCTATGATAAACACCACCCACGACGCCAGTGAGCACGACATGTACTACATGAACTTCAACGACAAGAAGCTAAAGGCGAAAGCCCGGCCGAAAAGCGCCGAGCGGGTATACAGGGAGTTCTGCAATGCCTATCCCACTCATAAAAGACTAATGACGGTACTGTTCGCCGACACGGCGTACGCCAACAGAAACGTGGATGCAGAAAAACTGAGCGACAGGCTTTTCAAACTTGCATCCAACATACAGAACTGCGAGTCGAGACGAGACATCACACTATACGACATCTTCACCGACGAGGAACTATACCTGAACTGGAAAAAGAACAACGTGAGATGGTATATGACATACGGAGCATGCCCGCTCAACGGCGGAACACAGCCTTTCACACAGCGGAACCTGCTGCGCCGCATTATCGAAGAGGCCGACAGCTGCATAGCGTTGCCTAAACCTGGAGCCACCCTGCGCTTCGGCCACGAGACGATGGTGCTGCCATTGACATGCCTTCTCGGCATAAACGGATACGACATGGAGGTCAGCGACATGGAGAAGCTCGAGAAAAAAGGCTGGATCAACTACCGGATATTCCCCATGGCGGCCAACATCCAGTTTATCTTCTATCGTGAAGGACCGGACGACGACGACGTGATCTTCAAGGTGTTATTAAACGAAAACGAGGCAACGCTGCCCTTGAAGACCAACATAGCCCCGTATTATCGCTGGAAAGACTTCCGCAAATACTATCTCGACAAAATCAACTCGTTCAAGGAATGACCGCCCGCATGGCGGAAAACGCTTTTCAACAAAGTCTCAAACGCTCCTCATCGGAGTATTGAAGGTTTTTCATCGGAGTTTTGATTGCGGAGCGGTCAGTGGGATATACCGCAGGAAACATACGTTGCCCGCCATTCACCGGCAATATGTCCCACTGGCCGCTCCGCAATATCCGCTTTCAGAAAACCTACTCTCCTTTCACCTTATAAGCCAGCGCATACATACGCATCTGCTTCACCATGGCCAGCAATCCGTTGCTACGGGTAGGACTCAGGTGGTCTTTCAGACCGATACGGTCTATGAAATACAACTCGGCATCGAGTATCTCGGCGGGTGTGTGGCCGCCGAGCACACGTATAAGGAGTGCCACAATGCCTTTCACTATCAGCGCGTCGCTCTCCGCCGTGAAGTCTATCACGCCGTCGTGATAGTCGGCTTGAAGCCACACACGGCTCTGGCAACCGTCTATCAGGTTGCTTTCCGTCTTGTATTTGTCATCCAACGAAGCCTGCTCGTTGCCAAGATCTATAAGCAACTGGTACTTATCCATCCAATCGGTGAAGTCTGAGAATTCCTCGATTATCTCGTCTTGAATTTCATTTATAGTCATTATTGTATTATTTTGTCCGTTTCATTGAAAGATGTTGTTCATTTCATTGAAAGATGTTGTCCGTTTTTATCAAGATACCATATCCTTATTATAGAAAGATGAAAAACATTCGATAATACCGACCTTGCTTTTCAAATATAAAAGAAAAGAACTCACATCATACCATAATGGGCGTTCCATCATTCCACTTTATCTATCCTGAACAACTTATCGCTCGGCCTCACCTTACCGGTAACGGCCACCGATACGCGTGTTCCCTTGCGGGCTACGTCCACAGGTCCGTGGTCGCCGTGAATTTCAGCGGTATCGATATACATCGCGCCTGTGGTCGGGCCGGTGACCAACAGCTTGTCGCCCACGGCGAACTCGGCGGCATCTACCGTGAACTCGGCTACCCCGAGCTTGCTGAAATACTTCACGCCGCGGCCCACATAGACCTTGCGCTCCGTGGCACATGAGCCGTAATGGCGGTTCCACTCGCCAAGCGTCTGCCCCTGGTAGTAACCGTCCCAGAAGCCGCGGTTGAACACAGTGGCGAGCCGAGCATCCCACCCGTCTTTCTTTTCCTCGGTAAACGTGCCGTCGAGCACCGACGCGATGGCCTCCTTGTAGCATCCCACCACGGTGGAGACATACTCCGGTCCGCGCGCACGCCCCTCTATCTTGAACACCCGCACGCCGGCTTTCATCATCCGGTCTATGAACCGCACGGTTTTAAGGTCCTTCGGACTCATGATATATTTGTTGTCTACAGCAAGCTGCGCGCTTGTCTCGTTGTCCGTCACTGTATACGAACGGCGGCATATCTGAACGCATTCCCCCCGGTTGGCGCTGCGGTTTGCCTCGTGAAGACTCATATAGCACTTACCGCTTATAGCCATGCACAGCGCCCCATGGCAGAACATCTCTATGCGTACCGGCTTGCCGGAAGGCCCGCAAATGTGCTCCCTCTCAATAGCATGGTATATCTCTTCCACCTGCTCCATGCGCAGTTCGCGAGCCAGCACCACCACATCGGCGAAGCGGGCATAGAACCGAAGCGCCTCGACATTGCTGATATTGAGCTGCGTACTGAGATGGACTTCCACCCCAACCTCACGGCAATATGTCATCACGGCCACGTCGCTGGCTATCACCGCCGATATTCCCGCCTCCTTGGCGGAATCCACCGTACGGCGCATCATGTCCATATCCTCGTCGTATATGATGGTATTCACGGTCAGATAGGTCTTTATTCCCTTCTCACGGCATGTGCCGGCAATATCCCGCAAGTCGTCCGCCGTGAACTCGTTTGCCGAGTGCGCCCTCATGTTCAGCCGTCCGATGCCGAAATACACCGAGCCGGCGCCTGCCTGTATGGCGGCCGCGAGACTCTCGCGCGAACCCACCGGAGCCATTATCTCAAAATCGTTTATCGTATGTTCCATTATCGTTATATCATGAAAAAACTGTCCTCTTTCGTGTGAAAAGCAAGCCGTCGTATAATAAGATGCTCCGAAACAGATTTCATATATATTCGTTATCCGCTTCGGAGCATCTTCAAATAACCTTTTACCTATTCATAGGCAGCAGCTTCCGCTGCCGCTATGATGTCTTCTCTCGACGGTTCTTTCGGGTTGGCGGTGATGTCCGAGAGGTCGAACTCGTCTTTCACCGTCTCCACGCCGGTATTCCCCGCGCTCCCGTTCCGCCTTTCTTTCCTTACAGCCTGGTCCTTGACCGGCTTCTCATCAGGCTCGGCCTGTATGGTGTCGGTTGTGTCGAGAGTCACTACCGGCGTTCTCCCGATGGGCTTATCATCATCGGCCACGGCCCGTGCAGGCTTTTCCTTCACGGTGCCAGCCTTGACCCTTTCAGCCTTTGCGGCAAACACGGTGCCGATGAACTGCGGCTCTTTCCGCAGACGCTGCAATGCCTCCTTGGCCGCCGCCTGCTGGCTTTCCTTCTTGGAGTATCCCCGTCCCGTTCCTGCCTCAAGCCCCTCAATGGACACTTTGGAAATAAATACGGGACTGACGTTGTCTTTCTCCATCTCCTCGCCCGCGAGCATGAACTCCATCGAGACCTTGTTCTTCTGCGTCCACTCTATCAGCTTGCTCTTGAAGTTGACCACCTTGTAGGCCACCTTGTCTATATTGACGAGCTGCGCGAGTATCCGCTTCTGCATGAAACGCATGCAGGCATCGTATCCACGGTCGAGATATATCGCCCCCACAAGCGCCTCGAAGGCGTTGCCGCCCATGTAGTTGTTGTGTGCGCAGTTGTGTCCCGACGACTTTATGAGGCGCGGTATGCCCATCTCGCCTGCCAGTTTGTTGAGCATGTCACGCTGCACGAGCTTGCTCCGGGTGTTTGTCAGGAAACCTTCACGCTTACCCTCGAAGTGGCGGTACACAATATCGCCCACCACGGCGTCGAGCACAGCGTCGCCGAGAAACTCGAGCCGCTCGTTGTTCAGCGGCTTTCCCTTGTCGTTGCGCCTGGCTACGCTCTTGTGCATGAGAGCCAGCTTGTAGTATTCTATGTGGTGGGGGTAGAACCCCATGATGTCATAAAGGGAAGAAAAAAGCTCCTTCTCCTTGCGGAAAGGGAGCTTGATCCTGTCTATGATATTGTTATTCAGCATACTTCTTGAAAACAACACAAGCATTGTGGCCTCCGAATCCGAAGGTGTTGCTTATAGCGGCGCGCACCGTTCTCTTCTGGGCCTTGTTGAAAGTGAAATTCAAGTCGTAGTCGATTTCTTCGTCGCGGTCGTCCTCGTCGTGGTTGATTGTCGGCGGGACGATGTCGTTCTTCACGGCGAGCACCGTTGCCATGGCCTCCACAGCGCCTGCCGCGCCGAGCAGGTGGCCGGTCATCGACTTCGTAGAACTGATGTTCAACTTGTATGCCGCGTCACCGAATACTTTCTTTATGGCCTTGGCCTCCGATATGTCGCCCACGGGTGTCGACGTGCCGTGCACGTTGATGTAGTCGATGTCCTCCGGTTTCAGGCCGGCGTCTTTCAGCGCGTTCTCCATCACGAGGCACGCTCCGAGACCCTCGGGATGCGACGCCGTGATATGATATGCGTCCGCGCTCGCGCCCTCGCCCACCATCTCGGCATATATCTTGGCTCCGCGCGCCTTGGCGTGCTCAAGCTCTTCGAGAATCAGACAGCCCGCGCCCTCACCCATGATGAAGCCGTCGCGGCTCTTGCTGAACGGGCGTGAGGCGTGTGCGGGGTCGTCGTTGCGTGTAGACAGCGCATGCATGGCGTTAAATCCGCCCACACCCACTGCACAGATAGCCGCCTCGGCGCCACCGCTCACCACTACATCGGCCTTGCCCAGACGTATCTGGTTGAAAGCGTCGGCCAACGCGTTGCTCGAAGACGCGCACGCCGATGTGGTGGCGTAGTTGGGTCCGTGAAATCCGAAGTGTATCGATATCTGGCCTGCGGCGATGTCGGCGATCATCTTGGGAATGAAGAACGGATTGAACTTAGGACCGTTCTCCTCGTTCACGCCATAGTATTTCACCTCGTCCTCAAACGTCTTGATACCTCCGATACCCACGCCGAATATCACGCCAACGCGTGTCTTGTCGATCGTGTCGAGGTTAATCTCGCTGTCTTTCACCGCCTGAATGGCCGACACGAAAGCCAACTGTGTGTAGCGATCCATCTTGCGCATTTCCTTGCGGTCGATGTATTCGGCAAAATTGAGGTTCTTGACTTCGCAACCGAACTGTGTCTTGAACTTCGAAGCGTCAAACAATGTGATGGGCGCGGCTCCGCTGACTCCGTTTACAAGGTTGTTCCATGTCTCCTCGGGGTTGTTGCCCACCGGGGTAACGGCTCCCAGACCCGTCACGACTACTCTTTTTAATTCCATGATGGTTATTTGTTTGTGGCGGAAAGCATCATTTTAAAGACACATACAAGACCACCGCCAAAACGGCAAAAGACGAGGGATGAAAGTTTTTGAACGCAACAGCATTCGGCTTTCAGCCTTCGTCTTTTGTCTTCCAGTGATAGTCTTTCAACTCGCGTCTTCCAACTTTCCGTCTGAAAAATATTATTTCGCGTTCTCCTCGATGTAAGTGATGGCGTCACCTACTGTACCGATTTTCTCAGCTTTGTCGTCCGGAATAGAAATACCAAACTCTTTCTCAAACTCCATGATGAGTTCAACTGTATCCAGAGAGTCGGCACCCAAATCGTTTGTGAAGCTTGCTTCGGGCTTTACTTCTGCCTCGTCAACACCAAGTTTATCAACGATGATTGCCTTTACTTTTGATTCAATTTCTGACATAATTGTAATGTTTAAAATGTTAATAATTTCTTCTTTTTGAAAAATACGGCTGCAAAGTAACTAATTTTTATTTAGTTACGCAAATTATTTCGAAAAAAAAGCACCGTTCATTGCACACAACGGGGGTGTTTGTGCAACTATTTAACGCTTTCGCCCTGTATTTCAGTCATATAAGACCGCATATACCACTATTTTGATTGCACATTGCAACATCATGGCACGTATATGCCGCCAAATGGGAACGCATTATATATAAATATGTGTCAAGATGATAACCGGCAAGATGCCACAACGGCAACCACACTACATGTATCTCCGACCGGAAAGTGTCAATAATGTTTACAAAACGCTCTCCATATTTCGCCCGTTTAAAAATTAAAAGCCAAAGGCCGGAAATAAGCGAACTATGAGCTGTTTTCCGCAAGTGCCTGCACGTCAGCTTAATACATCTTTCACATCTACATTCCCTATCAAACCTACCCCACCTACCCTCACGAATTTTTCCATTCAGCGTCCCGTT
>NZ_BEWV01000212.1 GCF_002933775.1 Prevotella sp. MGM1
CACCTGCACAGAGCAGCCAACCTTCAAGAAGAAAGGAAACTGCACCACGTGCCGTGAAAACCAAATTGAAAGTTGACAAAGTGGTAGTACATGAAGTGGACGAGTATTACACGCTTCCCGAAGGAGGACGGTTCATGAACCGCAACGGTATGCCTGATGTGTGGGAATACAGGGTTATAGAACATGTAAGGGCTCATAACGTGGAGCATGTGTATAAGGTGGCAAGGGTAAAGCTTGCAGACGGAACTTTTGTAAGCACAATGGAACATCCGCTGAAAAAACTTGGAGGTATTTTCTCCCCTGAACTGCTTGCCCGTCTGCTCTGTCTGAAATATGACTTCAGTATGCCTGAGAACAGACAGATAAGACTGCTTGCCAGAGAGGGCATCCACATAAGCAACACCACACTGAACAGCTATATCCATAACGGAATCGCCAAGCTAAAGGAGTTCATGGAAGATGTCTTCAAGGGGTTTGTACAGCAGGCTGAATATCTTATGGTTGATGAGACGACCGAACTTGTAGGCATCGAAACAAAGGAAGGCAAGGCTTACAGGAGAAAGTACTTATGGGCATTCTTTGCAAAGCATATGAAGATGGTCTATTATCACTATAACAACGGCAGCAGGTCATCCGATGTGGCGAAGTCGTTCCTGGAACATTTTATGGGGACCCTTTCCACTGACGGATATACGGTTTACAGAATGTTTGATGGAGAAGACTCAAAGGTGCTTCATATAGGATGCTGGACGCACTGCAGAAGGTTGTGGGTTGACGCCTTGCCTTCGGACAGGACAGCGATGGAGATAATAGACTCCATCGGCGATATGTTCATGAATGAAGATCTGTTCCGCACCATGAAGCTCAGCGGTGAGCAGATAAAGGGGAAAAGACGGCAGCTTACAGGACCGATCCTTGAAAGTATCCATCATAAGGTGGTCATGATGATGCAGGATGCGAAGATTATGGCTAACGAACTGATGAGAAAGGCTGTCAATTATACGTTAAACCAGTGGAAGTCCCTGAGAAATATCCTCAAGGACGGTGCAGCGGAAATATCGAACAACCTCTGTGAACAAAGGATGAAACCGGTAAAGCTGTTGCTCAAGAACTGTATGAACATAGGCAGTGAGGATGCGGCAGAAAACTCGGCATTCATCTTCTCTCTGATAGAAAGCTGCAAGCTTAATGGCATAGACCCTCAGGATTACCTGAAGCACCTGTTCGAATGTATTCTTCATGGTAAGGACTGCGACAAGAAGACTCTTCTACCATGTTTTTATAAACCGGAATGTTAAAACAAAAATATTTTCTTGTGGGCATTTTTATTTTATCGGCTGAAAAACAGCCGATAAAATTGTCGTGGCGGAAAATAGAATGATTAC
>NZ_BEWV01000213.1 GCF_002933775.1 Prevotella sp. MGM1
CTTCCTTCACTTCTTTAACTTCTAAAAATTCCTCCTTTAACTTCCAAAATCCCTTTCTTCACTTCCCCCAAAATTCTTTCTTAACTTCCAAAAACCACTTGCATAACGTCTTAAAAAACTTTCAAAACAAAACGAATTATGAAAATATTTGCGGTAGGAATGAACTATATCCAGCACAATAAAGAGCTGGACGGAGCGTTATATAAACCGGAGAGTCCTGTTATATTCACCAAGGCCGACTCCGCATTGCTGAAAGACAAGAAACCGTTTTTCATTCCTGACTGGATGGGGCGGGTAGACTATGAGACCGAGATTGTGGTACGTATATGCCGCCTCGGCAAGAGTATTCCCGAGCAATTCGCCCATCGCTATTACGATGCCGTGACGGTGGGAATAGATTTTACGGCACGCGATTTGCAGAAAAAACTGCGTGATGCCCGGCTGTCATGGGACTTATGCAAGGGGTTTGACGGCTCGGCGGCCATCGGGGAGTGGGTCGGCAAGGATAAGTTCAGGGACATACAAGCCCTGCGTTTCCATCTCGACATAAACGGACAGACGGTACAGGAAGGCTGTACGAGCGACATGCTCTTCCGCATAGACGAGCTCGTGGCCTATATAAGCAGATTTTTCACCTTGAAGACCGGTGACATCATATACACGGGAACGCCTGCCGGAATAGGGCCGGTGCATATCGACGACCGTCTGACGGGATATATAGAAGACAGAAAAGTACTGGAATTCAACTGTAAATGACGAAAAGACAAATCCTGATATTTGCCATATTTCTGTGCGGTATCGTGAAAACGGCTGCGCAGGAGTTTTTCAACCTGACGGCTGAGCAAGTCAGGATAGACACCCTCTTGCCTCATTTCAGTTATTCGAAAGACCTCGGTTATCATTATCCGGACTCGGTATACGACGTGAAAATAGAGTATCCCGAGTTTATCGACATGGCCGATGACGATATAGATAAATACCGTAAAATCACGGGCGACCTGCCTCCGGAGCTTCCTGAGGTGAATGTGTCGGTATCGGTATCGCGCAAACGCGGTTCGCTCGACGTGTCGTTCGTGCCGCTTGTGTTTCGTGACGGCAGATACAAGAAGCTCGTCAGTTTCATGCTATCCTTTAAAGCACTGCCCGCAAAGAACGCCGTTCGGGGGGTAGGCAAGTCAATGCGCTATAACGCTCCGGCAGAAAGATATGCCGGGCACTCTGTGCTCGGGAGCGGGACATGGGCGAAAATCCGTGTGCCGGCAAGCGGAGTATATCATCTCTCGGATGCCCTTATACGCCAGGCCGGATTTTCAGACATGTCGAAGATCAGGGTTTACGGATATGGCGGATACATGCAGCCGGAGCGGTTGGACGGTGATTATCTCGCGGCGACGGACGACCTGCGGCAAGTGGCTACGTATACAGCCGGCGGCAAGCGTTTTTTCTATGCCCGAGGCCCGGTGCGATGGGTTGATGGTAACGACCGTGAGCGCAATCCTTATTCGGACTACGGATATTATTTCATCACCGAAAGCGACGGCGAGGCACTCACTGCGGACAGCGCGGCCTTTTTCGGCGGTTTTTATCCGGCAGGCGAGGACTATAACACGCTGTATGAGGTAGACGACTATTCGTGGTATCACAGCGGTCGCAACCTTTATGATTCACGGGTGTTTACCGTAAACACGCCTAATGATTATTCGCTTGACGCAGCCGGACCGTCGGCTGTCGGAAGGCTGAGGGTGGTGATGACGGCCGATGTGTCGTCTGCCGCCACCATACATGTGAACGACAGCCTGGCCGGGACGATTACCGTAGGGACAACCAAAGACCCCAATGGCTTGGCCAATAGGGGCAGTGTGGTGCTTGACGTGCTCAACCTGAAACCAGCCAACAAGATTACAATAACGCAGACACGGGGCGGTGTCATGCGTCTGGACTATATGACATTGCATACCTACAAGCCCAGGGCGGTGCCCGATCCGGCGGTAGACGACATGCCGGTGCCGGAGTATGTGCACCGCATCACCAATCAGGATTTGCATGCGGACGGCCCGGCCGACATGGTGATAATAATTCCGACGACACAGAAGATGCGTGCGCAAGCCGAGCGCTTGAAAGCCATACATGAGCTTAACGACGGCATGAGGGTGCGCATAGTGCCGGCAGATGAGCTGTACAACGAGTTCTCGAGCGGCACGCCGGATGCCACGGCTTACCGCAGATATATGAAAATGCTCTACGACAGGGCGGCGACCGATGATGACGCGCCCAAGTATCTGTTGCTCTTTGGCGATGCGGCATGGGACAACAGGATGCTTACCTCCACATGGCGTAACTACTCTCCCGATGATTTCCTGCTATCGTTTCAGAGCAGGAACTCGGTGAGCAAGACGCACAGCTATATCTCCGACGATTTCTTCTGCCTGCTCGATGACGGTGAAAGGATATTCAACGGAACGGAAACGGAGTCTGTTGAAAATCCTGATGCCGACCGGTATAATTTCAGGGGTAAGCCTGATGTGGCTGTCGGACGGTTGCCGGTCCGTACCCCGGAAGAGGCTTCTGTCATTATAGACAAGATTGAGGCGTATATCGGCAACCGCACAGCCGGCTCATGGCAGAACACGACCGTTTTTCTTGGCGACGACGGAGACAACAACATACACATGGACGGAGCGGACAAAACGGCCGGCACGTTGGAGGCAAGGTCTCAGAGTTTTGACATCAAGAAAATAATGTGGGACGCATACAAGCGTGAGACATCATCGACGGGCTCGAGATATCCTGATGTTGAGCGTGCCGTAAGGCAGTATATGACGGATGGCGCGCTTCTGATTAACTATACAGGACACGGCTCGCCGGTGCTGTTGTCGCATGAGCAGGTGGTGAAACTGCACGATTTCGCAAGTACTTCGACAGCAAATCTGCCCTTATGGTTTACCGCCGCATGCGATATAATGCCGTTCGACGGGCAGGAAAGCAATATCGGTGAGACGGCAATGCTGAACAGAAACGGTGGCGCCGTGGCATTCATCGGCACCACACGCACGGTATATGCCAACTATAACGAATATCTCAACAAGGCGTTCATCATAGAAATGTTCGGTAATGCGGATGAGAACATCTCGATAGGAGAGGCCCTTCGCAGAGCCAAGAATGACATGGTAAGCCCTTCCTCGGGAGGATACTCCAATGATTATACAGACAATAAGCTGCATTTCGCGCTTTTGGGAGACCCGGCCTTGAAACTGTGCAAGCCCACATTCGCGGTCGAGATAGACAGTATCGGAGGAAAGAAAGCCGACGGCAGCGAGCCGGTCACCCTTAAGGCCGGCCAGGCCGTGACCGTGATTGCCCATGTGAAAGACAAGGGACATACGCTGACAGACTTCAAGGGAGTCATGGCAGCCACGGTGAAAGACATCAAAGAGACAATCGTATGCCGTGCCAATGAGACCGGAAACACGTCAAGGGCGTTTAAGTATGAAGACCGTACCGGCATAATCTTTCATGGAGCGGATAGCGTGAGAGACGGTCGTATCGAATTCTCTTTTATCATTCCGAAAGACATTAAATACAAGAATGGAAACGGGCAGATAATCATTTATGCCGTAAACGGCGACAAGACGAAGACCGCTCACGGCTCGAACGACGGCTTCATGCTCAACGGCTCGGTAGAGGCCGCCGCCGACTCGATAGGCCCGTCGATATATTGTTATCTTAATTCGACAGCGTTTACCAACGGTGATAATGTCAATCCCACGCCGCATTTCTTTGCCGAGATATACGATGAGAGCGGAATAAACTCTTCCGGTGGCGGAATAGGCCATGATCTTGAACTTATAATAGACGGAGATATGTCGAAAACGTATAATCTCAACGATTGTTTCACATACGATTTCGGAAGCTATAAGAACGGAACTCTCGGTTACAGTATACCCAGATTGGAGCCGGGGCGCCATAGATTGCTTTTCCGGGCGTGGGATATCCTCAACAATTCGTCTGTGGCAGAGCTTACGTTCAATGTCGTGGAAGGGCTTGGTCCTAATATCATCAATGTCGATTGCACACGCAATCCCGCCACAACGTCCACATCGTTCCGCATAGTGCATGACCGTGCGGGATGCCATGTGAATGCGTTGATAGAGATATTCGACATGTCGGGACGCTTGCTTTGGACGCATGCGAGAGACGGAATGCAGGCAGACAATACGATGACGATAGACTGGGACCTCACCATCGACGGCGGACGGCCGCTTGGCACGGGGGTATATCTGTATCGGGTGAATATCTCGGGCGATGGCAGCTCCTACACTTCAAAGGCCAAGAAATTGATTGTAATAAGCAATAAATAGGCCTGTCGCCACGTTTATAGATTAGTGTTTATGAACATTTCATGAATTATAATCAATCATCAGGAGATTTATGCCCTGCAAATCCGACAATTTATAATCGGCGGTTTCGCAATTCATAATCGGTGGTGCGGCATCTTAATAATAAACCATTTCGTAAATTACAAACCATAATATCACAGATGAACAGCAGACTCAGAATATCCATACTCTCGGCGTTGACGCTCATTTGCCTTTGTGCAGAGGCGCAAGACGATAAATTGCAACAATTCAATCCGGTGGAGCATGCCGTGATTTCACAGACCATTGCCCCCGACGCACGTGCGGCCGGTATGGGTGATGTGGGTGCGGCTACCGACCCGGATGTGACGTCCCAGTTCTGGAACCCGGCCAAATACCCGTTCTGTATCAGCCGTGCCGGAGTGTCGCTCAATTACACCCCATGGCTGCGTCAGCTTGTGAGCGACATCGATCTGGCCTATGTTACCGGCTATTATCGTATCGGAGATTACAGTGCGGTGTCAGGTTCTATCAGATATTTCTCTCTCGGTGAGGTGTTCACCGACGTAGGTTCCGACGGTGAAGGCGATATGAGTGTCAAGCCTTACGAGATGTCTATGGACGTGGCTTACTCGCTGATGCTGAGCGAGAAGTTCTCGATAGCCGCCGCGATACGCTGGATCTACTCCGACCTGCGTTATGACTATTCTGAAGATTCTTCGCCTGCGTCAGCCTTTGCCGCCGACCTTGCCATGTACTATAATAACTATCTGAACATTGGCAGCCGTGAGTGTCAGCTCGGTCTGGGTATGAATATAAGCAATATCGGTAGCAAGATAACCTATTACGGCGATGACCGCAGCCAGTTTATTCCTGCAAACCTCCGTATCGGAGCGGCGCTGATGGTGCCGATAGACGAGTATAACCGTTTCACCATAGCGGCGGACGCCAACAAACTGCTCGTGCCCACGGTGCCGAAGCAGATGGAAGGCGAGAGCGCGTCTGACTATCAGGACCGTGTAATCCGCGAATATAGTGATGTCGGTTCGATATCAGGTATATTCAAGAGTTTCGGTGATGCCCCCGGTGGATTCAAGGAAGAACTTGAGGAGATACAGTGGAGCGTGGGAGCCGAATATGTTTATCATGATCAGTTCTCTCTGCGTGCCGGTTATCATCATGAGAGCGAGAGTAAAGGAAACAGGAAGTATTTCACTCTCGGAGGCGGTTTCCGGATGAATGTGTTTTCGCTTGACGTGGGATATGTGATTTCCACGGCGCAGAGCAACCCGCTCGACCAGACCCTGCGCTTTTCTTTGGCGTTTGATATGGATGGCATTAAAGACCTCTTCAGACGGTAAGATGCCTTTTACCGGGACATGCTGATACGTCAGTCTTTGGATTCGGGTGTTATATCCCGTCTGGCAGGACATTATTTTGCCTTCGGATGAGTATCATTCCGTTTTATGTTGAGTGTCATTTTACTTCCGTATGGCAGCCATGTAGCCTTTGAGTGATAATCATATCGCTTATAAACAATGGTAATGTTATTTTAATGGTAATGAAATTCGCCTGTTGGCGGTAAACAATATGATTATGAACGGTTACAGAATAGGTTTCGGTTTCGATGTGCACAAGCTCGTAGAGGGCCGCGAACTCTGGATGGGCGGTATAAAGATTGACCATACTCATGGCCTGCTCGGACACAGCGATGCCGATGTGCTGATACATGCCGTGTGCGATGCCCTGCTGGGTGCGGCCAATATGCGTGACATCGGCTACCATTTTCCCGACACATCGGAGGATACTCTCAATATAGACAGCAAGATATTGCTCCGCAAGACAATCGGTCTCATAGCATCCAAAGGTTACTCCGTGGGTAATATAGATTGTACGATATGTGCCGAGCGTCCGAAGATGAATCCGCATATACCGGCGATGTGTAAATGTCTTGCCGAGGTCATGGGAACGGATGAGGACTGTATTTCCATCAAGGCCACTACCACCGAGCGTCTCGGATTTACCGGCCGTGAGGAAGGAATAAGTGCGTACGCTGTGGCTTTGATAACGAAAGACTGTTGACTTTCGGTATTTTTTGTCTTTGTAGCTAAAATCATAAGGCGCGGGAAACATTATGTTTTTTGCGCTTTTTTATGTTCCAACGTGAAGTATGAAATGAAACTTAATAGTAAAATGATAGGCTGTAAGGATAAAAAAACGTATCTTTGTGCCGTATACGAATAGCTGTGGATGCTTGCGGAAGTATGTTTATACCATAGTAAAGCGTCGGTGTTTAAGTAAAGAAAGATGGTGTTATGCTGGAGAAAGACTATATAATGCGCCTTGTACGTGAGTTTGGAGAGGCTGTCGCTCTACTGCTGAATAAGAGTGTGAGGAAGCAACAGGAAGAAATACAGCATATGTATAACGGCTATGTAGGCCCTTATGAGTTTTATCACACGGCGGCATTGGAAGATGTCATGGACAGCTTCGGGCAGTTTCCTGAAGACGAGAGACTGCCGCGCATGGAGATGCTCGCCAGATTGTACTATGTCGAGGCCGACTTGAAGACCGGCCCCATGCGCAGGATGCTGCTCGACAAGGCTCTTGCCCTTTTCATGTTTGTAGACAGGCATGATAAGACATACGACATGGACCGCATTGCAAAAATATCCGACTTGAAGCAACGGTTGGGATAGTGCCGCAATATATGTCGCCGCCCGTTCCACTTTCTTGTAAGTCATTCGGAGCGGCGGGATGTGCATGTAATCAGACAAATACATTTATTATATTATAAAAGCGGGGCTCACTTCAATACTATGAAGCGAGCCCCGTTTTTTTGATGTCCGTTGTGCCTTTTCATCGGCTTAACGGCTTTATTGCATGTTTGTCTGTATCTTTAACAGCCGGTCTGGGTTATTTGTTAATCAACCGCATGCCTGTTTTCTTTGCCGGTAACATGATTTTGGGGGCAGTCATCATCTGTCCGGTATCAATCTTTTTGCCGAAACGTGTGGCGTGCTTGTCCGCTTTCTTGGCTTTTGCTGTGCTTGGAGCGTTTGCCACGTCAGGTGTGGTGAACTTAACCTTTGTGAACGGTCCCCACTCTTTATTGGCGTTCATCGCTATTGCATAAGCGGTGTAGGTCTTGTTCGGTTCAAGTGCCCAACGGTCGTTGTCTTCTCCTATTACATCCCAGTTCGGATCGTCAAACATTGGGGGATAGTTCGGATTTTTCTCGTTTTTCAGATAGTTTTCTATCTCCTGATCCTGGGCACTTGTGTCTTCTTCTTTGTTTTCGGCCACTACCAGGTGGTAAACGAAAGTCTGGTCATTTGGTGTGAATTTGATCCATTGGTAGTATTCACCTCCTTCTTGGCCGAACTCACCGATTGTTATGTCAACCTTAGCCTCGCCCGGTCCCCCCTGTGAGGCTGTTGTCACGTATGCGTAGATTATCGGGGCGTATGTGCCGTTGGCGTCCCATGCCTGTATCGCGACTTCGTAGTCGGTGTTTGGTTTCAGATTCTTCCATTCAGTCTCATACTCACCGTCGAACGATACCTGGCTGAATTGCTTGATCATGTCGCCCATATTGTCGAAGCCCATCATCGGTCCCCACATCTCAAACTGATTCTGTGCATCGCCTTTATTGAACTGGCAGATGGCGTATGCGGCCACGTCTTCGTTGGGGGTGAACTTGCACTTGAACGAGGTTGGAGTGATGTCAGTGAAAGTGTATGCCACGTCGGGATTGCCGATAAGCGGAACTTGAGGTACTGTAAATTCGGCCTTTGAAGCCTCACAGGCCGTTCCGTAACCATCGTAACCCACTGTCATCACGGTGTAAGACGTTCCTGACTTGAAAGGTGTCTCAAAACCGGTCATCTGTCCGTTGGGGAAGTCATCCGTAAATGGGCCGATGCCACCGTTCTCTTCTATGAATGTTGCTGCTATCAGGTCGGTTGTGAGTGTATTTGCGGTGTTTGTCGGTATCACGGTTATTTTGAACGTGCGGCATGCCTCGGTCTTGATAGCCTCAATCCACAGGGTATCGCTCTGGCCGGCTTGTCCTTTCGCGAATTTGTTCACTTTCACGTCGGCGGCCACACGGCCTTCTGTCCTGAAGAATCCCACGCTGTCTATATCGTTGATGTTCCATGACTTGAACCGTCCTTGCTTGTTGAAGACAATCATTCTGTTCGGCTCTGCGGTCTGTGCGTCGGCTGCCAGTGTTATGAGAGCCATAATGAGTAGTAAGATATATTTTTTCATTTCTTTATGAATTTAAATGTGTTGTTGTTTACCTTGAATATATATACGCCTTTGGGCAGGGTGGATGTTTCAACGGGTGTGCCGTCCCAGTGTTCCGTACCCATCATTTTCCTGCCGTCTGCACTGAAAATGGAGGCCTGGGCGGTTTCGCTGATTCCGCTTGCTGACAGCATGTTGCCGTCGTAAGCAAACCTGATGTTTTGGTTGTCGTTGCCGGTGATGTTGTCGATGGCATCGGTCTTGTTCACAAACTTAATGCAGACAAGGTCGGCGAGGTTCAAGGCCGTTACGGTCTTTGCCGGCAGCGTGACAACATTCATCGCGCTTTCGTCGAAGTAGAACTTGCCGATGTCAGCCAGTTCGAACTTCTGTTGCTCGCCGCTGTGCTTCGTCACCACGACCTGTGTCTGTGCCGTGGCCGTGACTCCTGCCATCGCCAGCATGGCAACTGCCGCAATAGTAGTCTTTTTGTTCATAATTGTTGTTTTTTTTGTTTCCGTTCCGAGTATACCGTTGGTTCACTCTTCACTTTTAAATCATATTTTCGGTGACAAATATACATTAATTCTCTTTTAAAGTTTAATTTTTTGTGAAATAATTGTGAAAAATCATTGCAATTTGTTCGTGTGTCGGTTTCGTAATGTTCATTTTGAACCGTTCTCATCGTTATTGCGATGCTTTTTGGGGCTTACGTGTCATTGCCATGTAAATCGATATGCAGTTTTGTGGGTCGGCCGGACCGGGCAGGTTTGGTGCAATACGTAAAAATAAAGTCATTGCGCAGGAGGCTCTGGACCCCGTGTTTCTTCGGCCGCCTGATTTCAATTCTCAAGGTGATCGGGTATTCGGCGGTTTTCTGTTATGTTGATTCATGGCTGTTTGGTGAAATGATTTTTTATAAACGGTTTTCTTGTGGTCGGTAGGTTATTGTGTGCATCTTTTTGTATGTCATATTTTTTAAGTACCTTTGCAGTCGTAACATTCGATTACAGAATTAAAGAAAAGACAATAATAAAATAAGAATATGAGTATAGAAAAGCAAATTTGCGGAGCCGCGCTCGAAGCCGTCAAGGCTCTCTACGGCCAGGAAGTGCCGGAGGCAATGGTGCAGTTGCAGAAGACAAAGAAGGAGTTTGAGGGCAATCTTACTCTCGTGGTATTCCCTTTCTTGAAGATGTCGAAGAAGAAGCCGGAGGATACTGCCACCGAGATTGGAGCGTATCTTGTCGGGCACTGCCCGGCGGTGGCGTCGTTCAATGTGGTGAAGGGTTTCTTGAATCTATGTATAGCATGCGGAGCATGGCTCGACCTGCTGGCCGACATCGACTCGGCCGACACTTTCGGGCACCGTGAGGTCAAGGCCGATTCGCCGCTCGTGATGGTTGAATACTCGTCTCCCAACACCAACAAACCGCTCCATCTCGGCCACGTGCGCAACAACCTGCTCGGTTGGAGTCTCGCCCGCATAATGGAGGCCAACGGCAACAGGGTGGTGAAGACCAACATCGTAAACGACCGTGGCATACATATCTGCAAGTCTATGCTGGCATGGCTGAAATACGGTAACGGTGAGACACCGGAGACAAGCGGCAAGAAAGGCGACCATCTCATTGGTGACTATTATGTGGCTTTCGACAAACATTATCGCAAGGAGGTGGCCTCGCTTAAAGAACAGTATCTCATGGAAGGCATGGAGGCCGAGGCGGCCGAGAAGAAAGCCAAGGAAGAGGCTCCGCTGATAAAGGAGGCTCACGACATGCTCGTGAAGTGGGAGAATAACGACCCCGAGGTGCGCGCCCTGTGGAAGAAGATGAACGACTGGGTGTATGCCGGCTTCGACGAGACATACAAAGCCATGGGCGTTGGTTTCGACAAGATATATTACGAGAGCGAGACATATCTTAAGGGTAAGGCCAAAGTGGAAGAGGGACTTGCGAAAGGTCTCTTCGAGCGTCACGAGGACAACAGCGTGTGGGCCGACCTCACCGACGAGGGACTCGACCGGAAGCTCCTTCTGCGCAGCGACGGCACCAGCGTGTATATGACCCAGGACATCGGCACTGCCGAGATGCGTTTCAAGGATTTCCCGATAGACAAGATGATATACGTGGTTGGCAACGAGCAGAACTATCATTTCCAGGTTCTTTCGATACTGCTCGACCGTCTCGGCTTCAAGTGGGGCCGCGAGTTGGTACATTTCTCATACGGAATGGTGGAACTGCCGAACGGTAAGATGAAGAGCCGCGAGGGCACGGTGGTAGATGCCGACGACCTTATGGAACTGATGGTGGCCGATGCCCGCCGCACAAGTGAGGAGGCAGGCAAGTTCGATGACATGACAGAGGGCGAGCGTGCCGAGATTGCCCGCGTTGTGGGCATGGGAGCGTTGAAATACTTCATACTGAAAGTCGATGCCCGTAAGAACATGCTTTTCAATCCCGAGGAGTCTATTGACTTTAACGGCAACACAGGGCCTTTCATTCAGTACACATACGCCCGTATACGCAGTATCATGCGCAAGGCGGCCGCGGCCGGTCTGGATGCGGCTATTCCTGCGGCCGGTATCTCAACAGACCTGAATGAAAAGGAGATAGCCCTCATCCAGAAGATGAACGACTATGGCGCCGTTGTGGCTCAGGCCGGCAAGGATTACAGTCCGAGCGGCATTGCCAACTATTGCTATGAGTTGACAAAAGAGTTCAACCAGTTCTATCATGATTACAGCATATTGAGGGAAGAAGACGGTAACAAGAAACTCATGCGTCTCGTTATCGCCCGCAATGTGGCAAAGGTTATAAAGAACGGCATGTCGCTGTTGGGTATTGAGGTGCCTGAGAGGATGTAGTTTTTTTAGGAATTAATATATTAGGTTTGGGAGTTAATAAGTTAAGCCAAATGCTTTGTCATGTGAAATTAGAGGAGCAAGGGGGGATGCCATAGCTTTTAAGATTTGGAGGTCATGACATCTTCTTGCTCATCGTTCGTAATCATACACTTAAAGCATTTGGCTTAACTTCTTAATTCCTTAACTTCCATAAAATAGAATTCAATATGCCCGACATGCCGATCAATCCGCCCGACTGGCGGCACGACACAGTACTGCCACTTCATTTAGACGTGCGTGCCGACGCATGGGCCGTGGATGCCGCTTGCAGCGGTAATCCCGGACCTATGGAGTATAGAGGCATCGATCTTGCCACCGGACAACAGGTATTCCACTACGGCCCGGTGCACGGAACGAACAATATCGGTGAGTTTCTTGCCATTGTTCATGCCTTGGCGCTTATGCGGCAGCAGGGAATAAACAAGGCGATATATTCCGATAGCTATAATGCCATACTGTGGGTGAGCAAGCGTAAGTGTAAGACAAAGCTCGAGCGCAACGCCGATACGGAAAAGCTGTTCGGGGTGATAGCGCGTGCGGAGCATTGGTTGGCTACCCATAGTTATACCAACCCGATAATAAAATGGGAAACGAAGAAGTGGGGCGAGGTGCCCGCCGACTTCGGAAGGAAATAACGATAACGTGCAAAACCGTTGCAAAAAACCGTTCACATCGGTTTTGCAACGGTTTTTTCATGTTCCGTCCGTCTGTATGTGGCAATTACGTTTCCGTCGTATTGCCGTTTTTATGTTCCGTCCGTCTGTATGTGGCAATTATGTTTCCGTCGTATTGCCGTTGTTCACACAGCCTTATGCCGTCGGGCAGGGTGGGAGCGTGTGTACCTCCCGTTACTGTTGCCGGCGATATCTCTACCCTTATCTCGTCGAACAGTCCCTCACTGATGAACGATCGGTGTGTTTTTGCTCCGCCCTCAACGATCAGCGACTGTATGCTCTTGCCGTGCAGGTCGTCCATCAGGCTGTGCAGGTCTGTGTCGTGGCCGAGCGTTATCCGCATTGGGTCACGCCCGGTCCAGTGCCGCACGTTCAGTGCGGGGCGATCCCGTTCGGCCGTCGTTCGTCCCACGAGAATGGCGTCGTTCTCAGCCCGCAGTCTGTGGCTGAGCATGCTGGTGAACGCATTGGATATGGCCGTGGGCCGGAAGTTGTCGTCTATATATCCGTTTGATGTCTGTGCCCATTTGAGTATGATGTAAGGCCTGTGCTCGCTGTGGTATGTCATGAAGCGTTTGTTCAACTCGGCACACTCGCTTTCGAGCACTCCCACCGTCACTTCAATCCCGGCACGGCGTATCATCTCGATGCCGCGGCCCTGTACGCGGGCGAAAGGATCGGTGCATCCAACCACCACCCGTCGCACGCCTTTCTTTATTATCAGTTCGGCGCATGGCGGTGTCTTGCCGTGGTGGGCGCACGGTTCGAGGCTTACGTATATCGTGGCTTCGGCCAGCAGCTGTTCGTCTGCCGGTCTGACCGAGGCGAACGCGTTCACCTCGGCATGTCCTTCGCCGCATCTTATGTGGTAGCCCTCACCGATAATTCTTCCACGGTGCGTTATCACTGCGCCCACCATTGGGTTCGGCCTCGCCTCCATCAGCCCGCAACGTGCCAGTTGCAGGCATCGGCGCATGTATCTTTCATCTTCCGTTATTCTGCTCATCGCTTATCTTCTCTATCGATTTCAGTTGTCGCCGGCAACCTGTTTTTGATGCCTTCTCCCGCCTGTCCGGTCGCTTTTGGCAATCCGTTTCATCGCCGTTGCGCATATTTTTACTACCTTTGCATATCATGACATACGAAGAACTGTGGCGTAAGCTGACTCCGATATATGCCCAAGGCGAGGCGAAAGCCATCGTCAGGTATGTGCTCGACATGCGTTTCGGCTTGTCGGCTACCGATGTTTACTGTGGCAAAGTTACACAATTAAGCGCAGACGAGTGTCTCGAACTCGAAAAAATCATCGTCCGCCTGTCTGCCGCCGAGCCTGTGCAGTATGTTCTCGGCTGTGCCGATTTCTGCGGGCGCACGTTCCGTGTGGCTCCCGGCGTGCTCATTCCGCGGCCGGAGACGGAGGAGCTTGTGAGGATGGTGGTGGGTGATAGCGCTGACGACAGACCGTCCACCTTTTCTCCATTTTCGGTCCTCGACATCGGTACGGGCAGCGGTTGTATAGCCGTCACTTTGTCGGCCGATATTCCCGGAGCGTCGGTCACGGCATGGGATATATCCGGCGAGGCGCTGTCCATAGCGGAGCGTAATGCCGGTGGGCTTGGCGCGAATGTGCTCTTTGCGCTTCAAGACGCGTTGAGTCCGCCCGACGATGCGGACAAATGGAATGTGATAGTGAGCAACCCGCCGTATATATGTGATAATGAGCGTGTGTCAATGGAGCGTAATGTGCTTGAGCACGAGCCTCATACCGCGCTCTTTGTGCCCGATGACAATCCGCTGCTGTTCTATCGTTCTATCGCCGCCTATGCCGTGAAGGCTCTCAAGCCGGGCGGCAGGCTGTATTTTGAGATAAACCCGATATATTCCGATGAGCTTGCTGTCATGCTGCGCGGCATGGGCTTCGGCCGTGTGCGCATAGTGGAAGACGGGTACGGCAAGGAGCGTTTCGCCGTGGCATGTAAGACGGTTGGCGAAGAATCAAATATCATCAAACCCCATAAAGACAAATGACCAAGATTACAGAAAAAGATGCTCTGTTGAGGCTGACGAGCCTCTGTGCGCGGGGTGAGCACTGCGCCCACGAGATGCGGGAGAAGATGCGCCGCTGGGAGTTGACGGACGATGAGCAGGCAAGAGTGATGGAATATCTCACCGACGGAAAGTTCGTGGACGATGAGCGCTATGCCCGTGCCTTTGTAGCAGACAAGATTAAATACGGCAAGTGGGGCCGGCGCAAGATAGAGCAGGCTCTCTGGCAGAAGCGGATAGACGACGATATACGCCGCATGGTGCTCGATGAGGTCGACGACGGAGAGTATATAGCCGTGCTGCGACCTCTCCTTCAAAGCAAGCGCAAGGGCATAAAGGCGTCTGGCGACTATGAGATGAACATGAAGCTGATGCGTTTTGCCATGGGGCGCGGCTTTACAATGGATATTATCAGGCATTGCGTCGATTGCCCGGAGGAGTGATGCGTATAAGCTTTCTCACCCGTCTGCTCGACCTGGTCGCTCCCCGTGCGTGTGCCGTGTGCGGCTCCCGGCTGGCGGCTTCGGAGCGTTTTATCTGCTCGTCGTGTGTCCTTCATCTGCCGCGCACCGGTTATCATGCCCGTCCGCAAGACAATATTGTGGCCCGGCTGTTCTGGGGACGGGTGACGGTCATGAAAGCGTCGGCGTTTATTTTCTTCAGGCCGAAAGCAGAGTCGGCCGCCATCGTATATGAGATGAAGTATCGTGGAGATGTGGGAGCCTGCCGGTATATGGGGCGGATGATGGCGGCCGAGCTTGCGGCCGACGGCTTTTTCGACGGTATCGACATCATAGTTCCCATACCGTTGACCCGCAAGCGCCGCCGTGCGAGAGGCTACAACCAGAGTGAGGAACTTGCCCTTGGAGTGGCGGAGGTAGCCGGCCTGCCTGTTGATGCGGCCGTTGTTGAGCGCAAGGGGTTCTCGGTGAGCCAGACAAAACTGAGCCGTGGGCAGAGAATGGACAACGTGGAGGGCACCTTCCGGTTGAAAGCCCCTGGGCGTATAGCCGGCCGCCATGTTCTGCTTGTCGACGATGTCATAACGTCGGGAGCCACGATGATGTCTTGTGTCCGTGCCGTCAGTGAGGCGGATGGTGTCACTGTCAGTGTGCTTGCGCTGTCGTTTTCACATGGTTGAACGGCAGCTTGAAGCAAGGAAGCCGGCTTTTGGCGGTCTGTTGTATGTATTCCTCTATTTGAGAGACAGCCTTTCTTTTTCCTACGTCTGTCCTTTCTTCACTCCGCCGATGCTTAATCTCGCATATTTTGTGTAATTTTGCATGCGTATACGGTTGATGTCCGTAAGCGGCAGCGCTCCGGACCGCAAGCATGTACCGATGCGCACCGCCTGAACGATAATGAAAATAAACATCAAAATATAATAGATATGGATACAATTAAAAACATTTTCGCGTCGAAACTGCTCGACATCAAAGCCATAAAGTTGCAGCCCGGTAATCCGTTTACATGGGCATCTGGATGGAAGTCGCCTTTCTATTGCGACAATCGCAAGACTCTGTCATATACCGGCCTGCGCACCTTCGTGAAGCTCGAACTGTGCCATGCCATACAGGAGAACTTTCCCGGCGTAGAGGCCGTGGCCGGAGTGGCGACGGGCGCCATCGCCCAAGGGGCGCTGGTGGCCGACGAGCTGAACCTGCCCTTTGCCTACGTGCGCAGCAAGCCGAAAGATCACGGTATGGAAAACCTTATCGAGGGCGATCTCGAACCCGGCGCAAAAGTGGTTGTCGTGGAAGATCTCATCTCCACGGGAGGCAGCAGCCTGAAAGCCGTTGAGGCTCTGCGCAAGCATGGTTGCGATGTAGTGGGCATGGTGGCTTCTTATACTTACGGCTTCCCGGTGGCAGAGAAGGCGTTTGCCGATGCCGGTGTGAAGCTCGTGACGCTTACCGACTACGAGCATGTGGTGGCTCGCGCGGCGGCCACAGGCTATATCGCCGATGCCGACATAGAGGTGCTTAACGAGTGGCGGAGCAATCCTGCCGAGTGGCGTAAGTAAGATATCTCGGACAGGCTGGAATACCATGTTAATTAAAAATTATGTCCTATGAGTAAATTTGAAAGCAGCATAAAGCAGATACCTTATTCGCAGACGGCGGTGTACAATGGTATCAGCAACTTGGAAAATCTGGAGAAGGTGCGCGACCGCGTGCCTGAAGACAAGGTCAAGGATTTCCGTTTCGACCACGACTCTGTGAGTGTGAACGTGGCTCCCGTGGGCGAGTTGCGCATGCAGATAATAAACCGTGAGGAGCCGAAGTGCGTGAAGTTTGAGGCCGTACAGTCGCCAATCCCTTTCTACCTGTGGATACAGGTGCTGCCCGTGACCGACACTTCGAGCAAGATGAAGTTAACGCTCGAAGCCGACATCAACCCGTTTATAAAGGGAATGGTGTCCGGGCCGTTGCGCGACGGTCTTGAAAAAATCGCCGATGCGCTGGCGATGGTGCCTTACGAATAATCGTGCGGCTCATTCCCATACCACAGGCCGGTGGAGAGAGAAAACATTGTTTTATAGCACATAAAAATGCGGCTGCCCATCACGGGCAGCCGCATTTTCATTTTCACTTTTAATTAATCACAACAAACGTTGTGTTTTTCTTTAAATCCAGTCTCTCTCGAGACCATATTCTCCAACCGGTAGCTCTCTACCTTTTTTAAAAAAACGTTTTATTCTTCGTCATCTCCCCAGAGGTCGAGATGGTCTTTCGACAGACCCTCGCCACTCGCGTGTCCGTCGCCGAATATGGCCGAGCCGGTGTTTCCGCTCTCGTCGAACATTATGCTTGCTGCCATTATCTGTTCAGTCTCTATCGTCATTACCTCTGTTAGGGGTGTCATATATTGCTTTTTCATATTGCTTGTTTTTTTATTTATTGTTTGTTGATTTTATATTCCGATATTGTACGCTTGCCGTTTATTTCACTATAATCTTCTTGCCGTTCATGATATACAGGCCTTTCTCTGGAGAGGCTACACGCTGTCCGTTGAGGTTGTATATTGCGTTGTCTTTCGCGGTGTTGTCCTTTATCGTGCCGATGCCTGTGGTCTCTCCGTCGAAGATTACCTTTATGCCTTTGGCGGCGTTTGTCGTGAGCACTTTCAGGTATGCCTTGCCTGCCGCGAGCTTTGTACCTCCGTCTGCTTCGGGTCTGGCTTTGAAGAAGCCCACGGTCTCACCCTCTTTCGAGAGCACATAGTTGGTGTATTCTCCATCGGTCTCGTTCAGTGTGGTCTCAGCTTGTACGCCTGTAAAGTCGTTTCCGGCATTGCTTTCGGCCTCGGCAGCTATGACGATGTCTTCCGTAGTCGCAGCGTCATTGAGCGCGCGGATCAGCACTCCCTCGCCTGCGGCCACCGTGCTGACCTTAGTCAGTGTCACTGTGTTTCCGCTTACACTTGCCTTATATGCCGCAATCTTTGTGGCGCCGGTGAAATCCAATGCCACCGCCGGGCAGTATGTAGCCATACCTGCGTCTGTGACTGATACGGTCTCTGTGGCGTCGCCTGTTCTCTGGATATAGATAAAGTCTATGCCACGACTTCCGTCTGTTGTTGTTTCAAGAGTTATGGCTGTCTCTGTTGAGAGTGTAAACTCTTTGCTTTCATAATCTTGTATATAGCCTTTACTTGCGAACAATCCGCTTGTACCAGGATCTTTATCACTACAAATATAAGAAGATTCTATTTTTACATCATTTGCTTTGAATATGAATTCAGTTCCGGCACTTCCCCAAATGGAAGTATAAAGCCTATATTTGCCGGCTGGTAGAGTAACGATTGCTACAGCTTCCTCGTTTGCGTTGTAAGCGCATTTTCCATTAGAGCAACGGATGTCTGAATTAGCGGCAGAAGACATTGTCAATCCGTTGATAGACTCAGCTTCATTATAATATACTATATTCTCTTTTACTGCTTGATATCCATTGATATTTTCTATTTGATTGTTTGATTTTATCGTGAAGCTATGTGAATAATATCCGTTGTTACCTTTGGCTTCATGTGAATATAGGATTCCGTCAATATTATAATAGCGTGGATAGTTTACATAGGCAATCTCTTCTTCAAAGTCAGAACCTTCGGCGATTTTATTGGTATTTCCTGCTACAACGGTATTTACGGTATAGTTCCAAGTCGCAGCTTCACGGAAAATGAGAGTGATAATGTTCTGTTCGGTATCCTCAACCAATGTGATAGTATTATTACCACTTACGTATATGTACTTTTTGTCATCCGTATTAAATGAATTAAGCATAGATTCGCTTGCGCTTACTTCTTCACCGGTGTGACTTTCTATTTGTATATCTTCTTTTATTGTATTGTTGCTCTGATCTACAAATTTGATTGTATAAGTTGTTGGTTTTGCATCTTCGGATATTTCATTTTCCTCTACTATGATTCTTTTAATATATAGGTATCTTGGGAAGTTGAATTTGACAGCTCCATCTTCTTGTACTGTAAATACAGACGTATTGCCGCTTGATTCTTCCGTAAGATTGGAGCCAATGGTTGGTGCTCCTGTTGCCTCTATGGTTATTTTCTGGCCTTTTTTGCAGTCGGAAAGTCCGAATGCGCGACCTCCACCATTAGCTTGGTACAGTCCGTTTGACTGTCTTAGTAACCAGTTCGTTCCTGTTTGCAAAAGAAATTTTGTATCTAAAACGTCTTCATTTGCTTTGCAGGTCCCTAATACCGTATTTCCGACATTAATGGTGTTGTCGGTAAGAATGGTAATGCCTGTTTTGTCTGAATATTTTTTGCCAATTTCTGTAAAGTCTATTGACCATACAGTTTTTAATGCAGCAGACATGTTTGTCACCCCCATGGCCAATCCGACGGCCACGAGCAATGTTTTAAGTAAATTTCTTTTCATAAAGATTAAGTTATTAGTTATTGAATAAATTTTGAGTGTTGAGTGTCTGTCTTGTATGCCGCTGGTGTACGTACACGACAGTTGGGCGGAGCTTTTCGCTTCGCTATGCTTTGTGTTTCGGTGTTGTCGGGTTATTTTCGGGTCTGCGGCGCAATACGCTTGGTTTTCTGTGTGGCGTGCATACCCGTCGGTTCGTTTGCCGCTGACGGCATAAATGGAAATGTTGTCACAACTTTTTACCCACCCCCCCCCTATGGCTTAGGGCGGTTGTACCGACAATCGTCGGACAGCCTGTATACGGTTTAATGTTGTTCATCGGTATGCTTGTCAGCAGTTAAATAGTTATTCGTTTTCGGTTGGCAAATATACGAAATATTTTCCGAACGCAGAAATATTATATGTGTTTTTTGTACAGTTATAAATTTATTCGACAGCTTGCAGATATGCAATCAGTGCGATTCCGGATATATGAATAATATAAAAAAATGACAGATGCGGGATGTAAAAAACGCTTATGGACGTTGGTAATAATATTTACAAAACGCTGTTCAAAACTCGCCCGTTTA
>NZ_BEWV01000214.1 GCF_002933775.1 Prevotella sp. MGM1
TTATACTCTTGATACTCTCTCCCGCCCACCGGAAAAATCCGCTGACCCGAAAAAATCCGCTGACCCTCTTTTACCGTACTTTTGAAGTCTTGGAAGCAGGACTTTCGGGCAATAAAAAAAGCTACAAATCATTGATTTGTAGCTTTTTGTCCGTTTGCTGACCATTTCTGTCCAGCTCGTTCAGCGGAGAGAGAGGGATTCGAACCCCCGGTACCTCTCGGTACGGTAGTTTTCAAGACTACTGTAATCGACCACTCTACCATCTCTCCTTGCCTGAGAGACATGCGATGATGTCTTAAAAGCGAGTGCAAAGGTAATATTTTTTATTTAAACTTGCAAATTTTTCAAGCGTTTTTTATTCTATAGTTTCTATTTCTTTCATATGTGTAGATTCAAACAGAAAATGTAGAGTCCGACAGCAAATACAAAGTTAGGCAAATTTACATTTGCTATCGGGACTATAAAGACTCATACCTATTCCTCCTACGCTGCGACTTTTTCTCCAATACCGCTTGATTCCAAGGTAAATTTCGTACCTTTTCTCCGAGGTTAGTTAATTTGACATGTGCAATACAAAGTTAATTAATATTGGGGAGATTTCGGTCTCCCTTTCTTTTTTATATTGCTGTCTAACGCTCCTGGGGAGGGGACTTTGCATCCCAACCGCTTAGGACGAAGCTTGTTTTTCATAGATTTAGGGCTAAGCCATCACAAAAAGCATTGCGTTTCTATTTGGGAGCTTCAGACCTTCCCCATATTTGCAGTTTCTGTCGCTTCCAAATCAAAGTGCAAAATTTTGTATTGAAGTTGAATTTAATCCCAGTTGAGCCGCAGTCTTGATTAAACTTAATAATGAAACACCTTCACTTGTGAGAACACACAGGTTTGATAGTCTGCGTTAATCTATATCATCCCATAATGTTTACAAATCATTTGTAAACATGCTACACCACAGGACATACTGTCACGTTGTCTGCAAAATTTAAACCCCATAATCCCTTACAATTTACAATCGTTGCTTTTCATCACTGGAAGAACCACCTTTATATTTGCTTTTTGTCGCGTTGAAATTATACTGTATAGTCAATTGCACATAACGTGAATCGCTGTTTTTGTCATAGTCAAACACAATATGACTGTGATTTATGCTCCATTGGATCTTATCTGTTTTAAAGATATCATTTACCATTAGAGAAACGGACATCCTCTTGTCGAACAACATCTTGGCTATATTGACATTCGTTTGTAAGGACGACTTGAGCAGATAGATGCCAGAGTTTCCCTCCGACTGCCAACCTACACCGGCTGTAAGAAACCATTGATGGGGAAATGATAACGAATTGTTCAAGCGAATCTTGAAAATGGGCTTGTCATACGTCTTATCCGACAAACTGAAATCTTGCCATTGCCCACCCAATTCGAAGTTTGGCCGCCAAATGCCTATAGTCGGAGTGTAGCTGAAAGCAATAAAACGACTCTTCACGTCTTTCATATTGTCGGGTCTCATCAAAGCAACCGGGTTTCCATCATACAGTTCCACCACCTGGGTCATATAGTCCTCATAGAGGGTATAACCCAACATGGCCTTGATATCCTTATAGCCCAAAATGCAGGTAAAATCATTTTACATTTGCGGCAGGAGCATGGGGTTGCCGCTTTCATACACATAAGGGGAACTGTATTGTATATTGCTTCTCAATGCACTATAAGAAGGATATTTGATTTTTCGTTCGTAACTTAATGTAGCTTGCATGTTCCCCTTTGAATAGTTCACAAAAAGGTTTGGGAACAACTTATGATATTTTTTTGATTGCTCCTTGTTCCATGCCTTGTTCTTGTAATAGTCGAAATCGATATCCTCATAACGCATTCCGGCTCCGAATCCCCAATTGCCGACCTGGGATTTGGCTGAAACAAACAATGCCCAACGATTCTGTTTGGTAACATCCTCGGAATTATTGATGCCAAGCGCAGTGTTGTCGATGGCATAAGTCTGAGTCATGTCTGTGTATGAATATTCCGCCCCTCCTTCCAGGTTCACATACTTGTTAGCGTAAGTCAGAATACCTTTCGACGCATAATAACCGTACCGGCGGGTACTGACCGTATTGACATCCCCAGATGCGTCATTTTGAAACCACGAATGCATATTGTCCCTTTCATTCCCTTTCACCCAATCAAGATTGAAATCCAAAGAAAGATTACCTCCTAAGGTACCGCTGAAATACGCATTGACATTGTGTGTATGGTCTGGCCTATCGGATGATGCCCGCTGTTGCTTAACCTCCATTTCATTATTCACGGTATGGCTGATATTGTTGAGCATATCGTTTTTCCAAGTCGAATGATTGTATACATATTGCACACCTGCGGAAATATTCTCGTTCGGATTGTAGTTTATGCCACCAACCGCTGCCAATCGGTCGGATCTCACGTTTTCCTCTTCTTGGTAACCCACCCCATGCACCGCATCCGCTACACTCAATTGCTGATTGGCTTTCATGTCGATTTGCCGGCACCTTTGTATCAGATAAGCAGAGCCAAATATATCCCAAACTTTGTGTCGGTAGTTAAGTGATACAAATTCTTCCGCAGACCAGCGTTCGGAACGTTTTGAACCAGCATGCAAGGTTCCACTCAAACCTTCTCCTTGCGCTTTTTCTGTAATTATTTGGATAACGGCACCGACAGTAGCATCATATTTTGCACCCGGCATTGTATTTATTTTTATGTTTTTTATCTCGGACGGCATCAACCGGTCCAATTCTTTCAGGTCTTGCACCAGCCTGTTATTAATATAAATGGCAGGAGAACCTTTTCCAAAGACCGTGAAAATACCATTCTGGCTACTGACAAATGGCAACTGTGCAATAACATCGGCAGTCTTGGGATATGTCTCCAATATAGTTCCTTTCACATTGGCAATAATTTCACCGTTTTTTTGCTCATAAAGTTTCCTCCGGGCAACCACAATAACTTCATTCAACATTATGGATTCCAATGTGACACGAATAGGAGACGTTCCTAATTCCACCAATTTTGTCTTGTAACCGACAAACGAAATGCGCAGATACATTCCCCCTGTGCATTCCGTTGCGAAACAAAAGTTCCCATTCTCATCGCTCGTACAACCAGTTATAATCGTGCTGTCCGACGATTGACACAGGGTTACATTGGCAAATGCGATACTTTGTCCATCACTATCCACCACCGTACCTGTAATGGATTGTGCCCAACTGAAAAAAGGTGTGAGCATAAGAATAGAAACCAAATACTTTTTCATTAAATTAATAGTTAATGACGCTTAAACTGTCAAGTGCAAAATTAGCAATATATTTGTAGAATGCGTTCTTTGGATTTGAAAAACTGGGGTTTTACGATACCGGAGGTTCATTTTTTCCGTTAGATACTTTATGTATTTGTAGAAAAATCATTGGAATTAGACTTCTTGGGTCTGTACTGCCTAATAAGCTTTTTTACATTCACGATGCCCCTTCCGCCATGAACTGTAAGCATGTAAGCTTATGCGAAGTAAACGACTATGTCATCCATGCCTCTGACGTGTATCACGGCAGTTATATTTATGTACTGACGGGTAGGATACTTGCAGCCGTTGTCAGTCGTGGTGACCTTCAGACATTTACGACAGGCATAAAATTGCATACGACAGTTTGTGACAATGGAATACTCTTAAACCAGATTGGCATGGTGAGATAACAAATTAAAAAGAGCGATTGCATCTATCATACAACCGCTCTTTATGCTTTACTTATATTTTCTTCGGTAAATTGGTCTAACGACTATATTTTGCCGTCAAACAACTACCGACCTTTATTCATCGTCATCATCCCAAATACTGAATCCATGGTCTTTTGAGTTAAACTCGCTTCCAGGCAACGTTGTATCACTGTCTACTTCGACTTCAAATATCGATTCGGCCAAGATACTGCTCTCCGCAAGCATTTCGATCACGATGATCTCAGGATGGACATATTTCTTTTTCATTGTCATAAGTTTCAATGTTATTTGATTATCACTTTCTTTCCATTCACAATATTAATACCTTTACGCAAGACAGACATACGCTGTCCATTAATATTGTATACAGCATTACCCGATAAAACAGAATTCTCTATCGCGTCTATACCTGTTGTATCGTCACCGAGCACTATCCTTATAGATTTCACCTCGCTATCCGCAAGTCTGAGATAAGCTGTGTGCGCAGCTATTTCCGTTCCACTCTCAACTTTAGCAAACACAGCATCGTCTTTCTTCAATCCATAGATATTTCCGTCTGAAACAAATCCTGAGGGAGCGGCAGTCAATACAGTCTGTATCGCCGTACCTTCTTCCGCAGCCACCGAGAAACCTGCCTCACCGGCCCCGCCGATGATTACACCGGTATTTGCCGGAATAATCTTTGCTTCTGTCGGTCTGATGACAATCTTGCCTTCCGAAAGTTCCGATGAATAAACCGTAACACCCTGTGGTACGCTAACGGCACGATCGGCACTGAACGTGGCAAATCCCGACTCATTAAATACGGTCTTTGCGTATCCCGGACAGAGATTGTATTCGCCGCCTGCTGCCATACGGAAATATCCGGCAAACGAACCTACCGTATTTCCAGAAGCCTCATGCAAGGCATTGTCGGATATGCAATACTCTCCGTCCTGCAATGTCACAGGCGAATAGCTGCCGACAAACTCAACATCCTGTCTGCTTTCCACCATCTCAGCCTGAACCGAAGATACCTCACCGGCCTTGAACACATAGCTGTCCTTAATATCAGAAACCCTGACAAGATAAGGTTTGTTGGCCTCTATAGCCTTAGTATCCACATCAAAGAACAAAGTATTTCCGGATAGGGTGTCGAGAGAGGCCACAAGCGTTTTTTCACCGAACACCGACGCTATCTGTTCCTCACTCATGGCGAAAGGCAATGTTATGCCGTTCCATTTGTCGGCAGCAATGAAGTCACGCTCCATTATGATATCATTGCCATCCATCGCAAATTCGTTCGGAGTAGAGAATGCGTATCCAGCGTTCATACGTACATTTCCGGTAGCCACGTATCCGGCCTCACCGCCTTTATTGGCGATAATATTCTCACCTGTTGCCACACCGTCCATGACAAATACCAGACAGTTGGGGTTGGCACCGGCAAATGAAGACTCACTTATACCCGCAACAGCCGGAGCATTGGCACGGCCGGGCGATCTTCTTACATTCACATCAGAACTCCGGGTGTTTATTATCACACTTGTCAGGTTGTCGCATCCGGTGAAAGCACCTTCACCTATTTCCGATACATTGGAAAGCGTCAGCGACTCCAAGTTAGAACATCCGGCGAAAGCATTATTACCTATTGCCGTTACCGTTTCCGGTATGTCCACATTCACAAGATTTGTCAAACCGCTCAATGCATTCTCCGGTATGGAAGAGTTTGCAATGCCACTGAGGTCTACATTTTCCAATCCTTCGAAATTTTCACGAATAGCGTTAAATGTCTCGTCGGATATTTCACCCTCCAACTTCACATCCGTGATGTCGGCAACCTCATCGGTAGCGATCACCTTGATGTCTTCATCCGTCAGTGTCGCTCCGTTCACCGGAACTACCGACACATTCACTTCCACATTCTCCTGGATGTTTTCCAATGAGTAAACACCGTTCTCGTCCGCGGGTGTCTCGCTTCTGTTTATCTTCACCTTAACAGTCATCTCACCGTTCTCAGGTTTTGTAACGGTAAACTTAAGGTCATTACCTTCCTTAATATCCGTAAGGCTGTATCCCTCCACAGCGGCTACCGTGATATTCTCCGGAACCGTCACTTTCGCGTCATAGAAATACACTACATCAAAATGAACATCACTGTTGACAGTAACATCCCACATATTATATTCTGCCCAACCATCGCCCGGATGTTGTTTTCCGTTCAAATAGACCTTATACTTCTGGTCAGGCTTGACCGGATTGCCATTGTTGTAATCAGGATGTACTTTCACTTTCATTGAAACAGTCTTTCCCGCCTCAATCTTATCCGTGTTTGTCGTTATGTTATACGGCTCCGCACGTTCAGGTTCATAGATAATCGTATAAGTGGGAACTATTTCATTTATAGTCGAGAATAAGTTCCAATATGACAGAGCTTCATACTTCGACTTACTACCTTGCGGCACTTCCAAAGTTATATTCTTTGACATTCCCGGGTTGGGGAACGGGTCTCCGTTCGAAAGCGGCTTGGGATCGGCAGATAATGAAATAACCTTTTTCAATGACACACAAGTGGTAAAAGCATTCACACCTATATATTCAACATTCTCAGGTATGGTTATTTCCGTCAAATACATGACACGGTAGAACGCGCTTGCCTCTATACGTTTCAACGATTTGGGCAAAATCACTTTCTTGATGGCACAGCGATCCATGACTCCGTTAGGAGCGAAAGCCTGGGCAGGCAGAGTATTTGCCATATTTCCATCGCCGACAATCTCTACATCGGAAAGGTCCAATGCCGTGATAGCGGTGGAATACTTTTTGATAGTCTCAAAATCCTGGGCATTCATTTTGCCGACCAGACGCACATTCTTGTTCACAGGCTTTTCCGGCATCTTCGCTGCCAACTGGCCCGCATATATATTATATGTATGGTACGGAGTCTCGTTCTCGTCGTATATTGAAATCGTCACGTCAAGGTCCTCTTTGACGTTATTGATTTTCACTGTAGCAGACTTCTCACCGGCCACATATTCCTTATCGTTCACAGACACATAAACCCTATCGGTAGACAGTTTGGGATTTACGGAGAAAGTCAGGTCACCGCCATGCACCACTTGCGTCGCGGCGTTTGTGATTACGGCTTTCTCTATCTCGCCCGGCATGTTCACCGTATGGTAAATCACCTCATTGCCTATTGCAGGTATCATGGCCTTTACACTTTCGTCCGTTCCATCCACAAGCTTCCATGTCTTCATGTTCGTGGAAGTGGCTATACGCACGAAGTTGCCTTCGACCACGTTAGACTCCTTTACGCAACAGGTGAAAGTAGCCGGCAATATACCGGTATTATCGTATGGATTGGATACCTCAGGAGATATCACCTCCTTTATACGACCGTCCTTATCGGTAAGTACTGCCGCATAAGCAAGACCGCTCTTGAAAGAGTCGCCCTTAGGAATGTCAAGCGCGTTTACACGTATTGAGAATGTCTTTCCGGGCATCACATTGATCACGTCCGTCACCATGCCCACACCGCCTTTTGCCGATGTTATCTTCCAGGGAGACACTCCCGCATTGGCTGCCGGCTCGGCAAAGTCTATATGGATAAGCGTGTTTGCGTTTATCGTGGCCTCATATACTCCGTTCACGGCCGTCAGCTTGCCCGTGTTCGCATATACGGTCATGCGGGAGTCGCTGTAGCGGCCGTCTGTCTCTACAGTAAAGCGATACTTGCCGCCGGGTGCCATCTCGGGCAAAGCTCCGTCAAGGGTTGTCACTTTCACACCTTCCACATCCTGCATTATCACTTTGTATGATGTTGCCGGAGCCGCATCTTCCTCTATGACGTCCTTGAAGTCCTTCCAGTTCTCTTTCGCTTTATACAGAGCCGAGCTTCCGGTAGGAACAATGAGCCGCGTCCGCGGAGTACCGACAAATACACACCAGTTGATAAACGCGGGAGTGCGGCGTCTCGATGTAACCTTTGACAGGCCCGCACAGTTCAGGAACACATTATAGTCCCATGTAGACACTGATGCCGGAATCTCCACCTCAGACAGTGCGGTGAGTTCGAAAGCGCTACTGCCAAGACGGGTTATACCTGCCGGCAGTTTTATAGATTTCAGTGTGCCGTAACGGCGGAACGCACGTGCCGGGATTGCATTGGCAGCGTTTGTACCGTTAGCGGTAATGCTCACACCCGACAAATCAAGAGAGTCTACACGCATCTTCTCGCGGATAAAATCAATATCACGCACGTCTATAGTACCGAAAAGAGTAAGGCTTTTCACCGTTCCGCATTCCTCTTCGGTCAACGATTTCTCCAACATTCCGCTCGACACCCACAATGTCTTGCTCCGCTTCACATCCGCGGCATTCTGAACATATATATCAAGTGCCACATCTTCTATCACGTTAGGAAGCGTGTATGTGAAACCGTTTGCCCCGGACACAATGTATCCGTTGGCTTTTACCGTCACCACGTCATCCGCATTATCCGGTACCACACGGAAAGAGTAGCTACGACCCTTTATCACCTTGTCGGCCGCTCCTTCGATAGTCGCCCCTGCCAGTGAGTTGGGCATGGTCACGGTGAAATAAGCGATATTGTTTTCCATCGCGTCTATCGCATTCGTAGTCAGGGAGCCGCCGGTCATCGGTTTCCAGTCATTCTCTCCGGTTGCTTTCGTAACCATGCGGAACATGTCGCCCAAAGAGACCGTTGTCCCTGCCGGCACAGTACAGTTAAAATCACGATAGTATGTCTTGTCTATCTGGAAAGCCGCCAGGCTATAGTTATACTCGGGCGACACCAATGTCTTGAACGCTCCGTTAGAGGCGAACAAGGCTACGGCCATCTTTCCTGAGAAGTTATCATAAGATACATTCTTGAACGCGCCCGCACGCACGGTGAAACTGTCACCGGCACCGACCGACTCTTTATCAGAAGTCATACCTACCTGCTTTTCGTCGCTCGTGAGTTGAACCGACGACCATACAATACTGTTCTCCGCCGGCTTGATGTTATATATGACCGTGGCCTGCTCAGAGAAATTCCAATTGTTACCCGACTGCGTGGTCGGCGTAAGGCTCGAGACAAGGAATATATCATTACCAATACCCCCCCATCCCCAGTTCATACGGAAATAGGGCTGACTGCCACGCATTTCATAGCCGTCACAAACAAAGGCATGGCCTACAGACACATCCTGTCCGCTATACAGAACGGGGCGACCTGCGTCTATCTCTTTCATAATGAGTTCTTCCCATGCCTTTTGTGTCATTTCAGACTTTTTCTTGTACGACACTCCCGCATCGTATCCGAAATATTTAACCAAAGCGGCCGGTACTCTCACCTCGCTGGCGCTACTTCCCGACAAACCGAAATTAGTCTGTATGCTCTGGGCCGCATCGGCAATCAGCCGCGACACGGCATCGGCCTGTGCGGTCGTGTAACCGCTGCGGTAGTTGTCTGTACGCATGTTGGCCCAGTCGTATGTATGATTGAAGTCAACACCGTCCAGACTGCCCTTTCCAGCCTCAGGATAAGTGTAATATTGCATTATCGTTGCCATTGCCACACCAACGCATCCCACAAGCTTACGTCCGGGAATAAGATAGTTGAAAGGCTCTTCCTGGCTCCATTCCGCCGTGTTGCGAGAGAGCACCCTGCGCTTCACCGCACCATATCCGGCAGTGTTGTCTTCCGTTGTTGTTGTTCTGGAAGAGTATGCCTTGATCTGTCTCTCATACGAAGACAAAATCCATTTCATCGCATCCGGCATTCTGTCATAGTCAAACTTACCGCTGTCCGAGAAACCAATCACAGGCACGGTAGCATCGTCTGCCGAGACGATAACAAATCCTTCGTTCTCTCCCTTATTGAATACATAATAATAAGGTGTTGTCACTGTCTCATTATGAGACAATTCATTAGTTGCCACGAACCCGGGGGCACGTCTTACGCCATTATTCCCCAAAAACCTCAACGCGGTCTCCTTAGCCTGGGAAACACTTATTTTCTTCGCGCTCGAAGGTTGCGAGGAAAACAGTGCCAGTATGGCAAATCCAACAATAAATCTTTTAAACATTTTCCTTAAATTTGATATTTATCCTAAAATCGGGCGCAAAATTAATAAAAAAGAAAAAATAACCATCATACATGGCGGCACATATTAAAATCTTTTGAACATTTCACGCGTTAAAACGACATAATGAAATACAAATCAAGCAATTTAAAGTTCTTTTAAGAAAAAATCCGTTTATCAGGCATTATTATTACTTTATTACATTTACATAATGTTATAAAATAATTATTAAGTAACTTTGCAGCATGATTTATCCGAATAATTTTGAAAGCAAGATTGGATTTGACGAAATCAGAAACCTGCTCAGGCAGCGGTGTCTAAGCACGCTTGGCAAGGAGATGGTGGACAAGATGTCATTATCCTGCGATGCGGAAACGATAAACGAGTGGCTATGCCAGGTAAGGGAGTTCCGCCGTATACAGGCCGAGAAAGACAACTTCCCGCTTCAATATTTCTTTGACGTGAGAGAGTCGGTGGCCCGTCTGCGCCTCGAAGGCACTCATCTGGAAGAGAGCGAGCTGTTTGACCTCAAACGCTCGTTAGACACAATATACAACATCGTACGCTTCCTGTCATCGGAAGATGAAGAGACCGGCAGCGGCAAGGAGAAAGGACATGAAAACGAAAGAGAAGCCGCCACATACTCCTACCCCGCCCTGCAACGCCTGACTAACGACGTGATGACATTTCCGGAACTCGTCAGACGCATCGACGCCATACTCGACAAGTTCGGCCATATAAAAGACAACGCGTCACCGGCACTGGCCGATATCCGCAGCAACCTGGCACGTACAGAGGGCAGCATATCCCGGACACTGCACAGCATACTTCGCTCGGCACAGAGCGAAGGTCTCGTGGAAAAGGATGTGACTCCGACACTGCGAGACGGACGGCTCGTAATCCCCGTGGCCCCCGGTATGAAACGGAAAATAAGGGGTATCGTGCATGACGAATCGGCCACCGGCAAGACCGTCTTCATAGAGCCTGCCGAGGTAGTTGAGGCGAACAACAAGATTAGAGAACTCGAAGCCGAAGAGCGACGGGAAATAATAAGAATACTCACCGAGTTCGCCAAAACGGTACGTCCTCACGTGGCCGAAATCCTGCATTCATACCGTTTTATGGCCCGCATAGACCTGATAAGGGCAAAAGCGGAACTGGCAAACCTGATAAAAGGTTTCGAGCCGGAGACAGGCTCGCGCCCGCATATAGACTGGATCAGAGCCATACACCCCATACTGCGGCTTTCTCTCGACAAGCAGGGCAAGACCGTGGTCCCTCTCGATATCACACTGACACACGACCGGCGCATACTGATAATATCGGGACCAAACGCCGGAGGCAAGTCGGTATGCCTGAAAACCGTGGGACTCCTGCAGTATATGCTTCAATGCGGACTGTCTATACCCATCGGCGACAGATCGAGAACAGGAGTTTTCGAGAACATCATGATAGACATCGGTGACGAGCAAAGCATAGAGAACGACCTCAGCACCTATTCGAGCCATCTTACGAATATGAAGAACATGATGAGACAGTCCAATCCGCGCACACTGCTGCTGATAGACGAGTTTGGCGGCGGCACCGAGCCGCAGATTGGCGGGGCGATAGCGGAGTCGGTACTAAAACAGTTCTGCAAGAAAGAGGCTTACGGAATAATAACCACACACTACCAGAACCTCAAGCACTTCGCCGAAGACCACAAGGGTGTTGTCAATGGAGCCATGCTCTACGACCGGCACGAGATGCGGGCACTGTTCCAGCTCGCCATCGGGCAGCCCGGCAGCTCATTCGCCATCGAGATAGCCAGAAAGACCGGCATTCCGGAAGAAGTGATAAGAGATGCCTCTGAGATTGTAGGCTCAGACTACATACAAAGCGACAAGTATCTCCAAGACATAGTGCGCGACAAACGATACTGGGAAAACAAGCGGCAGACCATACACCAGCACGAGAAGTCACTCGAACAGCGTATAGCCAAATATGAGAGCGACATAAAGGAACTCGAACAAAGCCGCAAGGACATTCTGCGACGCGCGAAAGAACAGGCCGAGGAACTGCTGCGAGACAGCAACCGCAAGATAGAAAACACCATACGCGAGATAAAGGAAAAGCAAGCAGAGAAAGAAGAGACAAAAAGGATAAGGGAAGAGTTGAACGCGTTTAAAGACGAGGTAAGCGAAATCGACACCAAGGCAAACGATGAGATGATCGCCCGCAAAATACGGCAGATACAGGAACGTAAAAAACGGCGAGAGGAAAAAAAGCGAAAGAACGCCGGGAAAAACGACACCTCGGATGCCGCAAGCTCCTCGACAGCATCACCGGCCGACGGCAAGACAGCATTGAAAACCAAGCCGGAGACCACCAAATTCAACGTCGGCGACACCGTGAGAATAAAGGGACTGACATCCGTGGGCAGCATAGAGGCCGTAGACGGCAAAATGGCTACTGTGATTTTCGGCGGCGGCATGCGCACTAAGATGCGGGCAGACAGGCTCGAACGGGCAGACACGCCTAAGAAAGAGGCCGCCAATACTTACGCCACGGTAGGACGGCAGACACGTGAGACCATCGACAACCGCAAACTGAACTTCAAACAGGATCTCGACATCCGCGGACTTCGGGCCGATGAGGCCGTCAATGCCGTGATGTATTTCATAGACGACGCCATACTCGTTGGTATGAGCCGGGTGCGCATATTGCACGGCACCGGTACGGGAGCGCTGCGGCAACTAACCCGCCAGTATCTCGCCACGATACCAAACGTCACGTCTTTCAGAGATGAGCACGTACAGTTCGGAGGAGCCGGAATAACTGTTGTGGACATAGAATAACATCATGAAAAATCCGAAATGTAGCGATTGTAAGCAATCATGACATTTCGGATTTTTATTTACAAAAAGCCGTTTATATTTCGATTGTCGCAAAACAACAATCCCGAAGGCCGGAAATTCCGCCGCATTTCACCGTTTTACATAATTCGCTATAAATCAATACCATACGCTCATCCGGTCCGACATAGGCACCATTTCTGTCATCTAAGCGGCCAACACTCTTGGCAATAAGATACCCGTTGGCCTGCATTTAGATGCCCGTTGTCTTCCAACGAGCTGCCGAACGTATCGCAACCGGATACCGAATGGCAGCCAACAAGCGTCCGAATGCAGAATATCCGGCTTTTTATCCGCTTGAAAAAAACATGCTATCGCAGTGTATATAGTGATGTGTATCGTGTTATTTTTCTATTTCACGAAAAAACAACATGTTAAATTCGTGACTTTTTTATTACTTATTCCATTGACGCAACTATGCCGAAACATAAAAAAATCCATGTGGAAACAATAGTAAGACATAGACACGCAATATGTAAAACAATCAATGGCTATATCGAATAATGGCCGCAAACAGAACCATGCATGGAATGAAGCCCCAGAAAGAAAACAGCCGCGAACCAATCGGTTCGCGGCTGTGCATGTTTCGTGAGAGCCTCTTGTCGGATTCGAACCAACGACCCCGAGATTACAAATCACGTGCTCTG
>NZ_BEWV01000215.1 GCF_002933775.1 Prevotella sp. MGM1
ACAAAGCAAGTCCAAATACTAATTACACATATATAATATATAAAGAGACAATGGCTACAATCTTTTTTATAAATGAAATACAAGGCTGCCATAAACCACACGGTATACAATTTCTTGTAAACGGACAATATAAAAAAGAGGGGCATACTGTAAAAAGCAAGCAAAAAAGTTTAGTGACTAACTTTTGAGACGCACCGCAATAATCAGATAAAAAAAATGAGGGGCACTTCATTCAAAGTGCCCCATCCTCTTCTTTTTCACTTTTACGATTTTATACTCCAATAATATAAAATCACTGTTGTATTTAAAATACTAGATATTCAAAAATAATATAATAAGGTAATAACACCCGGTTATTTACGGTCACCCATTATTCTGAGAAGATGCAAGAACAGGTTTACGAAATCAAGATAAAGAGACAATGCACCTAAAAGTGCGATTTTCTGCGCTGTCTCACCTGTATCTCCAGCTTCCCAAAGCATTTTCTTTATTTTTTGAGTGTCATAGGCTGTCAATCCAACAAAGACGAGGACACCGACATAGCTAACTATCAGTTCCAATCCTGTACTCTTCAAGAATATATTTACCACGGAAGCGATTATAATACCTATCAATGCCATGAAAAGGAATTTTCCCATTGAAGACAAATCAGTCTTCGTTGTATATCCAATAAAAGCCATAACGGCAAAAGTACCCGCCGTAATAAAGAATACACTTGATATGGACGACATGGTATACAATGCGAATATGAGTGACAACGTGGCTCCGTTGATCACCGAATAGATAACAAACATCAAGGTTGCCACAGTGAGCGACAGCCTGTTGATCGCAGCGCTTAGTCCTATCACAAGAGCCAATTCAGCAATGATAAGACCAAAAAACAGCATCTTGTTCGTTGCTATCTCTATCAGCATTCCCGGGCTGTTGGCTATGCCATAAGCTGTAAACCCTGTTATCACAAGAGCCAAGGCCATCCATGTGTACACTTTTCTCATCAGTGCCGGAAATGCTGCCGACATTTCCAATTCACGCTCCCTAACGAGCTGTTCTGTTTCAAAACTGTTGTAATTCATTTTCTTTCGTTTATTTAAATTTGACATTCCATATTTCTCCGTACCACGATACTGCAACCGAACGGCAACATAACGGTCGCCGGCTGCATACCCGCATCATGATCGCTTTGCAAAGATATCTATTATTTTCCCGATTGGCATCAACATCGGTCATAAAAAAAATAAAAACAGTACATCAACCATTACCCAAAATAAGTAAGAGAACCACTATACGCCACCTAATCACACTTCTTTTTCTCCGAAACAACGGTATAAGAATATGACCCGAAAAGAGTTTGTCTTCTCGCAACCAATATCACACGATAAATCTTCCGTCCCCAAATATTGTACAAACGCGGATCATCTATCAATACCGGTTCTACAACCGGGCTGAAAATATCCTTATCATACATCAACAATGCTTTTATACCCTTTATATCAACAGTTACGATTCCCGGCTCCGAGATATCGACCATGCCCCATGTTAGAAATACAACACGATTGGGACTACACGCTTTCGACAAAGAGAAACGGTCGTTAATCTGCAACGAGCCATCCGACAAACGATACGAGCGAGTCCATATCTTCACATTCGCTTCCCGTGGATACGCTTCCGCAATATTGACAGAAAAACACATATTCACCGAATCAAACACTGTATCTTTCGCCCTATAACTCCTACCAACACCCTGGGAAACACCATTAATCACAGGAATATTATGATACTCGCTTCGCATTGTCCATATCGAATAGCGTTCGGAACTAAATGTTTTTCGCGTGTACGTCCCTACTCCGGCATCCAAAAAGACCGGTATGCTGTTAATATAAAGAGCGAAAGAACCCACATCATTATGATTATGGCTCTCGCCGTTATAACCACCTTTGGCTGCCACGAAAAATCCCGCATTGTTGGCCATATAACAAATCTCCGTTTTCGGATACCACGTGTATGGCGGTTTTTCCGGCGGTTCGTCTGTCCCTGTCAGTTCATTCCGGTAGAGCAACGTTTGCAACAAGCGGAAAATATCTCCTTGCGGTACTTCTCTTTTGGCCGGCAATCCTTTGAGATATGACGCGAAATGCATCATTTCCCGGCTTTTGACAGCTTTTCCATAACGGAAAATCATATCCACGTCAATATGGCCTATCGCTGTGGAGTCGGCAAAACTCACCAGCCATCCATCTCCGACATACGACCGCACCATATATTCACCCATATTCCGAAGTATGTGGCTATCGAATATAGATACGGCTCCGGCCGTTCCATCGTAAAGCAACTGAAGATAGTCATAAAGTTTCCCGGCCGCGTATTCCCAGTAAAACGTACCCTCTTCGCATGCTCCGTCATCAAAATTATAATTGATAAAATGATCCATGGAAACCATGGTACGACAAACTGCTTCGGCCAACCTGTCACGGTCGGTCTCTATAAGAAAGAAACACTGCAATACATAAAAGTTATTCCACGGAGTCCAGTTATTTATATGTTCTGTAGGTATCGGGTTAAATGCCATCCATCTGAAACGGTCTGTGCCCATGTATGTGTCAAGGATCCTTGTCCTCAGCTCATAAAGAAGCCTGTTGGATATCATTGGATTAACTTTATCGAAAGAGGGGCTCAAATAATAATAAATCCATGCCAACAACGAGGCAAGACCTCCGCTTCCCATCTCGATTATATGTTCCTTATGACTTGGCAGATATCCACCGTCCTTCTGATTCCACAGATGAGCCGACAACGCCCAAGTAGTCATCTCGCAACAATAAAACACACCATTTATTATCTGGTCTATAAAGCGGCCGCCACCTTCCGCCATCTCAGCCAAAAACAAGTATTCCAAAGCCGTTCTGTTCTCCCCATACGGTATTTCCATAACAGCCTGGTCGCCGCTTCTTCCGAATTCCATATAATCGGTGGCCTTTATTACTTTCCATTCATAGCCCAGACAATCCTCACCCTTACGTATATAGTCATCTTTATAATCACCAAGAAAATCGTCCCAACCGGCACGGTCCTTGTAAGCAGGATAAGGAACCCACTTTTGATTCATTACCAATGAAGCCCTGACTTTCTTGAAATCAGCCGCATTTTTCAGTAAGTCACGCTTTTCATACGGATAAGGCCGCACGCCAATCACGTCAGAGACCAATAAATACAGCCTTATACCTGTGACTTTAGCCATCCACCGATACACTATTTTGAGTATGCCCTTGATTTTCATTACCATAGAATACAAAAACCGCCATCACATATCCGGTAATCAACGGAATATCAAACAGAAATCCGTCTGACTATTCTTGCCGGGTTTCCGGCTATCACGCAATACCCTTCGGGAAAACTTTTCGTCACCACAGATCCTGCCCCGACAACCGTAACAGGACCCAATGTCACGCCCGGCAGAATCACGCTGTTCATCCCTATCCAGCATCTTTCGCCTATGCTCACCGGCTTTGCCTCTGAGTGCCTGTCAAGATTTAGCAAATCATGATTAGCCGTTATTATCCCTACATTCTGTGCTATGTATGTCCCTTTTCCAACGCTGATAGCCCCGATAGCCTGGAAATAGGTACCCGACATCTGGAAATTATTGATATCATCCACATGAAAAGATATATTGTCGGGATTGACAACTTTCTGAAACCGTGCCACCGGCCACCATGCCCCGGAGTTTGCTCCAAACAGTTTCTGGTGTAAAAGCCCTTTCGTGGCCCACTCCCACCCTAAAGACGATAACCCACTGAACCACACCGACTTATACAAACGGGGGGGGTAAAACATCCTTGCTACCGTATTGCCGATGGCATAATATAGAGCCTTTCGGATATACAATACGGGGTTCTTTATGCAACGACTGATTTTCATTGTGCCATTTATCTATAATTACTAAAACATAAAACCTCTCAAAAAATTACGCGGCCATCCTGTCAGATCCTACTCGATCTACCGCTGCGTCTGATGTATACACTGTATCTTTCCGTGCCATACATTAGCATGGTTATCGTGACGTCCTGTCACTTACATGCCGCTCCGAAGCAGGCGCCGGCTCCTCTAACACACCGGACACGCACTCCTGCATGCAAAGTTATCCATTATTTTTCAGACCGCCGCCAATTCTTTTTCATAAAAACGATAAAAGGCCGGCATCTGCCGGTCCACAGATATGCCTGATAACTTTAGTTAACAATAATCCACGATGCAATCGAGGCATTTTTTTGTAATTTTGCAGAAACCTGCCACAGCAACGGAATTTCCGGTCACATATGATATCGGTTTCCGGCATAGCCGACAAAACATTCGCCATAGGAAACAAATCCGCCCTCGGGCAGGAAAGACCAAACGATTAGCAACATAGTAAACAACCGCAAGCATGCAAGAAAAAATCACACTTCGCCCGGGCCGCAAGGAAGATGCGCCCGTGATAGCCGAACTCATCGTAATGGCAATGACAGACGAGTGTTGCCGCCACTTCTACGGAGAAAACCATACGGCCGAAGACTTCATGAGACTAATCACAGACCTGGCTGCCGGCAGCGACACACAATACAGCTATGAGAACACAATATGTGCCATGACAGACGACGGGCAGATAGCGGGTATCAGCGTGAGCTATGACGGCGGCAGGCTTTATGAACTTCGGCAGGCATTCATCAACGGAGCGAAAACCGCTTTCGGCATAGACCACAGCAGCATGAAGCCCGAGACCCAGGCCGGCGAACTTTACCTCGACTCACTCGCCGTATACCCCAGATTCCGGGGCATGGGCATCGCCAAGATGCTCATCGAGGCCACAGCCGAAAAGGCACGTTCGATGGGCTGCGGCCCTCTCGGACTGCTTGTAGACGAGGGCAACCCGAAAGCCGGGTGTCTGTATGAGTCCGTGGGGTTCAGGTTTGTAAACGACAGCGACTGGGGAGGGCACCACATGCGGCACTTACAGATGGGCAAATAGATGATTACGAATTTTATTTACAACTACCCTCTCATATTTCGTTTATTTTTGAAAAAAAGTCAGGAGGTCGAAAATTCCTGAGTTTTGAGCATTTTATAAGACACTGCCTGTCACCTACTTGTATTTTATTGACAAAACAACGGCATGCAACGGGATACTCGTTGCACACCGTTTGATTGCATTTCACCAAGCGACGGGATGCCCGTTGTCTCGCAATAAGCCGCTAAATGCGCCATAACGAGCGTCCCGTTGGAAAACAATCAGCCAAAAATCCGTTTTACGGCACTTTCAAACCTCATTCAAACGATTTTTCAGCACAAAAATCGGAACGCTTTTTTTTCAGAATTATCATTACATCACCATCAAAATGCCGACCCGAAAAAAACACTTAGAAACTTCATTTTCAAACCGTCGGTTTCATTTTATCGAAAATAATGAATACCTTTGCATAAATCAAGCGGCATACCGGCAATAAACAATTGAAAACAAATCAAAATACAATAGATATGAAAAGTAAACTGTTTTGCACCATCACCGCCATACTAATGGCTGTAACATCGGTGGCACAGACCATCACGGCACACCCGTGGCAAGGCAAGCGGGTGGCCTATTTCGGCGATTCCATCACCGACCCGCGCAACAAAGCGTCAGTCAAGAAATACTGGTCTTACCTGCAAGAGTGGCTCGGCATAAATCCTTATGTGTACGGAGTTAGCGGCCGGCAATGGAACGACATTCCACGACAGGCAGAGAAACTGAGAGCCGAACATGGCAACGACTTCGACGCCATACTGATATTCATAGGTACAAACGACTACAATGCCGGCGTGCCTATCGGAGAATGGTTCACGGAAAAAGACGAGCAGGTGATGGCGGGAATACACGAGCCGAAACACATGGTAGACCGCAAGCGCAGGTATCCCGCAATGGACAAAGGCACATATCGTGGCAGGATAAACATTGCACTCGACACACTGAAACGCATGTTTCCAACCAAGCAGATCGTAATCCTCACCCCGATACACCGTGCCGGCTTCTACGCCAACGACAAGAACTGGCAACCCACAGAAGATTACACCAACAAGTGCGGAGAATACATATCGGCATACGTTGACGCCTCCAAAGAAGCCGCAAACATCTGGGCAGTGCCCGTGATAGACCTCAACGCCTCTTGCGGCCTGTATCCGCTGATAGATGAGCACGCACAGTATTTCAACAAGGCAGACACCGACCGCCTGCACCCTAACGACAAGGGACACGAGCGCATGGCACGCACACTGGCATATCAGCTGCTCACGCTTCCTTGCTGCTTCTGACAGCGCCCCAGGCACGTCGAAACCATACCGGCATTTTCCTCATAATGTGTGGAAAATGCCTTTTTATATGTCCGAGAGAAAACTATACCGAAACAAAAAGTTTCCTTAAAAACATTGTAATACAATATTTTTTTGTATTTTTGTACGCCTAAATATATTTTATCCATTTCTATCCGACAATGAAATATTTATCATACGCCCTACCGGCACTCTTTTATATCCTTTGTCTCACTTCATGCTTCAAAGACGAACCGCTCAACGCGGAATGCGACATCGAAACGGCATGGATACACGCTGACAATCCTGAAGATATGTTTTTCAGCCTCAGCGACAGCCTGATCAACGTTAAGTCAGACATTACGGAAATTGTGTTTGAAGTGAAATCAGGCACCGACCTCACGGCTCTTGCCCCGATGTTTGCCGTCACAGAAGGTTCCACTATAACACCTGCAAGCGGCTCGGTACACGATTTCAGCAATGGCGGAAAAGTGGAATATACCGTGAGATCGCAAGACGGGGAATGGAGCAGGAAGTACACCGTGAGTTTCCGAACAGTGAAACGCACCAAGGAAGACATAGTGAAATTCGACTTCGAGAACTTCAGGAAAGACCGCACGGGCAAATACTACGAATGGAGCGACATCAACGAAGACGGAACCAACTTGAACAACTGGGCCACAGGAAACCCCGGATTCATGATAGCCATGGGATCGGCGCCGGCCGAAAACTATCCAACCACACCGATAGCAGACGGGGGGCTCGACGGAGCTGCCGTCAGGCTGGTGACGAGAAGCACCGGAGCATGGGGAGCGACAGTGGGCAAGAGAATAGCCGCCGGCAACCTGTTTCTCGGTGAGTTCGACTTCAAATACGTGCTGACAGAGACTCTGAAAGCAACAAGGTTCGGTGTTCGCTTCGACAAAAAACCGGTTAAATTCACCGGTTACTACAAGTATGCGCCCGGTGACAAGTTCCAGGACCAATACGGAAAGATTATAGACGGGCGAACTGACCGTGCAGCCATATACTCCGTGCTCTACCGCAACCACGACGACGCAGGCAATCCCGTGGTGTTGTATGGGGACAACATCATGTCGAGCGAGCTGATTGTCGCGATAGCAAGAATAGAATATGTTGAGCCTGCAAGCGGATGGACCATGTTCGAGGTCGACTTCAACTACGTGAAGGAACTCGACGAAGAACTGCTGTCCAACTACGGATACAATCTTGCCGTGGTTTTCTCGTCGAGCGACGAGGGTGACCACTTCGAGGGAGCCATAGGCAGCGAGCTTATGATAGACAAGGTGAGAATTACATGCACGATAACGGAATAGGAAACAATGAAAAGACTCTTTACTATAATGGCGATGGCTGTCGCCACACTGACCGCATGGTGCGGCGGACTGACCGACAGCCTGTGCTACAACGCACGGCTGGGATACAACATCGGCGGAACGGCCCCTATAGGCATGCCCGCCACGATACGAAGCCTCAACGAGTATAAAATGAAATCGAACCTGTCGTTCGGCATCGATGTACATAAAAACCTGAAAGGCCGATGGGGAGTCATGGCCGGCCTTCATCTCGAAAACAAGGGTATGGAGACAGACGCCACAGTGAAAAACTACCACATGACGATAGTGAAAGGCGGACAACCGCTCGAAGGATACTTCACCGGCAACAACTGCGTGAGAGTGGACGAATGGCTGCTGACCGTACCGGTGACGGCCACATACGACGCGGCCAAGAACGTGAGAATAAAACTCGGGCCATACGTGTCTTATGTGATGACGAAGAAGTTTGACGGGTATGTGTACGACGGGTATCTGCGCCAGAACACCCCAACCGGCCCCAAAATAGGCATAGGCAACACCGACAGCACCCGCGGAACATTTGATTTTTCCGACGAGATGCGCCGCTTCCAGTTCGGCATAGACGCAGGCGTAGACTGGTATTTCAGCAAGCGATGGGGAGCGTATGCCGACATAGCGTGGGGACTGACCGGCATACACAACAGCGATTTCAAGACCATAGAGCAGACGCTCTACCCCATATTCGGAACTCTCGGACTGACATACAAATTGAAATAAGATGAGAAACACGAGTACTTATATTCATTAACAAAACAAAAAGAAAGGAACATTATGAGAAAATTGTTTACCCTGTTCACCGCAGCCTGCATATCCGCAGCGGCAACGGCCACCGACTTCAACGGCAGACTGATGGTACTAATCAACGGAAGCGCATCTCCGAGCCAGGAGGCCAACATATCCGTGAACAGGCAGGATGACGGCAAATACACGCTTGAATTGAAAAACTTCATGCTCGGCACGGGAGCCGACGCAATGGGCATCGGAAACATCAAAATCACGGATACCGAAGCTACTGTCAACGCCAGCGGCACGACAAACCTGAAGACGACACAGACAATCACCATCACGGAGGGCGACGCTTCCGGCGTGATGATGTGGATGGGCCCGATGCTCGGTGAGATACCCGTAAGCATAGACGCCGACGTGGATGGCGAAAAGACACTCGCAGCCACCATCGACATTCCGTTCGTATCGATGAACATGCAGATAAAGGTGCTCTTCGACAGCAGGGCTTACCATATCGGCAACTCCGACTTCGAGAGTTTCCACACCGCCAAACTGTATTCGCCCCTCGAAGACGGCAGCGACTGGAACTATGAGGCAGGCCCAATGGCTACAAGCAACGAACCGGACCACTGGCACTCATTCATGAGCGCATCGGGAATAAAGCCCCTTATCTACATGGCGGGATACACTCCGCACACTTTCACATGCGACACGGTACGCCCCGGAAGCACAGGAACAAAGAGCGTACTGCTGACTTCGGCAGACATGGGATTTTTCGGTGTGGCCAACGGCACTATAACCACAGGCCGCATCAACACCGGAAGCATCAGCGCCGCAGACCTTGTGAACCACTCATGGAGCTCGCTCGACTCCATTGGAACCGACGATAAGGGCGACCCGTTCTACTCATTGATGGCCGGGCGGCCCGACAGTCTGACACTGTGGGTAAAGTTCAAGCAACTTGTTCCGCAGGAGACATACCCCTATGCCACTGTAAAAGCGGTGATTACGGACGGCAAATACTATCAGGATCCTGAAGACAAGGAGTACGACAATGTCATAGCCAAAGCCGTAAACAACACCATCGAAAGCAATAACTTCGAGTGGCAGAGACTCAGCATACCTTTCATATATACAGATAACGGAAAGGAAGGAAAGGTGATCCACGTGACTATATCCACCAATGCGGAACCGGGAAAGGGCAGCACCGACTCCCTGATAATAGACGATCTGAGCATATTGTACAACTGCGAGCTGACCGGTCTTAAAGTCAAGGGACAGGGCATAGACCTCGGTAAAGGCGTATACGATGCCGAAACAAACGCCACACTGATTATGGCAGACGGATTTACAGGCAATGACATCACCGCGGCAGACATCGAGACAGCGACGAACGGAAAAGGAGCCAAGGTGATCTACAACGTAGCATACTCGGATACCGACACCTACGTGACGATAACCGTGGTGAGCAACGACCTGAACTCATACAATACTTACAACGTGGTTTTACCCGGAACGGTGACAGGAATAGAGTGCATCGACAATCCGGAGGCATCCGACACCGTAAAGGCCATATACAACATGAAAGGCCAGAAAGTGAGCAAGATGAAGAGCGGAGAGGTATATGTGACCAGATATACCAACGGAAAGACCGTCAAGAGTATAATGAAATAATACCGGAAAGAGTATTAACTGGAAATTAAATCCTCCAAACCGACATCATATCTCGGTTTGGAGGATTTAATTTTAACATCTGAAAGAAGTTTATTTAAACATAAGAAAAGGTTTATCTAAAACTCATTGTCATCGCTTCCGGCTATATTGAAAATCATGTCATCAACTGCCGAAGCTGTTTAGCAAGCCTATCACCGTGTTTATTTCATTCTCCGTGAGCACCTGATTGCAAGGTATGCTCAGTTCCTCACTGTGTATACGCTCCGTTATCGGCAGTGACATATCGGCCATATGCCTGTAACAACCTTGCTTATGGGGGGGCACGGGATAATGGATTACCGTCTGCACGCCATTATCATAGAGGTATTTCCGCAACTCGTCGCGCCGATTGCAAAGTACTGGAAATATGTGAAAGACATTGTCGGAACAGTAGTCTTCCGTCGGAATGGTTATAAACGGATTACGCACATTGTCAATATACAATGCGGCAAGTCGGCGGCGGCATTCATTATCAATGTCAAGATAAGCCAGTTTGACATCAAGCACGGCAGCCTGTATCTCATCGAGACGACTGTTTCGACCCTCGTACGGGAAGATATACTTTCTTGAGGAACCGTAATTAGCCAGCGTTCTCACCATTTCGGCAAGCTCGCTGTCGTCTGTTGTCACGGCTCCTCCGTCGCCGAGGGCACCCAAGTTCTTCCCCGGATAGAAACTATGGGCGGCAGCGCTACCGAGCGAACCGGTGCGGCGAGGACTATCCAGAACTTCATTTCCACATCCCGCCACTTTTTTCTCACACCATCCGGAAACGTCTGCTCCGCCGAATGTGCAACCGTGGGCCTGCGCATTGTCTTCAATAAGCTTGAGATTATGCCGCCTGCATATATCTCCTATCGCATCCGTATAAGCGCATTTACCGTAAAGATGCACTATCATCACGGCCCGCGTGCGGTCTGTCAAGGCGCGTTCTATCAGCGAGTCGTCTATCTGGAACGTTTCGATCCTCGGTTCCACGAGCACCGGCACAAGACGGTTGGCGGTTATTGCAAGAATGGTAGCAATGTAAGTATTGGCCGGAACAATGACCTCGTCACCCTCATTCATCACTCCAAGCTCTATATAGGCCCGAAGAATGAGTGTCAAAGCATCGAGACCGTTGGCGCATCCTATGCAATGCGCCGTACCGATATAGCGGGAATAATCTGTCTCGAAAGCCGCATTAGCGTCTCCTTGCAGATACCATCCGCTGTCTACGACACGACGTACAGCGTCATTAATCTCTCCGGCATGCCGCTCCGTGACCTTTTTCAGTTCGAGATATTTTATCATTACCGTTATATTTCAAATGAGAATTTAAGGGAACTGCGGCATCCTATACCTTCCTTAAAAGAACAAAGGCCGTAATTAGGGACACCGTTTTCCGTTGAAGGGCCTATGTCGAGAATCCTGACACCATGGCCTCTATAATATTCAAAAATGCGGAACGCAAGATAATTCATCGGCCGCAGACGCGAATACTCACGCAAATCCCCCCAATAAATCACCTGGCATATATCATCGGTGACATGGAATATCTGGGCGGCGGCGATATCGTTGCCTTCATGTTCAAGTAGAAAGAAATCGGCATCCACGACTTTTATCGTATTGACAACATCATCGTGAGACATCCGCAACGGATAGCCTTGGTCCTCTCTGTTTCGCCTTATCACACAATATGCCCGATCGACACCCTCAACATCGCCGCTGTCTATATGCCGGAATACAAAATCCTCTTTCATGGCCTGGCGCAGTTTGTTCTTCGCTGTGCGCTCCAAAGACATTCCGTAATTGTCAAAGTCGGAAATGAGAAAATGGTAATTGACATCCATGGAACATATTCTCCCGAAACGGTGCATGGAGTTTGTCATCACGGAGAGTTGCCGTTCGTCATAAAATACCGGAGGCAATGTCATCACTACCGGCCTTGACATGCCATCGCCATAATCTTTCAATAAAGCGACCGCTTCGTCCACAAACTCGAAACATTGCTGCCTGTTGGTAGTAAAACCTCCGAACGGAGCGGAAAAAGGAGAAAGCAGCCGGCCGTTCCGCTCACCGAGAACAAGGCCGAAACGCACTTTTGAATTTTCAAATAACAGATAATGGAGGCTGTCGGCCTTTTCTCTGTTCAACTCAGAGAAACCGACCGTATTGTAAATATGCGGATATCGCATAAAGAACTCTTTATACTCCGCCGCAGAAGTCTCTGTTATTCGCATCCCTTACGACTTTTATCCACACCCATAAACCTTTCGCGACCATCAATCAAGCCTTTCATCATCACCTGTTACGACTTGCGATAAACTCGTCGTAGTCGCGAATATAGTCTTCTTCCTCAAACAGCTCGGACGCAAGGACAAGACAAACTGCACCCGAAGAAAAATCGTCAAGCGTGCGCCAGATACCGGTATCAACATAAAGCCCCTGATAAGGATGGTTCAAATGAAAAGTGACACGCTCTTCTCCATCGTCAAGAGTTACATCGAAAGAACCGCTTACAGCTATTATCAACTCCTTACATAACTTGTGGGCATGGCCTCCCCTGCTCTCACCCGCCGGTATATCATACGTCCAATAAACACGTTTTATGTCAAAAGGCACGTTTCTTATGCCGTCGGCCACTGTCAGATTACCCCGCGGATCAATAATCTTGGGCAGTTCGATTATCCTTCCCTTGGATGGATTCATATTTGATATCGAGTATATTTAAAGATATGGACATGCGGCACGGGCATCTACTCCGGAGTTCATTATCCCCGCCACTTAATCATACACGCAAAGGACACTACCCGCCACCGGCTCGTGCCGCATGTCCGTCACCCTATGAATTACTTTATAATTGTATCGGCAAGGCGCTTGGCTTTATCGCGCAAAGCGTCAATATCGGCATCAACCTCACCGTAACAGAGCACCACTCCCATACGGCGATTGACGTGCTGGTCGGGCTTTCCGAATATGCGTATGCGCGTATGATCTTCCTTCAATGCGTCAACGAAATTGTATTCAGGCTCATAGCCGGCATCTTCCTTTGCCAGAACCACGGCGCTCGCACCGGCATGTTCGAGATGAATGCCTGCGATCGGCAGTCCCATAACGGCACGGAAGTGCAATTCGAATTCGCTGAGATTGGTGGTATGACCGAGTGTTACCATACCCGTATCATGCGGGCGGGGAGACAACTCGCTGAAAATAACACCCTGTTCACGACTGTAAAAGAATTCAACACCCCATATACCGGCACCTGTGAGTGCCTTTGTAACCTTGTCGGCCATCTGCTGAGCGTCTTTCAACGCCTTGTCATCAATGGCATACGGCTGCCAGCTCTCACGGTAATCACCACCTTTCTGTATATGACCTATAGGCGGACAGAACAGCGTAGGGCCGTCTTTCTGGGTCACTGTGAGAAGAGTGAACTCACTGTCGAAATGTATGAACTCCTCTATTATCACTTCTTTCACGTCTCCGCGACTGCCTTCCATAGCCTCATTGAAAGCTTTTTCAAGCTCGTCGGCACTCTTGACAGTGCTCTGTCCGTGACCTGAAGACGACATCAGAGGTTTAATTACACACGGGAAACCGATTTCCTTGCTTGCCTCTTTCAACTCATCGAAAGTCTTGGCATAGAAATACTTGGCCGTGCGCAGTCCCAGTTCCTTGGCGGCGAGATCGCGGATAGCCTTACGGTTCATCGTGTAATTCACCGCACGGGCACTCGGTGTCACCTGTATGCCCTGCTTTTCGAAGTCAAAAAGACGCTCAGTACGTATAGCCTCTATTTCCGGCACGATAATATCAGGCTGATGCTTCTCTACCACCGCGGCCAAAGCATCGCCGTCGAGCATGCTGAATATTTCCCTCTCGTCCGCAACCTGCATTGCCGGTGCGTTATCATAACGGTCGCAAGCAATGACATACTGACCCGCGCGCTTTGCCGCAATGACGAATTCCTTGCCCAATTCGCCTGAGCCTAATAATAATATTTTCTTCATATTGTTTGTTGAATCATTTGCCATTCCGGCGTTATCGCTAATTTTCTGACGCACCCGTCTATAGTCTCCATCATCTCTTCGGGAGTCACCCCACGGCTTGCCGCTATCTCATCAAGGGCTATCCGCTCCATGCCGAACAACCCGTAATAGCCGGTCACGGCATGTTCGTCTTCCGGTGTGAGCAGGTGCATTATATGCTCCATGGCATGAACAATATCGCCACTCACGCTCTCGGGCGTATATGAGAGCCTTACGAGAAACGAATGCAGCCCTTTGCTTATATTATCTGTCGGCATACATGCTCTCGTAATACTTCTCGTACTCTCCGCTTGTGATATTATCCATCCATTCCTGGTTGTCGAGATACCAGCGTACGGTCTTCTCTATACCCTCCTCAAACTGCAAACTCGGTTCCCATCCAAGCTCGTTTTTAAGTTTGGTGGAATCTATAGCATAGCGCATATCATGCCCCTGGCGGTCTGTCACGTATGTGATAAGATCGAGATCCTCACCTTCTTTGCGTCCAAGCAAACGGTCGACGGTGTTTATCACAACCTTTATTATATCTATGTTCTTCCACTCGTTGAAGCCTCCGATATTGTATGTGTCGGCTATCTTGCCGTTGTGGAATATCACATCGATGGCTCTCGCATGGTCTACCACATACAGCCAGTCGCGCACGTTCTCGCCCTTGCCGTATACTGGCAGCGGCTTGCGGTGGCGTATATTGTTGATAAAGAGCGGGATTAATTTTTCCGGGAACTGATACGGACCGTAATTGTTCGAGCAGTTCGTCACTATCGTAGGCATTCCGTAGGTATCATGGAACGCACGCACAAAATGATCGCTTGATGCTTTCGACGCCGAATAAGGCGAATGGGGATTGTATTTGGTATACTCGTGAAAGAACTCATCGCCATATACCTCATGAGCGGATATTTCAGACGGTTTGCCTTCCGGATGAGTAAGTTCCAACGCTCCGTAAACCTCATCTGTAGAGATGTGGTAGAACTTCTTGCCCTCATATCTCTCGGGCAGTGACTCCCAGTATGTCTTGGCAGCTTGAAGTAGCGACAGAGTACCCATCACATTGGTTCTGGCGAATGTGAACGGATCTTTGATACTCCTGTCAACATGGCTCTCGGCGGCAAGGTGTATTATTCCGTCCACACGGTGCGTCTTCATCAGATCGAACATGAAGTCAAAATCACAGATATCCGCTTTCACGAACCTGTAGTTAGGCTTGCCTTCTATATCTCTCAAATTGGCCAGATTACCGGCATACGTGAGTTTATCCACATTGATGATATCATAATCCGGATATTTGTTCACAAACAGGCGGACTACATGGCTGCCTATAAATCCGGCTCCTCCGGTGATTATTATTGTCTTCATACTCTGTTATTTTTGGTTGATATGTCTTTTGTTGTTATCTATCACAGTTCCGCCTTCCGGTGGTCTCCTAATGTAATAACTTCACAATCAGTGAATTTATTGCCCTCTATTGTAAGTCTTATCACCGTCCGTTCCTTGTGCCACCCTTGCAGACCTGCCGCACCGGGATTTATGTGCAACAAATTCAGCGTCTTGTCATATTTCACTTTCAATATATGAGAATGGCCGCTTATAAACAGTTGAGGGGGCGAGGCGTATATCATGCTTCTTATCGAGCAATCGTAATTGCCGGGATACCCTCCGATATGTTTCATCAGCACATCCACGTCCTCACATTTCCAACGTAGGGTCTCACGGTACATCAGCCGCAGGTCACCTCCGTCACAGTTACCGCATACGGCTCTGAGCGGACGAAAGGCGGCCAGTTTTTCCGCCACTTCGAGCGAACCTATATCGCCCGCATGCCATATCTCGTCGCATGGGTCGAAGTATTTCAGGTAGCGGTCGTCCCAGTAAGAATGCGTATCGCTGATTATTCCTATTCTCTTCATCGCTTCATGCGTTTATTCACTAATGAATCATCGTGCGGAAGCTCAACGCTCCGTAGCCAAAGCCTGCTCTATGAAACGGGATATATAATCCACCGTGCCGGACATGCCGAGAACGCTCGAATTCACACACAGGTCGTAACTCTCGCTGTGCCCCCACTTCTTCCCTGTATAGTAATTATAGTAAGATGCCCTCTCGCTGTCTCCTTTCGATATTCGCTTGCGTGCCTCGGCCTCATCCAGTCCGTCACGTCCGCAGATGCGGTTTATGCGGTCTTCGGTATTTGCCGTGACAAATATATTCACGACATCTGTACGGTCACGCAGCACATAGTCTGCACACCGACCTACAAACACGCATGCCCCGGATTCGGCCGCCTTGCGTATGGCATCGCTCTGAAACTTGAAGAGACTCTCCTGCGACAGGTTGTTATTATAGAAGTTTCCGTCGCTCATATGCGGAACGTGCAGATGAAATATTGTCTTGAAAAAGTTTTTGTTCTCATCGTTACGTTCGAAAAACTCCTCGCAGAATCCGCTTTCCTTTGCTGCCAGATTGAGCAGTTCCCTATCATAGAAGCGACAGTTGAAACGCTCCGCCAGACGGGAAGCTATAGTGCGTCCGCCGCTGCCGAGTTGCCGTCCTACATTTATTATCATAGTGTTTGATTTTCGTTTTTCATTTTATTCATGTATCTCACCATAAGCCACAGCGTGACCAGCGCCGACAGAGTATCTGATATGGGCATGGACATCCATACACCGTTCACCCCGAACTCCAACGGAAGTAGCAGAAGCAACGGAAACAGAAAGAGCATCTGGCGGGACATTGAAAGAAATATGCTGGTCTTTGCCATACCGATACTCACAAAGAAGTTGGTCACCACCATCTGATAGCCAACAATCGGGAACGTAGCCATTATAATGCGCAGACCGTGCGCCGCCAGACCTATCAGCTGCTCATCGGGGGTAAACATCCTGGCACATAACTCAGGAATAAACTCGGCCACGAGAAAACCGGATGTCGTGACCACTGTGGCTGCCAGCATCGATAGCTTCAATGTCTTCATCAGCCGGGCCGTGTTGCGCGCTCCATAGTTATATCCGGCTATCGGCTGCATGCCTTGGTTAATTCCCATAACCACCATAACAAAGACAAACGCAATTCTGTTAGCTATACCGTAAGCACCCACCGTCAGGTCACCGCCATATTGGAGCAGTCCCTTATTGATGAATATCACCACGATACATGCACACACATTCATCAGAAATGGTGACATACCTATGCCTATTATGTTTCTGACTATCGCTTTCCTCAACTTGTATGTCCCCTTGCATAGGTGCAGAAGCTGGCTCCTGTCGGCAAACAGCCATATCTGCCACGTAAGAGCTATCATCTGCGACAGTATCGTGGCGTATGCCGCTCCGCTTATACCCAAACCGAGAGTATATATGAACAGCGGGTCGAGCATGGTGTTCATAATAACGGTGAACATCGTGGCATACATCGCATGACGTGGTTTTCCAGCTGCGCGCAGCACGGCATTCATACCGAAATACATGTGCGAGAACACGTTTCCGAGCAGTATTATCACCATATAGTCGCGTGCGTAAGGTATTGTCTGGTCGCTCGCGCCGAAGAAATACAGTATAGGATCGAGAAACAGTAGCGACACGATACTGAAAAGCACTCCGATTATCAGGTTGAGCGTAATCGTGTTACCCAGAATGTTCTGTGCCGTGGAATAGTCGCGCTGACCCAGTTTCACGGATATGCATGTAGACGCTCCCACACCCACCGCCGCACCAAATGCCGCTGAAAGGTTCATGAACGGGAATGTGAGCGCAAGCCCCGATATGGCCATCGGCCCCACTCCCTGCCCTATGAAGATACTGTCTACCATGTTATAGAGCGACGACGCCGTCATGGCGATAATAGCCGGCATGGCATACTGCATGAGCAGACGTCCCACCGGCTTGGTTCCTAATTCCAATGTCGACTGTTTGTTATCTGACATATTTATCTTAGTAAATGATGTGCAAAGTTAGCACAAAAAAGCGAGAATATGAAAAAGAAAAGAAGAGAAAGAAGATTTTTTGAAAAGATGGACAAAGGAAAGACCGGGAATTGAAGAAAATACATGAAAAGTTAAAGAAATAAGAGGGAGTTATGGCAAGACTCGCCCGCCGGCAGGTTAAATGACAATCGCTTTTGCCAATGAGCCTTGCACATTCTGAGACACGCCCTAAACAAATAAAAAAACATGAAACAACTTTTTGTCATCCGCCATAAACAAAACAAGAAATTCTCCGGTTAATATACGCAGATGCTATATACCGAAGAACTTTTACCTGCATTTGACATGTCGGATATGCTTTATCTGTTTCCGGAAAACAGCAAGGTTATCTTTGGAAAAATCTTTCGTGCCACCATAAGTACGACAATACACATAAACGCCGTCAGAAAAGGGGCAAAGAGATATACTATACCATTTTCAATCCCGGTATTCCCCGGAATTATTTTGTGGAGTATCCGGGTAATCAAAACCAAGGGCATTCCTATCAGAGGTAAGCCGACACCATGAAAAGCGTAGATAAAAAAGCAACAAGACACCAAGAACTTGTTTGGCCTGACATCATAATTGCTTATACACCATGAAGCCAAATAAAAAGCTGTAAAAACTCCACTGGACACAAACAGCGGGTAAACATTTTGCCCAATTACTGTATTGGTGCCATCATAAATAGTCGTGACAACTAAAAGACATGCACATACTGGGATTAACAGATATTTGTATTTGTTAGCGAATGTGACAATATTGAGTCTGTTCAAAGCAAAATACGCTCCCGTTGAGAAATAAAAGAATGCCGTAATATGAAAACCTGGCAAAAGAGTCCACACCCTTGAAATATATGCGGCAAACAAGAAAAGGACAAAAGAAAGTCTGAGCTTCTTTATCGCATAATAAATCAATGGCGCAAGAACGGTTACCACTATCAGATCCCGAAGAAACCAAAGAGGCAAATCGTATGGTCCTGTCATCCTCAGATTATCTCCGAGCCAGTTTGTTTGCGTCGTTCCCCATTCCCGACAATCGTAAAAAATGTGCCAACTCTTTTCTTGTATCATGGAAAGCACATCACCAATATTGTCAGAACTGACTAAAGCAAGAGAAAGTTTTCCCAATACTGCCAAAACAAACGGCACAAGATTCCACAATATATAAGGAATAAACAAAGTTTTTGTCCTGCTCTTTACCTTTCTTTTATATGCGTCCCACGATAATTTTGGAATGTTATAAAAGAAAAGAAATCCGGAGATCAGAAAAAAAATCGGTACCGCTATATGGGTCAGCACATGTGAAAAGACTATCCCAATCACATTGTAAATACCGCGACCTGACAATAACTCGAAATCAGCTTCCAACAAATTGATTACATTCGGATTCATGTGTATAAAGATAACCATTATCGTTAATGGAAATCTGAGAAGGTCGATCGTGTTCAATTGCAACTGTGAAGCGTCCGAAAGCGACGCTTTTTGATTAGATAACGTGACGTTTTTATTCATGGTTAATATTGCTTTCCGCATTTATCTATCAATCACGTCACCGCATAAAAAAGGCACAGGCCTTCTTATGCGTTCGTCGAGGTTGCGTCGGAATGAGACCTCTCTATCCTTATAAGAGTACCTATGCCGGATGAGGCAAAGGCAATGACTCCTATTTCAAGGATAGAAAGGCAAATCCGACCAATGGATTCGCCCACCACTATTTGTTTGTTCTTATCTCAATCTGATTAGTTTCCGACGCTATTCAGACGAACGCAAATAATAGTCAATGCTTTATGTAAAATATCTGCGCTATGCGCTAATTGTTTTCTGTTTCTTACTAAAATAAATTATTCAATACCCAACCGCCATAATACGATGCGGATACTGTGTTGTCATACATTAAAAAGTGCCGTCAATATTATTACGGACATAAAGGCAACACATTCATCACTGTGGATAAAAGAAGTTACCGGCGCAAAGATACAATTTTTCCAACAAATAGTAGAAACACTCACAAACTTTTACACTAATCTTGATTTACTTCTTTCATTTATCTGTAACCGCACCCTGATTGCAGTAAAATTGCAGTAAAATTTGCCATCCCCTTCATCGTCAATTTTGTGGAGCTGAAATCAGACAGGTTCCCACACACGTAACCCTCGCCTGACACAATTATAGAAACAACGATGAAATAAACAACAAGCACAAAATACCGATGCGCACCTGCAAGTGCGCCTCTTTTATATCAAACCTCTACACATTTCCGGATTTATTTGGATTTTAGCGGAAATTGCAGTAAGTTTGCACCATAAACGATATGGGAACAAGAACAGGCATATATATAATCGCAATATTCATGGCGTGCTTCTGCCATGCGGCCGGGCACGGGCGGAACATATTCGGAGACAAACCGGTGCGCAACAAGCGCGCCGGCACATGCACACAGGAAACAAACGTGCTATCCACTGAGGACAGCGGCAAGACAGCACACAAGCCGGCGGATACCGGTGATACGAAAGAAAAGAAAAAGAAAGCGGTAAAGAGACAATACATATACAGGTTTACGCTGAAAGACAAAAGCGGCAACCCATACTCTCTGAGCCGTCCGGAAGAGTTTCTTTCACGCAAATCTATTGAGCGCAGGCGGAGACAAAAGCTCCCGACAGACTCCACCGACATGCCCGTCAGTACGAAATATATAGAAATGCTGAGCGTGGAAAGGGTGAAAATAATCGGTACAAGCCGCTGGCACAACACCGTTCTACTGAGCACCTCAGACACAACCACCGTACAACGACTTGCCCGAATGAACTTCGTGAGAAAATGCGAGAAAGTCTATCAGTCGCCAGACAGCATCGAGAAAGAAGTATACGACAAAGACTACCATGACCGCTTCAACCCATGGGACACTGTCGCCACCTCACGCTACGGGGTTGCGGAAAGCCAGGTCGCGATGCTCAACGGCTCTGCGCTGCACGAAGCCGGCTACGAGGGACAGGGCGTGACAATCGCCGTACTCGACGGCGGATTCAGGAATGCAGACCGAATTCCGGCTTTCGAAAGCATAAACATTATCGGAGCGAAGGATTTCATCAGCGAGAACACTGACGACATATACCGCAAAGCCGACCACGGGACAAAGGTCCTGTCGGCGATGGGAGTGAACGCGCCATACGTCTACACCGGCACGGCACCACAAGCCGGCTACTGGCTGCTGCGATGCGAGGACATACAGACCGAGCAACCGGTGGAAGAGGACTACTGGACTATGGCGGCCGAGTTTGCCGATTCCGTCGGAGCGGACATAATAAACAGCAGTCTGGGCTACACACAGTTCGACCGTCACCTCGGCGACCACAGATACAGAGACATGGACGGGCACACCGCATTCATATCGCAATCAGCGTCCATGCTTGCCGACAAAGGCATGATACTCATCACGAGCGCCGGAAACAGCGGCATGGGCCCTTGGAAAAAAATCGTTTTTCCGGCCGATGCGGAAAACATCATCACCGTAGGAGCGGTAACACCGAAAGGCATGAATGCCCCTTTCTGCGGTGTAGGGCCTACGCAAGACGGAAGGACAAAACCCGATGTGATGGCACAGGGCAGTCCGGCGGCCGTAATATCGGGCCGCGGCACGATCAACAGAGACATGGGAACTTCTTTTTCCACACCGGTGGTGTGCGGCCTCACGGCCTGCCTGTGGCAGGCTTTGCCGGGCAAGACGGCAAAAGAAATAATGGACCTTGTACGTCGTTCGGCCGACAACACCGATCATCCCGACAACATATTCGGCTACGGCATACCTGATTTCGGTCGGGCTTACGACATGGGAAGAGACGGTTTGCCACAGCAATGACACATAAACAGCATCCCTTATGACACATTATAGTATCACTGACAGACGACCGATGACACTGCTCGAACTGAACACCATGCTGCGTTCGGCCATCGAAACGGGCATGCCAGACGAGTATTGGGTAGAGGCGGAACTGTCGGAAGCAAGAGAATCGCGAGGCCACTGCTACATGGAACTCGTGGAAAAAGACGGCGCCGGCAACACGCCGATAGCACGTGCACAGGCCAAATGCTGGCAGAACACGTGGTCGCTGCTCCGTCCATACTTCGAGCGCACCACCGGACAGAGGCTCCGCCCCGGCATGAAAGTGATGCTTAAAGTATATGCACGCTATCATGAGGCATACGGCTTCTCATGGATTGTGACAGACATCGACCCTACATACACCATCGGCGACATGGCACGCAAGCGGCAGATGATTATCGACAGTCTGAAAGCCGCCGGAGTGTTCGACCTTAACAAAGAACTGGCTCTCCCCATGTTCACGCAACGTATAGCCGTAATATCGAGCGAGACGGCTGCCGGATACGATGATTTCCGCAACCAGCTCACCGACAACGAATATGGCTTCGCATTCTCAGTAACGCTCTTTGACGCAATAATGCAAGGCGAACACGTGGAGAAAAGCATCATCGCCGCCCTCGACTTGATAAACGGTCGGGCCGAGGATTTCGACTGCGTGGTAATCATCCGGGGCGGCGGAGCCACAAGCGACATGTCGGGGTTCGACTCGCTCGCACTCGCGGAAAACGTCGCCAACTTCCCCCTTCCGGTAATAACGGGCATCGGGCACGACAGGGACGAAAGCGTGACAGACATGGTTGCCCACACCAGCGTGAAGACACCGACTGCCGCCGCCGCAATGCTCATCGGCATTTTGAAATCCACGGCAGACACCATCGACAGTTATGGGGAGCGCATAGCAAGGGCCACAAGCAACCGGATGGAAACCGAACACATACGCATCGGACGACTGGCGGAACGCATTCCTGCTCTATTCTCAGTGGCAAAGACAAAACGTGAGGCGTTTCTTGACATGCTCTGGATGCGGATATGCTCGGCACCGAGACACATACTGACCGCCGAGACACACCGGGTCTCAATGTTGGCACAGCGTGCGCAGGCTCTCGACCCGACCCTGCTGCTCAAGCGCGGCTACAGCATCACCCTTCATAACGGACGTGCCGTAAGAGACGCCAATAAGTTGAAACCCGGTGACGAGATAGAGACAAGATTTGAAAAAGGAAGTGTGAAAGCGGTAGTGAAGTAATTTTCACGAAAAAAGGAAGTGTATTTGAGAAGTTAAAGAAGTTTTTTTTGAGAAGTTAAAGAAGTATTTTTGAGAAGTTAAAGAAGTTAATGAAGTTAGGAGAAGTTAAAGGACGTATGCTTTGTTATATGTATTTTGAAATGAACATAAGCCTAAGTAATAATGATTATTCTATAAATAATCTGCAACCGACACGTCTGCACAATCAGGCACACAGTCGGTATTGTCCTTTAACTTCCCCTAACTTCATTAACTTCTTTAACTTCTCAAAAATACTTCTTTAACTTCTCAAATACACTTCCTTATCTTCTCTATTCCACTTCCTTATCTTCCCAAATCATCATTAAATCATAATCAACAAACAATATCCAATGAAAAAAGCGATAAAATACGAAGAAGCGGTGAAAGAGCTCGAAGAGATTGTAAGGCAAATGGAAAGTGACAGGCTCGACATCGACGTTATGTCAGACAAACTTAAAAGAGCGCAGGAACTGATTACAATCTGTAAGAGCAAACTTAAAAAGACCGATGAGGAAATAAGAAAAATACTCGATAAAGAGTAGTTTTGTTACAATAGAGGTCAATTTATACGACATTTTATTGTCAGTGTCCTATATTTTAACTACTTTTGCAGAAGATAAACCTCATCTACGGCCGCTTCAAGTAAACCGTACTGCGTGCCGCCGGGATTATCATCGCACATTAACGACATAAAAAAGAGTCTGAACAATAATGAAGAACTTAGATTGGGCCAACCTTTCGTTCGGCTATATGCCGACAGATTACAACGTTCGATGCTACTATCGTGACGGCAAATGGGGCGAAGTGGAGATTTGCTCCGACGAATACATCAACATGCACATGGCCGCCACATGCCTGCACTACGGCCAGGAGGCGTTCGAGGGACTGAAAGCATACCGCTGTCCCGATGGCAAGGTACGTGTGTTCCGTATGGACGAGAACGCCGCGAGACTGCAAGGCACATGCCGCGGCATAATGATGCCCGAGGTTCCGGCCGAGCTTTTCGAGCGGATGGTGCGCCAGGTTATATGTCTCAATCAGGAATACATACCTACCTATGAGAGCGGAGCTACACTGTATATCCGTCCTCTGCTCATCGGTATGTCGGCACAGGTGGGCGTCCATCCCGCCACGGAATACCTGTTCCTCATCTTCGTGACTCCCGTCGGCCCGTATTTCAAAGGCGGGTTTGCCACAAACCCGTATGTAATCATCCGCGATTACGACCGCTCGGCACCGCTCGGCACGGGTATGTACAAGGTGGGCGGCAACTATGCTGCCAGCCTCCGTGCCAATCACATCGCCCATGAGAAAGGTTATGCCTGCGAGTTCTATCTCGACGCAAAGGAAAAGAAATACATGGACGAATGCGGAGCGGCCAACTTCTTCGGCATAAAAAACAACACATACGTCACCCCGAAATCGTCGAGCATACTGCCGAGCATCACCAACAAGAGCCTCATGCAACTGGCAGAGGACTTCGGCATGACCGTGGAACAACGGCAGATACCGGAAGAAGAGCTCGCCACATTCGAGGAAGCGGGAGCCTGCGGCACGGCCGCCGTAATATCACCGATATCATATATCGACGATCTCGACACCGGAACGCGCTACACTTTCAGCCGTGACGGCAAGCCGGGGCCAGTATCCACAAGGCTTTATAACCACCTGAGGGCAATCCAATACGGTACCGAAGAAGATAAACACGGCTGGACAACAGTCATCATAGAATAACAAATTAAAAAATTATCACCATGTTAACAAGTACACAGTACAAGAATTTGGCGCTGCAATCACTTAACAGCAAGTGGGGCAAAGGCGCAATCGTGACATTCATCTACCTTGCCGTTTCTGGCGCATTGTCTTCTTTCGATTTTATCAAGGAAGGCTTGGGTTCCGTTATCTCTCTTTTGGTCGGATTGCCCCTCGCATACGGTCTCTACTGCTTCTTCCTCGGGATAAGCCGCGACGAACCTGTGACAAACGGTAATCTGTTCGACGGTTTCAAAGATTTCAAAAGGATATTCCTCACCACTTTATTGCAGAACATATACACATTGCTGTGGACTTTGCTTCTCATAGTTCCCGGAATAATAAAGAGCTATTCTTACGCCATGACACCGTATGTGCTCAAAGACAACCCTGAGTTGAGCAACAACGCTGCCATCGAGGAGAGTATGAGAATGATGGAAGGTAAGAAAATGAAGCTGTTCCTGCTCGACCTGAGCTTCATCGGATGGGCCATTCTCTCTGTCCTGACACTCTGTATCGGTTTCCTTTTCCTCATTCCTTACATATATACGGCACGCGCCCACTTCTATGAGGACGCGAAGAAAGAGATTGCCGAAGTCGGAGCCATTGACTGATAAGCGCAGATGAGCAAAGGAAAATTAGAGAAATTCGCCGACATGGCGAAGTACGAGAACGTGTTCCAATACCCCTATTCGGTAATGGAACACGTTCCTTTTGAGCAGAAAGGCAAGTGGAGAGACTATTTCGGGAACGATAATCCGATAGTACTGGAACTTGGTTGCGGCAAGGGCGAGTATACCGTGGAACTGGCCAAGCTCTATCCCGACATGAACTTCATAGGCGTAGACATAAAGGGAGCGCGCATGTGGACAGGAGCCACGCAGGCTCTCGACGAGCGACTGGCCAACGTGGCTTTCCTGCGCACCAACATCGAAATCATCGATCGCTTCTTCGGTGAAGGCGAGGTGCAGGAGATATGGCTCACGTTCAGCGACCCGCAGATGAAAAACCCACGCAAGAGACTGTCGAGCACATACTTCCTCGAACGGTACAGACGCTTCCTGAAAGACGGCGGTACGATACATATCAAAACAGACTCGAACTTCCTGTTCACATACACCACATACATGGTGGAGCACAACGGCCTGCCGGTGCTGTTCCGGACGGAAGACCTCTATCATACCGATGGTATCGACGAGCAGACCAAAAAGATACTCGGCATACGCACATACTACGAGTCGATGTGGATAGAACGCGGACTGAACATCAGATACATGAAGTTTGCCCTGCCCGCCGCGGGCGCCCTGACAGAGCCGGACGTGGAGATACCGCTCGACGAATACCGGAGCTACAAAAGGCCTAAGCGGAGCGGACTGGCCACAAGCAAATAAACCGACGCCGGAAACCGACGCCACCGGGGCGGCACGCCCTGCCATATAAAGACAATCCGCCCATTGCCGGATACAGGCATACCGATTTGAGGTATATTGAAACGTAAAAAGCCGAAAAGCGGTGAAAGAGCCATAACGGCACGGTATTTGCCTGCACACGGTAAACAAATAAACAATGAATGAAATGACACTATATCCCAAACTGATTCTCGACGCACTGGCAACAGTGACCTATCCGGGTACCAAGAAGAACCTTGTGGAAAGCGAGATGGTAGCCGACACGCCATCAATCAACGGCATGGCGGTGAAAATAGTACTGCTGTTCCCGCGCGACACGGACCCGTTTCTAAAATCGACGGTGAAAGCCGCAGAGGCAGCCATACACTACCACGTGGGCAAAGACGTGCAGGTGACAATCGAAACGGAGTTCAAGTCGAAACCACGCCCTGAGGTAGGCAAGCTCCTGCCTCAGGTGAAAAACATCATAGCCGTAAGTTCAGGCAAGGGCGGAGTGGGCAAAAGCACCGTAGCCGCCAACCTGGCAATAGCCCTGGCAAAGCTCGGTTACAAGGTGGGACTGCTCGACGCCGACATCTTCGGCCCGTCAATGCCAAAGATGTTCCACGTAGAGGACGAGCGGCCTTATGCCACGGAGAAAGACGGCCGCCAGTTGATCGTGCCCATAGAGAAATACGGCGTGAAGCTGCTGAGCATCGGTTTCTTCGTCAATCCCGACACGGCCACCCTCTGGCGCGGCGGGATGGCGAGCAACGCGCTTAAACAGCTCATCGGCGATGCCGACTGGGGAGAGCTCGACTACTTCGTCATCGACACCCCGCCGGGCACGAGCGACATACATCTGACCCTCCTCCAAACGCTCGCCATCACGGGAGCCGTAATCGTCAGCACGCCACAGAGCGTGGCGCTGGCCGATGCCCGCAAGGGAATAGACATGTACAAGAACGACAAAGTGAACGTGCCAATACTCGGACTGGTGGAGAACATGGCATGGTTCACGCCGGCCGAACTGCCCGAAAACAAGTACTACATATTCGGAAAGGAAGGCTGCAAAAAGCTCGCCGATGAGATGGGAACGCCCCTGCTTGCCCAGATACCGCTCGTACAGAGCATCTGCGAGAGCGGCGACGACGGCGAACCGGCAGCCACCAAACCCGACACCGCCACGGGGCAGGCGTTTCTCGGCTTTGCCCAAGCCGTGGTCACGGTGACCAACAGGCGAAACAAAGAGCAAGACCCGACACGAATAGTGAAGGTCAGCAGACAATGACAAACGGCCGTGGCCGGTCTTCCGGCAGTCGGCAAAAAAATGAACATCCACAACAAAAAATCCGCAGTGTCATCTGCGGATTTTTTTGTTGTCGTGCCATCACGCATTCCCTATATGCCACTCATGTCCCGGACACATATCCATACATCGACATCGGAAACACGGCAAAAGATGATTTCCGTATAAAAAAAATCATAAAAAAACGCTCTCTTTTTTTCTTGAAATAGAATTTCAAAACGCTACACACACATATACACAACACGATAGCGGGAGTGCCGCATACCGCCTAAAGACCGTTTCTTTTGCAACGGGACGCTCCTTGGAACGCGTTCAGCAATTGATTGCACTGCGTTTAGCCGCCCGTTGCAACCCAACGGGCGGCTAAACGCAAGGCAATAAGATACCCGTTGCATAAAAAATATCGGACAGACGCAACATGACTGGCGTAAAATCCAGGTCTTACATACGTATCGCCCTGACTGACAACCGTTTGTGTAAAACAGCGAAATACGGCGATATTTTCGGGCACGTGAGTCATATTTCAGAAAGACAAGAATATAAACAGCATATTGTAAACATTATTCACAATCAAGGAACAACTGTTTTATTTAAGTTTAAAAAACTTTAATTTCTCTCTCCACAAAAGCGTTATAGAATAATTTATAAGTAACTTTGCAATTTGATAAAACCAAATCTTCATAATCTAAAAACATACAGACATGGGCATACCCATCTCTAAAAAATTTGCCATCACCGGAGTAGCTGGATACATAGCTCCGAGACATCTGAAAGCAATGAAAGCATTGGATGCGGAACTGACCGTCGCCCATGATCTTTTCGACAGCGTGGGAATAATGGACAGCTACTTCCCGAACGCATATTTCACTACCGACGCCGATGATTTCAAAAGACATATCGCCACCGGAAATACAGATTTTCTCACGGTGTGCACCCCTAACCACCTTCATTGCAGCCATGTGATAGGCGGACTGCAAACGGGCAACGACGTGATATGCGAGAAACCGCTCGCCACCACGCCCGAAGAACTGCAAATGATGGACGACTGCCGGAAGGCATGCGGACACCAGGTATGGACGATATTGCAGCTAAGGCATCACCCCGAAATAATAAGGCTGAAACAGGCGGTGGACGGCGACACACGGAAAGCCACGCACGACATAGACCTGACCTACATAACGCCAAGAGGAAGCTGGTATGCGGCGTCATGGAAAGGCGACCGCACGAAAAGCGGCGGACTGGTGGCGAATATCGGCATACACTTCATCGACATGCTCAACTGGATATTCGGCGAAACGGAACAGGTGGTGATGCACCACTATTCGGCAGACAGCGCTGCCGGAATGCTATACATGAAAAAAGCGCGAGTAAGGTTTTTCCTGAGCATCAACCCGGCGCACAGGCCGGTGCCGGCAGACAACATTATGACGCCATACAGGAGCATATCCATAGACGGGGCGGAGATCGACTTCACAAACGGGTTTACCGATCTGCACACCGCCAGCTACGAACATATATTGAAAGGCGAGGGCTTCACTATAGAAGACACGGCCATGGCCGTAAAGACACTGCAAGCCATAAACGGAGCCGAGCCGAAAGGGTTCGCAGGCGACTATCATCAGGTGGCGAAAACAAAAATAACGGAGTGACCGGCCACCTTGCGACAACTGAAAAAAGTTTTTATAAATCATACGCCTCAATCGGTTTCATGCACAACACGGACATTAAAATGGCAGACCTGTACTGCCAGTACACTGATACGGCCGGAAGTATAGACAAAGCCATAAAAGAGGTTATTGCCAACTCGGACTTTATCAAGGGCGAAGCCGTAGGGGAACTCGAAAGCAGGCTTGCCGGACTTCTGGACACAAAACACTGCATCACGTGCGGCAACGGCACCGACGCGCTATTCATCTCGATGATGGCGACCGGCATCGGACAAGGCGACGAGGTGATAGTGCCGGCATTCTCGTTCGGTGCCGTGGCGGAAGCCGTGGCCCTGCTCGGCGGCACACCCGTATTCGCCGACGTGGAGGCTGACACGTTCAACATGTCTGCCGACAGTGCCGAACGCATGATAACACCACGCACGAAAGCCATCGTACCGGTACACTTGTTCGGACAGCCGTGCGACATGGCGGCTATTAACGACATGGCGGCACGACACGGACTGACGGTAATAGAGGACAACGCACAGTCTCTCGGCTCGGAGTGCTTTTTTCCGGACGGCACACGCAAATACTCCGGCACGGCAGGACACATCGGATGTACGTCTTTCTTCCCGTCGAAACCGCTCGGATGCTTCGGAGACGGCGGAGCCATGTTCACCGACGACGACAGGCTGGCCGAACGCATGCGGGCATTGTCCAATCACGGACAGATACGCAAATACAACCATCTGCATGTCGGCGTAAATTCAAGACTGGATACAATACAGGCGGCCGTATTGCTTGCCAAACTGGGACATATTGGCGAATGGACCGCAAAACGCCGCAAAGCCGCCGAGTACTACACGGCCGGGCTGGCAGGACTCGACGGAACCATCATCACGCCGGCCACACCGCCACACGGCACGCACGTATATCATCAGTATACGATAAGGCTTACCGACGGCAACAGCCGGGACGCACTGAAAAACAAACTGGCCGAAGCCGGAATACCGTCAATGATATACTATCCGATGCCGCTGACGGAACAACCGGCATACAAGAATATATGCCTGTCGGACAGGGGCGTGACACAGGCCGCCAAACTGTCGGAAACAGTGCTCTCGCTGCCGATGCACAGCGGACTTAAAAAAGAACATCAAGACACGATAATAGGCGTGATACGCCAATTCTGTAGGGGGGGGGGTAAAAATAAGGCAAGTCGGATAAACAGACGACAAGGCCCACGAAAACATATACGGAGACCGTATATTCGCACTACCCGAGATACCTATATCAAACTAATAATACAAACATATTATTACAATGACAGGATATTTTATCCACCCGACCTCAATAATAGACGACGGCGCCATGATAGGCGACGGTTGCAGGATATGGCACTTCTCTCATATAATGGGAGACACGGTGCTCGGCGCATCGTGCAACATAGGGCAAAACGTGATGATTGCCTCAGGAGCACGGCTTGGCAACAACGTGAAAGTACAGAACAACGTATCCGTATACTCGGGTGTGACGTGCGAGGATGACGTGTTTCTCGGTCCGTCGTGCGTGTTCACGAACATCAAAAACCCAAGAAGCGCCGTTTCAAGACGCGGTAAATACGAAAGGACAATAGTGCGCAAAGGAGCCACGATAGGGGCGAACGCCACTGTCGGCTGCGGAATAGAGATAGGAAAGTATGCTTTCATCTGCGCAGGTGCCGTGGTGACAAAGTCGGTGCCGGCCTACGCAAGGATGATGGGAGTGCCGGCACGACAGACAGGATGGATGAGCCGATGCGGCCGCAAACTGGTATTCGACGAGAAAGGAGAGGCCGTTTGCGACGAGTCGGGACTGAAATACGTATTAAAGGAGGGCACAGTGTATGAAGTGGAGCAATGACACGGCATTGAGACGGCTTACAAACGGCGAGACGGCAATTGCCGTAATCGGTCTCGGCTACGTGGGACTGCCCGCGGCGATGTGCTTCGCCGGAAAGTTCAAAGTCATAGGCTACGACATCAATGGCAAAAGAATAAAAACACTGAAAGAAAAACACGGCACGGCAAACGGCAACATACTGTTTACCGACAGGGAAGAGGAACTGGATAAAGCATCGTTCCACATAATAACCGTACCCACACCGACAGACAGTGACAACAAGCCCGACCTGGCACCGCTGCTCGACGCCACAAAGACGGTGGCACGGCACATAAAGCCGGGAGACTGCGTGGTGTACGAATCGACCGTGCACCCGGGATGTACCGAAGACACGTGCGTACCAATCATCGAGAGATATTCGGGACTGGAACAAGGAAAGGATTTCAAGACCGGATACTCACCGGAACGCATAAACCCTAACGACACACGACACCAGTTCAGCAACACACCGAAAATAGTATCGGGCAACGATGCCGACGCGCTCGAACTGATATCAAACATTTATTCGTCAGTCATAGACTCACAAGTGCACCGCGCACCGTGCATAAAAGTGGCGGAAGCGTCGAAGATGCTCGAAAACGCACAGCGAAACGTGAACATCGCTCTGATGAACGAGATGTCAGTACTGTTCTCGCGGACAGGCATTGAAATGCGTGACGTACTGGAAGCCGCGGCCACCAAATGGAATTTCGCACGATACACGCCGGGACTTGTGGGCGGACACTGTATCCCGGTAGACCCGCACTACCTCCTGGCGTTTGCCGACAAGGCGGGAGTGGAAACACCGGTACTAAGAACATGCTGCGGAGTGAACGACAATATGGCGCGATATGTGGCAGAATCACTGATCGGCCTCATACGGACAACCGGCAGAAACCCCGAGGAGGCAAGAGCATTGATAATGGGATTTACGTACAAGGAGAATGTCGGCGACATACGAAACACGCTTACAGCAGAAATTTTCAATATACTGACCAAAGCCGGCATAGCCACCGACATAACGGACCCGCATGCAGATCCGAAAGAAGTATCGGCCATGTACGGCATAACGCTTGCCGCTGAGCCGACCGGCAAATATGACATCATAGCAATAACGGTGGCTCATGATGAATACAAAGCGCTCGATGAGGATTATTTTATCGGGTTGTCGGATGGTAACGCCGTGCTCGCCGATATAAAATGGATATATAAAGACAAGATAAAGTCACTGAGATATTGGAGCCTTTGAGATAAACCAGTTGTATGTTTAAATTCGTCCGTATGCCAGAAACGCAGAGTCTACCACTACGACCGAACCGTGATACAACCGACCGCATGGCAAAAGAAAATACCGGTAACAGCCGCACCGTACAGGCCTCGTGGCTCACTCTGGCCGGATTTATGTCGCTGAGCGTAGGTATTATAACGGCAGCCATACTCAGCCGGTTCATGACAAAATCGGAATACGGCACATACCGACAGGTCATTTACATATACTCCACACTGCTGATAATATTCTCACTGGGACTGCCGAAGGCATACTCTTATTTCCTCGCACGGATACCGAGAGACGAGGGCCTTGACATGGTGAAGAAAATAAGCATGCTGTTTATCGGCATGGCAGCCGTCTTTTCCGCCGTATTGCTGTTTGGCGCCGACACTATAGCCGGCCTGCTGGGCAACCCTCTGCTTGCCGAGAACCTTAGATACTTCGCCGTCACCCCCATACTCCTCATGCCGGTGATGGGTGTGGAGAACGTACTGACGGTATACAAGATGTCTCGTGTGGTGGCTGTATATGCCACCGTAAGCAGGCTCTTCATGATTATATGCACCGTATTGCCGGTGGTAATGATAAAAGCTGACGCCACACACGCCGTCATCGGATTTGTAGTCTCGTCGGTGATAACCTGCATTTCGGGATACATTCTGATAAGACTTCCGTTCCGAAATACGGTCCAAAGAAAGACAAAAACAGGATTAAAGGAAATCATAAGGTTCTCCAAGCCCGTATTTACTACGACCGTTTACGGATTTGTCATCAGTTCGACAAGTCTTTTTTTCGTAGGAAGATACTTCGGCGCCGAAGAGTTCGCGATGTTCGCCAACGGTTACAAGGAACTTCCGTTCGCAGGAATGATAATCAGCGCAGCCACCGCCGTGCTGCTTCCCGAATTCTCAAAGATGCAAAAAACAGGAGCCATGAACCGCGAGTTCATATCCCTGTGGAAATCGGTCGTATACAAATCGCTCTCCGTGATATGCCCGTTGTCGCTCTTCTGCTGCGTATTCGCAAAGGATATAATATGCACCATATACGGAACGGAATACTCAGACGCGTCGGTATTGTTTCAGATCATCACGATGATAAACCTCACATACGTCATGCCGTACAACACTATCATGCTCGCACTTGACAGAGGCAAAGAGCTGGCGCGTGCCTATATGCTGGCGGCGGCACTGATAGTGGGGCTGAATATAATGTCTGTAAGCCTGTCTTTCCACTCCATCGCACTGATAGCCGTGATACACACATCGTGTATCCTTCTATGCAGGGCAATGCTCATGGCCGTCATTTCACGGTCGTTGAATACCACTGTCGCCAAACTCGTGCCGTGGAAAAAGAGCATCAGAATACTCACCGCCTCGGCGGCGGCATGTCTCATCGCCGTATTTACGAGATATCTGCTCGGCAATATGCACGGAATAGCAGGTCTGACGACAGGTTTCTGCATTTTCATCATGACATACTGCTTCATCGCCGGCATGGCGAAAATCGACTACAAAGAGATTTTCCGGCCTATAATATCAAGGATCGGAATATACAAAAACAACATATCCGATGCCGGATATGCCTGAAACAGATATTAAATAAACGACAATAACATGAATATTCTTATCGTAAGCAACTATTTCTGCCCTTCCACAACCATAGCGGCATATCGTATAGAGGCTTTTGCCAAATACCTGAAAGAAGCCGGTCACGATATAACAGTAGTGACGGAATGGGATGAAGAGAACCACATCAAATGGCACGGATGTGACGTTTATTATGTTAAAAACCGCATTGCACAAAGGGAGTACTTGGAAAAGTGCAGAAATCTACATAAAAAATGGACTCTAAAGAGAATGGCAAACGCCATTCTTTCACGCGCACTACTCGACCCCTCGATATTGTCTTGGAACCACTGGGCTTATAAAAAAATCGTCGAGTTATTCAAACACAAGCATTTCGACGTCGTATTAAGCTCATACCCGTTCTTGGCTTCGCACCTGCTTGCCCTCAAACTAAGAAAGAACGGATACAAATTCTACTGGATAGCGGACATGCGCGACGAGATGTCCAAGTTTTATTTCGGACCTCCTTTCTACCGCCGACGTATCCGCTCGTATGAGCATGAGATACTGGACTCAGCCGACGTTACGGTATCCGTGTCAGCCCATCTAATCAAAGACTTCAAAGCCACATGCGATAACGGAAGGTTTCTCGAAGTAAAGAACGGATACGACTATGATGAAATACATGACGTAACATTCCAGCCTCAATTCACGATGTCATATATCGGGAACCTCTATAAGAATTTAATTACACCGTACAACTTGTTCAAAGCATTCCACGAGCTTATGGAAGAAAGGAAAATCCCTTCCGACAGCAAAATAAAAATAGTGGGAAACACATACATAAAACTAAATGTTCCCGATAGTATCAAAGATAACGTCATCCAAATAGACAGGGTATCCCACTCGGAAGCCATCAGAATGTCGACAGAGACGGATGTCCTGGTAGTAATACACCAAACGGGAAGAAAAGGAGTATACACGGGAAAGGTCTTCGACTATCTTGCGACAAACAAACCTATACTCGCGCTATGCGACCCTAATGACGTGATAGCCGAATTGCTCAACGAGACCAAGACCGGCTTTACCGTAGACAACGACGATATTGAAGGAATAAAAAGGAGCATCCTAAAATGTTACTCTATATGGAAGAACAAAGAGGTGCTGCCAAGAGACTGGGAGAAAATAAAACAGTATAAACGCAAGAATCAAATAAACATACTGGCCGACTACCTGGCCGCGCACAAGGATGAGGTAGAGAGTAAAAAGGCTTAGAGAAAATATCCGCATATAAAAAACGGATGGGACGATATTGATGGATAATGCGACTATATATCAATGTTCAAAAGAACTGCCGATATACCGGTCGCATTATTTTCGTTTGATACCTCAATAGAACATGTATCGAAAGACAACGATTTTGCGTCTCCCGAATATCCTTTACCCGATCACCATGCAACGGAACGATATTAAAGGCATGAAAAGACATCATCTGTCTTTCCCAACACCATGCCTTAACTTACGGCGGACAGCCCGCTTATGCCTCAAATCGCGCAAACGGCGCATCAGATTGGCACGCGAAAGATATATCTGATAGCGATATACGCCACATGCAAGACAGAAATAGACCACGACGTGCAGCCATAGCATACGATACTCGGTCACCACATCCGAAAGGCCGGCACCCATGGAGTTGACCCGCACAAAGGCACGCACACCGAATGTTGACGGGAATATCCACGAAACAGCCTGCCAAAACCACGGTATATCGCTCTGAGGCCATGACACACCAGAAAGAAACAGCAACGGAACAGACATGAAAACGACAAGCAACATTACATTCTCACGATAACGGATGAGGCACGATACCGTCATGCCGAAGAATACGCAAGCCAACAAATAGGGCAACATTACGCCTAAAAGGTCTGCCGGACGCGAGAGAGCGGCAAAGCCGAAAATCCTCGGTACCACAAGAGTGAGGTATGCGGCGGTAACAGAGAATATCATCATATAACACAAAGCCTTGCCCAATACGATACGGAATACCCCGCGATAATGCTTGCTTATGGGTATCAGTTCCTTATAACCGTTTGTCTCCCTGGCTGTTCCGGCAGCGAGACCGATGCCGAGCACGAGTGTCTGTTGCAGTATGAGCATAAGAACCCCCGGCAATATGAAATTACCGTAACCGCCTGTAGAATTGAAAATGGGAACCTCCTCATACGCCAGCGGCATTCTCATTATCTCATCCTCACGGTCTGTCTGATTTCCGGAAACAGCCACCTGTATATCGGAATTCATCTCCTGAGATACCAACAGGGCAGCCTGGTATACGGCTTTATAAGTCAGCATAAGACTCATATCGCAATAAACGCTCACTACCGTCTGCTGCATCCGTCCCTGACGGGTGGAGAAATCGGACGGGATATAATAAATACCACGCACTTCCTGACTGCTCATCAGTGCCTTGGCCTCATCCATATCCGTGGCATGACAGGCTATTCTCACATCGGGCGAGGCATCGCAACGGCGAATGAAGTCACGGCTCAACGCGCTATGGGAGTTGTCTACCACGGCAACAGGCACCTCATGCACCACTTCATTGTTGTACACCCACGAATAAAGAAGAGGATAAGCAATCGGAACGATGAGGAAAAAGATTATCACCCCCTCGTCTTTAAATGTGTTTCTCATCTCCTGCCACCACACATAACAAGCGTCGCTTATTCCTTCGGCAATTCTTGATAATGGTCCTTTGTCCTTCATACGCCTATGGTATATAAACATAATTGAGCATGGCCTTCTTCAATTTAGGCAGCACAGCCAAAGGCAACAACGCAAAAACGGCAAGAGCCACTATGTGCGGCATGGCATCGACCAGCGGGAAGCCATTGAATATCGCCTGCTGGTATATCATGAAATAATGACGCAGCGGAAAGAGCCACGACAGAGACTGCAACGCCCCGTCCATGCCCATGACGGGAAACGCAGAGCCGGCCATGGAGAAACTGAGCACAGCCCAAAGCGAACAGGTACTCATCGACAGGCGCAATGAAGGCATAAGACCGAATATAAACACGCCGAACCCCTGAGAGGCAAGCACCATCAGAAGTCCCGAAATCACAATAGGCACCATACCTCCCGGATGCGGGAAATCGAGAATGCCATACACATAATACATATATCCGTATGTGACGGCAAGAAAGACGATGGTCTGAGGAATTATTTTACCGGCCATTGCCACCGGCATATTATTACCGGACAAAGCGAGCCAGTGCTTGGAACGGCAGAATTTAAGTTCTGTTCCGAGCGAATAGGCCGTTATCAGAAAGGCGAACAGCATTATCATACCCGGCACAAGCACCGTACTAAGATATACATTATAGTTCGTCCATGGGTTCGACGGTTGATGAAGATCTATCAGTATGGGCTGCAAAAATGTCTTTATCTGCTCAGGGGTGTATCCCCTCGCGCTCATGGCTGCCTGTGCCACCGATGCCGAACCAAGTGTGGATATTGTCTTCAAGTCACGAAACAGCAGTGCCCCTGATGTCAACGACGTCAAACTGTAATAGAAAGAAATCTTCGGTTGCCGGCTCGACAAAAGCTTGCCTGCCGTACCTTTCGGAATGTATATAAACGCATAAATCTCGTTTCGCTGTATGGCAGCGCGAGCCTCGGCCACGCTTTCATAGCGTGCAACGACCCTACTGGTCTGGAAAGCATCGAGATTGCGTATCAGTTTGCGGCTGGTTGAGGTATTGTCAAGGTCCACTACACCCACAGGCATGTCCTGGGGCTGGCCTGAATCCATGAGCGACGTGAAGAAAAACATGGTCAGCAACGGGAATACCACCATGCAAAACCAATACATCGGGTTTGAAACCATGATGCCAACCTCACGCCGCGACACCATGAGCACATTTTTAATATATCCCGCCACACTCATAACAAAGCCCCTTGACAGCCGATTACAAATCCTTTATGATGAGCGACATACCGGGGCGAAGACCATCCACCGCCTTAACGGGACGGGCTTTCACCTCAAAAGTCTTCAAGTCGTACTGCCCGTTGGCTTTCGTCGCCTTCCATACGGCATAGCTACCTTCGTCTTTGATATAGTATACCTTCATACGAATATCTTTACCGAATGCCGGAGCAAAGGCCGTAAACTCCTCTCCCACCTTCATGCCTTTCAAGCGATCCTCACGTACATTGAACGTACCCCACATATCGTTCATCACCGATATCGTCATTATCGGCGAGCCTGTACCCACCAGCTCACCGACCTTCGGATATATATCTGTCACCTCACCGTCTGCCGTGGCAGTCTGAACCGTCTCGCTTATATACGAGTTTACCTCATCGACAGCTCCCTTCGCACGGCTCACCTGTGCCGCGGAAGCCATCTTCTCTTCTTTTCTCGCCCCGTTACGAGCCATGTCATACTGGCTCTTAGCAGCCCGCTCCTGCGCTTCCATAGCTTTATAATTGGCGTAAACCTCGTCACGCTTCTGTGCGCTTATCACTCCCTCATCAAACAAACGCTGCATACGCTCATACGATTTCTGCGCTATATCCAGTCCGGCACGAGCCTGTTGCCACACCTGATATGCCCCGCGCACCTGCTCGGCGCGCGCTCCGGCGTTTGCCATTGCGTCAAGAGCGGCGGCGGCATTCTCCGCCCCCTGCGCCTGCTCCATCTTCGCCCGCACGTCGGGAGCGTCTATAATGGCCAGCGTATCGCCCGCTTTAACGAAGTCGCCCTCTTTCACACGCAGTTCAAGAATACGGCCGGGCACTTTGCTCGACACCCTGTATTCCGTCACTTCCACTTGCCCTTGAATGAAATCCGGTTCACCGCCAATGGTAAAATAACCTATCAAGGCCACGATTAACACCACTGCCGTAAATCCCGCTATGGCATAAAGTATGCTGTTGTGCTGTGATTTTGCTGACATAACTATATGTATTAGTAAAATTTGGTAGATTATTGTTCCAACGTGCCGAGAGCCTTACGCATATTAACGTCGCTCAGGCGGATATCAATCTCCGCGTCAATCTTCTGCGAACGTGCCTGCAACCATGCAGTCTGCGCCTCCATCACCGTGGTGGCAGGCATCACACCCTCACGAAATCCCACCTCGGCACTGCGCAAGTTCTCCTCGGCACGCTTCACATTGCTGTCGGCAAGTGTCAGACGCTTAGACGCCTCGCCAACCTTGAAGGCGCTTTGACTTGCCTGCAGCTCTATCTTTTCACGGGCCTCGGCCACCTCAAGTGCCGCAATAGCAGACGCACCTTTCGCCGCACGAACCTTATAAGCCACGTCGCCCCAGTTCCATACCGGTATACTCACGAGCACACCGACATTCCATACTCCGCCGAATTTCTTCTGATAACCGTCGTAAACATTGGGGTTCGTCACCGTATAACCGCCCGTAAGCCCTATCTTCGGCAGGTTTCCGGCTTTCAGCAGATTTACCGCCTGCTTGCTCATGTCTGCCATAGCCTGAAGCACATGTATTTCCGGACGATTATCAGCCGCCGTCTTAACAGCGGTTGCTTCCACCGGAACCGCCACAGGCACTATCTTATCCTTGTCCTCATCGTCCGTTATCAGTTCCGTATCCACGGGCAATCCGCATTGCTGACAAAGCAGCATGCGCGACAGGGTCAGTCCGTCATTGACTTGAAGCAGTGTCATTTCCGCCTCATTGACCTTCACGTCAACCCCAAGTCCCTCGGCACGGGTAGCCACTCCCTCGGCAATCATCTTATATACATCGCCGCGCAGTTTTTTTATTAGGGCGAGATAACTCTCTGCCAGTTTCTTCTTGTGCTTGAGAGACACGACTGTCCAATATGCCTTGTCGGTGTCGTATATTGTCTGCTGGCGTACCGCCTCGGCTGTTCCGGCGGCCATCCGCTCGCCTATATCGGCCATGCGGTTAACCGCCTTGATGCTTCCTCCCATATATATCGGCTGCGTAACGATCACCGAGCCGGCAAAGATATTGCGAGTGTCGGTACGGAAAGCGTCCACGAGGCTGCGGCCTCCGGCGTTGAGCATTGCCGCGGCACTGTTTATGTGCTCATTGAAACCGCCCGCTATCTGCTCAATGCTTGTACCGAGAGCGCCAAGTTGCCCGTTTATTGCCGCAAGCTGTTCAGGAGTCAGGGATGCGCCCGCATTCTGCAAGGCCGAATTTATTCCGTTTGCGGCTGTTGTTCCGATGTTCGACAATGCCGACTTCTGGTCTCCGTTGAGAAGCGATATCTCACGGCTTGTATACATATAGCTCCCGAATGCGTGTATTCCAGGAAGATATTTAGTGCGAGCCGACTTGCGTATGTTTCTCGCCATGTCTTGCTTGACCTCCGATATGCTCATCTGCTTGTTGTTGCGCAAAGCCATGGCACGACAACTGTCTATGCCGACAGGCTGCCCGGCAGCGACTTCCAGCACAGGGAACGACATAAGGAATAATGCAGCTAAATATCTCATAGGCAAATAATTACTTATCATTTAAAGGTAAAATTGCGTGCGCCTATCATGTTTCCGTCTGCGAATATGCTCACGTTGTATGTTCCGCCTTCGAGATAGTTTGTTATGTTCCAATACGTGATGACCGACATTTCCTCTCCCGTATATTCTATGTTCTTCGTCATTGAATACTCTATCTCACGGTTCTCGTAGGCGAATGTACCTCCCGTACTGCCCAGTATAGAGCCTCCGGGGGTCATTATACGCACGTATATGGTGCGTATTCCGTTAGGGGCCGTCACGTTCTTTGCTATGTTGAATGATACTTCTATCGTCTTGCCGTCCTTGATTTTCTTGGCCGGCTTCTTACGCTTGTTTCTTACCACCATGTTGATCGATGTTGCGTCGAGCTGCGACGCTATTGCCACTTTCTCCGACAACGACGCCTTTTCGTTGCTGAGTCCCTCTATCTGGCGCGTGGCCTCGGCATACTGGTCCTTTACTCTGTGATTCTCATCCATCAGGTTCTGGTTCAACCGGTTGAGCGAGTCTATCTGCAACACATAGCTGCGGAGCACCATACGCACCGTGGCCAGTTCTTTTTTCAGTCTTGTTATCTCCCGGGCGTCATCGCTTTTCACACGCTTCAACTCTTCGAGAAGCCTCTGCGTGCGCAACTGCTCCTGCGTGAGCTGTGCCACGATAGAGTCGTTGTTTATCTGAGCTTTCATCTCGCTGTACTGACGGGCAAACTGCTCATACTCGTTTTCCATCTCTTTCTTTTCAAGGTTTGCCAGTTCCTGCATGTCGCGGTTGGCCTCTTTCTGCTCATTGAGATTAAAAACGAGGAATACCACCGCCCCTATGAGAAACACTAAAACACCTATCAAAGGTATAAGAATCTTCTTGTTCATATCTAAATATTATTATTCTCGAAAACGGTGCAAATTTAAATTATTTTGCCGAGACAACAAAAAAATTGTTTTTATTAAAAGGAAATAAGTATTTATTTTTAAGAGAAATACGGAAAAAAAGAACTTTTTTTACATTAACCCGAATATCCGTCATTTCCCGACTGCCGCCATTCAAGCATAAAGCGACAACCCGGCATCACCTGAATAGAAACGGCACCGCACCATGAATAAAAACGAAAAACGCCACGTGACAATCAGGTTAAAATGACATAACGCGATCGGCACGCACAGCATATATGACAATCGCAGGCAATATCGGTCGATATTGCCTGCAAACATTCAGTCTTCATCCTCTTCGGATACCGGTATGTCCATTATCGGCAATTGCCGGTCTATCGCCGAGTTGAACGATATTATCGTCTCGCTACGTGCCAGTCCGAGCGGCTGCAACTTGTCGTGGATGATGTTCAGCAAGTGATGATTGTTGATGGCGTATATCTTGATGAACATGTCGAAATCTCCCGTGGTGTAATGACACTCCACCACTTCGGGAATATTCCTCAGCTTTTCCACCACCTCGTCGAATTTCTCGGGACTGCGCAGGTTAAGGCCGATATATGCACATGTCTCATACCCTATCTTTTCCGGGTCGATGACAAACTGCGAGCCTTTCAATATTCCGAGATTGGTTAGTTTCTGTATTCTCTGATGTATAGCCGCGCCGCTCACATTACACGCCCGAGCGACCTCCAGAAACGGTATTCTGGCATCGTCGGCTATCAAACGCAAAATTTGTTTGTCAAGTTTATCCAATTTCTGATTTGCCATTTTAATTGATATTTACAGGCACAAAGATATAACAAATATCGCATATTCGCAATAAAACCGTAAGTAATATTACGGTTATTATTATAAATCATCATTCTTTCTCTTCCTGTTCTCCCGAATATACGATGTTGAGAGCATAAGATTTGCGCAACGCCTCTTTCACGTCACTTATCAGCCCCATCGGCACCGACCTGTCGGCACTTATGCTCACTTTCATGTTTTTAAGGTCTTCGGGAGACATCCGCGAACGCTCGGCCGCTATATAGTCGGCTATATCATCCACGTCGGCCAACTTGTCATTGAGCTGTATACGTATGGCACCGGCCTCACCTCCACCGGACGAAGCCCCGACCCTGCCTATATATATATGGGATACCGTCGACCTCTTTGCCAGCCTCTCGGTCTCCGAACCTTGCGGTACTGTGTATTTCACTTTCATCTCCACCTCGCGCATGGTCGTGACTATCATGAAAAAGAAGAGCACGGTGAAAATCATGTCGGGCAGCGACGAGGTGTTCAGTCCCGGCATACGGTGCTCACGGCGGTCGAACATGCTCATCTGCCGCCCCCTTCCGTCGTTTCCGATATACGCTGCGGGTATCGCTCGGCCACCATAGTCTTCTCTTTAGTGTCGCACTCGGCATAAGGCCGTCCATAACGCTGCCGTGCATACCTGTCTCTCAGGTTGTTGTATGCCGCCATTATGGCGTTCTGCATGGCGAAATACGTGTCGTAAGTTGCGCTTCTGTCCACGTGTACCGACAGTACGTGCTTCGTACGCTTGCTTTCCACAAACGTCTCGATCCGACGTACCAACTCTTCGGGCGTGATGTCTTCACCGTCACACGTAAGCCGGTTGTCCGCCGCTATGTCAAGCCTCATCATGTCGGAGCGCCTGACCACCAGCTCGGCCTCTTCCTCACTCTGCGGCGGCGGGGCAAGCCGACGCTGCAAACCGCTGTCGCTGTCTATCGAGGTGGTGACGAGAAAGAACACCAGCAACATAAAAGATATGTCGGCGGTGGATGTAGTGTTGAGTGCGGGCACCCTGCTTCGAATACGTCTCCTGAACATTGATCAACATTTTTTTGAGCCGCGACCGCCACGGACTATGCCCGACAGGCCGAACACCACACATATAACGGCAATGACCATGAGTACGGCAGATGTGTTGATAAACATGTCGCTAAGTTTCAACCACACGGCAGAGTCGTACATACGGCCGTTGATTTCCATGGGCTCCGATGAGCCGGAAAGAAACGTTATCAACAAAACAACCGCTGAAGTGCCTGCCGTGGAATACATGATGCGGGCCGAGGGAATTCCGTTGGACACCGCATCGCCGCCCATGCGGGTCTTTATGTCGCGTACAACCGACACCCCAATAAGCACGACAGCCAATACCACGAGGGTATATGCCAGCCCTATCAGTACATCGGTGAACATAGGGGCGTTGTAGTTCGGATTTTCCTCGTAAGGCACCGAAAAGCCGAACAGATAAAAAGCGCCGAATACCGCGGCCGCTGCGACAATGAGCAACAGAAACACGCGACCGGCAATTCTATCGGCCGACATGTTGCCGATATTTGTCTTACCGGCTCTCTTCATCGTGACGGAGTTTGAATTTCATTATCATATCGAGCAGGGCTATTGCCGATTCCTCCATCTGCGACGTCAGATGCTCGATCTTAGATATCACATAATTATAGAAAAGTTGCAGGATGAGAGCCACGATGATACCGAATATGGTGGTTATCAGGGCCACTTTCATGCCCGATGCCACGATAGACGTGCTTATATCGCCGGCGATGCGTATCTGGTCGAAAGCCATGACCATGCCTATCACCGTGCCGAGAAATCCGAGCGACGGGGCTATGGAGATGAAAAGAGTTATCCACGAGCATCCCCGTTCGAGATTTGCTGACTGTACAGACCCGAAAGAGACTATCGAACGCTCTATGTTGTCTATCGGCTCTCCGATACGGGCAAGCCCCTGATAGCATATCGAGGCCACCGGGCCGCGGGTGTCACGGCACAACTGCTTGGCGCCTTCAATGTCGTCTGCGGCTACTTTCTCCTCCAAGTCCCGCATGAACCGTTTGGCGTTTATCTCTGAAAGCGTCAGATAGATGATGCGCTCTATGCAGAAAGCCAGTCCCAGCACGAGAGCGATAGCCACGAGAGACATAAAACCGGCATTACCTTCTATGAATTTTGTTTTCAGCCGTGTATGAAAGCCTGTGCTTTCCTCCGCCTCAAGCCCGTCGTCCGAAAGATTGTCCGCTGTATCATCATTGATTATCCCGCTTGCCGAAGAGTCGCGTGCCACAACCGCCGCACTGTCTTCCGCCACGGTTTCCACCGTATCCTGTCTTGCCTGAGCACTCGCTAAGTCTGCCTTGATCAACAAAAGGAAACCGCTAATTGCCAAAACCGCAATTAATTTTCTCATTCCTTAAAATAAGCTGAATTGGTTTAAATAAGCTGATTATTTCTTTTTGCGGAGAGAGGGGGATTCGAACCCCCGAACCGGTTTTGCCGGTTACACGCTTTCCAGGCGTGCCTCTTCAGCCACTCGAGCACCTCTCCTAAAATCAGCGTCTGCGCCGCATACGACGCTTTTTGCGGTGCAAATTTATCCTTTTTCGGCCTAATTCATATATTTCACACGCTTTTTTTATAATTCTTTAAGGGAAAAGCCGGTTTATCGCCTTTCTTTTATCTTCCGATATATCGGCAAACATATAGCGATAATCCTTGTTTGACGCATGTTTTTTCCTTAAATTTGCATGGTACGAACAATTCAAGGACAAAGAACAACATGACATTTAATTTACAAGACGGGCATCCATCCATGAATATTTATGCAATAATCGAAGACTATGAAATATGATATTGCCGCACGACAAACCGTCGTCCGCGTCTTTGGCACACATATTATGATTTATCGGCATTTGCCGGCTGTCGTGTTTGCGGGGCTTCACCACTGTGTGAAGCCCCGCAAACACGTTTATACATGAATGGATATTTATGCAAAAACACATTTTTGCCACTCACATCCGGCTATCCGTTCCATTGCGTTTAGACGCTAAACGGCTTCCGTTTAGCGTCTAAACGCAATGCAACCGGTATCTAAACGCAACATAACGGGATACCGAATACATGAACATGCCCCGCTCACCATCATCTGCCGGCAAAACAAGGTCACAACAACAGGAAACATATCATTTATCAATGTTCGGAACACCGCTTTACATCCAGTCTTGCATAAATATGCATTCCGGAAGAGAACGGTTTTGCAGGAATTATGTTTACAAAAGAAAACGAACGAAGTTCCGGAGGGTTATGTGACAATACGAAACGACATTTCCTTAAAGCAAATAAACGCATTTCAGTATCGAAAGTTCCGCATGCCGGCGCATACATGTAAAAAAGAGACAGTCTTATTTGTCTATAAACCGAAATATACGCTCAGCATTGGCAGTTGTGGCACGGGCAATATCTTCCTCGCCGACTCCGTAGCACTCGGCCATCTTTCGAAGTACATACAGCGTATACGCACTCTCATTGCGCTTGCCGCGCATCGGCACGGGAGCCATGTAAGGACTGTCTGTCTCGAGGACGACCCTGCCGAGCGGCACAGATGGGAGCACATCGGGCAGATTGCTCTTCTTGAACGTCAGCACACCGCCTATTCCGAGAGCGAAACGTTCGAAACGCAACAGTTCGGCGGCCTCATGGGCATTGCCGGTAAAGCAGTGGAAAACGCCTCCCGGCAGTTCTTTCTCGTACCTGCGCAGCATGGCCACCATCTCGTTCTGCGCCTTGCGGCAGTGAATCATCAGCGGAAGGCCGTACTCTATCGACCAGCACACCTGCTCCTCGAAAGCGGCAAGCTGCTCCCTCTCGTACTCACGGCTCCAATAATAATCGAGACCAACCTCGCCGACAGCTATATAACAGTCGGGCAACAACGCCTTTATGCCGGCCAGCACTGTGGCATAGTCGGCCTTCACCTCCTCGGGGTGCAGTCCGGCCATGGGATATACGAAACCCGGATAGCTGGCGGCGAGATTACGGGCAGCGACCGACGACGACAAATCTATGGCGGGAACGAACATGCGCCCCACCCCGGCCTCACGGGCACGGGACACGACCTCGTCACGGTCGGCGTCGAACTCTGTGCCGTCGAGATGCGTGTGAGTGTCTATATAGTACATATCAAAACAATGATTTCTTTCCGACTGCACGCCTCACGATAAATGTGAGGCATGGTCTTACTTTTCCCTTTTCATCATCCCGGCAGTGAACCGGCGCAGGCTCTCCTTACGCTCATCGGCCACACCGACCATGTCGAGATACTTCCCGCTCTCGGCAAAACAACTGTTTATCTTCTCCTCGCACAGCCGGCGGATGCCAATCTCATCGTATATAGCCGTGACGGCGGCTATCTTCTCGGCGCGGTCAAACTCTTTCATGCCTATCCACCGCTCCAGTTCGGCACGCTGCCTGCCGTCTGCCAGTTGCAAGGCGTTTATCAGCATGTATGTCTTCTTGTTTGAAGTGATGTCGCCTCCGATTGCTTTTCCGAACACGGCCGGGTCTCCGTAGACATCGAGCAGGTCGTCCTGCAACTGGAACGCCAGTCCCATCCGCTCGCCGAACTTGTAAAGATTATCCGCATCGGCATCCGACGCGCCTGCCAGTATGGCGCCAATCTTAACGGCACAGGCCAGCAGCACGCTCGTTTTCAGACGTATCATCTCGATATATTCCTCTTCCCTGACATCGCTTCGGGTCTCGAAGTCCATGTCATATTGCTGTCCCTCGCCAATCTCCAAAGCCGTCTCCGTAAACAGGTCGAGCACCTGCCTCAACTTGTCGGGAGCACATGCGGCAATGCGTTGATAGGCCACCACGAGCATGGAATCGCCCGAAAGTATCGCCGTGTTGGCATCCCACTTGCGATGAACGGTAGGCCGACCGCGGCGCACATCGGCATTATCCATCAGGTCGTCGTGGAGCAATGTATAGTTGTGGTATGTCTCTATGCCGCAGGCAGGCATGAGAATGCTTTCCGGATCGTCCTTATACAGATTGTAAGCAAGGAGCATGAGCACCGGGCGTATGCGCTTGCCGCCGAGCGAGAGCACATATTTTATGGGGTCGTAGAGCGACTCGGGTTTACGGGAGTATGGCAGATTGTCGATGAAATCGTTCACCATGCTGAGTATTTCTGCTGATGTCAACATATAGATAATGGTTTTATGTTATTACAATTTAAATACAACGGGGACGCGAACCATTGTCCGGCATGGTTTGCCGTCCTGTATGCCGGCTTTCCACCGTGGCATCATCCTTATCACGCGCAGTGCCTCACGGTCGAGTGCCGGGTCGGCATGAGCCACAATCCTAATATCGGTGGCAACGCCATCGACAGTGACGATAAACTGCACTATGACCTTTCCTTCCTTATTGCGCCGCTTTGCGTCGGAAGGATATTTAAGATTGCGGGTGAGCCACTTCATCATCTCAACCGGACCGCCTGGAAACTGCGGCAACTCGCGCACCACACGGAAATGCTCCGGATTATCGCCGGCAACGGGAGAAAGCGGCGGAACGGCAAGAGCCGCATCATCGTCGGCCGGCATGAAAGGCAGCATGCCGGTGGCATTGCCTGAAGGAGCGGCTGTCTCGCTGTCGGACATGGCGGCATGTTCGTCGGTCACGGCATCGTCTTCGACCCGAAGCCTGTCGGCCGCCGGGTCCTGCTTTACAGGAGCAAAGGCTATCATGTCTTCCTCTACACGTACAGGACTGAGTTCGAGATCGGCGGCAATATCGTCGAGAGCCGTATCACCGGCATCAGACGAGGTATCGCTCACAATGTATTCAAAAGCCGCGAAAAGAAGAGATAAAGCGAATATCAGCCCGAGTAGGAACCCCGTAAGCCGCTTGTTCTCCAAATCTGCCGAGACGCTCTTCTTTATCTCCATTCGTATTTATAATATAAAGAGTTATTTTTCGTTATATTGTCAGTGATAAAACGAATTACTGATGCAAAATTAACGCAGATATTTCAAAAAGGCGTAACTTTGCCGACAAATTACCATAAAATAGATGAAAAAAGTGCTTTTTGCCATAATCGCCCTGCTTTTTCCCGTGCTGACAATGGCACAGGAAAGCCGGACCGATTATAATTTCCTGCGGTTGCCCATGAGCGCACACGCTGCCGCACTCGGAGGCGACAACATAACGATAATAGAAGACGACCCAACACTTATATTCCACAATCCGTCGCTGATAACAGGCGTAAGCGACAAGTCGCTCAACCTGGACTACATGACATACATGGAGGGCGTGAGGCTGGCAGGAGCATCGTTCGTAAAGGCAGTGAACGACAAGGCGACATGGGGAGTGTCTGCACAATACATGGACTACGGAAGCATGAAAGAAACGACACCCGACAACGTGCAGACAGGTACATTCTCGGCAAAAGACATAATGATAGGCGGCTCGTTCGCATACACCCTGACCGACAAACTGGCGGGAGGAATAACGGCAAAGGTGATAACATCGACCATAGCAGGATACAACTCGATAGCGATGGGCGTGGATCTGGGACTGAACTACTACATCGAAGACCGGGGACTGTCCGTATCGGCCGTGGCGAGAAACCTCGGCGGACAGGTCAAAGCTTTCAACGATGATTTCGAGAGCATCCCGCTCGACATACAACTTGGAGTGAGCAAGCAGCTCGGCAACGCCCCGCTGCGCATATCCGGCACATTGACAAGACTCAACAGCCGGGAAGGGCGGCTCATCAATCACTTAGTGCTTGGAGCGGACATCATGCTGTCAGACAACATCTACATTGCCGGAGGATATAATTTCAGGCGCGCCGACGAGATGAAAATCACCGACAGCGAGGGCGAAAGCAGTCACGGGGCTGGACTGTCGCTCGGAGCCGGACTGCAACTCGAACGGTTCAAGCTGAACGTTGCCTACGCTAAATACCACGTATCGTCCACATCACTGACGTTCAACGTGACGTATTCACTATAAGAAAAAATCATCCATCATAAGCAACAAATTCATTCACTACAAGAAACATATTTACTCACTATAAGAAACAAGTTTTTTTCACTACAATGACAACAACGGAACACATGAAAAAGATTACCATAGCGATAGACGGTTTCTCGTCGTGCGGCAAGAGCACGATGGCAAAAGACCTTGCGAAAGAGGTTGGTTACGTATATGTGGACACGGGGGCGATGTATCGCTGTGTCACCCTTTACGCACTGACAAACGGAATGTTTGATGCCGACGGCAACATAGACAAGGCCGGACTGGAAAGCAGGATGCCGGATATCGACATATCTTTCAGGCTCAACGAGAATACACGCCTGCCCGAAACATACCTGAACGGAAAGAACGTGGAGCGTGACATACGCACGATGGAAGTGTCGGACCGTGTCAGTCCGGTGGCGGCGCTGCCGTTCGTGCGCTCGGCTCTCGTGGCCATGCAACAGCAAATGGGCAAGGACAAAGGCGTGGTGATGGACGGGCGAGACATCGGTACGACGGTGTTTCCCGATGCCGAACTGAAAGTTTACGTCACGGCGAGTGCCGAAGTAAGGGCCAAACGCCGCTATGACGAACTGAAAGCAAAAGGCATGGACGCCGACTTGGACAGCATACTGCGCAATGTGCAGGAACGTGACTACATCGACTCACACCGCGATGTGTCGCCGCTGCGCAAGGCAGACGATGCCATCGAACTGGACAACAGCCACATGACGCTCGACGAACAGAAACAATGGCTGCTCGAAAAATTCAACGAGGCGGCACGCAAAGCCTGACAATACAGTGCCGAAATAAAAACAAGGCGGATGCCAGACGTACTGAAACGAACGGCATCCGCCTTATTATATATACGGATTTTACATAACAACAATATCATTCTTCCGCCGCAAAGAAGTGCTCACGAGCAAGTTTCAGCATACCGGAGAACACGGGAAGGGTTATCCGACGGCTTCTCATTTCAAGCAGTCTGGCATCCGGCACACCCGGTAACAAATTGTTCTTATCCCTGAAACTCATCATCAGATATGCCTGTTCGAAAAGAGCGTCGGTGCCGGCGGGCTTATGCCGGAAAGCCCTTATTGCCCCCATAACCTTATTTTCAGCACACAAGATGCGTTCCTCCTTAGTTTCACACCGGTCATTTTCACACGCCAAACTGCCGTAACGGCTCAGCGACGAGGCCATCAGTTCGCGCATGAAAGGCTTATATGACGGTACGACGAGGAATGTGTTGTCGCACGCTTTCACTCGCGAAATGACATCATAACCCGAATGCCTGATGATATATGGCAACGTGTCGGAAAGAGTCCGTACTTTCGGTCCGCCGCCCAGAAAAGGCTTTATCATCCTGTTTGCCACCCGGTTGGCTTCATCGACCGCATCCCTTGCGCATCCTACATTATACTCCGTGCGCAGCATCTGCGTCTCTACATCGCCAAGCCTGTATTTTGACGAAAGATAAAGGGCGAGGGAGTCCAATATGTCCATCCGCCTTTCAGCAGTTTCTTTGCCTGCGCACTTCCCTGCCTTAGCGGCATCCGTCGTTCCGGTATATAGCCACGCGACCATAGGGCAGTTGTTGAGCAATTTGCCGAAATCCGTCTTCCCGCTCTTATACTCTATCCGCCTGTCACCGCCGGCATAGTCGTATATGTCCATGTGGAGATTGTCTCCCGGATAGAGCACCACGGGTATTGCCTGAGGCGCATAGTGAGTGGCGGAAGTGAACGGCTTATCCAAAAACTCGGGTGACTTCGGTTTTAAGGCATACAGGGATGTCCATGACGGTCCCAGCACCGGTATTTTGGCACTGAAACATCCCGTACTGTCGACAATAATCGTATAACCGAACTTCATATTGGTTGCCACGCTGTCTATACAATCATGATATTCCGCCAGTTCCAGCCGGAAACCGCCAACGGAATAATTGCCGGTATCGTGAAAACGGCCGGAGACAATCATCGAGTCGGCCATGAAAACATCATCGGGGAATACCTTGGCAACAGCAGGTGACGCACAGCCCTGTTTCGTTCGCTTACCGCCAAGCAACGGCAGCCCGCCCTCACGGATACCGTAATAGTATCTTCCGGCATTCACAAATATCTCCGCTATCATGTCGAAACGCTCCGTGCCGTCGGGCAACGGCAGAAAAGACACGCTGAATTTCAAGCCTTTCTTTCCCGGGCATACATCCTTGCCGGCCTCTACATTCTTGCATCCCGTCATCTTATAGCGCCTGCCCGACTCGTCGACAAGATAGCTGCATGACGGAATACTGAAACTAAACGCACTGTCACCCACGGCATGGAAATAGAGCGTGGTGGCCTTGTCCGTCGTCTTTACGCGCATAATGGTGACCCCATCCGACGGCAACGCCAGATAATCGGGTTTGTCGATGTTTGCCGTCCGCCCGCTTCGGGCAAGGACCGGCACTGCCAGAAGCAGCAGGATGAAAAATGACAAATGTTTCATAATTACTATATATTAAATTAATTAATCGTCATTTCCTACATGTATAGTATATACATTACCAAACAGAATATCTCAATACGACTTTGCGATATAAGCTATTTAACTTTACGAACGGCACACACCGCCCCGCCACGGGGCAAGGCGGACAATGACAATGAAGACGAGGATGAGACCTTTCTGCGTGATATTCGCCACGGAGCACCGGTGCTGCCACTATCCTCAAAAGACACAAGTTCATAATCGCCAACACCCAAAAAGCCTAAATTGAATGATATCTCTTGCGAGACATCAAGGCCGTTAAGGACACCTACCCACCAGTTGTCGCCCTTTCGACGGGCCATAACCACCGACTTGCCGGGATAGCCGCTGATAAGTTTTGTGTCGTCCCATGCCGCGGGCAGGGAAGAGAAGAAATTGCGGACATCCTCCGGTTGCGCGAGCAGACTCTCCGGCCTGTCGGCCAGATGCTGCAATGCCGACTCAAAAACGACGGTCAGGGCCAACTCGTGGGCGTGAGTGGTGATATGCGGATGTTGCGAATCGGAAAAAGCGCACGGTGTATAGTCCATAGAGCCGACGACGTTGCGGGTAAAAGGCAATGTGGTATTATGCACACCGGCACGGTCGGTGAGCACAGGGCGGTTGTTATACCACTCGGCACCATACACTCCCTCGACCGACATAAGATTGGGATAAGTGCGCTGCCAGCCCCGCGGAATGGTGGCTCCGTGGAAGTTTACCATCAGATTATGGCGTGCGGCCGATTCGAGCAGATCCATACAATACTCCATGGTGGGCTGTGTGTCGCCGTCGAAGAAATCGATCTTGACACCGGCGATGCCTTTCTTTTCAAGCCACGCGAACTCGCGCTCGCGGTCTTCGGGCTTGTTAAGCCTGTAGAAAGGACCTGGAGCGCCGTTGTTCACCCATGCCGTAGACGAGTTATACCAAATCATCAGCTTCACGCCTTTTGACGCGGCATAGTCTATAGCGTCGTCGATATTTCCGCCATTGGACATCTCGTCCCACTCGGCGTCTATCAAAGCGTACGGCAGTCGCAAGGCACAAGCCAGATCTATATATTGCTTTACAAGCATGAAGTCCCTCGAACCATGATTATGCGCCCAATAAATCCACGACACGACACCGGGCTTTATCCACCCGTTATCTGTTCCTTTTTCCGCAGGACGGGAGACATCCGTGACAAGAGTGGACTCCACCACATCATCGAGATGCCCCATAATGATGACTCGCCACGGTGACACCCAATCTCCGGTCACGGCACGGTCGTTTCTGGCAAGGGTCACCTTATAATCAGTCGGCACGGCACGATTTGTCAACGACGAGGCCGCATGACAACGCTCGATACCGGCCTCGGTTATCAACGCCCAGCATTCGGGAGCAAACCGCAGTAAAGCAGGGTAAGCGGAATGGGCGGCACTCTCCCTGCCAGATGTGGTCTTAGGAAAGAAGTTCTCGTATGAAGGGTCGAAACGCTGTATGCATCGTTCCACGCCCTCTGGTATGCGGTATGTCGTAAACTCATCGTAGACAACGCTGCCGGCCAGCCCGTCTATCTCATACCGGAACGCGATACCATCGTCATACAGCCTCAGAGCCAATCTGCCATGGCCGTCGGTACCGTAAGAACAGGCATATATGTACTCTATACCCTCGTTGACACATTCTGAACGCTTACCGGTCTGCATGGTATAGCACTCATGGAGCGGCCTTGAAGACTTCATGCCGGCAACCCGCCACCGGCCGCTTTCGGAATTACCGTCGACCGCTACACCAAGAGACGGTATCGTGAATGCACGGCAGACCGATTTACCGTCGATGTATTTCACCGCCAACGACGTGTCGCCCTGCACCTCGACCACAATTCTCCCATTGGGCGAGACGACACCGGCAGATGCCTTATTGCAGACAAAAGACGCTGTACAAAAAAACAAAACGCTTAACAACGCTTCGTGACAGTACTTTCGCAGACATTGGAAACCGTACGCCTTAAAATATCGGAAAGTACTAATTGACGTTTTAATGCCTGACATTGACAAGATAACCATAATAATATTCTTTGTTTAAACACTCATATCGGAAAACAAGCCTACCGACGCTTTAACTCCAGTTTACTCCGTGTACCGCAGGTTAATCCTGCGATACACGAAATACTAATGATACGGGACTACCGTATTTACTGTTTCGACGTGGCATACAGACCGATGCACGCGCCAATGAAACCGGTGGAACGGCTGGTGCTCAGATTGACTGCATCCACACCACGGGCGATAAGCTGCCACTCTTTACCTTGCTCGGCATAGTAGAAATCATAGTAGCGGCCACGGCCTTCTATCTTCAACTTCACCGGAGCATTGCCGGTAATGAATGCCGACCCGACAACGACACGGTCTTTCTCGGCACGGGTGAGCACGACGGCAGGACGGCCGCCAAGCAATGTCTTGCCGAAAGTGAAGTTGTATTCCTCGTTCTGCAATAATGTAAATCCGGCAAAATCCTTATCCGAGCCTGGAGTGAAATCAACCTGAGTCTCGGCAGAGAAAACAGTATGTTGCTGACGACAGAACACTGCCGAAGGCGATTTGCGCTCGGTGATGCTCACCGGTTTGGGATTTATCACAAGGCCGTTATCGAGACGGAAGAACTCCGACGGGTTGCGCAGGAACATCCAACGGATATCAAGCGTCTGCGAGTCAAAACGATCCGTATATCCGAAATTACCCGTGGTAAGTGTCTTATCTGCCGTCGGGATGATGTCCGCTTTATCGTTTACAGTGGGGATGGCTGTGTTCTTCTCCAATATCACGGGCCAACCGTCTTTCCAAGTGACAGGCAACAGATATGTGTCGCGACCCGTATTGTAGAAGTCGCCCTCATAGGGACGGCATCCGAGGAATACAGCCCACCAGTCGCCTTTCTTCGTCTGGACGATGTCCGCATGGCCTGCGCTCGTCACTATATCCTGACGATTGGGGTCAAGACCTGTACGCTGGGTTAGTATCGGGTTCCCGCCGAACTCCTCCCAAGGTCCCATCGGATTCTTGGCACGCAGAATAACCTCGCTATGCCACTCGCAAGTACCGCCCTCGGCACACATGAGATAGTAATACTTGCCGACACGGAAGAGGTGGGGACCCTCTATCCAGATAGGATTTTTATCTACATGTGTTCCGCCTCGGAGTATTTCTTTCTGCTCGCCGACAACCTTATCGTTCTTTACATCAAACTCATGGATGAATATCGAACGCTGGCCTTCATAGTCATGGCCGCCGACAGGCTCGTCATTATTCACGATATAGCCTTTGCCGTCTTTGTCGAAGAAGAAAGACGGGTCTATACCTCCTACCTCTTTGAGATAAATCGGCTCGCTCCACCCCTTTGCTGGGTCTTGGGTCTTGACGAAGAAATTGCCCCGGCCTACATTCGTCGTTATCATATAGAACGTCTTGTTCTTCGGATTATAAGTGATGGCTGGCGCGAAAATTCCGCCGGATACTTTCTGGTTGTCGAGCGGCAACTGGCTCTCACGGTCAAGAACATGACCGAGCTGCTTCCAGTTTACAAGGTCCTTGCTCGTAAAAATAGGTACACCTGGAAAAAACGAGAACGAAGAGTTGACAAGATAATATGTATCTCCCACCCTGCACATCGACGGATCGGGATAGAAACCGGCCAAAACGGGGTTCAAATACTGACTTGACGGGTCATACTTCTTATCGAAACGCGCATCGTTTCCGTCATACTTGAAATACTTGAATGTGGCGGTCTGAGCCTGTGAGCCCATCGATGCGAGAAGCATTGCCGCCGATAAAAGCAATTTTTTCATAATAATGCTGTTATTCTTATATTCTTTACAACTTAAAAATCAGATACAATCATATCATCACGGTCTGGAATGCGGAGATTCGTCACCGAACAGATAACCGGGACGATAGCCGCCAAGGTCTATCACAAGTTTTTCAAGCACGATGGCCGGGTCTTTCGGAGCAAACGTAACGGTGTGCTCACCCTTTCCGAGACGCCCCAACGACACCTTACTCTCAACAACACGACGCGCGACGGTGGGATAATATACCGAATAAATATTGTCCGGATGTTCGTTGAGACGCGCATTGAAGTTTACTGATTGCGGTTTACCGCCATCTATGGATACATCATACACCAATCCGCCCTTATTGAGATAATCAAGCGTTGATTTCACTATGACATGCAGTTCGGCATCATCTGTGGCAGGATTATCAAGACGGAACTTATAAGTAAGCACAGCGCCATCGGCCGGTTTGTCATAGGGCATGAGCGAAATGCCTCCACGTGTACGCCCCATGTCTGGAATGACAGTCCAAGACGTACCATCCGACGATTTACTACTGAAATAATGTCCAGCCTCAATAGCTACATAACCGTCTTTGGCTTCAAAGACAAACCCACCGCATGCAGGTTCGATCCGATATATCTTAGGAAGAATGTCCGCTCTGAAATTATCATTCCATGATTTATAACCGATATGCTTCTGGGTCATCATTCCACGCCATTTTCCACCCGCTATATCGTTATTGTACGCAGCACAAAGAAGTGAGTCACGTCGAAAAGCCTCAACCGTACGGTCTGCCCATACATTGGCTTCAGGGTCATTATTCTTATAAAGATAATTGTTCATTGCCTGGGCATAATACATCTGATGCAGGTTTGACATGGCCTGAACTGGGAAAAGCACCAACTCGTTGTATGCGTCACGGTACCGTTCGTCAAGAGTGATATACTGCCTCAGGGCTTCCGCCTCCAAACGCATGTAATCGTCAGCGACCTTGCGCCACTCTCCCGAAACAAGATTATATGTCTTGGCATCGAGCATCTCTGCCGTTGAACGTCCGTTATACTTGCAACATAGATTTAAAATACGGGCAGCCTCATCGGCCTGAGCATCACCAAACTGCATGCGGCAGAACTCGAGCGTATGAGATTCCACATCGGCTACCATTTCACAACCGTTTGATTTTGTCTTTATCACATCAGGATTCCATGCCATATCCATGAACAGTGTTATTGGGTATTCCATGGGTTTAAGGTCTCCGACATTCAATATCCATAATCTGTCAAGACTGTTCTGATGAGCAAGTGTCAACTGTTCCCACATATTCTGTGTAGGAGTGGCGTTTATCCATTTTGAATTTCGTGGCGCACCTACATAATCCACATGATAATACAGCCCCCAGCCTCCTTTATGCTTTCTCTCTTTGGCATTAGGAACACGGCGGACATTACCCCAGTTGTCGTCGCACAAAAGCATTATGACATCGTCAGGTACACGCATACCTTTGTCATAATAATCAAGAACTTCCTTATATAAAGCCCATACCTGAGGTGTTTTCGACGCATGCTTACCGGTCACCTTGCTGATTATCTTACGCTGATTATCCACAACACGTTCCAACAATTTGGTATCAGCCTCTTCACTCATGGCCTCATCACCGTCGCCACGCATTCCAATGGTGACGATATCGTCAGTATTCTTTATCCTTTCTATACCCTCGGTGAAAAACTTGTCCAAAACCTTTTGATTAGTCTGATAGTTCCACTCTCCGTATTTCCTGCGGTTGCGTGCCCACTCCTGATGATTGCGTCCCATCGGTTCGTGATGTGAAGTACCTATAATAATACCCATATCATCCGCCAATTTTGAATTTTCAGGGTCATCTGCATAAAAAGCCCAACCCCACATGGCCGGCCACAAGAAATTACCTTTCAATCTGAGGATAAGCTCATATACTTTCTCATAAAAACGATGATCTCCGTAATTGGTGCCGAAAGTATTCTTCACCCACGATGTAAGGCAAGGAGCTTCGTCATTAAGAAAAAGTCCGCGATAACGCACGGCAGGTTCACCATCTGTGTATTCTCCTCTGACCGCGTACAAGTCGGCATGTTTTTCAACAGGCACATCAGCCCAATAGTACCAAGGAGACACACCTATCTGCCGTGACATTTCATAGATACCGAATATAGTGCCACGCTTATCACTACCTGCAATGACAAGTTGATCGCCTATTGTCTTTATTACATATTTCTCTGTTTTGCCTTTAAGATCGCCAAGCAAGCCTTGCTTCACCAACTTATCTATCCGGCTGTTGCAGCCTAAGGTACCTATCAGTATTCGGGGAGCGTCCGCAGACACAGACGGTTTTACACCTGTGACTTTTTCTAAATCACACCTCAAATTATCCATGGCAATCCGCACACTCTTATGTTCGCCGCTCTCGCAACCAACCGTCGCATTGTTCAATGACAGAGCATCACCATGCCCCGTGAATATTATGAACCGTTCGGCAGCAAAACTAAACGCTATATGCGCCAAAAAGAAAAGAAAAACAGTAAGTCGTTTCATAAATTTGTATTTGTTTTAGTTTCTAATTTCCACTTTAAACACAGTTCCGTCCTTACGGTCGGGAGTCGTTCCGGCATTGTCGGCTGAATACGGTTCACCGGTTGTAGGCTCACAGCCGACAAAACGATGAGTACGCATTGACATCAACATACACTGGTCACGCAACATATCCTGCCATAAGAACAAGCTACCGGCTGTCTCTTTTTCCATCAATCTGACATCCGCGGAAAGCCCTTCTCCGACAACAGTAATAAAACCCGTTCCGTTCATGGCTTCAAGCGCCACACGCCCGTTGCCACGATCGTGAACACGGAAACATACGGCATCACTATCATAATCTTTAGAACCACGAGCCACACCATGAACTATACCGTGTCTCATGGCCATCATTCGATTTCCATTACCAAGATTTGTCAACATGACAACCTTTCCAATCGGCAGATTAGCCCTTCGATCCGCCAAAGGCTCTACGATACTGAAATTATCAAATTCGGCATAACCGCCATTCCTTCCATTCCTGTTATATGCAAAAAGCGAATAACGGGTACCTTGAAATGTCTTCAATTGATATGGCATCAAGACCTCTTCCCCTATATTTGTATAATTACGTCCGTCTGTACTATAACTGAAATGAGCCACGTCTTTATCAAAATCGCCCGTCACACGAAGATAGACAGCAGACTTGGGAGACAACGATACGCCTTGGGATATCTTATCACCGTTCTGGTCTTTCACCTTTAAAACAAAAGTTCCCGCACTTCGTTCCACAGCAAGCCATGCGTAAGGCATGTTCAACAATCCCAACCCGGCAATATCCCCATCTTTTAAATGTGAGAAGTCCAATTCCACCGTAGCCGCGGAAACAGGACCTATGCCACGCTGAGTAAGAGTATTTCTCGCCCAAAGATAATCTTTGGCCGGCATGGTATTCAAACGCAGTTTACCACCTGACAACTTCCACATACCGGCAACAGGCTCATGATTCCATTGCCATACCTCACGCAATTTCTTTCCATCGAAATCATCATTACGCACATAGGGCGCATGCGGAGCAACAGTTTTCCCCGTATTGGGTTTAAACCATGTACGCGGTACACGTCCGAGATTACCTTCTGTTCCGAAATAAGGCCATCCGTCTTTCCAAGTGACAGGAGAAAGAGCCACCGTACGACCGACGGAAGTAAAATCAAGCATTGATATGCCCCACCATTCTCCATTCGGGAGATCAACTATTCCACCCTGATGCACGGTAGCGCACCCAAGACGATTGCCGCCTTGCCCTCCGACATTGAATTTAAATCCGTCACCAGGAACAGGATGTCCAAGCCCCACATTGTGAACCATGTGCCCGATAGGGGTTCCGAAAGACTCGCGCTGGCATATAGTAACAGTCTCGTAAGGGCCATCTATTTTATCTGAACGCGCACATTGCATACGTCCCATCGGAGAATAGTCGGCACTGATGATATAATACCTACCATCTATTTTGTATATATGATGCCCCTCACCCATGGCATTCCCTTCGGGTATTATCTCGCGGGTACTACCCTCAACTATACCGCTAAGATCGGATTTCAGTTCAGTCAATTGAACGGAACCATACTTATGCACCGCATATATCCTGCCGTCATCATCGAAAAGAACGCTGAGGTCATAAATGTTTCCTCCCATGTTCCTGTGTTCCCACGGCCCTTTGGGATTGTCGGAAATAAAAACCTGCATTCCTACGCCATTGATATTCGAGAATACATAGAACTTACCGTCGTGATAACGAATGCAAGGCGCCCATATTCCCTGTCCATAAGACTCCTTACCATTGACAAGCCTAAACTGGTCTCCAAGATTAAAGTTATCCATGCAGTAACTTGCCAGTTCCCAATTCACAAGATCTTTCGAATGCAAGACAATAAGTCCCGGCAAACAGTGCATCGTCGTTCCGGCAAGGTAATAATCTTCGCCGACACGAATGATATCCGGATCTGAGAACTCATCGTAAAACAACGGATTTGTGTATGTCCCATTGCCGTTATCTGCCGTCCATGACTGTGCTGACGACCGCACCGAAACCAATGCCGCGACAATGAACACCAGAAGCATCTTTCCTATCATCATTGTTGTTTTATTCTGTTCCTATATTATTTGCAATACATAACATATCGCATCTATCTCACAATAACTACCCCGCCATTATTCGGTATGCTGACGCTGAAAGTCTTTTTCTTCGATATTTTTGCTGTCACGAGCTTATCGTTCATATAAAGGCTTACGGTCTCACCACCTTCAAACATCGGCAACTCCAAAGTCTTCTTCATTGTCTCACCCGTTGCGTTTATTCCCGCTATATACCATTTGGTTCCTGATCTGCGAGCCATTATGGCATAACGCCCGGGATAGCCGTCGATGTATCTCACTTCATCCCACGTTGTCGGCACCTGTTTCATAAAATCTATCGCCCATGACGGGGCATCATCGAGGTTATTGGGAGCAAGGGCAAAATGCTGCACGGCGCTTTGGAAAAGCACGGCCGTGGCAAGAGCGTATACATCCGTAGTCACACGACGGCTGCCAGTTTTATTATTGGCATTATAAAACTTATTGAGCGTAGAGCCTCCGAAATCCATCGAACCTACTGTGTTTCGGATAAACGGATGTATCGTTCCACAATGGGCCTCTACATCGCAGAACCCTTGCGAGAAATGAAGGTTCTCACTTGCGAGAACAGCCTCACTTGCCGCATAATTGGGGTACATGCGTTCCCATCCTCGAGGCAACGTACATCCATGGAATATTACGAGCAGATCATTGTCATTGGCATCCGTAAGTATCTGTTCGTAAAGTTGCATTGTCGATTGCTTGTCTCCACCGAAAAAGTCAACCTTTATTCCAAGTATACCGGTCTTTTTCATCCACCGCATCTCCTCCTTACGTTTAATAGGATCATTCATTATGCCACGCGGAGATTGCGGAGCATGATTCCATGCACCGTTAGAGTTATACCAAAGATACAGTCCCACTCCTTTTTGCTTTCCATATTTGGCCAGTTCTTCTATTCGCCCATAACCAATCTGAACATCCCAAAGAGCATCTATAAGAACAGAACGGTATCCCATAGCGGCAGCAAAATCGATATAACGACGCTGTTCGTCAAAATTACAACTGGAATCCATGCCTATAATCCACGACCAAGTACCTTTACCGTACTCATATTTATATTCCGTAGAATATTTCGGTTTCACCAAATCCCACGCAACAGTAGTCTCCACCACATTTGCCAATGTCGCACCCACTGTTATCGTTCTCCATGGCGTCTCACCCGGCAAAGCCATCTGTACGGATGTATCTCCCCAACCGTTGTTTTCTTCGGCCATCGGGAAGCCTATTCTGTAATTACCATTCGGTCCGCCAAGCAATCTGCATCCGCAATAGTCGCCGTCCGTACCTGTCTCGGATATCAGTGTCCATCCGTTATCGCCATTACGGAAAAGGCATGGGAAAGTATATCCAAATCCCCAACCATTCTTTCCGGTCGCCTCATCACAGGCATACCTTGTCTCATAGCTCGGAGCCGTTCCGGCAAATCCGGTCATTGGCTTTGATTGAGGACACAAGAATGTTGTCGTGCCTTCTGGCATATCAAAGGATGTTTTTTCCTCCTTTATCACACAACTGAATTTTCCTTTCGGCGCATTGAGCGTATAACGGAATGCCACGTCACGGTCACTGACACGGAATATAACGGACATTACCTGTTTGCCGGCTTTATCAAACCGGCAAATCATTTCATTGGCCGAATAATTTATATTGCTTTGCTTTATGTTTCGCAAGCCGTAACTTTCGTTTATTGTTTTTCTTTCCGAACCGTTCAACATCAGCTCACGGCTGAAATCACCGATATCGGTAATCAAGCCCAAAAAGGATTTACCGATAAAAGTCTTGCCATCGTATTTAACCTCATACTGAGGAGTGCCGTTCTCATCGGAAACAGTAACCGCAATCCGTCCGTCAGGACTGTTTACAACATATTCCGCCCCAAACAAAAACATAGGAACATATACCAACAAAGATATCAAAAACAGTTTTTTCATATATTACTTCATTTATTATAACGTTAGTTCCACGAACTCAGAATAAAGCCATGACCGGCTAAAACATGTTCACAATAGTCGATTGACATTTGACATGTGTCCACTGCCATAAACAAATTGTTTTATACACTCAACAGTGCAGGCTATGGCAATAGCCTCATTATTTCCAAAAACCACGTCATTATTATTATACTTATTCAAATTTCCACCAATCGAAATTAAACAACTTGCAGCCCTTATATCCCTTGTAAACGAAATAAATATCATGCTTTCCGCTAATCTTATTTTTCACCGGTGCCTCAAAGATTTTCCATTCTTCCCAACCACCGGTACGAGGAATGGCTGTTTCCGCTATCAAGGTTCCGCCTATACTATCTGCATGAACTTCAATAGTACCACCCTTCAAGGCAGAGGCTGCACAAACAATAAACTTGTTATATTCCCTTTTATTAAAATCCACCTCACGCACTTTCGTCCAGTCACCGTTATTTATGTTTGACACATATACACCTGTACGATCGTTGTTCTCTGTTTCCACTCCTTTTGAAAAAGCTATGGTCTCAGCCTCTGTCTTTATAAACGGATTTAAAACACCTATCGGTTTAACACCTTCGTCAGTAGGCATGATTACAGGGAATGTACCATCGGAATTGTACTTAAACTCTTCTACAGCCGTACTACGTCCGAATCCTCCGCCACCGGGTAATTTTCCGGTATGGTAGAAGAAATAATTATGTCCTTTGAAATCTGCCACACCGCAATGGTTAGTAAAAGAACCGGTCTTGCACAAAGGCATGATCTCACCACGATATTTCCACGGGCCGGTAGGTTTCTTTGCCGTGGAGTAAGCTATATGCTCGGGTACTCCACCAGCAGCATAAAGCAAGTAATAGAGCTTATTGCGTTTAAGCAACCAAGGCCCCTCCGTATAACAATCTTTATACTTTACGTCCTTCTTCCTCTGTTTCATACCCGGAGCACCGAAACCTTCTTCCGTCTGTTCTATCTTTTCCACTTCCCCGCTGTATGAAATCATATCACGGTTAAGACGTATGTAATATATATTGGGATTGCCCCAGAACAGCCAAGCCTGTCCGTCATCGTCTATCATCACAGTCGGGTCTATATTGTCCCAACTGCCATTATCAACAAGCGGTTTGCCTATGGCATCCTTAAACGGCCCGGTCGGAGTGTCTCCCACCGCAACTCCGATTGCCATACCGTTGGTAATCTTCGAATGGGCACATATATACCAATAATACTTACCATCACGTTCTATACACTGCGCAGCCCACGCCCTATCATCAGCCCAACTGAATGTACCAAGCCCCAAAGGCACTCCGTGATCTGTCCAGTTCACCATGTCTTCGGTTGAATACAATCTCCAATCATACATCCAGAAGAAATCAGCCCCGGCTTCGTCATGACTGGTATAAAGATACAATCTGTCACCTGCCACCATTGGAGCCGGGTCGGCAGTATAACGTGTCTGAACAATGGGGTTCTGAGCACCCGCAATAGTTGCGGTCATCGCCAAAGCTGTTATCAATATAGATTTTTTCATATCGTGTTATTTAAATAATAATTGCGCAAATTTCCATAAACTCTCACGCCACACAGGCCATGTGTGGCCTCCGGGATATTCGTAATAAGTATAACGTATGCCGATTCCGTCCATACGCCCAAGCATGGCTTTACAATTCTCATAAGCTATATCTTCCTTTCCACCCATTGAGAACCATAACTGCCTGAACTGTTTGTTGTAATAATCCGGCAGTTCCGCCAAAATCTTATAATATGGCTCGCCTGACGAATTAGCCATGAAAGACTGGGAAGTACGAAACCACCCCGAACTGAATACGCCTACATAAGCAAAATCATCGGGATGACTGACAACTGTAGACAATGTTTGTATTCCACCCATAGACAAACCGGCCAAAGCGCGATTTTCACGTCCTGCCTTAATGCGAAATCTCTTTTCCGCTACCGGACGTACACATTGTAAAAGTTCTGCCGTAAAATCTTTCGTATTGCCATCTGCCATGACTATAATCATCGGCACCGCTTTCTTTTCGGCAATAAGATTGTCCAAGATTATATCACAAAGTCCTTGATGACTCCATCCACGCTCGTCTTCACCTCCACCGTGCTGCAAATACAAAACCGGATAACGATTATCATTTTCTTCATAACCGGCAGGGGTATATACATACATCCGTCTCCATGCTCTCTCTACATCCGAATAATAACGTATTCTATGCACATCGCCATGAGGGACATCTTTCATCTCAAACTTATCAATATCTTCCGAATACGGTATTTCTATACCGCTTGCCATCTGGCTGCATCCGAAAAATGTCTCGCTATTGGGATCGGCGACACGCAAACCGTCCGCGATAAGAAAATAATAATGAAAGCCTTCGCTTTGCGGGTCGGTTATACAAGTCCAATATCCATCTGCCGATTTTGACATTTCATAACGACGGCCAAGGTCGACAACCAAATGCCTGGCATCTGGCGCTTTCATGCGGAATACCACTCTGTGGTCTTTTGTTACACACGGATATTCAGCCCTTCGCACATTCCATGCGGCAGATATCGGAGCTCCACCTACTACCTTTAGCGCACGGCGTAATGCTTTTTGCCAATAATCCCAATTATGATTCCCTTCACCTGTTTTCCAATCACACACAATACCCTTTTCTTTTAATGCCGACACAAAATCCTTGTTGGCATCAAAAGTAAAATCATTCTCACCGCAATCTATAAACCAACTTACGGTTTTCCACCTGTCAATATCATTCTTCGAACCTTCCATAACAGTACGTATAGGATTGTTGCGCTCCACAGCCTGCTGGCGCCACTCACCCAAAGGATCGCTCTTAAGGAAATCAAGCGGCTGGCGACGGAGATAACCGGTCATATCATAAACGGCACGGAACATCTCGGGATGATGCAGGCCGTAAACTACGGCTCCACCGCCTCCCATGGAAAAACCGCCTATATAACGCGAATACTTATCGGCACGTACACGGAATGTGTTCTCTATATGTGGAATAAATTCCTTGAAGAAGAAATCCTCATAAGGCCATACCTCGTCATTCACCCAACTCATTCGATGCTTATTGGCCTCGGGACATACTATAATCATCTCCTCCATCTCTCCGCTTGCGACCAGTTCGTCAACCAAAGCAGACAGATGTCCGTTGTCTTCCCACTGAGTATGCGGGCATCCTCCGCCATGAAGCAGATAAAGTACAGGGTATGTCCTGTCTTTCTCTTTATCATAGCTATCGGGCAAACATACGGAATAGTCCCATTCCGTAAAACCATCCAATAATCCACACGGCAATTTACGTTCTTCCGTTCTGCTGCCTGCACTTGTCGCAACAGTCAAAAACAACATTAAAGAAGAAAGCCAAAAAACCTTTTTCATTTTCATAATTATTCTATGTTTACCTTTTGTTTGCCGGCTGTATCGTATATGACCTGCCGACTTCGGTTTTTATTTCATATTCGTATACTTTCCGTATCGGTAATGTCTTGAAATCGTTTAATTCCCCGGATGTGAGCGGTTTCTTTATATTGGCTTTCCTCAACAACGGATTGGCACAATCACCATTTGCCTCACACAGTCCTTTCATCTTCAACGGCGCATAAGAACGCAGGCGCAACACACCACCCGACTTCGAAAGAATTACGGCTTTATCCAATTCCCCATCTGTCCATTTGATATCCACCTCAAAACCTCCACGCGCCAAAAGCCCTTTTACATCACCGTCTTTCCACGCATCCGGCAATGCCGGCAATAAATGTACCGCACCGTCATGACTCTGCATAAGCATTTCACAAATACCTGCCGCACAGCCGAAATTACCGTCTATCTGGAAAGGTGGATGAGCATCGAAAAGATTAGGATACGTACGACCGTCAGGATATTCCTTTATCTTGCCGTCATCCGGAAGAATATGAAGCATATTCTTTATTATACGGAAAGCATGATTGCCGTCAAGCATGCGTGCCCAGAAATTTATCTTCCAACCAAGACTCCACCCCGTAGCCATATCCCCACGCTGTTTCAAGGTATTGGCTGCGGCAGTGAACAATTCAGGGTTACTGTAAGGGGAAATCTGGTTTGACGGATACAACCCATACAAATGGGATATATGCCGATGCTCATCCTTAGGGTCATCCGCATCGTGCAGCCACTCCTGTAACTGCCCGTATTTTCCAATCTGCATGGGCGGTAGCTGCTCTATGGCCTTACGCAATCTTTCCGCGTAAGCCTCATCTTTCTTTCCAAGAGCATCCATTGCACAAAGCATATTGTTCAAAACATCGAAAACTATCTGATTATCCATCGTCGAACCGGCCGTCACGGTTGTTCCTTTTCCCCTTGGTCCATGCTCGGGAGATACCGTCGGCACGGTTACAAGCCATCCATATTTCGGATGTTCTTGAAGATAATCAAGGAGAAAATCTGCCGCCCCCTTCATTATTTCATAGTTATCAGAAAGGAAACTGCGGTCGCACGTAAACAAATAATGCTGCCATATATGCGTCGACAACCATGCGCCACCGGTAGGGAACATTCCCCATGTCGTGCCGTCCACAACTCCCGTTATACGCCATAAATCGGTATTATGATGAGCCATCCATCCGTTACAGCCATACATGTCCCGCGCTGTTTCCGCCCCTGTCTCACTAAGGTCTTTTATCATTGAAAACAACGGTTCGGATGTTTCTCCTATATTTCCGACATCGGCAATCCAGTAATTCATTTCCGTGTTGATGTTGATGGTATATTTGGAATCCCATTGAGCATTCATCCTGTGGTTCCATACACCTTGCAGATTTGCCGGTTGTCCTCCTTTTTGCGATGATGATATCAATAAATAACGACCGTATTGCATCATTAACGAAACAAAATCCATGTCTTTGCCATCCGCAAAAGCGGCAAGCCTCTTGTCTGTTTCCAGCAATGAGTTCTCCGACTTTTCCAAAGTCAGAGACACACGGTCATATTGTTCACGGTATTTATCCACATGACGTCTCTGCAACCGCTTGTATGACAATCCTTTTATGGCATTAAACGCATTGTCGTTCTTTAAGGTCGGATTTCCAGTCACATCATGGTAATTGACATAATTGGTTGCGGCTGTTATGTAAAGTGTTGCCACGGAAGCCTCCTTTATATCTATATATCCACCATGACCGTTTACATTACCGTCACTCTCCACACGCACACGAAGTTCCGCTGTCAGTCCTCCTCTTATTCCCTCCTGTCCTGCATTGTTTATTGTGGCTGTCAGTTCATTTCCTTTTGCTGACACATCGGATTTTAAAGGACAGTCATGAAACAGCTTAAAATTAAGTTTTCCTTTTTTGTCGGCATTCAATCTCACTATTATCACGTTATCGGAAAGAGACGCGAATACCGTTCTCTCATACTTCACTCCGTCATGTTTATAACGTGTTGTCGACACGGCGCTTCCCAAATTAAGATCACGATAATACTCTTTCACACTATCATGTCCCAAGTTTAGTTTCAAACTGCCCAATGTCAGATAACGCATTCCATGCGGGCCTTTCACAAAATACTTGTCCAAAAGTTCATGGGCGGCTTTCTCGCGACCTTCATATATAAGGTCCCTCACTTCCCGCAGATGCCCTTTCGCTTCCATACTGTTGTTATTATATGGCGACCCCGCCCAGAATGTTTCCTCGTTCAGCTGTATTTCCTCTGTATCAGTGCCGCCATAAATCATGGCTCCGAGATGAGAGTTACCCACCGGCAATGCCTCCAGCCAATGTTCTGCCGGCCTGCCATACCACAGTCTGTGTTCCTGGGCTGATACTGTAAAGCATGCTGTCATCCCAAGCGCCAACAACAAAATCTTATTTTTCAATTGTTTCATTACATTACTTTTTCGTCATTATTTACCCGATGGGCCTATATAAGATTGTTCCAGTCCTCCCCAATCAATGATTACCCGCTCTATCATTTGTCCGGAGTCACCGATAAAAAACGATAACGTGTGATAAGGACGTGTCTTATCCACAGCAAATGTCACGCGGTGTTCCGCTCCGTTCTTCATGACCTGATCTTTCCATCTGCGTGAATATTCCTCAAACCGGTTGTCGTAAATACTCTTTTCGCCTCCATCCACCGATATGCCTATCGCATTGCCGCGCTTGGCATGAAGAGGCCAGAACGGAACCGTATATACAATCACGTCTATAAAATCCCGATCCACCTTAGGGAATATATATTCTATCGCTGGAACGGTTTGTCCCTTTATTTCCTTTGGCGTGGCACCCGGCCGGCCGAGTTGCACCACTTGCCAGTCATAACCCATGCCTTTTATTATGTTCACTTCATCTGTCTTACGGTCGTAACCGGCCAAATCTACCACATGGCAACCCTTCAACCCAGCCTTTTCTTCGCTGTCATATTCCAAAATGTCGCCCGGCACCTTCTCCTCTTCTCCATCCGTATAAGCCACATTCGGCTTTTTGTGGTATAATGCGCAAAATCCGGGAGGCACGCTCATCATGCCGTTCCATTTTCCTTCAAGCATACCGTTGTATCTACCGTTCAACGACCGTATACTGTCGTATGCCATATCCGTCTGTCTTGCAGACCAGTTCGCTTCCGCATACCGTCCCGCGGAATATAGTTCATGATTAAGTTGGGCCATGAGAAACTTACGGTTCATCTGATATGCGGCCTGTACGGGATATTGTATAAACTGAAAGAATGATTCTTTCAGGGTAGAATTGTCATCTCCGAGCGAACGAGCCATCATCTCCACCCTGTTTGATAGTCCCTCATAGTCGGCCAAACGTCTTTGCGCGTCACGGTAATTGCCGAATGAGAAATCCGTATCGCGAAGTCCCGTATGTGCGGCGTCATCCCATTCATATTCAAAACCCATATATTCCGGTTTGCGTATCCATGCCAGCCTGTAATACTCATCAAGGACAGCTTGAAACTCATCCTTATATTTACTTCCGAATATTCCGGCAAGCATCTCCGCCTGATGATTGTTCACATTCACGATATTGAACGAAGAGAAATTCCAGGCCATGTCGAAGAAAGTCTGTATTCCCATCTCCATAGGCTTTATGTCGCCTACATTAAGCAGCCAGTACCTGTCCGCACCTGAGTCGTAAGACTTTTTCAATTCTTCATACATGAGAACCGGAGCCGTCGTGTTGAGCCACAGATAGTCGTGCGGTGCGCCAAGATACGACAAGTGATAATACACTCCCGCACGTCCGCCGCGCTTTTTCTCATTCTCGTCAGACACACGTTTCATGTATCCGTAATTGTCATCAACCCACACAAGCGTGACATCATCAGGCACACACAGTCCGTTTTCATATATATCCATTGTCTCTTTATATGGCACGAATATCTGCGGGACATCGGCAATGCTCTTTCCCGTATGTCTGGCTATCATTTCCCGTTGGTCGCCGATTACCTGCTGAATAAGCCGTACACGTTCCTCCATGGGCAGATTGCCGCGCATTCCCTCATCATGTACGCCACGCATGGCAAGTGTATAGATATTCTCAAAACGTGCCGCTTCACCGAGCCTTGCTTCCCATTTTCCTATTATGGTGTTCTTGTTCGTCTTGTAGTTCCACTCGCCGTCACGCTTGGAGTCCCACTCGCTCTTTGCCGCGTTGTTGAGAAGAAGCGGTTCGCAATGCGAAGTAGTGATGATTATTCCGAAAGAGTCTGCCACAAGTTTGCTTTCCGGATGAGAATAGAACGCTCCTGTACATGAGTGCATTGCCGGAGCAAGCATGTTTCCCTTCAATCTGAGCAACAGTTCACACACTCTGGCATAAGTGCGCGGACCGATATCGCCCAGTTCCTTTTCATAATTGTGAGATGCCCAAGGCTTCACCCCCCAGTCCTCATCATTGATGAACACACCGCGATATTTAACCGAAGGTTCTCCCGATATATAATAATCATAATCCACTGTCGCGTTCTCATTATGGCGCACAGGCACGTCCGCCCACCAATACCACGGAGACACTCCTATTTGTTTCGATATTTCATATATACCGTAAATGGTTCCTCTCCTGTCGCTTCCGGCTATCACCAGACATGGATTTTTATCTTTGGTAACGGTTATCACGTAACTCTCCCAATGGCCTTTAAGATCCGTTTCTTTCAACACTCCCTTTTTCACAAGTGCGGAAATCTGTTTACTTTCTCCGTAAGTACCGATAATTATACGTGCGCCTTTGGCTTTGCCGACCTTTATTTCAGGATGCGTTCCTGTCACCTTTCCTATATCGGCGCATAAAGCGTCTATGGCTTTACATACCGATACTGATTCATTCTTATCGTGACTGACAACCGTATTGGCCACATGGAAAGTGCGCCCCTTTATCATACATGCGGGCAACAATAATAGGAAAACAAACAGTTTTAGTCTCATTTCGATGCCTTTCTAAACAGATTGGGAATAAACTCATTCAGGCAGCGACGCCATGTGAGCCATTCATGATGTGTGCCGGGCGACGTATAGCTGTCTACTTTTATACCGGCATCGGTCAATGTCTTAACAAGAGCCGCTGTTCCCATATTCTCTTCGCTGCCGCAACCAAGAAACAGATAATGTATTTTCTTATTGAACTCATCGGGACGAGATAACAGACCTTCATAATTCTTCTTGATGTCCAATCCGAATATCGCGCCGCTGAATCCGCCCATCCAAGCGAACTTGTCTATATTTGAAAGCACGATGTCAAATGTCTGATGACCTCCCCACGACAGTCCGGCCATCGCACGGTGTTCTCTGTCGGCTATCGTGCGGAAATGGGTATCGATGTAAGGTATAAGGTCTTTAATCATCACTCCATAGAACGATGCCCCGTAGCTACTGCGCTCCTGTGTGTTGGGACCTCCGTTCCTGAAGTCGAAAGGCTGTTCCACGTCTCCGCTTTCCATTACCACGATCATCGGCACGGCATCTCCTTTTGCAATGGCATTGTCCATGATGTTCTGCATCATTCCCTGCTTCGACCAGCCGGTCTCATCTTCTCCCATTCCGTGTTGCAGATAAAGTACCGGGTACTTTTTCTTTCCTTTCTCATACTCTGCAGGTGTATATACCATTGCCCTGCGCCATTCTTTCTTCGCATCCGACCAGTACTGTACCGAACGTACCTGCCCCTTGGCCACACCGGCCTGCGGACGATAATAATCACCTTCCTTGCCTTCCGGAACCTCTATTCCACCGGCCTGACGGCAACATCCGTAAAACGTATCGGTTGCCGGGTCTATCACGGACACTCCGTCTACTATCAGAAAGTAATAATGAAATCCCACTACAAGCGGATCCGTGACACCAAGCCATGTGCCGGAGGCGTCACGCCGCATATCGTATTTCTTGCCTGCTATATCCACCTGCACCCTCTTCGCTTGCGGAGCATGCAGACGGAACCACCCGCGGCGTTCGCTGTCTATTCTCGGGAATTTATTGCCTCCCACATTTGTCAGAGCTTCATCGGTACATTCCATCAGGCTTGCCGAAATAACTTTCGAGTCAAAGTTAGGCTCACGGTTATACGTGAATTTATCCACATCCACATATCCTCCGGCTTTCTTTGTGGCATAATTGAATATGGCAAAACGGGTGCCCATGAACAGACGACGGTAGTCGAACCGCATTTTATAAGGCTTTCCTATGCTTTTCCATTCTCCTGCGGATGTCTTATAATAGAATGTGGCAATATCCTTACCGAGCGTGAAGTCGGCATCTATGCGGAGTTCAATGATATTACCGTCCACTTCCACACGCTCCAATGTCTCTTCATCCACGCCTTCCACCTTCTTGTCTTTATCAGACAAATTGACCACTGCGGAAGACATTGTAAGGTAATTACGCTTACCATCCTTGCTCACCGTCAGTATTCCAGAATGGCCGTTGAACGCAGCCAATCCGCATCGGTCGCCGTCCTGCATGTGCGACAGATCTATCGTTACGGCACCTGAGCATCGAGGGCCTTCCATTCTTTGCGAAACGGTATTGAGAGCCTCGTATAGATTGCTTACTACACGGTTTGTTCTCAATCTCAGATATCCCGGACGCTCCGTCAGCGACCATGCGGCATCTATCGGATTGTGATTCCACTGCCAGCAATACTTCAACTTCGTGGCTTCGAAATCATCAGACTCTACCAGCGATGCCGGCTCACCGCTCACAGCCATGGGCACCTTGCCGTTCTCATCGCCAAGCATCGGCCAACCGTCTGTCCAGCGGCACGGCATCACCGTAAGCACGCGCCCCACTCCGCCACGGTCTTGGAATATTACGGCATTCCAACTTCCGTCCTTGCCGTCAACGATTGTTCCCTGCCCTACGTATGGGAAACCGGCAAAGTTGTCAAGCAATATGACTTTTTTCTCGTATGGTCCGGTGATTTTGTCTGCCCGGTAGCACACCTGACGGCGCTTGCCGCCATTAGGCCACGATATCATCAGCAGATAGTACTTCCCGTCGTGCTTTATCACCCGTGAGCCTTCGAGCAGGCCTGTTTCTTCCGCATCGCGCTTAAATAATGTCATGCTCACTCCTCCCGGCTTCACGTCGCTTAGGTCGGGGAGCAGTTCCTGTATCTGTCCCGTACCGTAAAACACGTACACACGTCCGTCGTCATCGAAGAAAAGCGACGCGTCATGAAAGTGTCTCATGCGCGACACGAGCTTCCACGGACCGGCAGCGTCATCGGCTGTAAGGATATAAGTCTGTCCACCCGGATTATCGTTGGGCGCAAACAGGGCGTAGAACTTTCCGTTATGATATTTCAGCGATGTTGCCCACTGGCCGCGACCGTATACCGTACCGCCCCGCATGTCATACTTGGGCGAGTCTTCCAGTCTGTCGAACAGATAACTTACGGTCTCCCAGTTCGTGAGGTCTTTCGAACGCATTATCGGCCCACCGGGCATCAGATGCATTGTCGTGGTCACCAGATAATAATAATCTCCCACTCTGATTACATCAGGGTCGGGAACATCGGCCCACAACATAGGATTTTGAACTATTCCGAACGACGAATGAACCGCAACCGACCAAAAGGCGATAATAGACAACAATATCCGTTTCATATAAATATGATTTGTTTTACGTTAATAATAAAATATGCCATAGATTTACTTTCACAAAGGTATCATTTTTTTATATAAAAGACGTCTCATAAACGTCTCTTTTTTCTTTCTATTCGTTTCAAAACAAGCACGTCTCTTTTTTTGCACAAAAAAATACGGGCGGACAATGCCTGCGCATGTCCGCCCGTAAATAAATACTATCCTAAAATATGTTATTTCACAATAACCTTTTCAGTGCGTACAGAACCATCGTTCATGTATTTCTTCACGATGTTCAGACCTTTCTTGGCCGTAACGATGCGGCGTCCGTTCAGGTCGTAAAGCTCAACCTTGCGTACTGCGTTGTTGTTTCCTGCCTCAACAGAGTCGATACCGTCTACAAGCTCTTTCAGTGCAGAAGCATAGTCGAAGCCCTCAGCGCTGTTGGTCATGAACAACTGAACGTTATTGAAGAATACGTGAGAGCCATTGGCTGCAAAAGCACCGAGAGTGAGCTGACCGTCAGTAATTACTACATTCGTGAATGCGAGGTTGCTGTACGGGAACGACTGTCCGATAACCGGAGCATGAACCGTCTGATCTGCCTCGTCTGCCGATGTCTTGATGAAGAAATGGTTGTTCAAGTCACCTGCATCGGTCTCGCGCTCGCCAAATCCGCCCATTATAGTATAGATACCTGCCGGCAGGTCTGTTATTGTCTGCTCTGCACGGAATTCTTTTGTCCAGTTCTGAACCATTGCGTCAACATAAGGGTTCTCTTCGCTCAACGTCCAACCCCAACCGGTAGACGCAGTTGCCTGCCAACCCTCACCGAGAGTAACCGTCCAACCGGGGAATGTCTCTTCATCAGGATTTACTATAATGTCGTTTGCCGAGCCAAGTTGGTTATCAATGGTTATATAGATGTTCGGGTTCTTAACGAACACTGTCATATCGAATGAGTCTTTGTACTCTTCCAATGTAACCTCGTCAACCTTGGTGTCGAAGAGGGTATTGTCGGCATCGCTAAGAATTGTATAGAGTTTCTCCTTGATACTGTGCTTCAGAAGTTCGGCCACTGCGTCATCGTCTGTCAGCGCTTTGTTTGCCTCCACGATTACAGGAGCGTCCTCTGCCACACCGAGTTTCTTGGCTACGGCTATACCCGCACGGATACGCTCTGTGAGAGCAGCCACACCTGATGTACCGGTCTGTGAGCCGATACCCTTTTCATTTACATTAGCCTCCGTGAACATGTTCTTACACAAGTTGATAGCTCTTGTCAACTCAGCAATCGCTGTTTCGAGTTCTGCATCGTCCGTCAAGAGTTTGCCTGTATACTTACCGTTCACCTCTACGAGGTTCTTATAGTAGTCAGTTGCGTTGAACTTAGTCTCGGCATACTTGTCAACCATAGCCTGAGCGCTGTTATCGCCTGTTATCAAGCCGTCATAATTATTGACGAGAGATACGTGTTTGTTCAGAGCATCGACAGCCTCTTTCAGTTCGGCAACGGCAGCCTCGTAAACAGAAGGAGCGGTAAAGCGCTTTCCGTCATACTTCTGTATAGCGTTGTCAAGAGCAGTCCAAGCCTCACCGAGGTAACGGTCGCCGTTATTGTTGTCACGGCAAGCCTTAGCCTCGTCAAGAGCCAGCTTCAACATACCGTCGTAACGGGCTGCGGGAGATGAGGGAACATAGTCGAGACGAATATTTCCGAACATTACCTCATGCCAATCAGAACCTTCTTCGCCTGCCTGTGCGCAAGGTATCCATTTAAATGTATAGTTTCCTGTCTCAGGAGCCTTGAAGTCAATCGTAAACTTGGTCCAATCCCCTGTCGAGGCACCGGTATTACCGTTCACGTTCGGCAGACATTCCTCAATAGTTTCCGCTACTATTTCACCACTCGGAGCCATAACAACACACTTCATCCAATTCTGACCTTTCCAAGAACATGCATTGAACGTAAGCTGATACTTGTCGCCCTCTTCCAATGCTATGTTATAGTCATCAGCCTGTCCATACTGGCAATGGTATGCACGGGTATACAGCGCATGACTGAAATTACCACCGCCTGTAAAGTTGAATATACGCGGACCTGAGCCGGCGCTACCTACGGGGATAGGATCACCGCTATCGTTGCACACTTCCCAACCTTCCGGAATATAGTTCGCGCCTTTCTCCTTGAAGTTGTCGGTATAGATATTGCGTACCACATCATTGGGATCAGCTTCCACCTCACCGAAATACATCTTGATTGTTTCCTCTCCGTAAATATCGTCACCGAGAATTCTTTCCGGATATATCTTTGTTGCATGCAGGGTGTACTCACCTGTCACAAGCTCGGTAGTATTAGGACGCTTGAAGACAACAGTGGCAGCCATACCTTCTGCCGGAGTAACGGTCAATGTCTCGCTGAATCCGTTGTCACCTGTGAGAGTAGCCTCGATCTTAGAGCAGTCTACGACCTTATTGAAGGTCAGAGTGAAGTCCGTAGTTGCGTTCGGCAGGTTGAAAGCGCCGTTCTCCGGGTCAGCCTTTGCCAATATGGGAGTATCATAGCAGAAAGAGTATACATCGGCTATCTCAGCGTCATAGCGGCCGACCTCATTGCTGAACGCACGTACGACTACGTCACCCTCGTGTACACGCGGGTGCTTGTTGCCTTTATACTGGATCTGGTTTGCGCCTTCCTGGTTCTTGAAACTTACGATGACCTTTGAATCCTCGCCGCTCGGATAAACATCGTCGCAGAATATATAGAGGAAGCCATCGTCAAGCAACTCGACAGAAAGAGGATTTGTATCCTGATCGTCAATGTTCAATGTCACGCAATCGTTGGGCAGAATAATACGGCCGTTGTTTGCTTTCACCAAATCCTTGATATTGGTATCGTATCCGAAGTCCACGCGGATTATGTCATCCCTGAATGTAACACCGGCAATCTCAGACTCCTCGATAAGCACGTTATCGATATAGTAGTCACCGGGAGAGAACACGTTCAAGGTAAGGAAGTACTTCTTCACAAGCTCCTCAACCTTGCCCGGATGCTCCTTATAATACTCCTGCTGGATTGCGTCAAGAGCATAGAAGAACATCATGGTGTACTTACGATAGCCGGTCCCAGGCTCCTGGAAATAAGAAATATCATAAGTATACTGCTCGTTGTCTTTTCCAAGGAATGGCAGGTCGCCATTCTCCTGACCCTGCATGAGGGCCACACGGGCTTTCGACTTTATCATTGTCTCGCCGTCTATGGTATACTGGTTCAAACCGCAGAGGTCGAAAGACACACGATAGGATGTCTGTTCCTTGATGGGAAGATTTCTGAACTTGATGGCACGGGTCCAGTCGGTAGTGTCCACCATTGTGTTGTAGAAATGCATGGCACCGTCTTCGATATTACGCTCATCACCTTCCATGTTGTTGACGAACTCATACCAACCGACCTCGGTGTCTCCCTTGGTCTGTTCGGCATCGAATCCCTCAAACATCACCTGCGGAGCCTGCGCCCACGCGAATGATGCGGAAAAGAACAAGCCGAGACTTAGTAAAAGGTTCTTTTTCATACTTTAATGTTTTAAATGTTAATAATAATAGTTATGGTAAAAATTTTCATTTTCCGACACGGCAAAGATAAAGCCATGCGATGTAACAGGCTTTATCTTATGTCTCATAGAGTTTTGTATTTGTATTTCAACCGTTATTTAACAACTGTTTTTCGACCGTCTTTTATATACACGCCCTTTACCGGATTGACTACCCTGCGCCCCGTAAGATCATAGTAACGGCCGGATTTTTTCATACCTTCAGCTGCTCCGGCACCGTCTATTCCGCTCGTCTCCTCTATCAGTTCTACCACGACATTGTCGATCAGCAACGGCTGCGGGGTGGCCACGGTGGCGTTCGCACGAAGGTAAAAGACATTGTCACCTTGTTCAAGCTCCACTTCTTTCGAAACTGTAAGCCACTCGTTTCCGGTCTTTGTAAACCTTATGCGGCCTTGGTTTCCGGCGTTGCCGGTGCTGTTGAGATACAGCAACACGTGCATCACGTCGGCATCAGCCGCACGGTAGCGGAACGTAAAACGGTATTTCCCGGCCACTGGAACATTTACGGTGTCCTTCACCATGGCTGTCGACTTGGTGCCGAAATCCATATATCCCTGCGCCGTGTAGCCCTTCACACCGCTGTTCACACCGTTTGTCACGCAACGCCCCACGTTCTTGTAATCGAAGCACTCCCCCTCATACTGACGAGGACCCATGTATACGGGAGGGACAGCCGGCTCGACGATATCCGCACGTGGTATGTCTGTCAGACGCCCCGTAGCCTTGCCGGCACACTTCACGTCGAGCTCCACAGCCCCGTTGTGCGACACCTTTATTATATATACGCCGTCTTTCCACTCCGCCGTCACCGTACTACGGACATGAGCGCCACGGTCTTTCCATGTCATGACAGGCTCTGCCGTGCTGCCGTATATGCGAAGCTCGTCTGTCTTTACATCCGTAGTGTCCACACGGTAATTGTTGAGATAGAATGTCACATGGTCGGAATACTCATGTATCAGTCCCGATGAATATTCAGAATATGTGATACGCATGCTGTCGCATGTGTTATACTTGAAAGGTATCTTAGCCCAGGCCGTCTTTCCGTAGCGGTATGGATAGTATGTGACCCACGCGTTCTTCATGCGGCCGGCAAACAGATTGCCCTCATATTCCTCGGGAGCGTACTTGTTTATCTCGTCCACCTTGGCCTGCACCGACTTCCAACGAGCGGCATAACCCGAAGTACGCAGGCGGATGGGTATCTCTTTCACGTCATCCGTATTGTTGTAAAATCCCGGCACGATGGGTATTGCGCCGTAGCGGCCCGTCTTCTTGAACCAAAGGGTGTTCTTATCGAGCGAGCCCTCGCCGTCCTGCTTGTACAGTCCGTCGTAAAGCGAGTTGGGCGTGGCATACATATCCTGCGTGGAACCTGTGTTCACGTCGTTCACCAGAGCGAGTTGCGTGCGGCCTATGACTTCCTTCCTTGTGGGGATGCGCAGTGTGCCGTCGAGAATCTTGCGGTACATGTCGACCCATATATTGTCGAACTGCGAGAATCTGGCCCACCGGCGCGACGTATACCCGTCTGGTGTCTGCCTCGTGCCGTTCTCATAGAAGCACTGCCTCCATATCAACTCGGGACCGTCCATCACAGTCATACCGGTCAGTTGTATGTTTTCAAGCACCGGGGCTATGCCTGCCGCCGTTGGATAGGTCTCTTTCCTCTCTTCGTCCAGCGCCCATCCGCACTCGTCGAACCGTATGCCGTAATTGTTGGTAAGACCGCTTATGAACGTGCCGAGACACAGGCTCTCGTTGTTATACCACGATGCGGCCGAAGTATACTTGTAGCACATTATAAGATTATCGGGATGCGCCTTGCAGGCTTCAAGGAAATTCTTGTCGCGTTTCATCATGGCGAGGGGGTCGCTGTCCCAATGCCATATACCGCCGCACCAGCTTATCGTGAGATAGCCGCCATACCTGACACTGAGATCCATCAACTTTGCAAAGTGGGCCAGGCGCACCGGCACATCGACACCGTATTTAAGCGGATCGGTGGAGAATATCGAGCGGAACCCCCAGAACTGCTCACAGTAGTTGAAACCGATGAAATTGGGATACTCGCGGTAAAACTCCTCGTAGACCTCCATCTCGTTGTCGGGCAGATGCGAGAACGCCCCGCTCGCCGGCTGCACCATGCACCACACCCTGTTCTCGGCACACGTACGCACCCACGAGCGCGCCGTCTCAAGACCATCGGGCACTATATTAAACTCACCGGTTGTCTCGTTATGCGACACAGACAACGAGATGTTGAATACACACCACGGCTTCAGATCTTCGGGAACGAGGTTTATTATCTTCTGCGGATCCGGCCAGTTCCATGTGTCTATATGGATGATGAACATAGGGTTGTCCGCGCTTACCGGACGGCGCATGGGCTCAGCCTCTTCGGCCCATGTCAAAAAGGGCAGGGCGATGAATAGAATAATAAGCAATAACTTGTGTCTCATGTTGTATCTTCTTTTATATATCAGACGCAAAGATAGGCTTATCCGCCGAACAAGACTATTCCCTGTGTCTCACAAACTTTCGGAATTGTCTCCGGCCATGTCTTTATCAAATCAAAATTTTATCGAAAAAAAGACAAACGTATTTATCGGATCAAAAACAAACGTAAACAAAAAAATACGGAATGTGCGGACAAAGGTGACGGCTCCGCTACACGGGCGTTCCGCCACATCTCCGAACGCCTCAAAGCGATAAATGTTAAAACGCAGGAAATAATCTGACAAACAAGCGTTCATATTTCGATTTTCTGAAAATATAGACCCGTCGGTCGAAAATAAGCCAATTACGAGCCTTTCAGCACAACCGCCTGTGTATCAACGCCATACATCAGCCACACTTGTTTTCCCCACCAAACGACCCACACCAAGCCGAAATACGTGTTGCGTTCAGCGTCCCGTTGCATGGCATTTAGCGTCTAAATGCCATGCAACGGGACGCTGAACGCAACGCGATCGGCAACCGAACGCACTCCAACAGGCATCCCGTCGCGAAAAAAGCCGC
>NZ_BEWV01000216.1 GCF_002933775.1 Prevotella sp. MGM1
TATACTCTTGATACTCTCTCCCGCCCACCGGAAAAATCCGCTGACCCATTATTTCCGACCGATACACTTACCACTCATTTGTCGCTATAACATATATATATTCAAGAAATGCTGGGTCAGCAGCAAAATCCGGTTGAAGTGTTAAAAATTTCCGAGAGTAAAAAAATATTAGGCACACAGTTTGGACAGTCGGAAAAGGAAGAATGGAATGTCCGTCACTCCCCAGAACTGGCTTCTGAATGCTTTGACTTTGGCATTGAACGATTCTGCTCCTGCATTTGTGGACCGGTTTATGAAGTAGTTCAGGATAGTATCATAGTGATTGCGGAAAGTCTCGGTGACTGTGCGGAACTGTCCTCCGTCCATTTCATCCACTTTGTTATACCACCGGGCAAGATTTAGCCGTGCTACATCCTTATCTACTTTCTGATTGAAAATGTCTGTCAGATCCATAGCAAGATCGTAGGCTTTTTCCAGCTCCGGGTAGAACTCAAAGATGATGTCGGCTCTCCACCGCTGTGAGTGTGTCCACTTCGAGGCGTGTTTGGTGAGGATGTATTTTGCTCTGGCAAGCAGTTGCTTGCCAGTGTCACCGTTGGCGTAGCGAAACGGGACATAAGCCACGCCTTCCTTACGACAGCGTGCCATTTCATCGTTTTCAATGTCGCGGGCCGTCCATCGCAGGGAAATGCGCAGTTCGTCGATGGCGTCATAATAGAGTTTATGGACATGGAAGCGGTCGTTGGTGACAGTTGCCTTGGGGAATGACCTCCGGGCTATGAGCATCAGGGATGATGACAGATCCAGTGTAATCTCTCTGACGGTATTGCGCTTTACAAGCGGTATCTTTTCAAGAACGGCCATGACGGCCTCGGCCTTTGTGCCGCATATGGCGGCAACCAGTGCTCCCTTGCCGCCATGAGCGTCGCGGTTGGTAACGAAAGTATAAAGCTCGCCGCAACTTAGAGATGACTCATCAATGGCGAGATTAGGACCGATATTCTGAGGATACAGAATATATTCCCCTGCATGGTCAAGCTGCTTACAGCTTCGGTAGTCACTGAACATTTCCTTGTATTGCCTTGACAGATTGGCCCCGTTTACACCATAGTGCGCCCCTATGGAACGGATGCTTTCGGGTGTTGACTCAATCCGCTTCTTTTAAAAAAGCTACGAACTCAGGGGGCAGGCGTGAGCCTTCTTCCGTCATGTCGTAGTCGTAGGTGAATATGCTTCCAGCCTCTGTATCTCGCCATTTCCTGCGCCTCACATGCAGGAAAACCGCTTTGCCGCGTATGGGGAAATCCTGTATTTTACGCTCGTCTGTAAATCCATATTCGCGGACTGTCCCTTTCTTGTAATCCTCGAGTGACATATAACCGCGCTCATCAAGCCTGTAGTCCAGTTGATTGTCGCTTTCCTTATAATCAAAAAACTCAAAATTCTCTGTTATAAATTCCGGAAATATTGTCCGTAATACTTGCCATTGTTTCATTCGGCAAAGTTCTCCCTTTTTCTCCTTTTTAACAACCGCTTTTTTACATTGACCCAGTATTTAATCCATCGGAACGGCTGACCACAAAAGAAAGAAAAGCACGCACAACCCAACTTACAATTTAAAAAACAAACAAGGCACACCGATTACACATTGCAACAAAACAAGACTGATACCAATAATTATATAACAATACATCGGATTTAAACAACAATATGCCGGACAACAGGCATCTTTTCATGTCATAATGTTGTAATTTTGCACCATAATTCCCGCATGATGCCGTTATAAACCGGCGGCAATAATGCGGAAAGGGGCTGCGATGACAATACAAACATATATATAATGGTTATGAAAAAAAGATGGATTATATTGATGACGGCCATGGCACTTACCGCCGTCACCGGCCTGTTTACAGACGAGCCTTCGTTTGAGTGCGACTTTTCCGTTATAAGTGCCGCCGATGTGGCATGGCTCATCACAGCCACCATTTTCGTCCTTATGATGACTCCCGGCCTGTCATTCTTTTACGGCGGAATGGTCGGCGCCAAGAATGTGATATCGACAATGCTCCAAAGTTTCATCGCCATGGGAGTCATATCGGTAATGTGGGTAGTGTTCGGTTTCAGCCTGTGCTTCGGCGATGACATAGGCGGCGTGATAGGAAATCCGCTGACATTCTTCATGCTCGACGGCGTAGGCGCCTCGGTATATACCACCGATACCGGCAAGACACTCGGAGGAGCAACCATCCCGCTGGCTCTCTTTGCCCTGTTCCAGATGAAGTTTGCCATTATCACCCCCTCGCTAATCACAGGCTCTTTTGCCGAGCGCGTGAGGTTCTCGGCCTACATGTTTTTCATGATGTTCTTTTTCGTGGCCATATACTGTCCGCTGGCCCACATGACATGGCATCCCGACGGACTGTTCATGCGCTGGGGCGTGGTCGATTTTGCAGGAGGAATAGTGGTACATGCCTCTTCCGGCGTGGCGGCTTTGGCAGGTGCCATATTCCTCGGACGCCGCCGCACGTCCACACGCCGCTCCACCCCGGCCAACATACCGTTTGTTCTTCTCGGCGCCGCCATGCTGTGGCTCGGGTGGTTCGGATTTAACGCCGGCTCGTCTCTCATGGCCGACGGCACCGCAATAAAGGCCTTTCTCAACACCAATACCGCATCGGCCACAGCCATGATGACGTGGATTTTCTTCGATTGCCTCCGCGGTCGCAAGCCATCGGCCATGGGGGCTGCCGTGGGATGCGTGGTAGGCCTGGTGGCCATAACGCCGTCGGCAGGTTATGTCAGCGTTGGACAGAGCATCTTCATATCGTTCGTGACCACCATAATATGCAACATCGCCGTATATTGGCGCAGCCATACACGCATAGACGACGCGCTCGACGTATTCCCCACACACGGCACCGGAGGCATTGTAGGCACCGTGCTTACAGGTATTTTCATCCGTGAGGGATTGGTATCCGGCTCATGGGAGGGAGTGGTAATATTCCTTTACCATCTGCTGGCCGTGGTGACGGTTGCCGCATATACGTTTACGATGAGCTATCTCGGATACCGGTTCATAGACAGCATGATTCCGATGCGGGTGTCGGCTGGCAGCGAACTTATAGGACTCGACATGAGCCAGCACGACGAACATTACGGCTTTGCCCGCTCCGGCGAGCGAGAGATAGCCGAATACAGCCGTGAGGAATAAACCGGCGCGCCGGAAAATGCGCAAAAGCCATGCCCGGCACCAAGATTAATGATTACGAACCGCGCCCCAAAAGTTTTCCAAAACCTTTGGGGCGCAGTTATTTCCGGACTCCAATCCATACCGTCGCGGGCTTCTCTCTTTTTCCATCCAACTGCCGCCACACAAAACACGGTTGGAGCCATACCGCCGAGCCACCTTATCTTCAATAAACCAAATCCATGGCTTTGCTTTCTCCGTCAGTTGAAGCCCTGTCGACAACACACATTGATATTTGCAAATCCATAATGCGACATATCCGCTTTAAAGTCAATTTATGCTTTCTTTTCCGTTTCTTTTTCAATTTAATATCGTAACTTTGCGGACGACAAACAAAACAGTTTGAAAGCAAAAATAGTAAAAGACGAGTAATACATAATTATAATGGCAAACAAACTAAGAACCGAATCACTCTGCATACGCGGAGGATGGAAACCGAAAAACGGGGAAGTTCTTAGATTACAACCGGCGAATAAAACACGTTCAAAGGTGCCCACAGGACACCTTTAAACATAAAAAAGCGAAAAGCGGCATGGAAAATTTATACAAGCTGTACGACAAATGGATGAGCATCCGGCCACTCAGTGAGCGAAAGCAATATCTGCTAAGCCAACGGTTTACCGTGGAATATAACTTCAACAGCAACCATATAGAAGGCAACACGCTTACATACGGGCAGACAGAGTTGCTGCTGCTATTCGGAAAGGTTAGCGGCGAAGGCGACTTAAAAGACTTCATTGATATGAAAGCGAGCCAAGTGGGATTGAAAATGACGACAGAGGAAGCCGAAGAAAAACGTTTTCCGCTGACACAGAACTTCATACGACAGTTGCACAAAACACTGCTCAGGGAGGACTATACGGTATATCGACAGTTGCCGGACGGCAGGCAAACAAGCTACACGATACATGCGGGGACATACAAGACACGTCCGAACAGCGTAATCACACGGTACGGCGACAAGTTCGACTACGCCACACCGGAAGAGACGCCCGCCCTGATGACCGACCTCATAGACTGGTACAACGAAGCCGAGACCGCAGGTGATTTATCACCCGTAGAACTCGCCGCACTGTTTCACTACCGATATATCCGCATTCATCCGTTTGAAGACGGTAACGGACGTATTGCCAGACTGTTGGTAAACTACATTCTTTCTCGGCACGGATGGCCTATGATTGTGGTCCGCAACCGTAACAAGAACGAATATATAGAAGCCCTACACAAATCCGATGTCGAAACAGGACCTACCCCGTCGGCAGGCGCACACGCCACACTGGAACAAATACGCCACTTCATGAAGTATTTCAAGGCACTTGTTGCCCAAGAAATGCAATACAACATTAATTTCGCATCTGAACAATCACCAAATGTATGGTGGTATGACGGCCAACGCATAGTATTCAGGAGCAAAACGACCGCTATTTTGCTCAAAGCCATGCAGCAACGGCCTGACATCACGATAGACACCCTCAGTAAAGAAGCGGGAATAGTGCCCACTGCCGTGAAAAAGCAACTGCGCCAAATGACAAATAAAGGTTACATCCAAAGGCAAGGAGAAGACGGGGACTGGTATGTGTTTGCCACCTCTTCTATTTAATATCCTATATAATAAAGATGTAAGGCAACAACTGTTGAGAGGCAAACGAGACTATTTGAAAAATAAAAAAGGTAGAAAACGAGTAATACATAATTATATATGGCAAACAAACTAAGAACCGAATCGCTCTGCATACGCGGAGGATGGAAACCGAAAAATGGGGAGCCGGTGGAGCTGCCCATAGTGCAAAGCACCACATTCAAGTATGACAACAGCGAAGAGATGGCGATGCTCTTCGACCTGAAAAAAGAGGGATATTTCTACACACGGCTGCAAAACCCGACAAACGATGCCGTGGCAGCAAAGATTGCGGCTCTCGAAGGCGGAGTCGGGGCGATGCTGACATCGAGCGGACAGGCGGCAAACTTCTACGCAGTGTTCAATATATGCGAGGCCGGCGACCACATTGTGGCATCGACCGAGATATACGGCGGAACATACAACCTGTTCGGAGTGACGATGAAGAAACTCGGAATAGACTGCACTTTCGTGAGCCAGGAAGCGAGCGAAGAGGATATTGAGGCTTCGTTCCGGCCGAACACGAAACTGCTTTTCGGGGAGACCATATCAAATCCGGGATGCAAAGTGCTCGACATTGAGAAATTCGCACGCATAGCCCACCGAAAAGGCGTGCCGCTCATGATAGACAACACTTTCGCCACACCGATAAACTGCCGTCCGTTTGAATGGGGAGCCGACATCGTGACACACTCTACTACAAAATACATGGACGGGCACGCCACGCAAGTAGGCGGCTGCGTGGTAGACAGCGGCAATTTCCAATGGGATGATTACGCGGAAAAATATCCCGGACTGACCTCTCCCGACGAGTCTTATCACGGACTGACATATACCAAAGCATTCGGGAAAATGGCGTATATGACCAAGCTTGTGGCCCAACTGATGCGCGACTTAGGCTCAATTCCCGCACCGCAGAACTCATTCCTGCTAAACCTCGGTCTCGAAACGCTGCACCTGCGGGTGGAACGGCACTGCCAAAACGCACAGCGGGTGGCCGAATTTCTTGGCAACGATCCGCGCGTGGCATGGATAGACTACCCCGGACTGAAAGATGACAAATGCCACGACCTTGCCATAAAATACCTGCCGAAAGGCAGCTGCGGCGTAATGGCATTCGGCCTGAAAGGCAACCGCGATACGGCTATAAAGTTCATGGACTCACTTGAAATGGTGAACATAGCCACCCATGTGGCCGACTCGCGTACTTGTGTGCTGCACCCGGCAAGCCACACCCACCGCCAACTGAGCGAAGAGCAACTGAAAGAAGCAGGCATTGCCCCTGACCTGATACGGCTGTCTGTGGGAATAGAGAATGTCGATGACATCCTCGATGATATCAGGCAGGCTCTTGACAAAGCTCTCTGAGCTATCATGGTAACACAAAAAAACTTACCGGACGGTTGTTCCGGTAAGCAGACAAAAAACATAGTAAAAGAGGCGGAGCCGACGCTCCGCCTCTTTTACTACCTAATCTTGTCAAATCCCTCACCGAACACACCCTGGCAGAACGACTGCGAAACAAGAGCATAAGGGTCTATGGCCTTAATCCAGTTGAAAACATCCTGCGACTCATACTTTCGGGCAAGTACAATGAGCAGTTTCACATCGCTCTTGGAATACCAGCCCTTGCCTTCTATCATGGTAACACCGCGACGGACTTTCGTGTTTATCGTGTCGGCTATCTTCTCGTATTCTTTCGATATTATTATAAACTGCACCGTCTGGCGGGAACCGTTGATAACATAATCACACACGAAACTGGCCACCAGGGTGAAAGCCACACCGTATACAATTGTCTCAACACTGTGGAACAGGACATAGGAAGAGCAAATGATACTTATATCTATGAACTGCATGGCACGTCCGAAACTCATACGGAAATACTTGTTAAGCAACGCTATGATAATATCCGTGCCACCGGTAGAACCGTTATGAGAGAACACCAGGCCAAGGCCGGCACCGCTCATGGCACCGCCGATAAGGACATGCATGAACTTATCCTCACCCGCCGTTATTATGGGGTTGGCAGAAAAAAAAGGCTGCAAAACACCGATAATCACAGACATTATCGTGACACCTATTATGGTACGCACCGTAAACTGACGTGTCAACGCACGGAAAGCGATCAAAAGCATCGTCACATTGAGAACCCATATGGATATGGCAGGGGGGAAGCCGAAGGCATAGAACAGCAACGCCGAAATACCCGACACTCCTCCCATGACAACCTGCTCGGGAAGGATGAAAGCCGTATATCCCACGCCATAAAGCAATATACCAAAACTGATGAAAAAAAGGTCTTTCTGTGCCTGACGCACATTCTTTAATATATGTTTGTCTGTTGTGCCACTCATGATAATCACATTTTATTATATTAGTAAAAACACCTTTATTATATTAATAACAAAATCCCTGCCTCTCAATGAAAACGCAAGTATGACAACCCGAAAAACAGTCCCGGATTGCCGTTGCAAAGATATATCAAATTATTGATAACAATCTATGTTTTTGCCATTTTTTACTATTTTACAAACACGTAGGCGCAAAAGGGTAAAACGGGTATCAGCATTTAACAATTTGTAACCTTACGGATATTTTTTCTTTGCTTTACTTTTGCCGTATGAGAGATTTTCACTATTTTTGTAGTGTACAAATAACATAAATGACAAAGAGTTTTTCAAACCTTTAAAAAATACATTACTATGGAAGTGGAAAAAATAATGCAAGCCCTGGAACAGAAACATCCGGGCGAGGCCGAATACCTGCAAGCCGTCAAAGAGGTGCTCGAATCCGTAAAGGACGTATACAACCAACATCCGGAATTCGAGAAAGCGAAACTGATAGAACGCATCGTGGAACCGGAACGTGTGATAACTTTCCGTGTACCATGGGTAGACGACAAAGGAGAAGTACACGTGAACATCGGCTATCGTGTACAGTTCAACAGTGCCATAGGCCCATACAAAGGAGGTCTCAGATTTCACCCGTCTGTAAATCTTTCCATTCTTAAATTCCTCGGATTCGAACAGACATTCAAAAACGCCCTGACCACTCTTCCTATGGGAGGAGGCAAAGGTGGCTCCGACTTTTCCATCAGAGGCCGTTCGGACAACGAAGTGATGCGTTTCTGCCAGTCTTTTATGACAGAGCTTTACCGTGTCATCGGACCAGACGAGGATATTCCGGCTGGCGACATCGGTGTGGGAGCACGTGAAATAGGCTATCTGTTCGGAATGTACAAGAAGCTCACTCACGAATGGAGCGGCATGATGACAGGAAAGGGGCTCGAATGGGGCGGCTCGCGAATACGTCCCGAGGCCACAGGATACGGAGCGTTGTATTTCGTAAACAAGATGCTGCACACACACGGACACGACATTAAAGGCAAGACTGTCGCTATCAGCGGATTCGGAAACGTGGCATGGGGCGCAGCCAAGAAAGCCACCGAACTGGGAGCGAAAGTAATAACGATATCGGGACCCGACGGTTACATTTACGACCCGGCAGGACTCGATGACGAGAAAATAGAATACATGCTTGAACTGCGTGCCAGCGGAAACGACGTATGCCAACCGTATGCCGATGAGTTCCCCGAGGCCACATTCGTTGCAGGAAAAAAGCCGTGGGAGGTGAAGTGTGACATCGCATTGCCTTGCGCCACACAGAACGAGCTTAACGGTGACGATGCCGACATGCTTCTGACAAACAAGCCGCTGTGTGTAGCGGAAGTATCCAACATGGGTTGCACGGCAGAAGCGGCAGAGAAATTCATAGCTGCGAAAACGCTCTTCGCTCCCGGTAAGGCCGTAAATGCCGGCGGAGTCGCCACGTCAGGACTGGAAATGACACAAAATGCCATAAGACTGAGTTGGAGCGATGCCGAGGTCGACGAAAAACTGCACGGCATCATGCACAATATACACGAGCAATGCGTGAAATACGGAAAGCAGCCTGACGGATACATAGACTACGTAAAGGGAGCAAACATTGCCGGATTTATGAAAGTAGCCAATGCCATGATGGCACAAGGAATAGTATAAAACCAAAACCGTGAACGTGAACCACATAAGAAAAACGTTAATATTAGCAATATCCCTATTATGCCTTACTCCTCTGCGGGCACAAAACCCGCAGAAGGGTAAGGCTTCATATTATTCCAAAAGAGCCACGGGAGCGAGAACGAGCAGCGGCGAAAGACTGCACCATGACAGTCTGACCTGCGCACACCGCACCCACCCTTTCGGCACAAGATTAAAAGTAACAAACCCGGCCAACGGGAAATCGGTCATCGTAAGAGTGACAGACAGGGGGCCATTCGGACGCGGACGCATAATAGACCTATCATGGCGGGCGGCAAAAGAGCTCGGAATACTCGTCCAAGGTGTGGCAATGGTATCGGTGGCACCTGTGAATACCACAATAGTCCCGTTCAGGCCGAACGAGAACATCGAACTGCCCGAACTCGATTTCAGCAACAACAACTTCACGGATTGCATCAGGCCGGAATGGTACGAGATGAAAAAAACTATCAAAGAACGCAATCACACAATACCGAAAAAACGGAACATCCAACCCGCCAAGCCACAAATACAGAAAAAAACACAGGGAAAAGCGGAAAAAGCGAACAAAACAAATACCAACCAGGAAAAAGAAATAGACGAACTTAATACCAAACAGAACAACTCGAGAGTATATTCCAAAAGAAATAAAGGAATGCACGGGAACAAAAAACATTAGCTACTGACAAACTGTCAGCATATAAAGTGCGGGCATGTTTTTTGTCTCTTTTCTTACGACCCGGGATAATCAATAACACAACAAAAGAAAGGAGACAAAGACATGACATTGGAAAAATTTACCATTAAAGCACAAGAAGCCGTACAAGAAGCGGTCAACACCGCACAACGCACAGGACAGCAAAGTATAGAACCGGTGCATATACTGTACGGAATCATATCGAAAGGCAAAGACGTCAGCAACTTCATATTTCAAAAGCTCGGCGTAAATGCCGCACAAATAGAAAACTTAGTAAACAATGAGATACAGCACCTGCCCCGTATCCAGGGTGGCGGACAGCCGTATCTAAGCAACGAATCGAACAATGTGCTGCTCAAGTCGCAGGACATAGCCAAAAGCATGGGCGACGAGTTTGTGTCGGTGGAACCGATAATGCAAGCCCTATTGGCCGTAAACTCTACGGCATCCAGAATACTGAAAGATGCCGGAATGACCGAAAAAGACATGCAAGCGGCCATCAATGAACTGCGGCAAGGCCAGAAGGTGCAGTCGCAAAGCGCTGATGACAACTATCAAAGCCTGTCCAAATACGCGAAAAACATCGTGGAACAGGCTCGTGCAGGCAAGCTCGACCCAGTCATCGGACGTGACGACGAAATTCGCCGAGTGCTCCAAATACTATCCCGCCGCACCAAGAACAACCCCATACTAATAGGCGAGCCGGGTACGGGCAAGACCGCGATAGTAGAGGGGCTGGCCGAACGTATCGTGCGTGGTGATGTTCCCGAGAACCTCAAGGAGAAGCAACTGTACTCCCTCGACATGGGAGCACTCGTGGCAGGAGCGAAATACAAAGGTGAGTTTGAAGAGCGGCTGAAAGCCGTCATCAACGAGGTCACAAAGGCGGAAGGCCGCATTATACTGTTCATCGACGAGATACACACACTCGTTGGCGCGGGAGGCGGCGAGGGAGCGATGGACGCCGCCAACATCCTCAAACCGGCATTGGCACGAGGCGAGCTGCGTGCCATAGGCGCAACAACGCTCAACGAGTATCAAAAGTATTTTGAGAAAGACAAGGCACTGGAGCGTCGTTTCCAGACGGTTCTTGTGGAAGAACCGGACGAACTGAGCGCGATAAGCATCCTCAGGGGACTGAAAGAGCGGTACGAGAACCACCATAAAGTGCGCATCCAGGACGACGCATGCATTGCGGCTGTACGTCTTTCGGAACGATACATCAGCGACCGCTTCCTGCCGGACAAAGCGATAGACCTAATGGACGAGGCCGCGGCCAAGTTAAGGATGGAGCGTGACTCCGTGCCTGAGGAACTTGACGAAATCACAAGAAGGCTGAAACAGATGGAAATAGAGCGCGAATCGCTGAAAAGAGAAACGGAGCATGCCGGCAGCGGGGATAAGATGAAGCAGCTTGAAAAGGACATCGCCGACCTGCACGACCAGGAAAAGCAGTTCAAGGCAAAGTGGGAAAGCGAGCGGGCGCTCGTCAACAAAATCCAACAGCACAAGCAAGAGATGGAGCAACTGCGCTTCGAGGCTGAGCGGGCCGAACGCGAAGGAAACTACGGACGAGTGGCCGAAATAAGATACGGCAAGCTAAAAGAACTTGAAAACGACATCGACAGGATACAGAGCCAACTTATAAACGCCCAAGGTGCCGAAGCGATGGTAAGGGAAGAAGTGACTGCCGACGACATCGCCGAAGTTGTAAGCCGCTGGACAGGGATACCGGTCACACGGATGATGCAGAGCGAGCGGGAGAAACTGCTGCACCTCGAAGAGGAACTTCACCGCAGGGTTATAGGACAGGAAGAGGCCATCAGGGCGGTAAGCGATGCCGTGAGACGCAGCCGTGCCGGTCTGCAAGATCCCAAACGTCCAATCGCCTCGTTCATATTCCTCGGAACGACAGGCGTAGGGAAAACAGAACTTGCCAAAGCATTGGCCGAATATCTGTTCAACGACGAAACGATGATGACCCGCATAGACATGAGCGAATATCAGGAAAAGTTCAGCGTCAGCCGGTTGATCGGAGCGCCTCCGGGATATGTAGGATACGACGAGGGCGGCCAACTGACAGAAGCAGTGCGGCGCAAACCATACTCGGTGGTACTGTTCGATGAAATAGAGAAGGCTCACCCGGATGTTTTCAACATACTGCTGCAAGTGCTTGACGACGGTCGTCTGACTGACAATAAGGGCAGAACGGTTAACTTCAAAAACACCATCATCATAATGACGAGCAATCTCGGCAGCCAGACGATAAGGGAAGATATCGAGAAAAACGGAGGAACGATGAGCGACAGCCAGACCGACGCGCTCAAAGCCAGACTGTTCAACATGCTGAAACAGACGATAAGGCCGGAGTTTCTCAACCGAATAGATGACACAATCATGTTCCTGCCGCTCACACAAAATGAGATCGCCGATGTAGTGAGACTGCAAATGAACGGTGTCAGCAGGATGCTCGCCGCACAGGGACTTGTCCTCAAAGTGACCGAGAGTGCTATAGATGCCGTGGCAGAAGCCGGTTTTGACCCGGAATTCGGTGCCCGTCCGGTAAAACGAGCCATCCAGAACCTCGTGCTGAACGACCTGTCGAAGAAAATCCTCTCAGGAGACGTGAACAAAGACAAACCTATCATAATAGATTCATTCGGAGAAGGGCTTGTGTTCAGGAACTAAGAAGCAATCTTTAATGTTATCAGAAAAAACATTATTGGCTTCCTCCAAACACTCAGCGATCTCCAATTACGGATCTGATCCGTAAACAATAAAAAATCGCTTGGACGCAAATGCGTGTCCAAGCGATTTTTATTTTAACGTCAGTCCGATTATTTACTTGAAGTATAACACCCCCAATTACAAACCGACGAAATAAAGGGCTATACAATTTTTCAGCAGGGCCACATTCATTTTTTCAACGGAAGAGTGAACACAAAGCGTGCTCCATTCCTGTATTCAGGATCCACAAATATCCTGCCACCCATCTTCTCTATGATTGTCTGACAGATAGACAGCCCCAATCCAGTGCCTTGCTTAAACTCATCCAGTTTCTCAAAACGACGGAACACAAGTTTCTGCTTTTCAAGCGGAATACCAATTCCCGTATCGGTAACCGAGAAGACGATCTCACTCTTTTCCTTTTGCAATTCCAGAGTTACAGTGCCCTCGTCCGTAAACTTTATCGCGTTATTGAGCAAATTGATGATAACCTGCTGCAAATAGCGCACGTCTATCATATACCACAGCTCATCGTAAGACGTTATGAAACGTAGTTTTACGCCATTCTTCAAATTACTCTGTGTCTCTGTCTGTATCAGAGAACGAGCCAGGCCGACGAGTTCCACACGCTCTGGATTAAGCTGTACCCTGTTAGACTCTATGCGTGAGAAGTCAAGAACGTCGTTTATCAATTTAAGAAGTAGTTGCGTATTCTGGGCGATAAGTCCGGAAATATTGTTAATCTCGTCTTCAGGCAATTCCTTGTAACTTGTCACTATAAGCTCCGAAAATCCCACAATGGCATTGAGTGGGGTTCTTATCTCATGACTCATATTTGCCAGGAATTTCGATTTAAGCATGTCCGCCTCCTCGGCTTTATCCTTTGCTTCCACGAGCTGTGCGTTCACCTGTTTCAAACGTTCGAGATTGCGACGTCGCGTATTGGTATATAACACGAGGAAAACTATTATTATCACCAATATCACCGTTACCGAGAAGAACAACATGAACTCCAGCGGGTTCGACTCGTAGAGAGACAACGGTTTGTTTATTATTTCAGAACCGGCAGGAAGCCGCCTCTTGTCTATACGCCACTTGCCAAGCAGATCGTAATCGAATGAATAATGGTTTTCCACCAGTTCTATCTTCTGTGGCTCACCGGTAGCCAGCCACCTGCTGACCATCTTCCCTATCCGCTCTCCCTGCGAGCCGTAGCGAGGTATATATCCTCCCATGCTAACATCACCGATACCCGTGGTGGAAATGGATATTCCGGGAATACCGCTGTTATACCCAAGCAGTTTCTTGGTGGTGCTTATAACGAAATAGTTTCCCGTCGCGTCTATGCGCCAGGAGGAAAACATAGCAATATCCTTCGCCGGGTTCATTTTACTGTAAATATTTCCGGCATTCTCGAACGTACACGAGCGACCGTCCACAATTCTGAAATCCGGCTTTCTTGCATTTACGCCGGTCTTTATCCAGTCTTCCACAAGCCCCAACAGATTTAATCCACCGAATGTATTGTCCACAAAAAAGAACATACGCTCCATCCTTGGAAACAGGTTTTGTGCCAACTTCACATTCTTGCCAATGTCATAATGATATGCCACAGCGCCCATCAGCCTGCACTCATCCATATCCGTAGTCAAAGAACGCATCTTCGGCTGCCACGTCTTTATGTCCACAGGCTCGTCCATTATCTCGACAATCTTATCGTTCACAAGCATCGCAAAGCACGGAACGGTTTTCACGAAATCGTCATTTATAGACAGGTAAGACGCCAAAGCCTCATTACCGAGAATCAAGACCAACTGCGGTTTACGATCCACGTATTTCCCTATTATCTCTTTCATGCGCCCCTGCCACTCGTTAAGCTCGCTAAGCGAACGGCAATTCATGTTCTCCACGACAAACTCCAAGTCAGGATGTCCACCATTCACCTCATGATAAAAATCATTAAGGTTCATCTGATATTTGTTCAACTCAACCTGAAAGGAAGTTATGATCAGGGCATATTTGCCGTTCTCGGCATACGATACCGCATGCACGACAAACACCAAAAACATTATGGCAAATAATCTGTAACGCATAAACAATGATCCGTTGATAGTATAACTCTTAAAATAACCGATGTTTTGTTTTTATGAATCAGCATGCGCAAAAGTACATCTTTTTGTTCATTCCGGATAATTAAATATGACAAAAGATATTAATCCATTACTGAATTTTAACAAAATTAATGCTTTGGATTTAATAATATCCGTATCTTTGTACCTGTTTTCGGTTTTTATTTAATTTTTTATTTTATGACAGCAACAAAGGTGAAAACCATAATGGCGGTAATCATGCTTTTGATTACTTCCGCAATCAAAGCCCAGGTCACCTCCTCGTCTATCAACGGTAAAATCACCGACGAGAAAAACGAAACAGTCATCGGCGCAGTGATCAAGGCTGTGCACGAGCCGTCGGGAACGACGTACAAGACTGTGACAGACAGGAACGGACGCTATTCCGTAACGGGGATGAAAGCCGGCGGCCCTTATAAAGTGGAGATTTCATATATCGGCTACCGCACTGCCGTCGTGAAAGGCATCACCTTGAAACTGGCAGACAACCAGACGCTTAACACATCGTTGCAGGAATCGGCCGAATTGCTCAACGAAGTGGTGGTGACGGCAGACAAAAGCATGAGAAGCAGCCGTTCGGGCGCGGTGACAAACGTGAACATCGAGCAGATTGCCGCCGTGCCTACAGTCAGCCGGAGCATGACAGACCTGATGCGACTGACACCGCAAGGCTCGGGCACCACAAACGGCTTTGCCATCGGCGGAGGCAATTACCGGCAGTCGAACGTGACTGTCGACGGAGCGCAGTTCAACAATACGTTCGGTCTCGGCTCAAACGTTCTGCCCGGCGGAGGAAGCCCCATTTCTATAGACGCACTCGAGCAAGTAACCGTTTCCATCACCCCCTACGACGTGCGGCAGAGCGGATTTACCGGCGGAGCCATCAACGCCGTGACACGCAGCGGTACAAACAAGTTTAAAGGCTCGGCATACACATACCTCACGAGCAACGACCTTGCAGGCAAAAAAGTAGGCGACTACGACAAGATGGCACTTGAAGACGCGCACGCAAACACATACGGGTTTACTCTCGGAGGCCCCATAATAAAAGACAAGCTCTTTTTCTTCGTCAACGGTGAGTATGAAGACAAGGTGACTGCCGGCCCATCGGCCGTGGCCAATGGCGGAGTAAACGGAAAATTCGACAATACCAACCGCCGACCGGTGCTCTCCGACCTCGAATCGCTGACCCGATACATGCAAAACACGTATGGATTTACCACCGGACCATGGCAGGGATATAACGCCAAGTCGCCGTCGTACCGTATCCTGGCACGCCTCGACTGGAACATAAACAACGACCACAAGTTCAACATCCGCTTCACGAAATCAAACCGTAAAGCAAACTCAGGCGCCTCAAACTCACGCAATATAGGCACAAACCAGCAAAATAACATATACAACGGCAGCAACTCTGCATACGGCAGCAACTCTGCTTACGGAATGAGCGCACTGTCTACACGCTACTACAGCGAGTACCGCTTCACGTCGCTGGCAGCCGAGCTGAACAGCCGTGTCGGCAACTGGAACAACACGCTCCGAGGCACATACTCTTTCCAAGACCAGCCGAGAAGCAACGAATACGGTGACCAGCCGACCGTGGAGATTGTCATGGACGACGGACAAGGCCACTTCCCCACATGGGCATTCATGGGTAACGACGTGTTCACGGCCGGCAACCTCTCACAGACCAAAAACTTCGTGCTCACCGACGAACTGAGCACCACCATCGGCAGGCATCACCTTTTCGCCGGATTGCAGTATGAATACAACAGGGCCGTGAACGGATACGCACAGGCCGCATCGGGATATTACGCATACGAGGCTACAAAGGAGCAGATCGACAACAGAGACTGGGCATCGGTGTTCGCCGCCACACCCCGCCTGTTCGCCATCACATACGGCAACAATCCCGGCCACTCCATGTTCGAGGCACAGATGTCTACCCATCAGTATGCCCTCTACCTGCAAGACAACATGGACCTGACCGACAACCTGAAACTGTCTCTCGGACTGCGCTTCGAACTGCCTCACTACCCCTCTTTGTCAGACAATTTCAACCAAGAATACTACGACCTCGCTTTCGGCAGCGAGCATTACCGCACGGACAACGTGCCGGGCAACAGTATCAGCGTATCGCCGAGAGTGGGATTCAACTGGGATGTCACCGGCGAGCGCAAGTACATTCTCCGTGGCGGTACGGGCATCTTCGTGGGCCGTATGCCGTTCGTATGGCTCGTGTCGGCTGTCGGCAACTCGGGAATGGGACAGACCACATACACCAGCGTGGCAGGAAACATTGCGTATCCGAAGTTCACAATGAACACCGGTGACATGCTCACACAGATAGGAGCCACGAGCAAGACAAGCGTTCCGGGCGGCCCCACCATCCTTGGCGACGATCTGCGGATGCCGAAGACATGGAAGATGTCGCTTGCGTTCGACGCAAAACTGCCATACGATATAGACTTCACGCTCGAAGGTATATACAATCGAGACCTCAACCCGTGCGTCGTGACCAACAAGAACGTGTACTGGGACGGCAAGTCTACCATATGGCTTGCCCCATTCGACGAACGCAAATACATGAGTACATACGGCAGAAACCAGGCTTACGTAATAGAGAACGCAGGCAAAAAAGCATACTACTGGTCGCTGACGGCACAACTCCACAAAAAGTTTGCTTTCGGTTTCGACATCTCGGCGGCCTACACGCACTCGCACGCAAAGAGTTACAGCGAGGGCATCGGAGACCAGGTTTCGTCGGCATACACCAACTACCGCAACTCGATAAACGCCGTGAACGACCACGAGACGGGCTACGCCACATACGTGGCACCCAACCGCGTGCTCATCTCCGCAAGCTACAAACTGAAAGAGGGACGCAATGCCGCCTCCACATTCAGCCTCATCTACGACGGTTCAGAGAACGGATACATGGGCAACTACTCTTACTCCAGATATTCATACATATTCAACGGCAACGTGACGAACGATCCCTCGGCACCAGGCAACCTCATCCGAATACCCGCCTCGCGCGAGGAACTGAACGACTGGAACTTCGCCGACAACGGACAGTATACCGACGCGGCTGGCAACAGGCAGACATACACGGCCGACATGCAGCGCGACGACTTCTGGGCATACATCAACCAGGATGACTATCTGAAAGACCGCAAAGGACAATATGCCGAGCGCGGCGGAGCGAAAATGCCGTGGCACCACCAGCTCGACTTCAAGTTCAAGCAGGATTTCAACCTAATGGTCGGCGGAAGGAAGCACACACTGCAACTCGGTTGCGACATATCCAACGTACTCAACATGCTCAACAGCGACTGGGGAACATACAAACAGATTATCGGAAACAACCTGCTGTCTTACCGTGCTGGCAACGGCAAGAACGGAAGCAACGGTTCGTTCACATACAACATGATGAACGGCGCACGCCATCTGACAACATATCAGAAATACAACAGCGTGGCATCTACATACAAGGTGATGTTCAGCATAAGGTACATATTCGACTAACACATCGGACAATATAATTAAAGATAGTTAATTGCGGCATGACAGATTGTCGACAATACTCTTTCGGTACGGAATTTGTAAATTAACCATCAGATGAATATTAACTTTTAAAAATTAAACAATATGATTTCACAGAGATTACAAGACGCTATAAATGCGCAGATTACAAGAGAGATATGGTCGGCCAACCTCTATCTCTCAATGGCTTTCTACCTCGACAAAGAAGGATTCAACGGCTTCTCGGCATGGATGAAAAAGCAGTCTCAGGAGGAGATGGAGCATGCTTACACCATGGCAGACTATATAATCAAGCGAGGCGGCATGGCCAAAGTGGGACAGATAGACAACGTGCCAGGAGATTGGAGCACCCCGCTCAACGTGTTTGAGAGCGTATACGAGCACGAGTGCAAGGTATCGCGCTGGATAGACGAGCTGGTAGACATCGCCATCGAAGAGAAAGACAAGGCATCGCAAGACTTCCTCTGGACTTTCGTACGCGAACAGGTGGAGGAAGAGGCCACGGCTTCGGGCATAGTAGACCGCATCCGCAAGATGGGCGACTCGGCCATCTTCAACCTCGACCAGCAGTATGGCGGCAGAAAATAAGAACGCCGCTCAAGGTTGACAACAACCTACACGACATAACCGAAAGAAGGCAAGGGCATGCAACATGCCCTTGCCTTCTTATTATAAAAAGCCGGTGACCGAAGGCTATCACTTGGAACCACAGTAAAAAACAAACCGGCCATGACTTTCCGTATCGTCAAATGTATCGCGATAAAATTTGGCATTCGCTACTTTTTAATGTAAATTTGCCGGCAACAAGTAAGCTTTCACAAACAGACAGACATGTTGAAACTTCATCATGAAACAAGTTACATACTGTTGGCAAATACATTCGCAGGAGGCAAATAAACAGACTTAAAACAAAAGAGACATGACATTTACATTACAATCAGCACCATTAACTCCGCATATTTATGCAATATCAGGAACCATAAAATATGATATAAGTCAGGACTTACAGGTCTGACCGGGTTTCCTTTACTTATGACGCATCGGTATTGATTGACATGCATGTTTGCGGGGCCTCACCATCGTGTGATGCCCCGCAAACCGTTTTATGACGGAATGTATATTTATGCAAGACTCTTATCCGACACATTATGACAAGCAAAAAAGCCTTTCATTTGGATACCCGTCACATTCCATTCAGCCGCTCGTTGCGATGCATTTAGATACCCATTGCAATGCAATGGGTATCTAAATGCATCGCAACCACTATACTTACTGTAAAAAGTATGTCTGCCATCATATCATCATCGCCATACATATCAAATATCAAAGTCTCGCCACATGCAAAACGGCTTTTCTTGCATAAATATACAACAACGGCATGATAGTGAAACATACGAATAATGTTTACATTAACACAGGCATACAAAACTTTGACCGCAAGCAATAATAAGCATACGGCATAAAAAGCAAAGGGAAGACGAAAAGGGAAAGCAAACAGAAACCACACTTGGGAAAAAGCGCAAAAACAGAAAAAAGAGAGTCAGGCTCGTGCACCTGACTCTCTTTTATATATTCAGACAACCGGATTTTATTTCATATCCAAATACCAGTTGCTTTCAACCGTCAGGTCCTTGACAGGATTCTTGAACGCAAGTTTCTTGGCCAGCCAACGACCACCGAAATTGGCACCGTAACCGGCCGGACTTCCGGAATAGCCACCGGTTCCCTTACCGTTCTTATTACGCGCGAGGCGCGCAAGGTCGGCAAAGCGGCTGCCCTCGAAAGCAAATTCCATCGCATACTCGTCGCAGATGATGTCTTCGACCGCATTGATTACGTCTTGCAGGCTCCATTTACCGAGACTGTTAAACTCCTTGTTGAGTTTCGCAAGCCGTGCGTCAAGCTCTTTCAACCTCCGGGTCTTTTCTTCATCACTCATCGAAGCGTCATTACCAACCGCATCAATTTCAGCCTCGACAGCCTGAATGTCTGCGGCGCGATCCACTACACTGACATTCCACTGCTCCCCGTCGAAAATATCTTGAAGCTCGGCAATCTTTTTCTCCACTTCAACAGACATCTTGTAAAGAGACTTATCGCCGGATATACCGTACTGGTCGCTGCATCCGTGGCGATGAATACCATAGTTATGATTTGTGCCCGTTCCGCTGAAAAGCTGAGACTGCTCGCTTCTTCCATCATTAGAGCAGAAAGGGATTTCCGTGGTCAGCATGTTCCACGTCTCATCGCGCACATACTGATATGAACGCATATTATCCGTAATGCCGTCTTTCAATATGGCAAAGGCGGCATCAGGATATCCCATGCGGTTCAAAGCCTCGGCCAAATGCAACCAGATGGTTGACGGACGGTAAAGTACGACACGGGGCAAAGCCTTTTTGGTAATATAAGTCTGCAAAATCTCCTCTCTTACATTATCACGGTTGATAACATCTATACGAGCGCGGGCGCGCATGTCTCCCACTCTCTTCAATACACTGAGCTGCGGGTCGATGGGATCGTTTGTCTGATAATAATAATCGGCACTGTCAGCAAGAAGATTATATACATCGGAAGCCACAATCTGCTTGTTCTTAAGATACACGCTGTCAATAATCTGCTCTGATTCGGGGTGTGAATTATAGTAATAATAATCAAAACCGAACAACTTGGGTATCTCCGTCGTATATCCGTTCAGACTCTTATCCGCCATCGGGATATATGTAATCGCACCCGATGATGTACCGTTGACAGAAGACAGGGTTGTTGACACATTATTGATCCTCGTTATCCATGTCATACCGGAAACACCTCCGGGAGTGAAATCATTAGGCAGATCCACGATTTCACCTGTATACCTTATATAAAAAAACGAACGCATATCCTCGGCAAGAATCTTGTTGCGGAACAGGAACTCATAATAGCATTTCGCAGCATCGGAGTAACGTCCCACCTCAAGATAAAGCTCTCCAAGAATGACATTTACAGGTATGCAGCAACGCTCCCAAATAAATTCATAATCTCCCAACTTAGATATAGAGTTACTATAAGGTATACCTGAGTTGCGGAACTGTATAAGCTGTGGAGCGAGCTCGTTTACAATACCTTCTATATCCAACATTGGAGAGTTGTCGTTCTCTATCTGTGAAAGAGAAGTCAAAGGATGAGTGAAGAACTTGACTTTCCCATAAGTACGGGCAAGCTGCAAATAAGCCCATGCACGATATGACAGAACAGCCGCATACTCGTCGAGTGTCACATTATATGCCCCGTCGTAAAGAGCGGTGTCACGATGAGCGAGATAATAATTGCAGTTGTTCACGACCTTATAATATACGTATGCGCTGTCATACTTATTGGTGGTAGTGGCTGAGAAGTTTGCCAGCTCCTGCAAGTTCCTGTCAGAATGGACCGTTGTCGTAGCCAGATCGCCACGCATCTCATTCTGAATCACATAAACCTCGGCTGCCTGCTGCATGGCCTGCATGATTCCTGCCACATAAAACAGAGAGTCGGTCTTTTGGTTTATTTCCGGCATTTCCACCTGACGGCCGCCATCCACATCAAGCATGTCATCACATGACGAGACCATGAGTGTCATCACGCCGGCAAAAAACAATATAATTTTTTTCATAATTCCTGATTTTGTTTAGAGGTTTATCTTCATTCCTAATGTAAACGCACGGCCCTGAGCGAGGTTGCCGCAGTCTATGCCCTGATACATCACACCATTGTTGATGCTGAACTCCGGATCATTGCCCAGATATTTCGTCAACGTGAAGAGGTTCACCGCCTCTGCCCACACGGAGAGTCCTTGCAGCCATGTGAAGTTCACCGGAACACGGTATGCCAACTTCAACGTCTTAAGACGAAGATAGCTTCCGTCCTCAATCCAACGGTCGCTGAATCTATTGTTACCCATCGGGTCGTTGAACATCACACGCGGCATATCGGTAACCTGTCCCTCATAGCGCCAGTGGTTTGTCATGGCAACCTGCTGATTGTAGAAGTTGCTTCCCGAGTTAAAAATCATGCGCTGGTAATTGAACACATCGTTACCGAGACTGTAATTGAAGTTCATGCTCAAAGTAAAATTCTTCCAGTTCACGGTGGCAAAGATATTTCCGTATATATCCGGATTGGGGTCTCCGATGACAAACCGGTCGTTACCGTCTATAATGCCGTTACCGTCTTTGTCTACGAAATGTACGTCACCGGCCTTGAAGTCGTGGCGTTGTCCGGTATTGTCCTCAATATAAAGATAACCGCCATTACCTGCCGATTTAGCCGCTGCGTCATCCGCGAACACGCCGGCAGTCTTATAGCCATAGAACATTGCCACGGGATTACCGACGGATGTAAGAATGTTGTTGTTGCCATATATTGAAGATGTATAATCTCCGTCAGGCAGTTTGGTCACCTCATTCTTGTAATGGCCGACACTCGCTCCAAGTTCTACATTCCAGTTCTTTGATACAACGGGCTTCACCGATACCGCGGCCTCAAAACCTGTATTCTTCAACTCACCCCCATTCGTCCAGTAACTGTTTATGCCGGAAATAGGATCGCTAAACGATTTCATTGTAAGCAGGTTGGTGGTCTTATGAATATAGTAATCGAAACTTACGCCTATACGGTTGTGGAGCAAATAGCTCTGGAAACCGACATTGAACTTATGTGTCTTCTCGCTCTGGATCTTGTCGTTACCTATGTTTACCAACTGCAAGGCCGGGAAACCGTTATACTTTGTCATGGCATAAACGGTACGTGCGGCATTGTTCATGATATCGTCATTACCGCTGACATCATATCCTGCATTGATACGCAAGTAATTGATGCCTGCATTCTTAGGAAACCACTTCTCGTTTGTGGCAACCCATCCGGCCTGTACACTCGGGTAAAGCTCCCATTTGGTACCGAACATGTCAAGACCGTCACATTCCACGCCGAAACGGCTGTTCGCCTCACCCAGCAATGAAAGAGTAAGGAAATAGCGGTTCATATAGTTATAGTCAACATTGCCATACCACTGAATCTGCTTCCATACATCATTTGCGCCGCCGGAAGTGTTTATATCGGAAGAACTTGCCGAGATATGAGGGTTCTTGTCATCCTGACGGCTCGTATACTGTGTGCTCATGGCATCACTGTCGAACGAGAAGTAATTATAACGGAAACCGGCATAAGCGCTTAACGTGTGCGCACCGAAGATATGGGAGAAATCGACTCTTGTGTCGCTTACGATATTATTTTCGTTCGAGAACAATGTGGAGAACTGGTTGTACACCGTGCCAAGATTTTTCAGTTCAAATCCGGGTACACCGGTACTCGGACGGGTATAACGCTGTGAATTACGGTTCAATACATAGCTGAACATTTCTGTAACAGACCAGTCACGACCCAATTTCAATGTAGGCGCAATCATTGCCTGGAAGTATGTATTCTCGGTATAGTTCCTGTTCACACCCTCAGCCTTCTCCAATATGGCAACGGGATTGGCCAAAGAATAGCCCTTGCCGATAGCGTCAAAAAGGTCGTCGCTTTCGCTCAGCAAACTTGAAAATCCGCCAAGATGGGTATTATACTGATAAGGAGTTACCAAAGGCGACTTGATTGCGGCGAGGAACGTGGGAGAAGTAGGTGTCGCCTTGGAAAAATCTTCCGGCACGCCATCGTTCTGGGAGTTTGTCGTTGTACGGGATATAGACATGTTGAACTTTGTCTTCAAGTTCTTCAAAATATCAATATCCGTATTGAAACGCACATTCATTCTGTTATAGTCATTTCCCTTCGCGGTACTCTCGCCGTCAACATAACCGACAGAAAGATTATACATGCCGACATCGTCTCCTCCCTGCACGTTAATACTGTAATTCTGGGTCAAAGCCGTATGATAAACAGCGTCCTGCCAATCGAAATCATTATGGTATGTATGATAATAGTATCCGTTGGGATCATCGTTGAGGAAGTTAAGAGACGGGGTGTTCTTGTCGATACCGTCAATCGTTCCCAATATCTCTGTCGCGTAATTACGGTACTGTGAGGCATTCATCATCTTCTGCAATCTCGGAACGAGACTCAGGCCGACAGATATGTTGGCATCGATACGGGTTGCCATGCTGTGACCGCGCTTGGTGTCAATAAGGATAACACCGTTACCTCCACGGGCACCGTAAAGAGCCGTCGCGTTTTTGAGCACAGTGACCTTCTCTATATCCGAAGGCATAACATTCGCCAGCATATTATTAACGTTGCCGCTATGCAACATTTCACGTCCCAGCTGCATATCCATCTCAACGCCGTCTACGATTACAAGCGGTTGAGAGCTGGCATTGATGGAGTTAAGACCTCTGATAAACATATTGTTACCAATGCCGACACTTCCCGAACGTTGTATGGAACGGAGATCTCCGGACAGACGGTTTTCTATTTCCGTATCTATCGTGAAATTATGACCTCCTGTCGCCGTAAAATCACGTGACGCTGTTATTGAGGTTCCGTCATTATACATCGGGCGGAACTTGTCGCTGAGCATATACACGACAAGTCCATCCTCCTTATCAGCGTCTATACCTACCTGCTGGGCAGAAAATTCCTGTGCATAGACATACAATGAGGTGGTAAACACCGGCACCTTTATAGTGAATGTTCCGTCATCGTCGGACATTGCCGTGTAGCGGCTGTTACCGAGTGCTTTCACCTGTATACCGCCCAACGGCTTTTTAGTGACTTCATCAAGAATAACTCCCTTTACAGTCTTCAACTGATATTTCTCCTGCTCAACCTTAGGACGCTTGGGAGCGGCTGCCACCTCGTCACCGGCAAGTTCGTCCTGAGCGAATACAGGCATGGCCAAACCTACTGCAATGAGGCAGAAAGCGTTTCTATGAAACGACTTCTTAATATTAAATATAATGCTCTTCATAATCATTCTTCATTTTTTAAGTATTCGTCATATTCAACCGGACGGAGAATAATACCGGCTATTTTCAGTCTGTTGGTATAATTCTTCTCCTTGCTGTTATACTTGTTACGGTTTATTCGCAAGTGAAGATAAGGATAAGCTTCCGTTGCCGAATAAGAATAAGGGAATACAATCTCTCCCACATGGAACGTATCAACCTTACCCAAATTTACCGAATCGGTAATGAGCTTGGCAAACTTCTTTTCCACTATCTTACCTCCTTCGCCGAAGTAACTGAAATTAACGTCAAACTGAGTAATCTTGTTTTCTTCACTCTCACCATAAACTTCCGGTAACAATACGACATATGCGTTATATGCCGCAGACCTCACCCCGTTGTTAAGTTTGAAATACATTTCCGGCCTGGAACTGTCATTAACCGGATCCAAAAGAAGATACCGTTGGATATCAGGGCCGTAAGTACCGCCAACAACATTAAAATTAGTCGGAGGAGTACAACCGGAATACAACGGGCGAACATCCTGGCTGAAAATACCGACATTGATCTCGGGACACCATGACTCCCATGGATGAACGGCAAGAGTATCGACTATGCGAACATATCCATTACTCATTTTAAGCACGTCACCGACCGTATGCGACAGGATTTCAGGCCCATTGGACAGCAAATTCCATCTAGTGGAACACAGTGTATCACTCTGCCATACATTGCCATTGTCGACTTCCGGCATCCATGAGTTATACTTGTTGGTATGAGTGAATGGCAGATTGCCTGCGATCCTCAAGCGTGTAAGTGAGTCTGACACATACTCGGACTGCACGGTCACAGGCAACGCCTGTCCCACCATATCCTCCGTCAATGGCAGATACTCGATCTTTCCGGCACTCGGATAGGTATAGCAGCTCTTTATTCTGTCATAAGATTTTTTATATGCCTCATCTGTGGGTATAAGCAATGTATAGACACTGTCCTCATTTGTCAGTTCTGCATTGAGAAGACCTGTACGCTCGTCCGTAAGCCTGTTTTTCTTTATTATGACAGAGTCACTGTATGTCTGCTGACCCAACGAATCTATCGGGCCGATGACACTCTTGCTCTCGTCAAAGTACAAGTATTCAAAATGCTTGAAATAAGAAGCCAGACTGTCACTTCCCGATTCAAATATATATTCGTATATATTCGGATGATATTCCGCATAACCGTCGATAATATGCAAAATACCGTTCACACTCGGGATATTCTTCTTTTCGATATTCAATCCGCCGTAAGTGTTGTTCTCCATAATGATTGACTTCTCATTGAGGGTATATACACGGCGTTCGTCACCGGTAGAGATATTATAGTTGTAGTTGGCCACATGATTTTTAATGAACCTCTCCACCAGAGTTTCCTTGTCCATCGCCAATAACGATGTATTATCGTATGTTCCGTCTTTCGGCGCCCACACTGTAACAAAACGTGAACTTTTGAGAACCTCATCATAACCACCTTTTTTCAACAGTTCGGCAAACTGCGTCAACTCCGGGTTCCCTGAGATATTATCCCAAAGAGTCTGCTGACTTTCAGTATTACCGCCCGTATAGGCCTCGTTGTAATCATCGAAGTCAGAACATGATGCGGCAAACATTGTCGCTGCCGCCATCATGCAATATATCAATTTATTTCGTCTCATATAAATTTCTGTTAGTATTTTTAGAACCAAGATTAATACATATCTTCCAGATAACGATCATTCTGCGCTACATTAACAGGCACGAACTCGACATAATCAATCTGGAACTTACGTTCCTTATTACCGTCATCAAGAACGGTCTTCAACCTAAGCCAATAATCCTGCTGTTTTAAATCGCGGGTATCCAATATTCTGCGAAGCTGGTGTAATTTGAATCGTGAAACAATACTGTTATCATTTTGTCTCCATATACATAGTGGTGCCCTCATGTACTTATGGGTGCGCATCACCCTGTCCGATTCAAGGCCTCTGTCTTCTTTTGCATCGGGATCCGCATAGATATCCACACATCCCATATCCACCACACGAGGATCATTAAAATCATTTTGCGGTATACGCATATCCAGCGGGATGTCGAGAGGCTGCATTGAAGATATGTCCGGTGTTTCTCCGAGATAATATTGAAGCATCGTACCGTGCATCATACAATCCAGGTTTATGCGAAGCTCATAAAGACCATCCGGAACCGGCGGCAATTTGATCGCAAAGTCAAATATACCCATACCCTGGAAACTGTCTCCCCTATATAATGAGTAGTTACTGTCGCCGGTCTTTGCAATAATATTCATGTCGATTTGAGTATTATTGCCGTTATAAACCTTGACATTATCAAAATAGTCCACGGGGAAACGCACACGGCCGGCGCCTTTACCGCCATTCAACACTGTAAGCTCATCGGTGTGCATTCCACGGAATCCGTTTGTGCATATTTCGGGAAGCATGGTCAATGCGTCAATACGTATTCTCTCATTCAGGACTCCCATAGGAACCTGAGAATTATAAAGCAGAATGTCGTCTATCGGATATATATAACCGTTAAGAGGGGCTATCAATGAGTCTGTCTGTATTTTACAACCTTTATATATGAGCCTGTGCATTCCATCCGAACCGAGTGTCTCCACTCCATCGGTAAGAGTGTTGTTCTCTACATATCTGTTGATATAAATCTTATTCTCTTTCTTCACTTTCCACGTCTTCATCAATGTCTTGGGAAGCATGGTCTCATAATAGTCATATACGTCTCCATTATATCCATATCCAGTTACCGTATTGTGATCCAAGGCCAAAATATCCTTGGACACCGCCGCCTTCAAGATATGGTATCTCATAAACATGTTCAACACATTGGTTTCTTTCGTATAATCATTACCTGTACTGACTGTTATACCGTTATTCCTGTAATAATCATACCAGCCTTCCGTTTCTGTTCTCTTATCTCCGGAAGCGGACTTTCCATACCATTCCTTCGCCTTCTCAACCAGATCGTCAAAAGTATGGATACCGTTTTTGGCAAACACGGCATCTGTCTCGGCAAACACCGTGAAGCCGACCTTGCACTCTGTCGGAGTATAATAGCCACTCACGGGAGCCGGTTTCTCTGCTTTAAGCTCTTTGTTCACGGCATCCAACTCATTAATAAGTCCTGTTGCCTCCAACGCCTTATAGAAGATGCTGAATCTGGCGGTATCCAATTGCAACTCTCTGACAATGGTCTTATTGGAACGAGGTATCACATGGTCAATGACATGTACGACACCATTCTCCACTTCATAATCACGCATGATTATAGCGGCCACTTCATTCAACACCGTAAGACCGTCAGCCCGTGTCGTTGTCGTGACGGTACGGCCGAGCAGGGTCCTGACACCAGAAGCGTTCATGTCTGTTGTCAGCTTCTTTGTTCCCAATATATGGAATAATGTAATATCGGCGCAAAGGCTGTCCGACAGGCCTTCAATGGAATTCTCAGTCATTCCATTATGCTCTATTTTACTCTCCTTATCGTTATAGAGGCTGTCAATATATCTCTCCACTGCCGCATTATTCGGAGCGAAACATGTATAATATTGCTGTGAGCCGCTTCCATAAGAACTCAATATTCTGTCGTAGCCCGCTCTCTTCAATATATAATTGAAATTGCTGAATGCCGTATCGTTATTTACGAGAAAATCCTCAATTGTCTCACCGGTAAAAGTATAAAGGTTTGACTCATCGATGTCCTCGCTACAAGATGACATGGTAAGGCAAACGGGAAAGAACAATGCCCCCGCAGCCTTTAACAATGATTTAAATATATTCATTTTCATAATTAATTGTCATTATTAATTCTTCACATAAGCATCATTCTCCTTATACGCAGGATTTTGCTTCAATAAGGAATTGACCTTTATCTCACTATTCAATACAGGGAAATAAAGGAATGGTTCTGTCGGCATCTTGAACGTTGCGGCGGCATTTCCCTCAGACATGCCTCTTGTCATTAGATCCATCATAGGTCCGTAATTCTTTACCATCGCTTTTGCGTCAGAACTGATATTTGCTAAAATCTTATCTGCCTGTATACCTTCTACGTGACGGTAATTGAATCTCATCAGATCGAAATAACGCTTACCCTCAAAACACAACTCACGCAAACGCTCTGCCAACACCAACTCTTCCATTGCGGCCTTGGTATTATATGTGCTGAATTTCAAAGTGTCGGCATCACCAAGAGTAGTAAGAGCAAGCGAACGCTTGTTAACTTCATTGACAAGAGTAAATGCTGTACGCAAGACATCCGCTTCTTCCACCTCACTCTCCGAATCGTCCTGAGCGACTTCTGCCTCAGGCGCAAGCTGTACAAGTGCCTCCGCTTTCATCAGCATCACATCGGACAAACGGTAGACAATCCAGTTCTGGCCGACATCGGCATAGGGACGTGCGACTCTTGATGTCACAGGCTTTTGGGTTGTCTCATCATTACCTGTAGTTTGGGTTGATACCATTTTGAACACATCCAATTCCGTCTGATCGGAAGATTTCACATTATAACAACTCTCATACCATCTGTAATCTTTATCCTTTATATAAATGTAATCATCTCCGACTTCATTGAAATTTAACGACGCTCTCATCAAACCATTCGAACGTGCCCTATCATCATAATTCCAATAACTGTTACGCAGACCGAAATTATCATCATTACGTCCGTCCATCTGCAATTCGAAGATGCTCTCACGGGAATTACCCTGAATAAACACGTTACGATATACTTCTGAGCCATTATATATGAGGTTGGGCCACTTACGATCCTGCAACATGAAATCGTCAGAAGTCGACTGCTTCTTTGAATTGAGAACCACATCGCAATACTCAACGCACTTCTGGTAATCGCCGGCATCATGGGTCATAGAGCCTCTCCACAAATATACATCCGCAAGCAATGCCGCAATACCTTCACGATTAAGATAACCTACACGGCGCCAGTCTGTATATCCTAATGGTGACAGAGGTGTCTTTATCGCCTCTTCCAAATCAGCGATACACTTGTTCAATACGGTAATAGGCGCCTGTTGGGGTATCTCAAAATTCTGACTGCTCACAAAATAAGCACCCGGCGTAACCGGCACATCGCGGAAAGCCCTCACAAGGTAAAAATAACACAACGAACGCAAAGCAAGCATCTGCGACCTGTCAGTATTCAATGTGTTTACCGTATAAGACGGGTCTATGTTCACCACACCGGGAGCACGCTCCAATACAAGGTTGCACTTATTGATCACATTATAGAAACTCGCCCAATCCGCATACAGGTTGTTATGGGTCATGTTACCGGCTTTTATGTCTCTAAGAGCTGTTTCCTTGCCGTTATTGAACGTCTGCACGATAGGATTCAACTCGTCTGAACGGAAACTACCCCACACGATGCAACGCTCTATCACACCTTCCGAGCACATGGCCTTATATGCGCTATTAACCATGGCCGACACATCATCCCTGCTCTTCCACATGTCTTCACCGATAGTAATGTCATCCGGCAATACCACAGTGTCTATACAAGATGTTGTCAAGAACCCGGACAATATGAATAATATATATTTTTTCATTGTCTTCATCTTTTCTAAAATTCAAGTTTATCAGAACCCTACATTAATACCAAGCGTGAACGATTTAGCACGAGGTGTCTTTGCCTTATCTTCGGCAAATCCCCAGCCACTTGCTGAATGTTCCGGATCAGAACCGCTGTACTTGGTCCAGCAATAAAGATTATTTGCAGAAGCGTAAATCTTGAATGTGTTAAGACCTAACTTCTTTGTCATCGTTTTCGGCATGTCATAGGTCAACTGCACATATTGGAAACGGACAAAAGAACCGTCTTCCACATATCTGTCGGAACCCATCCAGTTGAAAGCGACCTCATTACCATACATTGCCCGCGGTATCGGAGTGTCATCTCCATCCTTACGCCAACGGTAATTGACAGTAGCGCACTGATTATAAGCCGTTGACATCTTTTCCAATTCCATACGCGCGAAATTCACGACTTTATTACCGAAGCGATAGTTGAAGTTGGTACGCAATGTAAACCTGTCATAGCGGAAAGTAAATCCGAAACCTCCATTTACCTTAGGCATCGAATTACCAAGATAAACAACATCAAGACTGTTTATCTGTCCGTCATGGTTGACATCCTCATAAATAGCGTCACCACCCTTGAACTCATAGTTTCTTGTGGCATAGTCGAAGACCATGTGCATAGGTGTCCCGTCTGCATTCATCAGCACCTTTCCGTTCTTGTCTCTTGCCACAGGCGCAGTATTGCCGGCCGCAAGCTGCTGATTGATCCAATTTTCAAAAGAGGCGTTGGTCGGGAATTCAGAAGGATGTTCCTTTCTGTAATTTATCAAATACTCATAAGAATACTTATAAACTCCCTTATATCTGTAACCGTAAATAGAACCGAGCGGGTTACCCACCTGGACACGATTCAGATAAAGTCCGTTCTTGTTCGACCATTCCGTATTTACGGATGCCAACACCTTGTCATCCATCTCAGTGATTTCATTGAAGTTCTGAGACACGTTTATATTGGCACTGGCAGAGAACTTACCTGCCTTTATGATATTATTCAGACTTACGTTCAACTCCCATCCCTCATTGCTCATCTCGCCGACATTCGAATATGCCAAGGTTGCATAACCCGCGGTAGAAGGAATGCGCACGTCTTTCATCAGCAAGTCTTTTGTTGTCTTCTTATAGTATTCAAACTCAGCCTCAATCTTATCGTCGAGCAATCCAAGGTTAAATCCTAAGTTATAACTTGTCGTTGTTTCCCATTTGAGGTTATCAAGTTTCAAACGCAACATTGTTGTCGTGGGAGCACCGGAACCTGTACCATAGTTTCCGGCGGCAGTGTTATATGCCTCGTAGAACAAAGATTCCGAACTCGGCGCATTACCAACCTTACCCCAGCTGGGACGGAAAGCAAGCATCGAGACTACCTTACGAATAGGTTTCATAAACGGTTCGTCAATAATGTTCCAACGTCCGGATACACTTGGGAAATAAGCCCACTTGTGCTCAGGACCGAATTTTGAGTCACCGTCTGCACGCAACGTAACGCCAAGTGAATAACGGCTCTTGTAAGAGAAATGACCCGTATAGCTCCAGCTTTGCGATTTGGACTTGCCGGTACTGCTACTTGTCCCATCATCAATAAGCACACCCAAGGATGGAATGTCGAGTCCCGGAGGAGTCAGATATCCCGTCTCATATTGTTGGCTGCTCGTACTTGTTTTTATCTGATAACGGAACTTCATTGTTGCCGTCCAGTCTTCATTCTTGAAATGCGGTGTGAAAGTAAGGTCATTGGTGAAAGTAAATCCCATTGAGTTACTTTCCAAATTATACGACCTGTTATAGTTCTTTGAATCCATGTTGTCTGTTGACAACTCCGCCGGATAATAACTGGGCTTGCTGTTTGCGTAAATATCAAAATACACGTCGCCCCTATATGTAAGACGGCTCTTTCCTTCCTCTATTCCAAGCAATTCATATTGCAGACTGAAATCAGGGTTTACACGATAGACATTCTCTTTTGAAAATGCAAGATTTGCTATTGCGACAGGATTGCCAAGAGCACGTATATCCTTCAACTCCTCCGATGACGGATTACGTACGCCCGAACTTGGATTCATTATATAATATTCATTCGTATCCTCACCGTTGGCATTCTGACGATAGATACTCATATTGGGGGCCATCTTCTGAGCCAGACCGAGCAAGTCGCTGTAATTCTTATTGTTATTGGTATAAGTGAAAGCAAATGTTGTCATGAACTTGATCCGCTCACTTACAAAATAGTCAAGGGCAAGACGTGTCGTAAAACGATTCAACGTCTGCTTTATGATAGTACCCGTCTGATGGTCATATCCGGCTGATATACGGAAGTTTGCTTTCGATCCACCACCCGTGAGGTTCAGGTTGTAGCTATGCATCTGTCCGAACTGGGTGACAGCGTCTACCCAATCCGTATTGTTGTTCCAATTCTCATAGTCGCCCCAACTCTTTACATAGTTCAACTCATTGATATTAATCGTAGCGTCAGACTGTTGCGTCGGATTATATATTTCCTCCTTCATAAGCATGGAGTAATTGTCACCATTGAGAAGCTCATATCCCTTGGGCTGCCAGTTGCCGGTGAACTTATACGAGAAATTGACCCTTGTCTTTCCACGTGCGCCACGCTTTGTCTTTATCTCAATTACACCGTTTGCGCCACGCGATCCCCAAATGGCAGTGGAAGCGGCATCTTTAAGGACCGTGATACTCTGTATGTCTTCCACATTCACTGAAAGCAGAGAAGCATAATCTTCGTCAGTAGCATTTTCAACATCAAAATCAGGAGCGTCATAAATCTGGTCATCAACGACAATCAAAGGATTCTTATTACCATTAATTGATGTCACGCCACGCAAACGCATCTGGGTGCCGGAACCGAGGTTACCGGAACCGACCACAATATCAAGACCCGCTATCTTACCCTGCAATGCCTCATCGGCACTGGTGAAGGAAAGTCCTTCAACATCGGCCATATCCATTGTCTGCTGAGCCACGGAGACTTCGCGTTTCGGAATGGAAAGACCGCCGGAATTAGACTTGCGCTTTGCAACGACCTTCACTTCTTGCACTGTTGTCTGCGAAGAGAGGTTCTCATTAAATTTCGTACGTGTACCGATGGATAATACTTTCGTCTTGGCTCCCACGTAGGAAATAACCAACTTGTTTTTCGGATTCTTGACAACCATAGAGAAATTACCGTTGACATCCGTCACCGTTGCCGTCACGATACGGTTGTTGGCATCACGCTCAACAACATTCGCCATCATAACAGGTCCGAAATTATCTGTTATCGTACCTGATATTCGTTGCCCTTGCGCCATCACAGCCTGTACCATGACAAGCAAAATGGCAGTAAGCATTAATTTTATCTTTGGCATATTATATATCTTTACTTTTATTATTTTAGATTTATTAATCTACAATAAATGCAGCGCCTCGGCATAGTCAAAATAAATTTTGTTTCTGCTCTCGGCTTGCGATTTACTTGTGATTCTTTGAAGCGGAAACTTCTGTACTTCCCTTGCTGTAATCAACAGCCTTGTTATAGCTCAGAGGTTTCGTAAGTTCATGAACGACCGCAAACGAAGACGAACTTGCATATGATGCCTTGGAAGTATTTTCCATGACAAACTCGAACTCCCGGGTCATTTCATTGACAAGACCGGTCGACGCCGATATTACCTTTCGCTCATCCGTGGCATCCCTGATTATTATCTGTCCGTTGCCGCCACTTATACTCAATTCCTGACTTATGCTATTGTCATTGACAAAGAATGTAATGAAATTACCTGTCTCAACCTCATTGTCAACATAAACGGAAGTATTCTGGAAATGATAACGTGTAAAAGCCTTTATTGCCTCAACCATGGCCCTAACCTCTTTTTTAGCCTCTATGGCATCATCCGTCTCTTCTTCCTGTTCAGCAAACTTGACATACAGTTCGTTTACCGTTTCCCACTTAGGCAGTCCATGCTCATAAGCGAACTTCATCGCCTCATTATTAGGCGCAAATACAGTATAGTTATAGCTGTTGAAGAATTTCACATTCAGGTCTATACACCCTTTTTTCGCATTACGCTGGTTAGGATTGTAGAATACCTTATATCTGTCAACGGCATAAATACCGGTTTGCGGATCTTTCGATTTGGAAATTCCGGCCCAGTCAAGAATATCATCATCGAAACCGTTACACAACTCGAAGAACTCGCTAAACTGCGGTTTCTCGCTCAATACACCGTACACGCTCTTTGTCGGGCCGTGTATAAGCCTGTCTACCGAATATGAACGACCGTTCTTCTGGATATATTCTTCCGTTATGTTGGATACCGGCATCACGCCATTAATCTGGTTTCCTGACACGACTGTCTTATTGTTCATATCCACTATAACAGTACCGCCGTGCTTGGTCTTGTAATACTTATTGTTTCCAAGCACCTCGCCATCCTTCAATACCACAGTGTTATACTGCACGATATCAGACAGGTGTGACTTGACAACAGGCCAGTTTGTCTGGTTCGCCGCACCTTCTATTTCGAATATGACGGAGTCAGACGCGACACCTGTCTGTATGTCATATTTCCACCTGGAAACACCTATACCCGACTTGGAAGTCGGAGAATAATAATAATGATATACATAAGGAGAACCTATCAACTGTCCGTTTCTCTTTATCAAAGATGCCGGATCAAGATAATAAGCGTCAAAAGCCTTGTCAGTCGGAAGGAACAAGGCATAGTTTGACGATGTCGTCAACAAATAGGCATAAAAGTCCAAACCAAGGGCGAATGCGTTATTAAACGTCTGATTCTGTATGATCCAGTTTATCATGTGCATCTCTTTGTTGAACAAAGCCGGTGCCGAGACCACAACATAAGCCTTCGGGCCAAACACTTTATTGGTCGTATAAATAACACCATTATTGGCAATCTTTATATCATAACTGTTATCATCCTTTTTCTTGATGTCATCAAGTGTTATACCCATCAAGTCCTTTGCGTCATCAACGATAGAGTTGAACTTACTCGGAACTGCCGCGGCAAAAGAAGTTCTCAGCATATTGGATATGAACTTCGCAAGGATATTCATCGGAACATCGTCAAGATTGCGCTTTAAGTTTTCTTTCGTATTAGGCAATGAGCCATAAGTATCTATTATAGATTTGCCTTCATCCTCTGTAAAATACTTTATCAGAGCCTCATCTTCCGGAGCAAATGCCACGGCAAGATCCGTAAGGAATGTTTCAGGCTGACCGCTTTGCGTCGGCGCCACATAAAACTCGTTCCATCCCGGATCAAGATTCAACAGATATTCATTTATCACGTCAGCGCCATTCACATCTTTATCAAAAGCAGCGTTTCCTTGTGACAAGCGGCTTTGGTAACGGACTTCAAATATCGAGTCGGGAGCCATCTGGTCGGCCGGTATGGCACCTATCGCTTTCTGCGAATTATACCAATCGGCATAGTCATTTGTCACCTTCTGGTTGAATACCGGCACTGCGAAACGGTCAAGCATATGGCTGAAAAGAGACAAATTGGGAGTCTTCTTCAATACCTGCGCCATGTTTCCCGGGGGTGTTATCACATTCTGCACCTGATGTATATATCCGTTCTGGCAGGTAACATCCTGTGCGAGCACTCTTTCTCCGAATATGTAGGCATCACCTTCCTTGTAGTCTCCTCCGGTAATAAGCGAAAAATCGTTATTAGAGCCGGCAGTTGTTATACTATTGTTGAGCATATACTCACGGGTGAAATGCACCAACATGGGCTTTGTCGCGTCTGAGACCACGGCCACTCCTTTCTGAAATCTTGTCCAGTTAGGATTATTCTCTCCGTAAGCAGCCAAAACGGCAGGAAGTGTCTGGTATGAAGTAACGGTATCGATAACACTTGTAGATGTGGCATGCTTCAACGCACGTCCCTGAACAACACCCGTGGAAGAGCTTGTATTGGATAACATACCGATGAGAAGCGCATTGTCAAGCATCGAAGAATACAGAAGCATTTTCTTCTGGGCTGCTGAAAGGTCTTCATATCTTTTCACGCCCGGCCATGTCTCACTGGCGAAAAAGCGGGCAAAAGCCTCGTCGTTTGCCGGGAATACGGTCTTACTACCCGTACGACTCAACGTCTCGGTATATCCCAAATCATCGACCAAACGAAGATATGTTTTAAAAGAACCGGTAAGTCCCTTGCCGGGATCCGGATTTTTCAACTCGCCGTATATACTCGAGCCAAGCCATCCCGGTAACGATTCTTCATCCACAAGTTCGTTCTTGTCCACACAAGAAGACAATACTCCCATGCAGACAAAAGAAAAACAAAAGATGAGTTTTCTCATAAAGTTTTAATTAATAAGTTATTATTTTATTGCAGTAGTTTCAAGACGGGCACAATGCCCCCTAATAGATTTAGCCACAAAGATAATATAAAATAAATTCATAAACAATAATTTTTTGTAAAAAATCAAGTTTTATTTTAAACCGGATAAACGTCTGTAATGATAAATAAACTATTGAACATACGCCACACCTCGCCGCAATATATAAACAAAGTGGGAAAGACGTTAATCTTTCCCGCTTTGTAATAAAGTATGTTTATTCAAGATTTGCAAGATAGTCACCTTCTACAAACACTTCCCATTTATTGTTATACTTACCGTATCTAATAAGTGTTTTCTCGCCCAAAGTTGCAATACAGTAGCATTGGAAAGTTCTAGAAACCTTTTCAAAATAAGCATCGTCGCCATCATGGTCTCTCAAATCATTAAAAGTATATTTCTCTTTACTTGCCCAAATGGCAATTTTATCACCAACATTCATAGTATAATGGTATCCTATACCGTTTTCATTATCATAACGATAAGCAACAGACGACCTTAATCCTCGCTCATCAAAGTGAATCCTTGTTTTCCCATCACAGATAGCGTCATATTGGGAATAGTCCGACACTGTTATCAGATTTCTTTCATCGTCTTCATAAAAGGGGAACGGATTCCGGTCACCGAATGCACGTCCATCTGCTTCTGATATAATGAAGGTCTGAAACTTTTCGCCATAATTATCATATATATCGAACTCCAAATAGTAGTCGTTTCCTGTTGCAGCTCTTGTCTTAGCCCCTTTTGCGGTAGATGAATTTGACGCCGCAAGTTTTTGGTTTTTCTCGGTGTCTGTGCCATACATCTCATCACCATTATCACAAGACACTGCCAATCCTCCAATCAAGAGGATAAAAATATAACTGAAAATGTTTTTCATTATCTCTGTTTTTTTAGTTGGTTTATAAAAAAGGCAGGGAAAAAGCATAATAGCCTCTCCCCCGCCCAAAACTCAATAGTAAGCTTATTTATTTTTTATCATAATTATTTTACAACGTATTTCTTACCGTTCATGATATAGATACCCTTAGCAAGACCTTTGAGAGATGTTGCATTGGCACGTACCTTAACACCATTGAGGTTGTAGATATCGCCACGGTTCATGTTTTCAGTGGCTGTTACATCAGAAATACCTGTCTCATAATCCTCGATAGAACCGAGATAGTAGAGATGTGAAGAACCGAAGTAAATCAGACCAAGCTGAACGGCATTCTCTTCTCTCATTGGCTTCTCCAAACCTACACGGATTACACCGGGAGTCTCCAACGCATTAATGTCGGCAATCTTAGTTATTATGGAGAACTTGGTTACATGACCCGGGAAAGCCATTGAGTTACCATCTCCTATTCCGGGAGTATACACCTCAATAGAATCGTTATTCATAAACAGGTATGTATCAGAATGTACGCCTGTTGTATCAGTCCAGCTACTATTGTTTACAGCACACTCGGCAACATACATGTATACACCGTTTCTCGGAGCGTCAACATCCTGCCAAGCCCACTTGTAGTCTGTCGCTGTTCTTCCTCTGTTGAAGTATGCGCAATATCCGTCTGTAAAATCTCCATTTGATTCGAACTTCCAATTAGATTTTCCGGGAGTAGACGCTCCTCCGTCCTCTGTCCAACCCTCGGTATTCTTCTTTTGGAATGAGTTGTTTACCAAAACAACCTCTGCCGGTGTTTTAACAGAAGCATTAGCCAAACCGTAAGCCAAGCGAGCCTCTATCAAAACAACATCCTGTCTTACCAGTTCTGCCGAGTCACGGCTTGTCTCTATCTGAGCTTTGTAATAATCCTCAGCTACTTTAATGGCAGCGCCGAACTCTTCCTTACCTTTCGAACGGTTTTCGTCTGCGAGTTCGTTTTTACACACTGCTATATCATTACCGAGCTGAACATACTCTGTGTTAAGAGTATAAAGAGCACGGATAGCGTCACGCATATAGTTCATCTGCTTATCCAATGCGTCGATACATTCCTGTGTAAGATCCGTATTTGCGGCATAAACAGCCTCAGACACAGCGATGGAGTCACGAAGAACAGTCTTGCCGAATACATACATATCCTTACCGGCGACAACGATTGCTGAGTCTGTCATCACTCTCAGAGCATTGCGTGAAGCGGCAAGTTTTCCTTTAAGGAAATAACCTTGCAGTTCCGCCTCAGACATACCCAACACACGGATCTCGACATTGTCAAAGTCTATACGGCCGCCACCGCTGTGACCTTCATAATTTGCTGTTTCGCATTGACCTATTGTCGGATATGTGAAACCGATTGTCTTAACACCGTCTTCATTAATATCAAAAACGTGCATATATACGTTGGCTCTTCCACACTCAACGTTCTCCATCGCGATGGTATCATTATTGATAAAATACTTCAAACCGTCAACTGGAGAATGGAAGTCTATATGATAATAGTTGCTGCTGCTACCTTTTCCGTCCTGGAAATACTTGTTGGCCATACCGCGGACTATATAAAGATATTTGCCTGCGGGAAGATCCTGACCTTGCGAGAAAGCACTTGTATTCAAAGCATAGTTCGCACCTATTTCAGCAACGAGGTGATTGGTAGTCATGTTATATTTCGGCTCTGCGACACCCCATCTTTCATTACCAGTCGATGATGTCCAGCCCTTTGCTATACCTTTACCGGGATTGATTTTAGCCAGGTCATCGAAAGTGAAGTTCGTAAAATAAGACGACGCGTCTGCCGAGTTGGCGTTAAGGAATTCGGATACGGGGCCACCCTCACCGAATATACCATCCATGAAAGACTCTACGTCAGCCACAGTCATATCCCCCCCCACTAATCCTTTCAGGTCGGCAAGCGGCTCTTCGAGCAAATCACGCTCATTGGGGAAGTTTGCCTCGTCATTCTTATAAAACTCGATCTGGCTTATCGCATCCTTGATTATACGGTCGTCACCTACCTGCTTGGCTTCATATATACCGAAGTCAGTATAAGAGTCGTTTACGACAAGGTTAAAGAAGAACACGTTCAGATACACGGCAGAATCAGCCCTGTAATCCATTGTTCTCTCGTACCAGTCGGCTGAACATGTTCCGAAGCTGAATATGCTTGCCTTGATTTTCGCTCTATCCTCGGTGCCTTTTGTCATAGGCCATGAACCATCGTCATTTACAAACACATTCTGATAGTTATTGTTACGGTCAAGCGAGACAGAGGAGATACGCGGCGTAACAAAAGCCTTAGTTTTGTAAGTCACGATATAAGTGGTATTCTCCTGTACCGCGACAGACTGTCTGAAGTTTGTTGATGTGGCAAAACCGTCAGACTTCTGTATTCCGCCCGCAATGGCCGTCAGGCACGCCATACCGCCGGGTCCGTCGTTGCTTACCGCAAATGTATCGGCAGACAATGGCTCACCGCCCGCATTTGTCCAACCTTCCATGCCCTTGGAGAAATCTCCGTTTGTCAACAGGTTCTTACCGGTGATTTGGAATCGGCCATTGGGTGTGTACACATACTGACCCACCTCATAAGCAAACGATCCCACCGCACCAATAGCTGCGGCAAACATTAAAAGTAATCGTTTTTTCATTTTGTTTTGTTTAATATTTAAGTTAATAGATAAATTGATAATAGTTGTAATGAATAATATTCGGTTGCAAATATATGATTTTTTATCCGTTTACACCACCGAATTTTGCTTTTTTAACTTTAAAATCACACATCCGTCAATGGTCCTTGCCTATGGCATCAATGGGCACGCAATGTGATTTAAATAAAAAAGGTTATTGCCGGCAACCGCCTAACATTCAGTCTTACTGACAATAACCTTTTTGTACTATATCATCCGTGACAATCCGGAGTTCCTATCTTATCACCACCTTGATTGCCCCTGTTGCCTTGTCTGACACCGCACGCACTATATACGTGCCCGGTTCCAGTCCGAGTTTACGCGCTTCCGCAACCACATCGGCGGCTTTTGCCTCAAATTCGCCCACAAGCAGGCCGCCGGCAGTGTACACACGGCAACGGACAGTGGCTGCGGAACCTATCGACAATATTCCGTCAGTACCTTTCACGCGCAACAACCCGCTTGGCTTGAACAGTTCCGCCGTATCCCATTCATAGCCTTCCGGCAGTGCCGGCAGGTTCAACGTGGGATTTCCCGCAAATGCGCCAGCCGTCCAAAGTATTACCTCATCGCCTGCGGCTGGTTGGTAGCTCTCGCTCACGCTGATATTCAGCGTTCCGTTCAGGGTCAGCGTTCCGTCTGATTTCAGGAACGAGCGTGACGAGGCCGAGTTTGTGGCATTCTTAATATTGAGATTTACCACCGAACCGGTATTTGCCGTCAGATTGCCCTCTGCGGCTATGAATCCCGACACATCGGCAGTGGTGGTCCGTCCGGGAGTGATTGTGCCGCCGCTGTTCACGTTCAGGGTACCCACCGTTCCCGAACCGTTTATGGTACCGCCGTTGTTCACGTTTATCGGGTTCTTGCCCACAAGCGATGCCGTCGAGTTATAGGTATTCAGATACAGATAACCTCCGTCCACATTTATCGTTCCTATGTTTTTCTGCATCGTCGTATTAGACAAAGTCCATGTACCAGTTCCGGCTTTTCTCACCGGAGACAGTATCGAGCCTTGGAACATTATGTCCTCACCCGTTCCTCCGATAATATAGATACCCGTTCCGCTCAGTGTTCCCTTGCCGGTGATGTTTGCCACAGCCACGTTGTTGCCGTTATTCTTGAACTCGATGCCCTCATTCATCTGCAATGTGGCCTTGCCGAGTCCTTTCGAGTTGTTGAAGTCGAAAGACGGGTCGTACGATCCGCGCTTGCTGTAGCCCGGAACTATCGTTCCTTCGAAATTGCTCCAATCGCCCTTGAAGTAATTACGCACTCCGGCCGCATATATATAGAATGTGCCCGCACCGGTGAGCGTACCGCTGTAATCGCACCTCGGGTCGGCATAGAGTGTTCCGGAATATCCTTCCGTTACCACGAAGTTGGTCCTGTTCTTTGTCCCGGGCAATCCCTCGCTGTTAGGATCGTAAAGTTTGCCGCCGTGGAACTCCACCGTGGCGGGAAGCTGTGTCACCCCGCCGCTCTCCGATGCGTTCACCACTCCGCCTGTAATCAGAAGACGTGACACACCGTTGCCGTTGCCGAGATTGAGCGTTCCTCCTCCCGACTTGGTAAGAACGGCGTTGCTTGCCGCCGTCTTTATTCCCGAAGCCATTGTCAGGGATATGCCGGTCGGAATGTCGAGCGTCGCTCCACCCTCGCCCACGATGACGGTCTGCCCCGATGTCGAGTTCGCGCTGACACCGAGAGTGGCGTTTCCAGATATGGTTATGGTCTTGTCTATCATTCCCAACGAGCCGACATCCTGTCCTATCGCGTTGGCAAATGAGGCCACCGTAAGCTTTCCTCCGGCTATCACCGTGTTGCCCACACGGTTCAGATTATTTATATTCACCGTTCCGGCACCAGTCTTTGTCACCGTACCCTCACCCACGATACTGTCGCCGGTGATAGTCAGCGCCTTCGTCTCGTTTGCGAAAACGACGCTCTTCGGAGCCACCGTACCCGACACGTTGACGGTAGCCGACTGTGCGTTATCGTCGAAAATAACATTGTCTCCCGGAACGAACGAACGCTTGACGCCGGTTCCTTTCTCCTCAAAATTGGCCGTAACGTCCACATCCCATGTTCCGTCCACGCTTCCGATCCATGTGACGTCGCCGGCAACATAGTTCTCTATCACCACATACAGCTTTCCGTTCTCGAAAGCCAAAGTGGCTTTCTGGCTGTTGAGCCCTTCTATCCGCACGTCGGCGAGATTGCCCGCCACTTTCTCCACCTCACCGATGAGGTAGCGGCCGTTGGCCACATTTCCCTCTCCGGCGGCCGGATGCTTAACAAACCTGAATACGGGAGTCGAGTATGCCGGACCGTTGGTCCAGTTTTTCTTCTCTATCACCATCGTCCTGGCTTTCACCACGTCTGCCGTCACATCCTCGCCATACAGGTCGAAGAGTACCACCGAGCCGAAGTTAAGCCACAGCGAATCGGTCTCTATCGTTCCTTTCTTATTCTTTCCGCCGGGCACGATGGTCGCATTGTAGTCTGCCTTGATGCCATTCATGAACTTTCCGCCGTCGGACACAAGCGTGGCGTGACGGTTGAGCCACACGCGGCTTGCCTGCATCGTACCGTCGAAAGCGAGCGTTCCCGCCCAAACGTTTGTCTCTCCCGTATATGTCTGTGTCACTTTCGGCAGCCGCAGCGTTCCGTCGCCCTGCTTCACAAGCCGCATTCCGCCCGTGAAAGCGCCGCCCGTAAGCGTGTGCGTGTACTCGGTTGTGGCGATCCTGTCGTTGTCGTCATTTCCCTGTACCCATGTAGGGGCGTTGTCGGTAAAGATATAAGGAGCGGCACCGTCGCTCACGGACACTGTCATGTCTCCCGTCTCGCACATCATTATATGCTTGTCTGCCTCACCGCCGCCTATCACGGCCCCGTTTTTAATCTCGGTGCGTCCCGTCATGGTAAGCGGGGCGGGAGCCACCGTTATTCCCTCCAGCTCACCGAGGAAATAGCTTGTGTGGGGCGGCTGGTTGTAACCGCACATCTGCCACACCATCGCCTGACGGTACTGATGGTCGTGCCACAATGAGTAATTGCGCCACTTAGTCTCCACATCCGTGGTATATATGCGTATGTTGTTAGACGCGGTACGCATTATCACCTCCTCGCGCCAGTCTCCGAATATGTCGCCCTGATAGCACGGCGTACCTTTCGTGTCGTTGTTTGTCATACTGCCGCCGAGCGTGGCAATCTTTCCGTGTCCCGGCTTGTATATGGCACCGGCAGTGTTCTTGCCGTTCTCATAGTTGAACGTCTCCGAGCACAAATCTCCGTCCCAGTATATACGCATGTTCTGCGCTATGTCGGCTTTCGAGCCGCCAGGTATCGCCGCGTGTGTCACCGAACTTATCAGCGATCCGTCGCGTGACGATGTTCCCTGCGCGCCGGGATAGCTGTTGCTGAAATTGCCCATTATGGCACGTCCGTCGTCTTCCGTCGCCGAATAGCGATAGTAAATCTTAGATGTCGTGGCATCACGGAAATTGTTTCCAGGACGATCTTCGTTGCAGGCGAAAATCTCCTGTCCGTGTATGTACGGGTCGAAATCGCTGCAATGCTGCGCGTCGCCGTGTCCAAGGCCTGTGGTAGAGAGTCCCTTGCCGTTATCGTCGATAACCATCGAGCCGAATACGATCTCATCGCGTCCGTCCCAGTCCACATCAGCAATACCATAGTTGTGATAGCCCTGTCCGAACCACGGCGAGCCCGGCGTGTTGCAGTTCCAGCGCCAACGCTCGGTCAGTTCGTGCGTGGCCGGATTTACGTCGAGCGCAATCATCTTATGGCGGGTATAAATACCGCGTGCGAGGAATATGCTCGCCTTGCGCCCGTCGAGCACCGGCGCTCCGAAGAAGTGCTTCGTCGAGCGGTGTCCGTAGCCGTCGCCCCAGGCCGCATTCAGATCATTCTCACCCGGTTCGAGACGCCTCAACGGATACTCCATCACCTGATACGGTTTTCCTGTAGCTCCGTTCAGATACAGCAGAAACTCGTCTCCGTCGTGCATGAAGAAGTTGACGCCGCCTCCTCCGCTTGCCGGACGGTAGTTCTTGCTCTTGTCTCCCACAACGTATGTAGTGCCGTCGGCCATGTGGATGGTGGTGCCGTCGGCGGCACGCAACACGGCCTCTGCCTTGCCGTCGCCGTCCCAGTCGTATGCCACGATATTGTTCTCGTTGTTCTGGAAGTCGGCCATATTGGGTCCGAAGTCGAGCCACCACAGTTTTGTGCCGTCCAGCTTGTACACTTCCACTATCGCGTACTCACCGTTATGCCCGTTCGGCTTGTATCCGTTCTGGATATCGTTCTGGTTGTCGAATTTGAGCAATATCTCCAACTGTCCGTCCCCGTCGACATCGGCCACGCAGGCATCGTTTGGTATATATGTACTCGTGAGCGCCCCGTGATTCATCTTCACTTCGAGATAGTTGTTCTTCCACGGTGTCACGGGAGCGCACTGCCCCTGCGACTTGCCGCGCACGATGGCTTCCACCGTGTATTTGGCAGTGCTCGTCCCGCCGTTGTCACGATAGTTTGACACCGTCAGCGGAGTATCGTTCAGTTTCTTGCCGTCACGATATATGTTGTATGTGACATCATAGTATTCCTCTGCCGGAATACGCCAACTGCAATACACGCCGCCGATATATTTCACGGCCACAAGCCCACGGTCAATCACGTCCGTGGCACGCTGCGCCCATGCACCGACAAACGCCATGCCGAGCAAAAGTAAGAGAGATAGTTTTTTTCTCATGTTATCGTTGGTTAGTTAATATTTTAATTGTCAGGATATAAGGGATTATCGAGTGGCGGCAGGCACGTGTTTCCGTCAAGGTACCACGCCACAAGAACGGTGACACTTCATCGAGCCGCAAATGTAAGCATTTTTTTCAATCTACGGTTGCTCCCTGTCATTTTTTAGTTTCAAAAAAACAAAAAACACACCTACTTCCAATATACCATAAACCGTCCGTCAGGGGTTATTCCCGCCACGGATATTTTTAAGGCCGAGGTCTTGCCGTTGTTGAAAAGCCTCAACCTCAACCGCCCGTCGGCATCGGCATGGGCATTGGGATTCCAGTAGAGCGTGCGGCGATAATCGGCAGGCTCAGCCGGACGCGTCACGCTGTAATCGGGATTATAGAAATCGGCCGGTTCGTTCAGACCGGGCAATATGATGTGCCGGTCACGGAATGCCGGCTGAACCGCGTCATCGGCAAAGGGCACCATCTCGACAGTAACGTCGGCATTATACCGGTCTTGCTCGATCGGAATGTCCTCATTGCGCGGCTCATAGTCGCTGTATATCCTCACTTCTCGCAGCCGCCGCAACCCGAGGTCGTCCAACAGCGCGTCCTCATTGCGGTTTGTCCATGTCTTTCCCGCATCTTCCATATCGGGAACATAGCTTCTGAAATAGGTATATCCGTCTATCCGCGAGTCGATGTTAAACCTGTTCCGCCTCCCCATGTTGCCGTAGAGGAAACGGGCCACCTGCACCGGGAACATACGCCTGTCGAACATCCCGTAGCTCAGGCCGTAGTCAGTGATGTTGTTGTACAGTTCGTATGCGTCGGTCACGCACGCCGGCTGTTCGAAGTCGATGCCACGCCTGCCACGCCGATGACCGCTCACGCTGACATTGCCGAGCATGTGCACGCCGCGCTCCATGGACAGCAGAGAGTCTCCCGACCCGTCAGGCATCGCCACGCCACCGTAATTCTCAGGAGCGTGTGTACGGTAATAGTCGTACTTGTCCGAATATATAGGGTAAAAAAGATCTCGCTTCACATAGTAGTCCGGCATGGCGGTATCATCCATCATACCCTTGACTTTCCTCGATGTCATGCTCTGCCTCAGCGAGTCTTTCTCCTTATAGGCTTTCATCTTCAATATCGCCTCGCCGTAGTATGGCGGTATCTCAAAGAGATAACGTCCGCCGTCGTGCGTCAGTTGCGTGCCGCCGAGCACCTCGGTACCGAATATTATCTCGGCCTCCACCAGTACTTCTTTTTTCAAGTCGGGATGGTTCACCCCCAGATGCCCGTTCACCTGCGATATGTCGCCCAGTTCAAAATTCTCATTCTGCACGCCCACGGCGGTATCGGTGGCTATGCCCACATTAAACTGTCCGTACCTCCAATTCCTCGCCTCTCCGTTCTCCACGTCGTAAACAGCGAGAGACTTGTGCGCGCTACCTTCCACGGTGAGTGTTTTTTCAGGTGTATAACGCAACGGCCGGAACACCGTATCGGCATGTTCGCTCCACTTATACCGCCGCCAGCCCTGCACCATCATGAGAAGGTCGAGAGCCGCGTCGCGCTCGGGAGTGGCCTCGGCAAAATAATATGAAGGATCGGCCACAAATCCGCGCAACTCGCTTCCAAGCAGGAGATCGGTCATTATGTTTCCGTTGTCGTACGTTGGCTCGTCGGTACCGGCGTCCCGCACGGACACGGACATCGGCGCCCCGCCTGCCGTCCGGTCGCAAACAAGGTCGAGCGTGATTTCCTCATATTGTGAATATGTCGCTTTGATATTTCCATCCACAGCCACACGCACTGTCTGCCCATCGGCCGGACGGACGAAGAAAAGACGGTCGGCGAGTATGCGGCCGCTCCCGTCGAACAGCGTCACGTCGTTCACACCGGCCGGCAGGCTGTCGGGCAGCGTCAGGGAGGCATGCCCCGAGGCACCAAGGGTAAAGGTGGTGAAATGGCGCAACACGCCTCGGCAAAGCACAGACAGCCCGTATTCGCCGGCAGGCATGCCGGAAGAGGAGATCTCGACACCGCGCCCCGACAGGCGGAGCGACACTCCGGCCGGCTCAGCGGCTGGCAGGGCAAACGAGTAGTCGCGTCCCTGCCACGAGAAAGACGCTCTGAGGCGACCGGCCGCAGGAGTGACGGAAAACACGCCGCGCCCCATGTATGTGGTGGAAATCTCCGTCGGGCTGATTCCATCGCCAGTCAGTTTACCCTTTATGTCGACAGCGGCTCCCTGCTCGTCTGTAAGTTCGAAAGCCACACGACAGGGCACGCCGACAGTCATAGTGCCGCCCTCAGGAAAAAACACGGCTTTCAATGCCGGCTTCGATGCTGATGATATACGTTGTTTATGACGACTGTACATCCGCTTGAAAGCATAGTCGCCGGCCGAGTCGGGACGCTCGTATACGGGAAACACACGGGAGTAAAGCCCCTCCCAATGACGGAAATAGTCGGCCGCCATCCTGTTGTTATAGAAATAGTGTGCGTCGTCTTTCGTGTATCTGTGCTCCGTCACATTGAAATTGAGCATCCACCGGGTGTATGCCCTGAGTTCGTAATATCCGGAATATAGCGAGTCTTTAATAGCGAAATTACCGCAGGTAAATCCGTCGGGGCTGACGATGACGCTCTGACGCTCGGCCACAATACCGTCGGGCGTGAGCAGTTCAACATAAAGTATGCGGCTCATGTCAGTGGGGCGGAGATCTCCCGCGCCCACCACATACGCCTTATACCAAAGCGTGTCGCCTATGAAATAGCACATATTGTCGGTATGCACGTACACTTTTTCCTGCAATCGGCTCACCGACGACCGCTCCAACGCCCTGCGTATGGCATCGAGCTTTTCCGACGCCGACAACCGCACTGGCCAAAGCATGGCAAGCAGCGGCACGGCAATGACAGCCATATAACGAGTCATCATATATGTAAACAATACGGTTTAACAACCACAAATATAGGGATTATATATATAATAATGTGTAAAAAGGTGTTTTTTATACCCGTGGTTAATCTTTTTTAAGCATTGGCGGCTATCTGTTAAATATAATCAATAATGTTTACAAAAGTGTCTGTAAAAACCTGCCCTTTTGAAAATAAAAAGCCGAAGGCCGAAAATAAGCGTATTATGAGCGGTTTTTACGTAATCTCCAATGTATCAACCCAATACGCCCGCCACAATAATTTCCCTTACCAAATCCACATCGCCTACCCGACAGATTTTTTCCGTTTAGCGTCCCGTTGCCTCGCGTTTAGACGCTAAACGGAGGCTAACGAGTATCTAAACGCAACGCGATTAGCAACCAAACGGACTCCGACAAGCGTCCCGACGCAAGAAAAAGACAAGATTATCGACTGACAAAAACCACTATATCGCATTTCATATCGCGACATGTATCGCATACGAAATTCTATTTCAACAAAAAAGAATGTGTTAAATACGTGACATTATGTTTACAGGGAAAAACTTTTGTTATTCTTAGGATTATGAACAGTTTAATATAACGGTATGAAGAATTAGCATTTAACGGAGTATTTGAGGGACAGAGGTAACGAATTGGCGGCCGTGCGATTTTCAACGATTTGCGGTACTATGCTGTCAAATAACTCTTTCTTATGCAAAAGTATAACAATCCTCGGAAAAGACAATATCTGCTATCGGATTTTTATTTCCCATCTTTGTAAATTATTCATCTGGAAAGAGATAATCTCGTGAATTATAGCTACCTTTACGGCTGAAAACCAAAGCATAGCCCCAATGGCAAAGATTACTGTTCAAAATACCCGAATAACAGCTCTACAATGGGAAGAACAGGATTATATCTCTCTTACAGATATGACTTCTGCCAAAGATGGAGACAGTCGGTCTGCAGATATAATCAAGAACCGGATAAGAAATCGCCATACCATCGAATTTCCCGGGACTTGGGAAGTGATTCGCAATCCGGATTTTAAAGTGGCCGGATTTGACCACTTTAGAAAAAGTGCGGGTTTGCCTTCTTTTGTACTTAGTGCTTCAGAATGGATTGAACGCACAAATGCGATAGATAGGGCTTGTTGTGAGAAAAGGGCGATATGGCGAAACGTATGCTCATAAAGACATAGCTTTTGAGTTTGGCTCTGCAATAAACGGCACTTTCTTCACCGGCTGCCGGCAGGATATCCACTAAATAACATAAAACAATTAAATACCAACTGACAATGAAAAGACTGATAAGACAGTGGGGCATGGCGCTCGCGGCGGCAATGTCTCCACTTCTGCTCCCGGCGCAAAACCTGCAAAAGGGAGACTACGGCTATCTGTACTGCCACATGAGCGGACGCGGAGAGTGGACGGCATACGCCCTGAGCCGCGACGGCCTGCACTTCCACGACCTGATAAACGGCGACCCGGTGTTCCCGCCGTCAGAGCACGCACGCATAGAGGGCGGCACACGCGACGCCTACATCTGCCGCAAGCACGACGGCACAGGCTATCTGATGGTGACGACAGACATGTGCGTGGCCAAGAGCAAGAAGTGGGACAACTACGGAATAGACCTGCTGACGAGCGATGACATGATTAACTGGAAGTCGGTGACTTTCGACTTCCGCAAAGGCCCGGGCATATTCAGCGACCCCGACTCACCGGACGTGTACAAGGACTGGAGCACGGTAAACCGTGTGTGGGCTCCGCAAATATTCTGGGACCCTACGTATGAGTGGGGCGACGGGCGACGGGGCGGATACTTCATTTACTACTCGTTGTGGAACAGGGCCGAGGAGAAATATGACCGTATGTACTACTCTTACGCCGACGAGAGTTTCACCACGCTGACAAAGCCGAGACTGATGTTCGACTGGGGATATGCCACGATAGACGCCGACATAAACTATCTTGAAGCCGACGGGCTGTTCCACATGATGATAAAGAAAGAGGGCGGACAGCCCGGACTGTTCACCGCCACGGCAAAAGCGCTCACCGGACCGTGGAGCGAGCCTGTGGCCGACGACTACATAGACTTCGAGGGCAAGAAAAAATGCGAGGGTGTGTCGGCGTTCCAGCTCGCCGGCGACTCGACATGGCGCATCGGGTACATCGAATATTCGTCTAACCCGAAACGCTACCGCATCTGCAAGGCCGACAAATACATGCGCAATTTCAGCAATCCGCAGGACATAGAGGGTGTGAACGGCCCGCAGCACGGATCGTTCATGAGACTGACGAAAGATGAATACGACCGGTTGCAGGACTGGTCGGACGGGCTGCAAAGCAAGCACGTGGCACCGAATGTGGAAAATCCGGTGATACCGGGGCTGTTTGCCGATCCCGAGATAATGTATAGCGAGAAGACAGGCAAGTACTATCTGTACCCCACGACGGACGGTAAGGAGGGCTGGCAAAACCACGATGCGAAGGCATACTCGTCGGACGACTTGAAGAACTGGACGGACGAGGGCGTAATCTTCGACCTCGAAAAGGACTGCGCATGGGCAAACAAATGCCTCTGGGCGCCGTGCATCATAGAACACAAGAAAGGAAAGAGGAAGTTTAAGTATTACTATTACTTCACGGCAGAGGGCAAGATAGGCGTGGCGGAGGCCGACAATCCTACCGGGCCGTTCCGCGACGCGCTGGGCAAGCCGCTGCTCGACAGCAGGCCCGAGGGCATGAAGGGCGGACAGGTGATAGACCCCGACGTGTTTCAAGACCCTAAGACGGGAAGGTATTACCTCTATTGGGGCAACGGTTTTCTCGCCGTATCGGAACTGGGCAAGGACATGAAGAGCATCGTGTCTACCAAGGTCCTGATAGACCGCAAGGACAAAGCGAGATACAACTACAACGAGGGTACATACGTGTTTGAGCGCAACGGGCTGTACTACTTCATGTGGTCGGAGAACGACACACGCAGTGCCAACTACCGCGTACGCTATCTTATCAGCGACTCTCCCACCGAGTTCACACGCGGCGGCAAGCCGGCACGGCAGGAACGCACAGTGGTACTGAGCCAAAACCCGGCAAAAGGCATTTTCGGCACAGGGCATCATTCCATACTGCGACTGCCAGACTCGGACGACTGGCGGATAGTATATCACCGGTTCGCACGTCCGGAGGCCATAAAATTGGGATGGTCGGCCGGTTACAACCGTGAAGTGTGCATAGACAAAATGGAGTTTAACGCCGACGGCACCATAAAAGCGATAGATACGACACTGTGATATAAGCCTCGCTTGTATAAGCAAAGTGTCATTTAGGACATAAACAAAAAACTACGCGCCGCCATACGTATGGCGGCGCGTAGTTTTTTTATATCCGTTTATAACATATCAAACCGCTTATCAGAGGTTTTTAAGAAACTCTATCTCGATTATCTTCAAGGCGTTGTTGCCGCGTTGCTTCTTCTCATTGTTCTTGCTGTCAAGTTCCTGCACCGCCCCGAAAGCGTCTTTCGTGGTGCTCGAACCAAGCGAGCGGATTGTGTATACATTCGATACGGGAGCGTCTTTGAGCGGTATGTGGATGTAGCTGAGCGACTTTGGCGTCCAGCCCTCCCACACCTTGACATCGCCTGCGTAAACCGCTATCGGGTAAGTCGTGGCCCGGAATCCTTTCATCTTGATGCAGATATCGTCTATCCGTGTGTTCTCGGCAAGCGTATAGGTAATCCATGCCTCGTCGAGCTTGTTGCCGCTATCCCACGAAGTGTTCTCAAACGTATCGTAGCTGAGGCGCGGGTCGTTTCCGCTTCCGGCACGGGCCGACTCTATCGCCACACCACGGCGCCACTGACGGAACGACGGTGCAGACGGTGTCTCGCCGCGGTCGAGCACACATTTGAGTCCGTCTGACGGCATATAGGTGGCAAGTCCGCCCTCGACGGCAACGGGATGAGTGGTGAAAGTGATCTTGGCATCGGCCATTCCCTCGGCTTTGGCCGTCAGCGTGACGTTGCCGGCTTTGGTAAGAGAGCGCAGCATCACACGGTTTACACCGCACTCTACGGGCAATGTGTCGCAGAACACATGATTGTCCTTGCCTTTCGCCACACCGCCCCGCCACTCGGCAGGACCGCTCAGGCTGAATTTCACGAGGCGGTTATCGAGCGGACAGCGGCGTCCCTGCCTGTCGACAATCTCCACCTGAACAAGAGCGAGGTCGTGGCCGTCGGCTTTCCATCCCGTAGGATTTTCAATGGCGGTGAGCTTTATACTCGCCGGTTCGCCCGCCGTCTCGAGCGAGCATACCGACTCTGTATGTCCGTTCCTGTCCATCGCGGTGGCCGTCAGCTTACCGTCTGTATACTTCACGTTCTTGAAAATATGCAGGAAGCGGTACTTGTGCTCGTCGGCGGTGATAGTACAGCCACCCTGCGAGAGCGTGACACTGTCGCTCGTAGACACCACATAGACAGTAGGTACCACCTCACCCTGCGTGTAATTCCAGTGTCCGACGATGTGTGTTCTCGGTTTCAGGTCGTCTACCCAACCGTCCCACATCACCTGATGGGCGTAAAACGCATCCTTGGGAACGCGCATAGGGTCTACAACTCCGCTCACACGGTAGTTATCGGCAGAGCGTCCGTGGGTCTGTGTATCGCTGAACACAATCTTCACACCGCCCGAATTGACTTTAGTTCCACTACCGGGACGCTCCAACCAGTATTCATACCAGCGGTTGACAAGCTCACGGGCAAACTCATCCTGATTATGATTATACGCGTCTGCGGGTGCGTTGCGGTACAGAGGGCCGTCGCCTTCCTTGTGATACGGGTAGCTCCAAGAGTTCCAATACCAGCGCAAGGCTTCGTCACGGCAATATTCCATCATCCACATCGGCTTGGTGTCGCTCTTGTTCACATAAAGCATCTCGCCGCCATACTCGGCCTCCGGCCGGTCAAGCATCTCACGGCTGCCTATCGCACGGCCTCCGTTGGGGTCATACTTGTCTCGTATCGCCTTCATGGCTACCATGTGCCCGGCGGATATGCGCTGGTTTCCGCACTCATAGAATATGATACTCGGATTGTTGCGGTTGTATATTATGGCATCGCGCATAAGCTCTTCGCGCTGTTCCCAGCGACGGCCGTCGACATCTTTCTCGGCATCGCCGGCCGGCATGGCCTGTATCAGGCCAACACGGTCGCACGACTCGACATCCTGTTTCCACGGGGTGACGTGCATCCAGCGCACCACATTGCCGCCGCTCTTGACCATGAGATCGTTAGAGTAGTCGCTGAGCCATGCAGGAACAGACATTCCCACGCCCGGCCATTCGTTGCTTGTGCGCTGCGCATAGCCATGCACCATCATCACACGGTCGTTCAAATAGAACATTCCGTTCTTGAACTCGGTCTTGCGGAAGCCCGTAACGGTAGTCACCTCATCGGTGACGAGAGGAGAAGAGGAGGCCCTTCCCGTGTATCGAGGATCGGAGGCTGAGGATTGAGACTTGCCGGCAATCTGTCTTCCCGAACCTTTCACGCCGCCATTCTCCATCCTCAATCCCCCATCCTCAATACCTGGATAAACCCAATTATCCACCAAACAAGTCTTTACCTTATATAAATATCCGTATCCCCAACTCCAAAAATGCAGGCCGTAAGCACGGGATTGCGCTTTAAGCACGGCGGTACCATGTGCCGGAATAACCACAGGCTCACTGCTGAAACCACACACCTCACGGCCATCCATCTCGGTAAGAGAAACCTGCAAACGCCTGGTTACAGGCGCATCGGTCTCATTGCGCACCTCGCTCTCTACGAAAACAGTGGCCTGACGTCCCTGAATATCATGGTCTTTGGCATATACATATATACCGGTTGTCTTCAAATTACTGTAAAGCGGCAGCGTCTGATACACATTATCGGTGATGTGGAGCTTCACGTTCTTGGGCAATCCGCCGTAATTTGAGTTGAAATTATTGTTGTTCCATTGGAAACCCGACTTCGTGGCACGCTCATGATAGTGCCAATCGTTGTCCGTACGCACCTCTATCAGATTCCTGCCTCTCTTGACATACGGCGTGAGGTCGAAGCCGAAGGCCATCACCCCATTTTCGTGCAGACCCACATTCTTACCGTTCACAAACACCTCGGCGGCCTGGCGGGCTCCCTCGAACTCGATAAACACACGACGTCCCTCGGCATTTTTCGGCAGAACAAATGTCTTGCGATACCATATAACGGAATCGCTCATCTTGTTGATATACACTTTATATGCCTCATTCTCATTCCAGGCATGCGGCAGAGTCACGGTCTTCTTCTGCTTTTCAATTCTCCATTCGGAATTGAAATTGTAAGTTTCGCGTGCATTGGCACCAATGGCAACGGCCATGAGCGCAACAGTCAGTAGATGTTTAAAAGTTATTCCCATATTTCTTGATTTTCAAACGCAAAATTACGACTTTGCAAATCAAGGAATATGGGAATATCGTACAAAAACTGTGACTATCGTACAAAATTACGGTCAACGGCTCGTAAAAACGCCATATATCGCTACAATGACGGAAACTCACTGCCGACGACACGATGAACAGTCGTAAGCCACGAACTATCTTTTCATCATCTTACGTGAGAATGTACCCTCAGAAGATTTTACCTTGAGTATATACGCACCTCCGGCAAGCCGTCCGAGACCCATTATCTGCAGCGGAGCATTGTTGCCGGCAAAGTGATTGACGCCATATACCTTTGCACCGGTGATGGCATATATGCCTATCTCGACGTTCTGAGGTCTCTTAAGATTGAAGCCCAGCACTATATTATCCGCCATCGAGCTGCCGCTCCTCAAACTTACCCACTCTTCATTTTGACCGGCTACGATGCCGTCAATACCGTTCTTGTCCATACATGTGACACGGATGGTATCGAAACGTGTGGACTTGTCCACTACATTTGAACCGCTCTTTATCACAAACTCATACGTGCCGACGGCCGACGGCTTGCCTTCGAGTACCAGTTTCTGCTCTTTTATGGTACGTGTGAACTTGAAACCGTCCATCACCTTGCCAGGAACCTCCGTCCCGTCGGGATTTATCGACAGGTAAAGACTGGGCGTAGTGCAGTTCTTGTAATTGATAACGACGGGCACGATGCTGTCGCCGAGACTCACGTTCTGTTCCATCGCACCGTCGCCCACAAGAGTATAGCGTGTGAGGAACATGTCGGGCAGGTAGTATCCGAGGTGAGGAGGCTGGTTGTATGCCGTGTTCTGCCATGTTATACCCATGCGATACGTATGGTCGTGCATCAGCGTGGGAACACGGAACTTCGTCTCAACGTTTGTAGTGAAGATGTTCAGATGAGCTGCGTCGCTGCCATCCCACAGTATCAGTTCCTCGCGCCAGTCGCCAAGAATGTCGGCAAGCAGGTTTGGAGTTTTCTTGGATCCGTTGCATGTAGACGAGTGAGCGATGTCATAGAAATTCTTTCCCGACTTCGGGTATATGCGGCTTGTGCCGTTACCGGTCCACTTGTCCATCTGGTTTCCGTCGAGAAGTTCGTCTTGCAGGTCGCCATCCCAGTAGGCACGGAAGTTAATGGAAGTTCCCTTATCGCTGATTGCCTGCCCAGTCACGGCGCTACGCTGCGACCTGTCTGCAGCCGAGCTGAACTCGAAACCACGGTTGTCAGCATCTATATCGGCAGCTATTCCGCGGCCGTTATCTCCGCCGGAGGTAGCGCTCCATATAATCTCTCCCGTTGCGGCATCGTGCAAATCCCATCCGTAGGGACTGCCTTCATGTACCTGGAACACCTCAAGCCCCGGGCGATCGGGTATCAGGTCGCTCAGATGTATAGCGTCTCCATGTCCATAGCCGGTGGCATAGAGCAGCTTTCCGTCGTTGTCTATGGCGCAAGAGCCCCATATTATCTCGTCGCATCCGTCACCATCGACATCGGAACAAGAGATATTATGGTTTCCATTGCCATAAGCCGTCTTGCTTCCGGCTCCCCCACGGGTATTCGTATTATAGGTAAAAGTCTCCTTCTTTCCGTCGGCATCCGTCAGTTCGACCGTCGTCTGCGACTTGGAGTAATGCAGCCATTTCTGCTTCAGGCGCTCGCCGTCGAAATCAACGGCCCAAAGAAATGCGTATGTATAATATCCGCGGCACATAACGGCACTCGGGTTCTTGTCCGGACCGTCGAGATATGCCACCGTGGCAAGATAGCGTTCTCCGCGGTTTCCGTACGATCCGTTATCGGTCTTGCCGCTCCGATCGTCCCAGTTGAACGATCCGGGCTTGTCTCCTCCATACTGCGCGTTGCGGTTAGGGTTATAGAATATGGTATGTATCGCCGCTCCTGTAAGTCCGTCGAACACAGTGAGATACTCCTGCCCGCTATTGATCCTTCCTGCCGAGGTGCGATGGTCTTTTGAATTGTCGGCACCCTTTATCTCGTCTTCCGTGGCAACCTGATTTACGTATGTGCCCGTCCCGTCAATACTTCCGGGAGCTGTCTTGCACACAAGCTCGGCCTTGCCGTCACCATCGAAGTCATATACGAGAAACTGGGTGTAATGCGCTCCGGCACGGATATTAGTTCCAAGATCTATCCGCCACAGTTTCTTACCGTCGAGTTTATAGCAGTCGAGAAATACGTTTCCGGTGTATCCGCTCTTGGAATTGTCCTGCGAGTTGGACGGATCCCACTTCAATATTATCTCATAGTTTCCATCGCCATCCACGTCTCCCACGCTGCAATCGTTGGGAGTGTAGCTGTATGTCTGTCCGTCGGGCGATTTCCCGTCTGCCGGTTTGTCAAGCGGCAACGAACGGTAAATGTCTCCCCACGACGTAACAGCCTCCGTGGTGTCTCTCACCCCTCCCTGTTGATATGTCACAACCTGATACTTGCTGTTCGCATACCCCACAGGATCGACTATCGACGTTGTTCCGGTGATATTCTTTTTCAGCGACTGTCCGTCGCAAAGTACCTCAAAAACGGTGGAGTCGTTGTCAGTCCCGAGCATTCGCCAACTGACGAAACGGCCGTTACCGCTGCTTGCCGGCACGACCACCAGTCCGCGGTTGAGCTTTTCCATCTGGCTGACCGGTGTGTTCTGAGCGCCGGCACCCATAGGCAACACAGCCAACAAGGCTAATCCTAAATGTCTAAATCTTTTCATATCAGTAGTAATAATTATAGTTTAATGTACAAACTTACGACAAAATAGCTAAATTAATAACCTTTTGCTGTTTTTTAACATTTTATCCTCAATATTTCCGTTTTCCCCTTTCATTATGACGATTTGTCTATGCAGACGTATTCACTCATCACTTATATTTCCGCCACACAAGCCATACGGGCAAACATTGGCTTCGCAAATCTCTGCATACCGGTATACCGGTTCTCAAGACTGTCACCACTTCACACGTCCGTACTTCTCTTTATACCACAGTTGCCATGCGTTCACCATATTCTGCCAAATCACGTATGCTCCCGGAGCCACGGCCGCGAGAGGATTGAGAAACGTGACAGTGAGCCATATCGCCACCACAGTATTTTTCTGGCCGAGCGCCTGACCTGCACTGATATTGTCGCCGTATGGCCGTCCTACTCCCTTGCCGAGCGAGAAAAGCACAAGAGCGACCACAAGCGGCAAGGAAAGAAGACCCACGAGTACGACACCTGTCACCGAAGAATAGAGAATGTTGTGCACCGTAAGTCCGGTGACTACAGCCAGATTAAAGCACCACATATAGAAACCGAAGTTTCTCGTGCGGCAGATGCGTTCGTTGAGACGGGGCAGAAATTTACGGGTGAGCACGGCAAGCACCAACGGTGCCACAAGCACCGAGGCCACATTGCGCAATACAAGCAGCGACGTGGCCACGAAAGGTATGTGCGCCTCTTTCTCGACAAAAGGGAAAAGAACGGGGATGATGAGCGATGTGACGAGATTGTCTATGATAGTGAAAATTGTCAGCGAGGCTATGCTGCCACCAAGCTTCTCGGTCACTACCGCGGCAGCGGCGGCCGTGGGACATACCACACAGACGAAAGCGCCTTCGAGAACGAGTTTCAGACCCTCATCGTCGACAGACGTGATGAGCCACACGAGAGCTACAGAAATGGCTACACGGGCTATCTGGAGCCACAAATGCCACGGCCGCGGCTTCATGTCACGGAGTTGTATCTTACAGAACGTGACATAAAGGATAAGAAACATACCGTAAGGCAGCGTATCAACCAGAACCGGCCCGACGGTGTAGCCAACAGGTTCAAGCAGCTCCACGTTAGAAAAAAGCAGATAAAATACCGTGCCAACGCATATTGAAACGGGTAAAGTCCATTTCTTGACAAAAGAAACTATGCTCATAACGGATGCAAAGGTAGCAAAATAATGCGACTAAAAACGGTTGACGACAGAAAATATGCATAGGGATATGTATCGCTACAATGCCTGTAACGAAATATTCTCTGATGTATATTTCCAATAAGAGAAATAACAACCCTACACCCAAACCATGATAAATATTTTTCTGTCAAACTGTCTTTTTTTCATTTTTATTGCTATCTTTGCCGCCCGCAAGGTAAAATCCTGCGGTTTTTATTAACATCATTTATTAACTTTATGTACAAGACAAACTCAAACAAGAGGGATGTGTTCAAGTTCCACCGTTTCGGACACAAAGGATACTCTCTCTTTGCCAGCTTGGGTCGCGAGGTGCTCATCGGTACACTCAGCGTTGTCACACTGTCGCACGCAAAGGCCGACGGAGTGAGCGTCGAGCCTGTGACAGCCGATACCACCGCGGTGCGTACCGACAGGGAACTGTCGCTCGAAGAGGTGAACATCACCGGATCGAGGGCGCCGCTGACAAGAAGCCAGGCAGCGAGAATGGTAACCGTACTGGAACGCGACGAGATCGCGCAGGCTCCGGTACAAAGTATTAACGACTTGCTGAAATACGCCGTGGGAGCGGATGTCAGGCAGCGCGGACCGATTGGAGCGCAGACGGACATCAGCCTCAGGGGCAGCAACAACGAGCAGATCACAATACTGCTCAACGGCATCAACATCTGCGACCCGCAGACAGGCCATAACACTTTCGATTTCCCGGTTGACATTAGTGAAATCGAACGGATAGAAGTTCTCGAAGGACCCGCCGGACGTGTATATGGCACATCATCACTACTCGGAGCAATAAACATCATCACCAAAACACCGGCACGCAGCAGCATCGACGCACATGCGGAAGCGGGGTCGTATGGTTATGCGGCTGCGGGAGCGAGAGCAAACATTGCACGAGGCAAATGGAACAACCAGCTATCGGGAGGATATACCCGCAGTGACGGATATAGCCGCAACAAGGCCGGAGGACTGAACGCCGACTTCAGTGGCGGCAAGAGTTTCTATCAGGGCAACTATACCGATGACGACATGATCGTGAAATGGCACGCAGGAATAAGCACGAAAGATTTCGGCTCAAACACGTTCTACGGCGTGAAGTGGGACGACCAGTTCGAGCACGTCACCAAGACGTTCACAGCCATCCAGGCCGAGAATCGCAGAGGACGTTTCAGAATAAAACCGTCCATATACTGGAACCGCACGGCCGACCGGTTCGAGCTGTTCCGCAACGCACCTGAAAAATCGAAGTTCAACTATCACCGCTCCGATGTATTCGGAGTGAACATCAACAGTTATTTCGACTGGGCACTGGGACGCACGGCCATCGGTGCAGAGCTGCGCAATGAGGACGTAATCAGCACATCGCTGGGCGAGCCTCTAGACAAGCCGCACCACATACACGGCACAGACCGCGACTATACCGGCGGACTGAACAGGACTAACATCAGTTTTGTGGTCGAACACAACATCCTGCTCAGACGTTTCACACTTTCTGCCGGACTCGTGGCGGCGAAAAACTCATGGAACAACATGAACATGCGCGTATACCCGGGCATCGACGCAAGTTACCGGATAGGGCACGACTGGAAAGTATATGCCTCGTGGAACACGTCGCTGCGCATGCCGTCGGTGACAGAACTCTACTACACGCAAGAGGGATACAAGGCTGACAAATATCTGAAACCGGAAGAAATGTCGGCATTCGAGGCGGGTGTCAAATACGGAGGACGCTGCGTGACGGCAAGCGCAAACGTATATTACAACCACTGCACAAACCTCATCGACTGGATACGGCACACTGACCTTGGCCCTGACGCCCCATGGGAATCAGTGAACTTCACTGAAGTGAACGCTGTAGGCATGTCAGCATCTGTACGTGTCGACTTGGCACGGCTCATGCCAGGACAGCGTGTCCTGAGGTCATTCAACGTGGCATACAGCTACATAGACCAGTCGAAAGACGAGCAAGCGAACATACAGAGCAAGTACTCGCTCGAATATCTGAGACACAAGGTGGTGGCATCGATGCACGCCGACATACTGCCATCGCTACGGCTCGGAGTGTACTACCGCTTTCAGGAACGCACCGGAACATACGCAGACGCTGCCGGAACGGTGCTATCATACAGCCCGTACTCCATCGTCGACACGCGCCTGTCGTGGCACGCCTCGGGATACAAGCTTTACGTAGAGGCCAACAATGTATTCGACAAGTCTTACGTTGACTATGGCAACATTCCGCAACCAGGCGCATGGATAATGGCCGGCGCGGTATTCAACGTGAAACTGTAAAGACGACATAAAACAAGAACTCCATGCTTCATGCCGAACAGGCACTACGCATGGAGTTCTCATTATATATAAAAGCCCTTAAAGTTATATTCCTTTCCGCTTATTCACTTACCGTTCTCCGAACGATTGCTTAAAAACCGCCAATCGGCTACCATAACGCCCTTACTCACTATTATCATGACTTAACCATCAGCGACTTGCCGCTCACTTCTTCAGACGGAACGAGTTTTCGATACTGTTAAGTTCCTCCACAAAGGCTTTATCCACCTTTAAACGCTGCTCAACAGTGGAACAACTGTGGATTACGGTAGAGTGATCGCGATTGCCGATAAGCTGCCCTATGCGAGAGGCCGGCATCTTGGTGTATTTCTGAGCGAAATACATCGACACCTGACGCACTGTCACATAGTCGCGCTTACGGCTGCGGCTAAACACGTTCTGTTGAGTCACGTTATAGTGAGTACACACTTTTTCAAGAATATCATCCACGGTAAGAGGGCGGTTGTCTACCTTCACGGCACGTTTGATGACCCGCTCGGCCAAGTGCATGTCTATATTGCAGTTGTATACCACCGAATAAGCCATCAGCGAGTTAATAACCCCTTCGAGATCACGCACGCTGCCATTGGCCGTCTCGGCTATAAATCCGATTACATTATCAGGGATTTTAAGACCATCGCGGCGGCATTTCGATTTCAGAATGTCTATGCATAACTGCACGTTGGGCTTTTCAAGCTCAGCAATGAGTCCGCAACTGAACCTGGTAAGCAACCGGTCTTTCATTCCCTGCAACTCTACCGGCGGGCGGTCGCTTGCCAGTATTATCTGCTTTCCGTTGCGGAAAAGATGATTGAAGATATGGAAAAAAGTGTCGAGAGTCTTCGGAGCCGTCGCCCACTCCTGTATATCATCGACGATGAGCACGTCGATAGACTGATAGAAATTGATAAAGTCGTTCGTGGTGTTCTGCCGTGTGGAGTCGGTATACTGCACCTGAAAAAGCCTTGCGCTTACATAAAGCACGCGCTTGGCAGGATACATCTCCTTACAGCGCACACCGATGGCATTGACAAGATGGGTTTTCCCACATCCCGAAGGTCCGTATATGAAGAAAGGATTGAATGTAGACTTCCCCGGATGCTCCGCAATGGAAAGTCCCACCGTGCGCGGCAGCTTGTTGCTCTCGCCCTCTATATAGTTATTAAAAGTCTGACGAGTGTTCAACTGCGGGTTAAGTTCCTGCGAAACAGCGGCATTTGCCGTCCTCGCTGCCTCACCGCCACGTGCCGTAGCCTGCGGAGCACTGATCTCGGCAGGCTCTTCCGCCTCCACCTCCTGGGCTATATTGTGGGCCTTGTCCACCACTATGCGATAACGCAACTTAACGCTTGTGCCGAAACAATGTGTCAGAACCTTGCCCAGAAGACCTATATAATATTGCTCCAAGTACTCATAAACATATTGACTCGGTACCTGAACCAACAGCGTCCGTGCCTCAACGGAGTAAGACTCGAAGACTATCGGTTGAAACCAAGTGTTGAACTGCTGCTCCGTGACATTCTCCTTAATCAGTGTAAGGCACTTGTCCCAGAGCATCTTATGCTTATTTACCATCAGAGTATATTTATCGTTATTATATAATCCGATAAGGATTACATCATTATTAGCGAATGCAAATTTCGCTTTTTTTTCCGAAATAGACAAATTTTAAGTTTCGAACTTTACATGTCCGGCAACACGTAAGTCACTTATCCACGGCACATTAAGTGTAAACCAGCCATTTTTCATGTCTAAATAAGGACACTTACCACCAACCCACTGTGTCTCAGCCGTTTAAAATCATAAAACCATCAAAAGACATTTAAAGTGCTTTCAATGGCTTTTCAGACTTAAAACCCATATTCACAATACATTCCGCATAATCCGGAACATCATGACATGCGTCTTCATACAATTTAGACGAAATAAAAATCAGGCAATCCTTATTTGGCTTTCCGTCCGAATACGGAGAAATGTACGTATCGCTTGGGATGCTGTTTGAGATCTATCATCAATGAATCGGCATCGCGCATGGTGGCCGTCAGATTATTATAAAGCTCCGGATCACGCATGAGCAACCCGAAAGTACCCTCGTCGCTGTTCATCTTCTCCGTAAGATCATGCACATTTGCGAGCGTGGCATCAACCTTTGCCATGGTCGAGGCAACGTCTACGGCTGTCAATTGTGCGGTCAGTTTGTCCGTATTGTCGAGCACTTTATTTGCTTTTTCCATCATTCCGGGTACGTTTCTATTCAGACCGGCCATCAGCCTGTTGGTCTCCCTGGTGGTAACCATAAGTTCCGAGGTTATCTGATCCACATTATGAATAGAATTTAAAAGCGCCTTATCGTACAGAAGCATATTCAGACCGGCCATTATCGAGTCGAGCTTCGGCAACATCTTCTCCACCGTAGGTATCATCGCCGCCGCACGTCCGAGCATTCCGGCATCCTTGTTTCCGATGATAGTGTCGCCCACGACCAGGTGCTCCAACGGATTTCCGGTAAGCATCAGGTTCACTTTAATATTACCGAGCATGTCACTCTCTATCTCGGCTGTCGAGCCTTTGGGCAGCCGTAAGTTCTTGTCAAGTCCCACAACGGCTATTATCTCGCCCGTCTTATTATAATTGTATATAATGTCTTTCACCACACCGACCTTATAACCTGCGGCATATACGGGACTCGACGCAGACAAACCGCTGATGTCATCGAATGCCACATAATATGTATCCTCGTTTGAATAAAGGCTCAATCCTTTCAGGAATTGCAGTCCGAAGAAAAGAACCACAATACCAGCTATGGCCACAAGTGCTATCTGCACTTCCTTATTAAAGAATTTCATAACGTCTGTTTTTTATTTCTGTTTTGTTTAAACTCACGTATCGCCTCGACCACATTCACTTTCTTTCCGCCCTTGAAAGCTATGATGAAAGCCTCGGGAAACTTCTCTACAAGTTCTTTCCTCAGGCGGTATATGGCGTTATAGTCCGCCGACGCTCCGCAAGTATACTTATACATGCCGTTCTCTTCGTAACAGTCTATGTTTTCAGCGCCCTTGAATTGCTGGCTGTCGGGACGCAGATTGCGGTTACTTGCAAGTATCTGGACCTTGAATATAGGCTCGTCAGCGCTTTGCTCCGTGGTGCGTATTCTTATTTCATGTACGGCATTGTCTTGCTTTCCGGTCGTGCCAGCCGCTTGCTTGACACCGTTTGCCTGCTGTTTCGTATTGCCTGTATGCTGTCCGGCCGCAACTGTCGAATTCTGCCCGGCGTCATTTTTCCTCGCTTCCGCCTGCTCATCACGGCCGGCCGCTGTCCGGAGGGCATCAGGCAGATGTCCGCCACGGGCATCCCGCAATTCTGCCACTATGCTCTCGGCATCCGTATTCTTCTTTTTGGATTTGCTTTTCTTTTTCTCATCTTTCTTATCCTCATCCGCTTCGGCCGCCTTTTTCTGCGCTTCCGACATGTAAGGAACGGTTATCGACTTATCATATTTCTTACGATAATCCAGAAAAGCGTTGTATATGCCTCTTCCAAGAGCGTCTATTCCGTTCTCCGTATTAAGAAATCTCTCTTCCTCGGGAGTGGTGATAAATCCCAACTCTATCAAGCAACCCGGCATCGATGTCTCCCGCAATACAAGGAACCCAGCCTGCTTGACACCTTTATTGGGCCTTCCCGCCGCCGCACAGGTGCGCTGCTGGACATATCTCGCCATGTCTACGCTCTGTGCCATGTTCCTGTCTTGCATGAACTCAAACATTATATAACTTTCCGACGAACGCGGATCAAACCCCTCATAATGCTGTTTATAGTCTTTTTCTATCAAGATTACCGAGTTCTCGCGCTTAGCCACGTCAAAATTGTCAGACGCCCGGTGCATACCGAGCGTATAAGTCTCCAACCCACGCGCTATCTTTCCTTTCGGCAGAGCATTCGTATGCACAGACACAAACAGATCGGCCTTATTGCGGTTGGCTATGTTCGCCCGTTCATGGAGAGTTACGAACACATCCGTCTTGCGCGTATATATAACTTTGACATCAGGACAGTTACGCTCCACGTACCTGCCGAAAGCCAGAGCGACATTAAGGTTGATGTTTTTCTCTTTCGAGTATGTACCCAGCGCCCCAGTGTCATGTCCGCCGTGCCCCGGATCTATGACAAGGGTAAAGCGTTTCTCAGCAGCCCAGGCCACCGAAAAACACATGGCAATCAATAAGGATAGAATTGTTCTTTTGCACATACTGCCTATAAATTGGTGCAAAAATAGACATTTTCCGATAAAAACTCAAATATATCAAATAGTTTTATCATTTATTAAATGTATATCAATCAGATTACCGGCGCAGGAGTTTTCTGTATCGGAAAGATATTGTAATCAGCGGGTTACCGCTTAGTCCCTTGTCAAATGCACCTCCACACCCGCCCCACGGCAGTCGGCTCCCATAGGAGGATTGCACTTTGTGACACTCAAATCGACACTTTCCAATGCCGGAAACTCGGCGAAAAGAGCCTTCCCGATACGTCCGGCGACATGTTCCAGCAATCCAGACGGGCGCTTCATCTCGCGCTTCACGACTTCAAACACATCCGCATAACTAACGGTATTATCCACATCATCGGTCAGCATGGCATGCGTAATGTCGTATCCCACACGCACATCGACAACAAAATCCGCCCCAACCGTCGTCTCCTGGGGCATCACCCCGTGACTGGCATGAAAACGGATACCGTTCAAATAAATATAACTTGATTGCAATTTCATTATTCTTATGATTATAAACGAGATTTCAATAACCGGTAATCAAGTGTCTGTGATGAGAAAAACTCGTTTGAAAATGATTTGCGGAGTATTGGAATAACTGAAAGTTCGGAGCCGGTAGTGGGACATGCCGGATAAAGGCATTATTAATCAATGGCGCTCCCACTACCGGCACCGAACTTCCAGTTATTCCAATATCCCAAAAACCATTATCCGCAACGCGATGCCCCGCAGTTCTTGCATATCAGGCAGCCCTCCTGATACAGCAGCGTTTCCTGTCCGCAATTCGGGCATTTCTGTCCTTTTGCCTCCGTACCGTCCACGATATACTTTTTAAGCGCGCGCTCAACACCGTTTTTCCATGTGTTGATGCTTTCGCTTTTGAGCTGAAGTGAGCCTACAAGCTTTATGACATGGTCTATCGGCATACGGTAACGGAGCACTCCACTGATGAGCTTGGCATAATTCCAGTACTCGGGATTGAACTTCTCGCTAAGTCCCTCTACCGTCGTCTTGTATCCCCGCTTGTTTTCAAACTGGAAGTCATAACGCTTGTGCCCGTCCTCGCTTACGCTCTTCACAATCTTTCCTTTGGTAACGGTCTTGGGCAACACTATACCTTCCTCATCGTCTTGCAATCCCGTGAATATCTCATACGGATAACCGTTGAGCAGTCCGACAAACGCCACCCACTTCTCCTTATTATTCTGGAAGCGCACCACATCGCATTCAAGCGTCCGCGGCCTTACCTCGGTAACCTCAGGATGCTTGCACGGCTTAGCGTCTCCGTCGGCTGTATGCCCGTCTTTCTTCTTGTCTTTCTTGGATACGGAAATCATTACTCCCGCACGGCTGCCGTCACGATATATCGTGCAGCCTTTGCATCCCGAGCGCCATGCTTCCACATAAAGACGGTTTACAAGAGCCTCGTCCACGTCATTGGGCAGGTTTACCGTCACGCTGATAGAGTGGTCCACCCATTTCTGTATCATGCCCTGCATGCGCACTTTCATGAGCCAGTCCACATCATTTGCCGTGGCCTTGTAATACGGCGACTTGGCTACAAGCTCGTCTATCTCGTCCTGCGTATACCTCTTTGCCGTGTCAAGACCGTTCACTTCCATCCAAGTGAGGAACTTATGATGGTATACGATGTATTCCTCGAACGAGTCTCCTACCTCGTCCACAAAATCCACATGCACGTCCACATCGCCCGGATTGACCTTGCGGCGACGCTTGTATACCGGCATGAACACCGGCTCTATACCGCTTGTGGTCTGAGTCATGAGGCTTGTCGTGCCGGTAGGTGCGATTGTAAGGCAGGCAATGTTCCGGCGACCGTATTTCACCATGTCTTCATATAACTGCGGATCGGCCTCTTTCAGGCGCATGATGAAAGGATTTGCCGCTTCCCTTGCCGCGTCGAACACTTCGAAAGCGCCGCGTGTCCTGGCCATGTCTACCGACGAACGGTATGCCGAAAGGGCCAACTGCCTGTGTACATCGACAGAGAAGTCGGTTGCCTCTTGTGTGCCATAACGCAGGTTCATAGCCGCCAGCATGTCGCCCTCGGCCGTTATTCCGACACCCGTGCGTCGTCCCATACCGCTCTTTCGCCTTATTTTTTCCCAAAGATAAAGCTCGGCCCCTTTCACCTCTTCGTTCTGAGGATCGCATCCTATCTTTTCCATTATGGCGTCTATCTTCTCCAATTCGAGGTCTACGATGTCGTCCATTATGCGTTGCGCCGCGGCCACGTGCTTGGCAAACAGCGCATAGTCGAAACTCGCCTCAGGGGTGAAAGGATTGCGCACGTATGAATACAGGTTTATTGACAGCAGCCTGCACGAGTCGTAAGGACATAGCGGTATCTCTCCGCATGGGTTTGTAGACACCGTGCGGAACCCCAGGTCGGCATAGCAGTCGGGGATGCTCTCACGCAATATCGTATCCCAGAAGAGCACTCCCGGCTCGGCACTCTTCCATGCGTTGTGCACTATTTTCTCCCACAACGCTTTGGCGTCGATCTCTTTTTGGTAGTCGGGTGTGGCGCTGTCTATCGGAAACTTCTGCATATACGGTTTGCCGTCTACCGCCGCCTGCATGAATTCATCGTCGATCTTGACTGATACGTTGGCGCCCGTCACCTTGCCCTCGGTCATCTTGGCGTCAATGAAAGCCTCGCTGTCAGGATGCTTTATGCTCACCGACAGCATCAGGGCGCCGCGCCTACCGTCCTGCGCCACTTCACGTGTCGAGTTGCTGTAACGCTCCATGAAAGGCACGAGACCCGTTGAAGTGAGCGCCGAGTTGTTCACCGGAGACCCTTTCGGACGTATGTGGCTAAGGTCGTGCCCCACTCCGCCGCGACGCTTCATCAACTGTACCTGCTCCTCGTCTATCCGCATTATGGCGCCATACGAGTCGGCATCGCCATCGAGACCGATTACGAAACAGTTGCTCAGCGAGGCCACCTGATAATTGTTTCCGATACCCGTCATAGGGCTTCCGGCAGGCACTATATACTTGAAGTGGTCGAGCAGCTCGAATATCTCCTGTGCCGACATCGGATCGGCGTATTTCTGTTCTATCCTTGCTATCTCATTGGCTATGCGGCGGTGCATGTCTTCGGGCGATTTCTCATATATGTTTCCGAAGCTGTCTTTCATGGCATACTTGTTCACCCACACACGGGCCGCAAGCTCGTCGCCGCCAAAATATTTCTTTGAGGCCTCGAAAGCCTCGTCGTTACTGTAAGTTTTCTTGTTGTCCATTACGGTGATATTGATTTCGACCGACAAAGATAACTACTTTATTCGATACGGCAAATAATTTTCACGGAAAACTTTTTGCTCCTCACGAGGCGATGAAATCATCCGAAAAAGGGAACCGAATGGCTTTGCGAAAGACGGTTGACGTACTTAAAAAGAAAGCCGTGAAGATGCCTGCATTTGCATTGTCACACTTTTTTCACTACCTTTGCGCCATCAACTAAAACAATCAATAAATCATGATTAAAAAATTCTTCAAATGCCTTGTGCCGCTTGCTGCGCTGACGGTGATAACCGCAGCTGCCCAAGCCACATGGAACGACACTGCCGACGGTTTCGGGGCTATACGCAACGACGCTTTCCGGCACACAACCGACGGCAGTCCGCTGTTCAGTCACGGCGGCGGAATATTCCGCTTCAAAGACCCTGATACTGGCACAGACAAGTACTATTGGTACGGCGTGCGCTACCGAGGGTCGAAAGAGTACATGGCCGACCCGTCTGTGACTGTCGAGCACGCCGTATTCGACGGAGTGACATGTTACAGCTCGACGAACCTTACCGACTGGAAGTATGAAGGCGACGTGCTCGACATAAACGAGATTTCCGCCCACGAACATGTGTCGTGGGTCGGACGGCTCGGCGTGGCATATATAGACAGCATGCGGTGCTATTCGCTAATAGTGCAGTGCGGCAACGGAGTGCTGTTCACCACATCCCCCACTCCCGCCGGCCGTTTCCGCTGGCAATGGAAGCGAGACATGACCGCCACCATAGGAACCCCGAATACCGGCGACCAGACTGTGTTCACCGATGAAGACACCGGCCGGTCTTACCTCGTCTACTCATACGGACGCGGGCGAAACAAGATTTACATATCTGAAATCGGCGTAAGGGGTGACAGCATAGACCTGCTTGACTGCACAAAGATATTCCACGGGGCAAGCCGTGAAGGCAACTGCATGTTCAAGTACAAGGGTCGTTACTACATGTGCGCGTCCAACATATACGGCTGGGACGGCTCTTACGCCTATTACCTCATGGCCGACGACATACGCGGCCCCTACACGCCGACAAACGACATGCAGATAATGCCGGGATGCGAGGCCGACTACGCACACGTGTCGCAGACGGGATTCTTCTATACCGTGCGGGGCACGAAGCAGGAGACCGTAATTTACTGCGGTGACCGGTGGGCGTGCTTCGCCGGCAACGGCCTCGGCTATAACCAGTGGGTGCCTCTGTCGTTCGACAACGCCGGCAAGCCCTACTTCAATTCGCTGTCCTCATGGTCTCTGAACGAAACTACGGGAGAATGGCGGGTTAACTCCGACAACAATTATGTGCGAAACGGCAGTTTCGACGCCGACCGCCGACGGATACCCAATCCAGTGAAACCGCGGCAGGAACATCTGCTCGGCTGGGACACAGAGATAATCAAAGGCCGTGACGTGGCTGTAGACGACAGTCTGTCGCCGAAACTCAACCACCCCAACAGTCGCGACGACCGCCGCCACGTGACAGGCGAGTTCAGCCTATGTATCAGCGACGGCGAGGCTTTCACACGCCGTGTTTCGCAGGTGGTCGAGTCGTCTCCATACGTGCCACTGCCCGACGGCATATATACACTCAGCGCAAAGGTGCGCCGCACAGGCCGCTTCTCACGGCTGACAATGTATGCCGAGAGCGGAGGCCGCAAGACCGAGCGCAAGATAAAACCGTCGGCCAAAGAATGGACGACCATATCCATTGACAATATAAAAATAAGCGGGAACCGCGCCGTGGTAGGCTTCTATGCCGACGGAGATGCTGGAGCGGAGTGCCTTGCCGACGATGTCGTGCTGACACCGAGACACTGAACATGACGAGAGCATTACTCAACAGTACATTCAGGTAAGGGTCAACGGCATTACAGAATTAATTTACAAAAAAACGACGATTCATGATTTTTCAAGGTTACCACACCTTGCAAAATCATGAATCATTTTTACATTCATATCAGTTTTTTCAACTTTTACGGCTTTGTAAAGGCTCCGGCACGAAAAAGCGGAAAAACGGTAAATATCTGGTTTTCTTCATATTGTCCTGCATTTGGATACCCGTTGCAACGCATTTAGTATCCCGTTGGAGTGCAACGAGCGTCCCGTTGCACTCCAACGGGTATCCAAATGCAACGCAAAAAGCCATAAAATTCGAACCAACGGGATACTTATTGCCTCAAAAAAGGATTACCAACTGATTTCGACTGGCATATTTTCATGCTCCCAAACGTTTTTTTCGTCCGGAAATGACATAGAAGACACACTCTTTTTTGTCACTTTACTATACAATACGATACCACTGACTGTAAATATTTACTACTTCAGATTCGGAAATCCGGAGTAACCGCACACGCTTTTCACCACTTCCCATATCCTGTATTTGTTTCTGATTACAGAACAGCCCACCATTTGTGGCCAAGCAGCCAAAATACATATTGCATCATACAAAAGAGAAAACGCCACAGCCTACGTGTTATCCGATCGCAAAGGTGCTTTGTAACACCATCCGGACGGATATTTCATTTCAATAAACGCACAAATGAGAAATACGCCCAAACAGGGTTGTCCCGTATCGAAACCCGTTCCGAGCTTTAAAACTGATAGCAGACATTTATGTTCGTTTTCACAATATCCAAAAAACAATTGGCTACCCATCGTACTAAAAAAACGTTAATTTTTAACTCTTTTTGCATCCGAAAACCATATCACAACGTCTATCATTCAAATGCGCCATATACGTCGGTCTAATGAGGCAAATCCATGTACGCAGGGCATCGGAAAGACACGACATGCGCTGATAACACAACGAATATTTTAATAACGTAAAATAAAGTTAACGTGTTTTAAAATCGGGGGGGGTAATTTCATTTACCCATAATTGTTTATCTTTGCACGAAGAAAGCGATAAAAATCTGCACAATGAAAGTCGCCGCACGCAAAAACGTGACAATATGTAAACCCTTAGAAAACGGACAGAACATCAAAAAAGACAATAATGAGAACAAAAGGAAAAATCATGCTCATGGCTATGGCGATGCTGTTGACAAGCATCTGCGCCATGGCACAAGCAGGAAAGACAGTTGAGGTAAGAGGTACGCTGAAAGACTCGCTTACCTCAGAAGGCGAACCTTATGCCACAATCAGAATCACGAAGAAAGGCAATGACAGCAAACCGCTGAAAATGGGCGTGACGGACAAGACGGGAAAATTCATCCTGAAAACATCCGGCACGGGCGAAATGACGATAACCATCAGTTCGGTGGGCCGCAAGCCGGTGGTAAAAGACTTCACCGTGAAACCGGCAGATAAAATCATAGACCTCGGAACGCTGCTCACAAGCGACGCAGGCAACGAACTGCAACAAGTGGTGATAAAATCGCAGAAACCTCTTGTAAAGGCCGACATCGACAAGATCACATATAACATGGAAGACGATCCCGACTCGAAATCGAACACGGTTCTCGAAATGCTGCGCAAGGTTCCGCTCGTGACCGTCGACGGAGAAGACAACATCAAAGTGAACGGAAAATCATCGTTTAAAGTATACGTGAACGGCAAACCGAACAAGATGATGAGCGACAACCCGACGGAAGTGCTCAAAAGTCTGCCGGCGAACTCGGTGAAGCACATCGAGGTAATCACCAATCCCGGCCCGAAGTACGATGCCGAGGGCGTGGGCGGAATACTGAACATCGTAACGGTGGGCGGCGGGCTCGAAGGATACACCGCCACGCTGAGAGCCGACGCACGGAACCAAGGACTGGGCGGAGGCGGATTCGGCACGGTGAAAAGCGGAAAACTGACCGTGAGCGCACGCTACAACTACAACCACCACGACAATCCGAAAAACTACTCGGAAACCCGACGCACCACGATAGGCGAGATTACGGGCAGCTCATCAGACCTCGCAACGTCAAGCGAGACCAAATATAAAGGCAATTCGCACTCGGGAAGCATCGAGGCGAGCTACGAGATAGACACGTTGCGGCTACTTACAATGGAGTTCGGACTATGGGGAAACAACAGCGACTCGCACACCCTTACCACATCACGCGGACTGATGCCCGGCACGGGGGCCGAGCTTTACTACGGACAGGCAACCGTCGGCGGTAACAACTCGCGCTTCTCGATAAACGGCGGCATAGACTACCAACGGCTGTTCAAGGTGAAAGACAGGATGCTGACACTGTCATACCGGGTGAGCACCAGTCCGAGCACGAGCGACTCATACTCCAAATACTACGACACGAGAGCCGCCGACCAGCAATGGCAGGATTTCGTCGACAAACTGAAAGAACAGCAGACGGACGGGAAACAGAACACGGCGGAACACACTTTCCAGGCAGACTACACCACGCCGATAGGCAAGGCGCACACAGTGGAGGCCGGAGTGAAATACATACTGAGGAACAACACGGCGGAAAACTACCGCCGGCAGAAAGATTTGGCCGACGGAGAGTTTGAAGACGATATGGACCACAGCTCGCACTACAAGCACCGCAACGACATACTCGCCGCCTACACGGGCTACGGACTGAAAGCGGGCAAATGGTCGGGACGGCTCGGACTGAGATACGAGCACACCCTGCAAGACGTCAAATACCTGCTTGGGCGGGGCACGGATTTCAGTAAAGACTTCGACGACATAGTGCCGTCGGCAAGCATCGGATACAAACTCACGGAAACATCAAACCTCCGGTTGGGCTACAACATGCGCATATACCGACCCGGAATATGGTATCTCAACCCTTACTTTGACGACACCGACCCCACATACATACGCCAGGGAAACCCCGAACTGACATCGGAGAAGACACACTCGGCAAACATCAGTTACAGCAACTTCGCCCAAAAGCTCAATTACAATATACACATCGGCTACTCGACGACGAACAACAGCATCGAGAGCGTATCGGAACTCGTGTCCGACCTGACACTCGTGGACAAGGGTTTGCAAAAGCCCACGGGGAAAGACGTGATATACTCTACATACAAGAACATCGGAAAGTCGAAAAGCCTGGACATCAGCCTGTACGCAAACTGGAACGCGACAAGTTCCACACGTATATATGCCAACACATATATACGCTACGCACACCTCGAAGACGGCATGACACTGCGCAACCACGGATGGTTCATGAACGCCAACGGAGGCATACAGCAAAGCCTGCCGAAGGAATGGCGGATAAGCGTCAACGGCTTTTACCAGTCACCGTGGATAATGCTCCAAGGAAAGGGCACCCCGTGGTTTGATTACAGCATAAACGTGAACAAGTCGTTCTTGAAAAAGCGACTGACGATATCGGCCTTCGCAAGCAACTTCTTCAATAAGTATGCCTCGACAGACTGGTCGGAGCAAAGCGCCAACTTCATGAGCCAAAGCACCCACAGAATGCAAAGGATGCGCTACGGGATAAGCCTGAATTTCAGGATTGGAGAGCTTAAAGCGAGCGTGAAGAAAGCCGAACGTACGGTAAGCAACGACGATGTCAAGAGCAGCGGAGAAAAAGGAGAGTAATATTTCAACAGGATAACACGAAACGCAGGGATCAAGGACGCGGACATGCTTTTTGAATAAACGGAAATCAACGGCTATACATTTGAATATGCATCATTTGTAAATCCAGAACAAACATATTCACATTTTATTCCGAATACAAAAGCATATCCGCGTCCTCAATCCCTATATTCCATATTCTTTCCAAAGAATAAAAAACATCCCCACCCGCCACACCATCCACTTTGCAACCGGGTTGCAAAACCATTGTCTTATTTTTGCATTCTAAATAATAAGACAATGGGAAATAGAGCATATTTATTTGTTTTCGCTTTATCCGGCATAATCGCTGCCGGATGCCACTCGGACCACAATGACCACAAAGAGCCGGAACATGTGGATGATAAAGAAAAGCACGCAGACGAGATTGTTTTCACACATGAACAGGCAGAAGCCGCAGGACTGAGAACGGAGACAGTAAAGCCGGCAGAGTTCCGGTTCGTAATAAAGACCGGAGGACAGATACTCGCAGCCCAAGGCGACGAACGGACAATAGCAGCCACGGCAAGCGGAATAGTGACATTCGCCAAGACCACGACAACGGAAGGAAGCGCTGTAAAAGCCGGTGAGACCGTGGTCGGCATATCGGCAAAGACACTGCAAGACGGTGATCCGGCGGTAAAGGCGAAAGCCGCTTACGAAGCGGCTAAGAAAGAGTTGCGACGTGCCGACAAGCTCGTCTCAGACAAGATAATATCGGAAAAGGAATTTGAACAAATCAGACTGGCATACGAGACCGCAAGGGCCGCATATCAGGGAACGGCCGGAAGCGTCACGGCAAAAGGCGTATCCGTATCTTCACCGATAACAGGGTACATCAAAAGCCTGCTCGTGAATAACGGGGAATATGTCAACGTGGGACAGGCCATAGCCGTAGTGTCTCAAAACAAACGGTTGACACTGAGGGCAGACGTACCGGAAAAAGACTTCAAAGACCTGCACTCCATCAAAAGCGCGAACTTCAAACCGGCATACGAAAATACCGCATACAGTCTCGACAGACTCAACGGACGATTAATATCATACGGAAGGACGGCAACGGCAAACAGTGCCTTTATCCCGGTTACGTTCGAGTTTGACAACATCGGAAGTTTCGTCGCCGGCTCATACGCCGACATATACTTATTGTCAGACAGACGGGATAACATCATCAGCGTACCATTATCGGCCATTACGGAAGAACAAGGCCTGAAATACGTATATCTGCAAGCGGGACACGACATATTCAGGAAGCGGGAAGTGACAACAGGCATGAGCGACGGAAAGCGCATAGAGATAACGAAAGGGTTGAAAACGGGCGACAAAGTAGTGACGACAGGCACTTACCAGGTGAAAATGGCTGCCTCGTCGACATCAATACCGCAGCACAGCCACAACCATTGATAATCGCAAAATAAAGAGCACGACATGTTAAACAAGATAATAAGACTATCGCTCAACAACCGTATGGCCGTAATCGTAGCTGCCGTGATACTGATGACTACAGGACTGTATACCGCCGAGAACATGGAAGTGGATGTTTTCCCCGACCTCAACGCCCCGACGGTCGTCGTGATGACCGAAGCCAACGGCATGGCGCCCGAAGAGGTGGAACGCCTCGTGACGTTTCCTGTGGAGACTGCGGTGAACGGAGCAACAGACGTGCGCAGGGTGCGTTCGTCGTCTACGACGGGATTTTCCGTCGTATGGGTTGAGTTTGACTGGGGAACGGACATATACCGTGCACGCCAGATCGTGTCGGAAAAGATTGCGGCAGTGAAAGAGGAACTGCCGGCAAACGTGAGCAGTCCGACGCTCGGCCCGCAGTCATCGATACTCGGCGAGGTTATGTTCGTGGCCCTGACGGCCGACACCACATCGCTGCAAGAGCTGCGAACGATAGCCGACAGAACCATAAGACCGCGCATACTCGCCACCGGCGGAGTGGCACAGGTGACGGTTCTGGGCGGTGAGATAAAGGAATATCAAATATTGCTGAGCACCGAAAAAATGCGCCACTACGGAGTGGGACTGGACGAAGTGTACCAGGCCGTGCAAGACATGAACCGCAACGCGGCGGGTGGAATTGTCAACGAATACGGTAACGAATACATAATAAGAGGCATCGTATCTACAGACGATGTGAGGGAAATAGGCAAAGCCGCCGTCAGGACAAGCACAGGCAGCGTCATACGCCTCGACAACATTGCGGAAGTAAAAGTGGGAAACAGCACCCCGAAGATGGGAACTGCATCACATGATACCAAACCGGCAGTGATGATCACCGTAACGAAACAGCCCAACACGGGAACCATCGGCCTTACGGAGAAAATAGACAACGCTCTTGCCGAACTTCAACAGACACTGCCCGGCGACGTGAAGATGTCTACCGACATATACAGACAGGAACGGTTTATCAACAACTCGATAGACAACGTCAAGAAATCACTGTATGAAGGAGGGTTCTTTGTGGTTATAATACTGTTTGTTTTCCTTATGAACGTCCGCACGACCGTTATCTCGCTCGTCACGATCCCGCTGTCTCTCGTGGTCTCAATACTCACCCTGAACCTGCTCGGACTAACCATCAACACAATGAGTCTCGGCGGAATGGCAATAGCGATAGGCTCACTCGTGGACGATGCGATAGTCGACGTGGAGAATGTTTACAGACGGTTACGGCACAACCGGAACTTGCCCATACAAGAACAACGGCCTGCACTGGCCGTAATCTTCGAGGCATCGAAAGAGGTGCGCATGCCCATTCTCAACTCAACACTGATTATCATCGTGAGTTTCGTTCCCCTGTTTTTTCTCACCGGTATGGAGGGCAGGATGCTCGCACCGCTCGGAATAGCGTTCATCACGGCTCTGTTCGCATCCACCCTCGTGGCGCTCACCCTTACTCCGGTAATGTGCAGTTATCTGCTGGGTGACAAAAAAGAAGGCGTAAAGACCGTCAAAGAACCGATAGTGGCGCGTAAACTGAAAGAAATATACTCAAAAGCGCTCGACAAGGCACTTGCAAACAGCAGGAAAGTACTTGTAGGCACGACGGTGGTTCTCATAGTCTCACTCGTGATTTTCGCCGGGTTGGGACGCAGTTTCCTACCGCCGTTCAACGAAGGCTCATTCACAATAAACATCAGTGCCATGCCTGGCATCTCCCTCGAAGAATCCGACAGGATCGGACGAAAAGCGGAAGAAATACTGCTCACCGTTCCCGAAATCAAGACCGTGGGCAGAAAGACGGGCCGGGCAGAGCTCGACGAGCATGCTCTCGGCTCGAATGTATCCGAGATAGAAGCCCCGTTTGTGCTCGACAAGCGTTCGAAGGATGAGGTGCTCCACGACATCCGCGACAAACTAAAAGCCATACCTGGAGTAAACATCGAAGTGGGAGCGCCGATAACACACCGCATTGACGCCATGTTGTCCGGCACTCAAGCCGGCATCGCGGTAAAACTGTTCGGCACGGATCTTAACAAGATGTATTCGATAGGCAACAAGATAAAAGAGAAAATCGAGCATATCGACGGTATAACAGACCTCAACGTGGAGCAGCAAGTGGAGTGTCCGCAGTTGAAAATAATTCCGAAACGGGACATAATGGTAAAATACGGTATTACCATGCCCGAGTTTACATCCGTCGTCAACACACTGCTCGCCGGCGAAACGGTATCTTCCGTATATGAAGGAAACAGGACTATAGATCTCGTCCTGAAAGTAAACGATGACAGCAGATCAACAGCCGAAAGGATAAAGAACATAATCGTGGACGTGAACGGAACGAATGTACCGCTGGGCAACATAGCAGATGTGGTGTCGGCAATGGGGCCTAACACGATAAACCGGGAGAACGTGGCACGCAAGATTGTAATATCGGCAAACGTATCCGGCCGTGATCTTATCGGAGTGGTAAATGACATAAAAAAGGAAATCGGTGAGAATATCACATTGCCCGACGGATACCACATAGAATACGGCGGACAGTTCGAGAGCGAACAGACAGCGGCACGCACACTTCTGGCCACATCAGTAATCTCGATACTAATCATTTTCATGCTGTTGTTCAACCAGTTCAAAAACGTCAGGCAATCGGTCGTAATACTTCTAAACCTGCCTCTGTCGCTAATCGGCGGCATACTGGCCGTGAGCATCACGGACGGCGTAATCAGCATTCCGGCAATCATAGGTTTCATATCACTATTCGGAATAGCGACACGAAACGGGATGTTGCTGATTGCACGCTACAACGATTTGCGCTCGGAGGGCATGAGCCTTACGGAAAGTGTGAAAACAGGCTCTGCCGACCGCCTGAACCCTATCATAATGACCGCCCTCACATCGGCACTCGCATTAATACCGCTTGTAATTGGCGGCGATCTGCCAGGCAATGAAATACAAAGTCCGATGGCAAAAGTCATTCTCGGCGGACTGTTTACATCCACACTGCTCAACGGTTTCATCATTCCGATAATGTATATAATAACCAACAGGAAACAGGCCGGAAAAGAAACGGCAACAACCGAACACCAATTACAATAATACAATAGAGAGATGAAAAGACTACCGATAATAATAATGGCCATAATGACGGCAGCGGCACTGCACGCACAGAACAAAATAGCCGATGTGCTGAACGTCATCGAGCAAAACAATACAACACTGAAGGTTCTCGCTGAGGATATGAAGACACAAAAAACAGGCAACCGCACCGACATGACGCTACCAGACCCTGAGATTGGTTTCGGGTACCTTTGGGGCAGTCCGAAAACAATCGGCATAAAAAAGGACGTGAGTGTGTCACAGAGCTTCGACTTCGCAACAATATCGGGAATAAAGAGTAAAGTCGCAGACAAAAAAGACTTGCTTGCCGAATGGCAATATAAAACCGAGAGAATGAACATACTGCTCGAAGCGAAACAATGCTGCATAGACCTCATTTACTATAACGCCATGCTCAAAGAACTTACCGCAAGAACAGAACATGCACGTGAAATGGCGACAGCGCAAAAGAGACGGCTCGACAGCGGAGACGGGAACATAATCGAATACAACAGTGCCTTGCTCAATCTGACTGCCACCGAGGCCGAACTTACAAGAATCGAAACAGAGCGTGACGCCACCGCCACACAGTTGGCGAGACTCAACGGCGGGGAAGGCATCACCTTGTCGGACAATGAATTCGAACCAATCGCAATGCCCAAGGATTTCGACGAATGGTATGCGACAGCCGAAAAGAAAAGTCCCGCACTGGCGTATGTGAGACAGCAAATAGAGGTCGGCAAAAAGGAAGTAGCCTTGAACAAAGCCATGGGACTACCGGCTTTCTCATTAGGATACCAAGGCGAGTTTGTGAAAGGAGAGCGTCATCAGGGCATTACCGTAGGCTTTTCGATACCGTTATGGGCAAACAAAAACAAAGTAAAACAGGCAAAAGCGGCCGTCCGTGCGGCAGAAGCGAGGGAAGCTGACGCAAAACAGCAGTTTTACGGCAATCTGAGAACATTGTTTCACCGCACCACCGGCCTGAAAGTCACCGCCGACAAATACCGTTCGGTACTAATATCGGCCGACAACAGCGTACCATTGAAAAAAGCCCTCGATGCCGGACAAATATCCATACAGGAATATCTGACAGGAATAAGCCTTTATTATGACTCCAAAGATCGGGCCATTGAAGCGGAACGTGACTATCAGAAAGCATACGCCGAACTATCGGCCGCAGAACTATAAGTTCTCAATCAACCCGAAATAGTATACATAAAATATATCAACACACGTTTGTTTGGGTGGCAAACATAAATCCCTCAAGCACATGAAATCACTTAAACGGCGTTTGTTTAAGTGATTTTATATTTATTTTCCCATAACGCCAAATACCCCAATCCTACCAAAACAGAAACTCGGTTAGCTGTGATTTGCTTTAAAATTCGTATATTTGCAGTATGAATGAAAGGCATGGCAAACAAGCCGCCATACATTTGGCCCAATCCGGCAATACTATTAAACAAGGCCGGTCATATATCAAATAAAAACAATTGCACTATTAAATAAAAGCTATACGATAATCAAAACAAAACAATTATGCGAATGAATACAATAAACACAAGACGCAGTATACGCAAATATTCCGACAGGGAAGTGAGCGAAGAGTTATTAAACAAATTGCTCACCGAGGCGGGACGCACCCAGACGATGGGCAACCTTCAACTTTACAGTGTGGTTGTGACGCGCTCGGAGGAAGTCAAAAAACAGCTTGCGCCCGCTCATTTCAACCAGCCAATGGTGACGAACGCACCCGTGGTACTTACTATATGCGCCGACTATAACCGAACAAGCACATGGTGCCGCAACCGCAAAGCGGAACCTGGATATGATAATTTCCTCTCGTTCATAAATGCCGCGACAGACGCTTTGCTATATACACAGACATTCTGCAATCTCGCCGAAGAAGCCGGGCTCGGCCTGTGCTACCTCGGAACGACGGTATATATGCCGCAAATGATTATCGACACGCTCAAATTGCCCAGGCTCGTAATGCCCGTTGCCACGATTACCCTCGGTTGGCCCGACGAGAACCCACCGCTCACAGACCGGTTGCCGACAGATTCTTTCGTACACCAAGAGACTTACAACGACTATACCCCGCAAGACATCGACCTGTATTACACCGCAAAGGAAGCGTTGGAAGAAAACAGGCACTTCTGCGAGATAAACAATAAAGAGACCCTTGCACAGATATTCACCGACATACGATATACCAAGAAAGACAACGAGGCAATGTCGGTAGGATTGGCCGAAGCCCTGAGACACCAAGGATTTATGTAAAACAGACATATAAAAATAAAGTCGCATCGAAGAGATGCGACTTTATTTTTATATGTCTGTTAATTCGGATGTTACTCCACGACGATTGGCTTGTATTTCGGCACGAGTGTCTTCATTATCGTCCAGCCAATCAAATAAGCCACGGCACAAATACAGAATATTATCATATATCCCGCAGGTTTACCCTCAAACCCTAAGAATGAGAATGCCGCACCTTGATTTTCAGCGTATGTAAACAACATACCCGAGCCCGAGTTAATAAGAAGCGAGCCTATACCTCCGGCCATGGCGCCAATTCCCGTGATTGTGGCAATAGTGCTCTTGGGGAACATGTCACCGATAGTAGAGAACAGGTTGGCAGACCATGCCTGATGCCCGGCACCGGCAAGACCGATAATCAATGCCGGCCACCATGCCGGATCGATTGGAGAACCGCTCCAATCAGCCAACGGCTGGGCGAAAAGAGCCAGTATCGGGAAGAACGCGAAGAGCAACATGGCACGCATACGGCCGGCATAAGCGCCCATTCCTTTTTTCTCTACGAAATACTTGGGCAGGTAACCGCCGAATATCGAAAGCACTGTAACTATGGCATAAAGTACGAATATAAGCGCCTGGCCCATACCTGACGAAGACTTATAGCCGAACTGGTCCGAGAAATAGGCAGGAGCCCAGAAAAGGAAGAACCACCATACACCGTCTGTCATGAACTTGCCTACAATGAAAGACCATGTCTGACGATATGTGAAACACTTTCCGAAAGGTATCTGCGGACCTTCGTCATGAGCGTCTTTCGGGTCAACGTCTGCCGCTGTGTCCTGATTGATATATGTAAGCTCAGCATCGTTCACATAAGCGGATTTGCTGGGTTTGTCGTAAAGGAACACCCAACCGGCCATCCAGATAAATCCGAGCGCACCGATAATGATAAACGCCATCTCCCAACCGAGATGCTCGGCAAGTGTGGGAATGGTGATCGGAGCTGCCAGGGCACCCACCGAAGCGCCCGCATTGAATATTGACGTAGCGAAAGCACGGTCTTTCTTGGGGAAATACTCTGCCGTCACCTTTATGGCAGCCGGGAAGTTTCCTGCCTCACCGGCAGCAAGCACGCTGCGGCAGAAGAGGAACAGATATACGCTGAGCGTAGCGATGGAAAGCGCCGTCGCGGAGCCTGCCTCCACCGCTCTGAGAGCCTCCACCGACTCAAGCCCTTCCACCTGCATTGTCACCCAACCGCATCCTGCATGCAGACAAGCGCCGAGCGACCATACGAAGATTGCCCAAAGATAACCTTTCTTTGTGCCCATCCAGTCGATAAACTTACCTGCGAAGAGGCAGAATACCGCATAAAGAATTGAGAACGCACCGGTGATGAGTCCGTAGTCGGCATCCGTCCAGTGAAACTCGGGAGCGATAAAGTCCTTCCATGTAAGCGAAAGAACCTGACGATCCATGTAATTTACTGTTGTCGCAAAGAACAACATCGCACAAATGACCCATCTGTAATTGGTCATTTTGGTAGTCTTGATCGAATTCATTTGTTATTAGAGATATTTTTGTTATGTTTTCAGTGCAATCAGTCCTGCTTGCAAAGATACACTATTTTTTCTTATTCTATTAACTTATCATGTATTTATTTCACCTGCATGACGCTTTTGACAGCTTTGTCAATCCTGATAATACACTTTCTTCACTCTTCCGCTTACGCTCGTGAGCACTTCGTACGGTATGGTACCGAGAGAGTCCGAGAGCACCGTCACCGGCAGATTACCGCCGAAAATCTCCACCGCGTCACCCTCTTTGCAGTCTATTCCCGTCACGTCTATCATAGCCACATCCATGCATATATTGCCCACGTAAGGTGCCCTGCATCCGTTTACGAGACAATGGCACCGCCCGTTGCCGAGACGCCGGTTCAGTCCGTCGGCATATCCGATGGGTATCGCCGCTATGACGCTGTCCCGTTCGAGTATGCCTTTACGACTGTAACCCACCGTTTCTTCCTTAGGCACATTTCTCAGTTGCAGGATTGTGGTTTTAAGAGTGCTCACCGTATTGAGCACTCTGTTGTCACGGCTATCTATTCCATACAGTCCCAGGCCGAGACGGCACATGTCGAGCTGTCTTTCGGGGAAGTGCTCTATGCCTGCCGAGTTGTCCATGTGCCGCAAAATCTTATGGTCGAACGCCGATTGCAGACGGCCGGCGGCCTCGGTAAACAGCGTGAACTGCCTTGCGGAAAATTCATCGAAGCCGTCGCTGTCGGCCCCGACGAAATGTGAGAACACCGAGCGCGGTATGATCGCGTTCTGCCGTTTCAGCCTGTATATCACCTCTTCCATGTCTTTCTCCGGGTCGAAACCGAGACGGTGCATGCCCGTATCGAGCTTTATATGTACCGGATAGCCCGTTATCCCCTCACGCTCGGCGGCCTTAACGAGAGCGTCCATCAGCCTGAAACTATACACCTCCGGCTCAAGGTCATAGTCAAACATTGTCTTGAAAGCCGTCATCTCGGGATTCATTATCATTATATTGCTTGTAATCCCGTTCTTTCTCAGCGTGACACCCTCATCGGCCACGGCCACCGCAAGATAGTCCACGCGGTGGTCCTGCAACGTTTTAGCCACCTCCACAGAGCCTGTGCCGTAGGCATCGGCCTTTACCATGCACACCAGTTTTGTCTCGGGCCGCATGAACGAACGGTAAAAATTGAGGTTTGCCACCACCGCGTTAAGGTTCACTTCGAGTATCGTCTCGTGAACTTTCAGCTCGAGCAGTTCCGTTATGCGGTCGAAACCAAACATCCTCGACCCTTTTATCAATATAACCTCGTCATGTAACGATCGGAATACATCACTGTCTACAAATTGCGCCGTGCCCGTAAAGAAATACTTTTCCGCCACGCCTATACATGCCGCACACGACTCTATATCCTTTCCTATACCGATAAATTTCCGCACCCCTCGCTTCACCGCCAGCTCCGAGACTTCCTTGTATAATGCCTCGGGGCGCTCGCCGCTCTGGTGAATGTCACTCAGTATCAGCGTGCGCTTGCGTCCGTTATGATCCGGACGGCGGTTCATGAAATCAAGAGCAATGTCAAGCGAGTTCACATCAGAGTTGTAAGAGTCGTTTATCAACGTGCACCCGCCGTTCCCTTCCTTCACTTCAAGGCGCATGGCCACCGGTTCGAGACGGCCCATCCTGCTGTCGAGCTCCTCCGGCTCCACTCCAAGATAAAGAGCGGCGCAGGCACAGGCGAAAGAGCATTTCACCGAGGCCTCATCAATAAAAGGCAGATGATACTCGCCGGCCACACCTTTATATATATAGCACACCCTCACCGACTGGCTGCCGTCGGCATCCTGCCATTCTACGGATATATCCTTGAAATACATCGGCGCGTTACTATCCGTCGTGCTCCACCCTATACGCTCGCCCTTGAAATCAGCCCTACGGATATTGCGGCTCACCACAGCGTCATCCGAATCGTATATGACTACCTTGGCATCGTGAAACAAGGATATCTTCTCGCCGCACTTCTCGTCCATAGACCGGAAATTCTCCTGATGCGCCGAGCCGAGCGACGTGATTACCCCGATGGTCGGCTGTATTATGTCGCGCAAGGCGTTCATCTCTCCCGGCTCGCTGATTCCGGCCTCAAACAGTCCCACTTCCGTATTCTCACCCAGCAGCCATACCGATAACGGCACTCCTATCTGCGAGTTATACGACTTCGGCGAGCGTGTGACCACCATCTGAGGCGAGAGCAACTGACTGAGCCACTCTTTCACCATCGTCTTCCCGTTGGAGCCGGTAATGCCTACAACAGGTATGTCAAATTCGTCACGGTGACGCTCTGCAAGACGCTGCAACGCCGCAAGCGGGCTTACCACCTTAAGGAAATTGGCGTCGGCATAATCGCCGGCGGCATTCTCCGGTACGTGCCTCACCACAAAATTACGCACCCCGCGGCGATAAAGGTCGGCAATATAGTTATGACCGTCGTTGCGTTCGGAGCGCAACGCGAAAAACAAAGTCTCTTCAGGAAAACACAGCGAGCGGCTATCCGTGAGTATCCACCTGATATCAGTGTCGGTATTTCCTATGCGCCGTGCCCCGATGAGCGTTATTATCTGCTCTATGCCATACTTCATTTCATTCTCTTTTTTATGTGAAAAACATTGCGCCGCACTGTAACGGCACTCCGTTTAATGTTTACTACCAAATTCACCGCAACCTGCCTTTCATCTCCACAATACCCTCATCCAACTCTAGACCCGAATATTTTCTTGACAGTTCAGCAACCTTTAACATCGTTTTATCCATGAAAGCCCGGTATTCGTCAGAGTCGGGGTTGAACGGCTTGTGACCCAGCGCATCCTTGACTGGCTTCCAGTCCTTTACAAATTGCCGCGCGGCATCACTCAGATAGACGTCATGCAACCGTTGCCAGATATATTCCACAGCCTGAGACGACGGATGTAACATATCAGGCGAGTGGAAACGGTAATCCCGCAACTCATCGTTCATAATCTCATACGCCGGGAAATACACACAGTTGCCATAGCGCTTCACCACACATTCGGCAGCGAGCAGCAGCACAGCCTTGGACAGCCGGCTGCCGTGATATCCGTATTTGGCATATCTGATAGGGCTGACAGTGAGCACCACCTTCACTCCCGCGTTTCTACCTACAAGGATATCCACCGCCCTGGAAAGATAACCGGCACACTCATCCACCGTAAGTTCCTGCTCATCGAAAAGAGCCTGCGGCCGTTTCCGGCAATTGTCCACTATCTCCCCCGTGGCTTTCAGGCGGTATACGTGGTTTGTGCCCAGAGTGATAAACGCCGTTCCCGGCGCTTCGCCACAGCGCTCCACTGTGTGCAGTATGCTTGCCGGATTATACATCACGCCATAAGGATTTACCACAGCCCTGAACTTCTCTTCCTCAAACCTGCGTCCTATATTGTCCGCAAAGCACGAGCCCACGAAGAGCATCTTCTCCTGCGGCTCTATCGCAAAACCGGGCGACGGCACGTCCACTATCGTCATCAATTCCATGCTTTCACTTTTAAATCACTGTAACCCTACGTTACAAGACGCAAAAATACTGAAAAAATATCATTGGATGATATTTTCCCAGTATTTTTATTACGCAAATCCTATATATGCGATGTATCAGAACGCTACACCAACACCGAAAGATATTCTGCTCTTGCCGATAAAACCGTCAAGTTCCGGCTTTACCGACCAACGGTACTGATATGCCAAGCGGACGGCGAAGCAGCTGTACTTCACACATATACCGACCACCGGAGATATGGCAAAGACGAATATCCATGCTTATTACGGTGATGTATTCCGTTGTCGCCCGTCGGTGTGACGCGCTCTCCATGTATAAAGATGTAAAGAAAACTATCAAGAATTTAACATTTGAAAAATCGTGAAATAGAAAACGGAAAGTGGTTTCCGGACAGTTTTTATATGTTTTTCTCACCGCTATTCTGCGACGGGATACCCGTTGGAACGCATTTAGCGGCATATTGCGATGCGTTTAGCGGCCCGTTGGAACGCAACGGGCCGCTAAACGCATGACAACCGGATACCAATCAGCCCGATCCGATCCGTAAAAACGGGAGATTTTGTAACCGAGACGAAGAGTTATCCATATATACCCCTGACACACAGCAAATTGCGCCAAGCAGCAAAATACGACACTATTTCCGGCCTCGGGATTTGTATTTCAAAACAATCGAGTATTCCGGAGGCTTTTGTAATAATTATTCCGAGTCGTATACGCATGCCTGCCGGAAAAGCGGATGCAGGCCGATACCCGGCATGACAGGGAGCTTTCAGCTCCTGCTCACCTGCAATCCCTTCCTGCTGAGCGACATCTCCACGAAACGTGCGTTGGCGTTGGTTCGGTTTTCGTTTATCGTCTGCTTGATGCGCGCTGCCGCCTCCGGATCTTTGGCCACCATATAGAGATAGCCTCCGCCGCCGGCTCCGGGCAGTTTGTAGCCCAGACATAGGTCGTCCACCAGATCGGTGACGGCCCTCACGGCAGCCGGGTTGGTGCCACTGTCAAGCGCCTGATTTTGTTGCCACGTCTTTCCGACGAGCAGGCCTGCCCGGTGGAAGTCTTGCCGCTGTATGGCCTCGTACATGTCCATGGTGTGCGCCTTCATCTCGCGCAGCAACCGCAACTGGTCGCCACGGTTGAGGAACATGCGCCGCACTATCTCCGAGAGTATGTTCTTGGCCGTGCGGGTGATGCCGGTATAATATAATAGGTGGCAACGGGCATATTCGGGCTGCGTGTATATATCGTCAGGCAACCAGCGCACAAGCGGGTCTTGCTCAAACCCGCGGGCGGTCTGCAACAGTTTCACGCCGTGCAGCACTCCGCCGAACTGGTCTTGCCAGCCGCCACCGGTGGTGAGCAACTGCTCGAGCACAAGCGTCCGCTTGCCAATCTCGGCCTTGTCCCACGCCAGAGAGCAGAAGTCGCTCACCGCTCCGAGCACCGTGGCGGCGAGAATGCTGCTCGTGCCGAGCCCGCTGCCGGCGGGAATGGCCGACAGCAGGGTCAGCTCTATTCCGCAACCGAAATCCTCGAGCTGCGCACGGAGCGACGGGTATGGCTCGACGCTGTAACCGGGCTGGAAACCGGCGAGCACAAGCGCGGCCTTGGGAATGGAGAACGGGCTGCCCACATGGGTGAAATCGGCCAGTTGCCCGTATGTGTCTATCACCTCGACAGCGCCGAGGTCGATGCTGCGGAGCACGATGTGGGGCTCACGGCATGGGCGCACGTAGGTCTGCAAGGGCGGCTGTCCGTTCAGTTCGATGGCGAGGTTTATCACGTTGCCGCCCTCAGTGAGGCAGAACGGCGGCGTGTCTGTCCATCCACCGGCAATGTCTATGCGCACGGGGCTGCGCCCCCACACTATCTGGTCGCTGTATACCGACATGCGCGGACTCTGCTTCCGGGCGAGCACGGTCTCGGTGAGTCCCTCGCGCAGCAGGCCGAACGCACGGCTCTCGTCGGCCGCATGGTCGCGGCCGGCAAGGCGATTGACCTCCGAGCGGAACATGGCGTCGTTTATTCTCTTCATCAACGGCTGCGTGACGGGCAGTTCGGCGGGCAGAGGTATGCCGGCGGCGGCAAAGTCGCGGGCGGCATCGTCGAGGTCGAGCTGATAGAAAACGCTGTGCTCGTGGTTGTCGGCCAACTCGCTCCAACAGTCGCGGCGGAAGCGGCGGCGCTGCTCCACAAGGCGCACGAGATTGGCCTCGGTGGATATCTGCTCGGCACTCAGCAGGGTGGCACCGTCGGTATCGGTCTCGCCGCCCAGCATGGCCTGCAGCGCACGGCCCATGTCATCGGCATTGTCGAACACGGGGAACATGGGCACCTGCTGCATGGCGCCGGCAAACTTGTCGTCTATCATATACGGACGGACCACCCACTCGCTCTCACCCACCGGCACGATGTCAACGCACTGTCCCGGATTGAGAGTTATCCGCCAGTCGTTGACCGGTACTCCGGTGACGATATTGTCCGTGCTGAGCGTCCATCCGGCAGCCACATGGCTGTTTTCGATCCACAGGTTACGGTTGTCTTCCGTTATCTTTATGTCCACACGTGAGTTCTGTATGAATATCGACGGGTGGGGTTTGCGGCCGTTGTGCATTATCTCACGCTGGTCATTGACTATATTCTGTATGGCAAGAGTAGACGAAATCATCTCGCGGCTCGTGCCATAGTGGTAAAACTCGCCTCCCGGCAGGGGCAGAATGGCCACGCTCAGCGAGCGCAGCTCGTCGTCCACGATTTGCGGATCGGTGCCGAGCGCACGCCCGAAATCGGAATACAGGTCGTATTCGGTGATATCCTTACCACGGCCGGAGCGCTCCATGAGCAGGCTGACGGCACGGTCGCTGAGCATCCACACGCCTATGTCGGTAAGGTAAAAACTTGTTTGCAGAAGGTCGTTAAGTTCGGATATGCCCGGTTTTTGGAGCATCCGCTTCAGCACAGATGGCGACTTGCGGTCGCTGACGAACACTCCGTGGTCGGTGGCGATGGACGAATCGAGCCACAGGCCGTAGCACACCACGTCGGCATCGGGCACGGGCGGCAGTTGCTCGGCAGCGCGTATATATACGTCGCCGCTTACAATCATAGTATGGATATTGTCGGGCGCGAGGCGCATCAGACGCTCATACAGCGGAAGTTGCAGGTCGAGCAGCGTCTGCGCAAGGCGCTGTCCGCGCTCCCATCTGAACACGGGAACGGGTGTAAGTATCTTACCCGACGGAGCATAAGACGGCAACCGGCGGCTCTGGCCTCCGGCATGGAGCAGTATGCGGCGCCCGGATGCAAGCCAGCCGGCGAAATCACGACCCTCACTCTCTGCCTCATGACACTGTTCGAGCAACCACGTGGTGCCTCCGCCACTGCCGAGTTTGTGCCCCACAGGGTCATTTGTACAAAAATACTCATCACGGGACAACCCCGTTATGTCATGAAAACTGCCCACAAGGTTGGGCGGAAGTGATAGCAACTTTTTCATAATCTTTATGGAATTAGCAAAGCAAAGGTAGTGCAAAACAACCACACAGCAAAAACAACAGAGCATGCCAAACGGCCGATAAGGTTAAAACAGGCATAGGATTTAGACGCAGCGGACATTGAATTTAAATTTCGTTAACTGTTTTTTTTTTTTGTTTGCAAAACAATGCGTACTTTTGCACACACCAATCAAAAATGTATTAATAATTCAAAAAACTCTTATGACTATGAGAAAAATATTCGTTATCGCTGCCATGATGTGCGGATACGCACTGAACACAATGGCGCAGACCGATTATGAACACGCCCAGACACGAGTGCAAGAGGCTATGTCGGAATTTTTTGTGCGCCCGATGGTAGCCGAACTGAAAATGATAAACACCGAATGCCAGGAATATGGCCCGTTCAACATATACCCGGGAGTACCCCTCAGCGACATTTCCATAGCTCTGGTGCAAGACGCCAAGGCCAACGCCGCGTACAAGGCGGCTCAAATAGCGGGAGCGGACATCATTCTCGGCGCGACATTCTACGTGGTGAACAACAAGAAACAGAAAGGACTCGACATAATCGTGAAAGGATATCCGGCAAAATACACCGACTTCCACAACTACGGAGACAAGAGCACCGACGAGAAATGGGTAGGTCCCTTGCAGGAAGGCGCAAGGATACGCAGCTATCAGACCGGCTCTACCCAAACAGCATCGGTGAGCAACGAGACAAGAAACAAATAATGTACAGAATGATTTACACATATAATTATTAATATCAAAAACAACAGAACATGAAAAAGATTTTAATGATGGCTTTTGCCGCAATCGTAAGCATGGGCGCATCGGCGCAGTTAATCTCGTCAAACACGGTAACCCACAAAAAAGAAAGCAACGGATACAACCGCCTGAGCGTATCATACAACTCGCTGAGCACAGACAAAAAAATTATGGACGGAGCCATGAACGGATTTTCCGCGGCATGGACAAAGGGTATATCGGTATCATCGTCGATGCCCCTCTATATCGAGACCGGACTGGGACTTACATACGCTTTCAAGTCGGAGACCATCGGAGAAGACGGCTATGAGGCAGATTTGAAGCACAACTTCCTTGCACTCAGCGTTCCGGTAAACCTCACTTACAAGTATGAAGTGCCCAACACAGAATTCAAGATAGCACCTTTCGCCGGCGTATATTTCAGAGGAAACTTATTGGGAGAAACCAAATGGGATGACGAGGATGATGAAAGCATTAACTGGTTTGATGACTATGAAGACGACGGACTTGAGGCTAAGCGTTTCAGTTTCGGATGGCAGGTAGGTGTAGGCTTCGAATACAGAAAACTGTATCTCGGTGTCAGCTATGGCAGCGACTTCAACAACCTCATAGACAACGATGACAACGACATAAAAGGCAAATTCAACACATTCGCCGCTACAGTAGGTTTCAACTTCTAAGAGAATAAACAGCGTCAACTTTCCGATACAACAACGGTGGTCTGACGTGATTTAATTCAATATTATAATTTTTTCCTTTTAAAAACACGTCTGCTCCCGCTTGTCGATAAGTCGGAGCAGACTTTTTCCTTGATATAATAATCAGATATGAGTAAAATACACACCATACTTTTATTGTTTATAACAATGCTGCCCGTAGCCGCAAACGCGGACACCAAATACACACTCGAGAAAAAAGACGGAAAGTATGTATGCCAAGGAAGCGCGGCATGCGGAAACAACGACAAGTCGACCTTCGGCAGCGCAGTGCTGTGGGCACTCGAACAGACCGGCGACATAAACGAGAACAAGACTTACGACGCGTTAAAAATGCAACTGCACGCAAGACCTATGATCTCGGCCGGCGAAGAGGCTCGACGCAGCTATACATTTAACCTCACGTTGCAGGTTAAAAAAGGCACCCTCACGTTCCTGATAGACAAGATACGCTGTGTGCCAAAAGGCTTTCTCGGTGGCTTCACGACAGTGAATTTCGACAAGATAAACCTCGAAAAGAAGCCGGGACAACAGGAGTTCATTGACGAGTTCGCCACGCTTTGCGACATTTTCGCACAGCGAATGGTGGAAAGCATCATGGCCAACGACGTGCCCATGGGCAACTGGGAGGCCATCATCCAGAAACAGGTTATCAAGGGCATGAACGAGAATGAGTGCATACTGGCCATGGGCAAGCCCGAACGGATAACCCAAAACAGCCAGCGAACACAGTGGTTATATGCCTCGGGAGCCATCGTGGTGTTTGAAAAAGGCATTGTCACGGCGGTGGTAAAATAAAAAACATCATCTACGGTAATGAATTCTGACATTTTCTTAGTAAATTTGCCACGATTAAAAAGTTGCTCTGAAAATGAATAAACCCAAAAACAATGATTTACTGATAAAAGACGGTGTCAGTCTTATCATCCCGTTCGTCATGATTACATCGTGCTTCGCCCTCTGGGGATTTGCCAATGACATCACAGCACCCATGGTAAAAGCATTCTCCAAGATATTCCGTATGAGCGTGACGGAAGGCGCTCTGGTCCAGGTGGCGTTCTACTTAGGATATTTCGTGATGGCCTTTCCGGCGGCGATGTTCATCCAAAGATACTCTTTCAAGGCCGGAGTGCTCATCGGGCTGTCGCTCTATGCGGCGGGAGCGCTGCTCTTCGTGCCGGCACAGGCCATAGGAGTATACTTCCCGTTCCTGCTGGCCTACTTCATAATGACGTGCGGACTGTCGTTTCTCGAAACCAGTTGCAACCCGTATATTTACTGCATGGGCAGCGAAGAGACCGCCACACAGCGCCTCAACCTCGCCCAGGCGTTCAACCCGATAGGAGCGCTCGCCGGCATGTTCGTAGCCATGCAGTACGTGCAGGCACGCATGAGTCCGATGGACTCGACAGAGCGGCATGGACTTTCGGAGACACAGTTTGACATTGTCAAAGACCACGACCTCGACATTCTGATACAACCTTATATATACATAGGCGCCATCATAATAATTTTGCTGCTGCTGATAAGGTTCACAAATATGCCGAAGAACGGTGACGAACGCTCGAACAAGAGCCTGAAAACCGCCCTCGGCGAACTGGCCAAGATCAAGAACTACCGTGAGGGCGTGATAGCGCAGTTCTTCTATGTTGGAGCGCAGGTTACATGCTGGACGTTCATCATACAATACGGCACGCGGGTGTTCATGGCAGAGGGCATGAGCGAGCATGCGGCCGAGATCCTGTCGCAGAAATACAACATTGCGGCGATGGTGATGTTCACGCTCAGCAGGTTTATATGCACATGGTTTCTGAAATACATACAGCCGGGACGGCTGCTCTCGATACTGGCCGTGCTGGGAGCGGCCTCCGTGCTGGGAGCCATACTTTTCACCGACCGCAACGGCGTATACTGCCTCGTCGGTGTGAGTGCCTGCATGTCGCTGATGTTCCCCACTATATACGGCATAGCGCTGCGGGGTCTCGGCGACAACGTGAAGTTCGGCGGAGCGGGCCTCATCATGTCCATTCTGGGCGGCTCGGTATTTCCCCCGCTGCAAGCCGTGATAATAGATTCCGGCATCTCGATAGCCGGACTGCCGGCAACCAACCTGTCATTCGCGGTGCCGTTGATATGCTTCGCCGTCATCGCCGCATACGGACACAGGGCATACGTGCGGCATCACATCACGCACGACTGTAATAAATGACATAAAATAGACAATAAAAAATCAGGGTGCCCGATGTGTCGGGCACCCTGATTTTTTATTGTTCATCAATCCTAAGGAATCACTTCCTACGCTTTCTGTACTCCATGAGCACCAGCAGAACCACTATGATGACAAGCAATACATATCCCGCGTATGCTATGGTCTCGGTAGTGTCTACCGTCTTGGGGAAGAAAGAAAGCTCAACCTTGTGCGCTCCCGGCTTCACGTTGATGGCACGCAGTATGTAATTGACACGCCCGACGGGCACTTCGACTCCGTCGACCGTAGCCGTCCAACCGGGATAGTATATATCCGAGAATACCACCACACCGCCACGCGACGACGATATATCGTATGTCAGTCTGTTGGCATCGTAAGACGTGAGGGTCACCGTGCCCGTGCTGTCCTGAGCCACGCTCTCGCCTATCGCCTCCTTGAACTTGGTGTCGGCCACCGCCACACGGCGCAAGTCGATATCTCCAACGGCGGCTATCTCCCGATTGGCATCATCCACATATTCGACACGGTCCACAAACCACCCGTTGCCGAACGCATAGGGATTCAACAGGGGGGCGGCCTGTCCCGATTGGAGCGGGAATATGAAATATTTTGTATTCACCATGCTGAGCACCGGGAAAATACTGTCACCGTCTACCTTAGTCATGTCGCCCTGCGCGTCGGCCACCGCCCCGAAGAGGGCCTGCATCTCGGGAGAGATGTAACGCTCCACCATCTCCTGATAGCGGCGCAACTTGGCCGGATGATAACCGCCGACACTCTTCAAATGATATGAAGTCTCGTTTTCGTTGAATGTGTTTGACGCCAGATTAAGCACTCTGTAATACAGCGATTTGTCATTCATAACCTGTGTCACGGCGGCATTCGCCGTCACCGGAGTCTCTCTCACGCTGCGCTCCACGAACATCTCGTCGTTCAGGTAGCGCTTGTTCACCTGCCACATGTCTGCCAGACACAACACGACGATGCCGGCTATCATGTACTGCGACTTCAATCTCTTCGCCTTGTAGAGCAGTAACAGCAATGTGCCCGCGACGATTATGGCGAACGAGCGCCAGCAGTCTGCCGTGAACATGGCCTTACGCATCTCAGTGAGATTAGCCAAAAGCGGCTGCAACTGTTCCTGCGGGAACTGGCTCAAGGCACTCAACTCGGACGAAGACACATAGCCGGAGAAGAACATCGACGGCATCAGAGCGAACAACAGAGCCACACCTCCGGTCAGGGCGAAGCTCAAATACAGGTATTTTATCTTCGCGGTAAGCAGTTCCGGCTCGTCGACAATGCGCTTAAGGGCAAGCATGGCGAGCAGCGGGATGGTGAACTCGGCTATCACGAGTATCGAAGCAACCGTGCGGAACTTGGAGTACATCGGCACATAATCTATGAAAAAGTCGGTAAACGGCATGAAATTATGTCCCCACGACAGAAGTACCGACAGCACCGTGGCGGAAAGCAACGCCCACTTCAACGGCCCTTTCACGATAAACAAGCCGAGAACAAACAGCATCAGCACAAAGGCGCCCACATATACGGGGCCGCTCGTGCCAGGCTGCTCACCCCAGTACTGTCCTATCTGCTGGTAGATGTATGAGTAGTTCGGGTCAGCATGCTTCATGGCAGTCTTGTTTCTCGCCATCGGAACAGACGCTCCGCCCTTGGTGTTGGGTACGAGCAGTGTCCACGTCTCGCCCACCCCATAGCTCCACTGGGTGATATAGTCGCGCTCAAGACCGCTGTCCGTCTGGTTGGCTGAATCGGCTTTTGTCAGCTCGCTCTTGCCTCTCATCGACTCCTTACTATACTCCCACGTGTGATAAAGATTAGAAATATTGATACTCAGACCTATCAACGCTCCCATGGCGCACACGGCCGTGGCTTTGGCAAAGTGCTTATACTCTTTGCTCCGTACAGCCTCGACGGCGTATGCGATAACCATGAAGATGATGATAAACAGATAGTAATACGTCATCTGCACATGGTTGGCGTTTATCTCAAGGGCACAGAACAACGATGTGACAAGCAATCCCCACAGGTATCTGCCCCTGTAAGCCAGCACTATGCCGGCAATCATCGGCGGAAGATATGCCAAAGCCATCACCTTCCATATATGTCCGGCGGCTATTATGATGAAGAAATAACTGCTGAAAGCCCATATTATAGAGCCGAGCGCGGCAAGAGACTGCCTGAAATCGAAAGCGCGCAACAGTATATAGAAGCCCAACATATAGGCGAAGACGTACCATACATTCTCCGGCAACCACAGATGATAGGCTTTCTCGGCGGCCTTTATCACATCCGAGCTATCATAGGAGGGAGCTATCTGGTAGGTAGGCATCCCGCAAAAAGCAGAGTTTGTCCATCTGGTCATCTCACCAGTGCGTTTGCGGTAGTCAACCTGTTCCTGGCCGAGACCGCGGCCCGCCGACGAGTCATGACGGTATAGAATGCGGCCTTCGGTATCGGCTGGAAAGAAATAGGCGAACGCCAAGACCGCGAATAACAGCACTGCCAGCAAATCGGGCAGGCATTTCTTGAATGTGTTCATCTGTATAAATGTTTATGTTATTATCTAATTACGCCCGCAAAGTTAAGCATTTTAATCCACAATACATAATCACTAATTCATAATTATTAAGTAACTTTGTGGCCGCAAACGATTTACAAATATATGAGAATAGGAATAATAATAGCGATGGACAAGGAGTTCGGACGGATAAAAGCGCTGCTCGAAAATCCGAAAGACATCGAGAGAGGAGGAAGGCGCTATACCGTCGGAACGACAGGATGCAACGAGCTGGTGCTGCACCAATGCGGAATAGGCAAGGTGAACGCCGCCATCGGAGCGACGGAACTGCTCACCGGGTTTTCGCCTGACGCCGTGGTTTCAACCGGCGTGGCGGGCGGAGCCGCGACAACGCTCGGCATCGGCGAGGTGGTGGCGGCGGCGCAGACATGCTACCACGACGTGTACTGCGGTGAAGAGCAGGCATACGGACAGATACCCGGAATGCAGGAACGTTTCGATGCCGACCCGAGGCTGCTACGAACGGCACTCTCCCTGGACTGCGGCACGAAGATAACATCAGGTCTCACCGTGACGGGCGACTGGTTTGTCAACTCGCGCGACAAGATGAGAGACATCATAAGCCACTTCCCCGAGGCCGCCGCCGTAGACATGGAGTCGGCCGCCATAGCCCATGCTTGCGCCCAACGAAACGTGCCGTTCATCAGTTTCAGAATAATAAGCGACATCCCGCTGAGCGACCACAAGGCCCGACAGTACTTCAACTTCTGGGAAACGGCGGCAGACAGTTCGTTCGAGGTGACTAAAGCATTTATCGAACGGATATGAAAAAATATCCGCATGCATGATTACCGGTATGCCGGTAACGATTTATCCGTATCGTAACGGCGACCCATACATAGATATAAAAACAACCTATCAACATAACGACAGTAATGAACAAGATACCGAGTTTTACAATAGACCACGACCGGCTGCTGCGCGGCATATACGTATCACGCAAGGACGAGGTGGGCGGAGAGACCGTGACCACGTTTGACATACGCATGAAAGAGCCTAACCGCGAGCCGGCTTTGCACCCCGGAGCGCTGCACACCATAGAGCACCTGGCCGCCACATACCTGCGCAACGACGACGAGTGGAAGGAAAGAATAGTGTATTGGGGACCCATGGGATGCCTGACAGGCAACTACCTGCTGATACGCGGCGACTACGAGAGCCGTGACATTGTGGAGCTTATGAGGCAGACATTCCGTTTCGTGGCCGGGTTTGAAGGTGAAATACCCGGCGCCGCGCCGCGCGACTGTGGCAACTGGCTGCTCCACGACCTGCCGATGGCACGCCACGAAGCAAAAAAATATCTCACCGAGGTACTCGAAGACATAAAAGACGAGAATCTCACATATCCCTGACGGCATGTAGTGATAAGCATAACGACATGTCGTCGCATATACTCAAATGCAGGGCAGGCATATTCTTCACATCTGTTTGAGAATATGCCTGCCCTGCATTTGAGTATCATAGGCCGAGTCTGACTGCCAGCCACCGAGCCTCATTACTCCTTGCTCGCTTTCTTCCGCTCGTTATGGTCGAGTATCGCCTTGCGCATACGCATGCTCTTCGGTGTCACCTCGACAAGCTCGTCGGCCTTGATATATTCGAGAGCCTCTTCAAGCGAGAGCACTGTACGCGGCACAATACGTGCCTTGTCGTCGCTTCCGCTGGCACGTGTATTTGTCAACTGCTTGGCCTTGGCCACGTTGATGACGAGATCATTGTCGTGAACATGCTCGCCTACAACCTCACCTGCATACACCTCTTCACCCGGCTCGATGAAGAACTTGCCACGGTCTTGCAACTTGTCTATGGAATATGCGTAGGCAGTACCCGTTTCGAGAGCTATCATGCTGCCGTTCATGCGGCGCGAAATGTCGCCCTTATAAGGCTGGTACTCCTTGAAACGATGTGCCATGATGGCCTCGCCCTGACTGGCGGTGAGCACATTGGTACGCAAACCGATGATGCCTCGCGAGGGGATATCAAACTCGATGTTCACACGGTCGGCCTGACTTTCCATAGAAACCATCTCGCCTTTGCGGCGTGTCACCATGTCTATCATCTTGCTGGAAAACTCTTCCGGCACATTGATCGTCAGTTCCTCAATCGGCTCGCAGCGCTGACCGTCTATCTCCTTGTATATAACCTGCGGCTGACCTACCTGCAACTCATATCCCTCACGGCGCATAGTCTCGATGAGCACCGAGAGATGCAACACGCCACGGCCGCTGACAACCCACTTGTCGGTATAATCCTCGAACGGAGCCACACGCAGGGCAAGGTTCTTTTCAAGCTCTTTTGTCAGTCGGTCGTTGATATGACGGCTGGTGACAAACTTGCCCTCACGGCCGAAGAACGGCGAGTCGTTGATGGTGAACAGCATACTCATGGTCGGCTCGTCTATCGCTATTGGCGGCAACGGCTCGGGATTTTCGGCGTCGCATATAGTATCGCCGATTTCAAAGCGTTCCAATCCGATTATGGCGCATATATCTCCGCTCTGCACTTGGCTCGTCTTGGCATGTCCCATGCCCTCGAACGTATGCAGTTCCTTTATCCTCGTGCGCTCGGTAGAGCCGTCACGGTGCGATATCACGATATTCATGCCCTCGGTCAGGAGTCCGCGATGGACGCGTCCCACGGCTATACGGCCTGTGTAGCTCGAATAGTCGAGACTTGTGATAAGCATCTGCGGAGTACCCTCGATCACTTTCGGGGCTGGAATAACCTCGACAATCTTGTCGAGCAGATATGTGATGTCTGTCGTCTGGTTCTTGTAGTCGGCACTCATCCAGCCGTTCTTGGCCGAACCGTACACCACGGGGAAGTCAAGCTGGTCTTCGGTGGCGTTTAGAGAGAACATCAGGTCGAACACCATCTCGTACACCTCTTCGGGGCGGCAGTTGGGCTTGTCAACCTTATTAACAACCACTATCGGTTTAAGACCTATCTGCAATGCTTTTTGCAGCACGAAACGCGTCTGCGGCATCGGGCCTTCAAAGGCATCCACAAGCAACAGACATCCGTCTGCCATGTTGAGCACACGCTCCACCTCGCCGCCGAAATCGGAGTGTCCCGGAGTGTCGATGATGTTTATCTTCACTCCCTTCCAGTCTATCGACACATTTTTAGAGAGGATTGTTATGCCTCGCTCACGTTCGAGGTCGTTGCTGTCCAATACTTGTCCGCTGAGATCCTGTCCCTCACGAAACAGGTTGCCGGCCAGCATCATCTTGTCCACAAGTGTGGTCTTGCCATGGTCTACGTGCGCGATGATGGCGATGTTTCTGATGTCTTGCATTTCGTTATACCTTAAAAATCGGGTGCAAAGTTAATATTTTTAAAGCAGACAGAGCAGTGTTTCCCCGTTTTTTTGGCCGTAAAGCCTCCGCAAGACCTCTTTTTCAGGCATCCCGGCGTGCATACGGGAATACCGGACAAGACAGAAAAGCCCCGCTGCACACCGCTCGAAACGAAACACGAAAGTGGAAAAGAGTACATACTCCAATGCGCAAAACAAATATGCAAAAAACAGACAAAGCTGTGAAAACACTCACAACCGACATAAAATCAATGATGTTTGGCATATATGCGACAGTTGGTTAAACGTTGAAAAAAGCTCAATACCATTTGGCTGTATGAAAAAAAAAATGTAACTTTGCGGCCGAAATCCGGAAAATCCGGTGCATTCGATGATGTAACCGTTGTGATTAAGGCGGGAAGCGTCTGACAGATGTAATGAAACAACAAATTAATCAAAACAAAAATGTATTTAGATCAAACAAAAAAACAAGAGATTTTCGGTAAGTATGGCAAGTCAACGACAGACACAGGTTCTGCCGAAAGCCAGATTGCGCTTTTCTCATACCGCATCTCTCACCTGACAGAGCACTTGAAGAAGAACCGCAAGGACTTCACCACAGCACGCTCACTGACACAGCTCGTAGGTAAGCGCCGTGCGCTGCTCAACTATCTCTACGACCGTGACGTGGAGCGTTACCGCGCAATCATCAAGGCTTTGGGTCTGCGTAAATAAGCGATCGGAAATCTAAAGAAATAAAAAGGCTCCGACTGTCGAATGACGGTCGGAGCCTTTTTTCAGTGAAACTTTATCGGAATAGTTCGGAAGATTTTTCTTCGGAGTCAAGAAGTTAAGGAGTTAAGCCAAATGCTT
>NZ_BEWV01000217.1 GCF_002933775.1 Prevotella sp. MGM1
GCGACGCGATTAGCTACCGAACGCGCTCCAACGGGCATCCCGTTGCGGAAAAAACAGCTTTTCACCATCCGGCGAATGGCTGCATATCGCATTAAATATAGCGGCATGTATCGTCTCCGCTTTCTATTTCAAAAGAAAACAAAGTGTTAAATACGTGACTTTATTATTACACACGCCGGCTGACGGAGACTACCGGAATGTCTCACGCCGCAACGGATAGTCGCCCCGCAGACGCTCGAAAGCCTCGGGCGACGATTTAAGTGCGGCGCTGTCTGTCAGCGGATTGTACAGTTCGAGCGGGTCGCCGGTATACACGAAGCCGGGCGGTAGCGGCGGAGCGACAACCGGCGGCGGCGGCACAAGTCCGAAAAAGCGGCACAGGGCGGCCAGTGCCATATTGTCGGCGTTCACTTTCCCGTCGGCCGAATAGCCGGCGATATGGGGCGTGCCTATATATACCTTGTCGAGCAGGGCGCGGTCTATTTCCGGCTCGCCCTCCCAAGTGTCTATCACCGCCTGGCGCACCATGCCGCGGTCTATTGCCGCGCCGAGCGCATCGCCGTCTACCACGGCACCCCGACTGGTGTTGATGATAAACGGCCTGCGTGCCAGACGGCCGAAGAACGCTTCGTCGGCAAGGTGGAACGTGGCATGGCGGCCGGAGGATGTGAGAGGCACATGAAACGTGATTACATCGGCCTCACGCTCTATCGTGTCGAGCCGCACGAAGCCTGTCCGGCCAAGCGGCGGGTCGCACACAAGCACGTTCATCCCAAGCTCACCGGCGGCGGCGGCCACGAGCGAGCCTACATGTCCGCAGCCTACCACACCGATGGTGGCACGGCAGAGGCACAGCCCGAAATCACGGGCAATCAGAAGCAGCGACGAGCGCACATACTGAGCCACGGAGGCGGCGTTGCATCCGGGGCAGTTGGTCCACGCTATGCCCGAACGGTCGAGAAAACGTGTGTCTATATGGTCATGGCCTATGGTGGCCGTGGCCACGAAGCGCACCCGGCTGCCGCCGAGCAGGGTCTCGTCGCAGCGTGTGCGGGTACGCACTATGATGGCGTCGGCATCGCGCACGTCAGCGGCGGTAATGGCCGCGCCGGGCATGTACACGGCATCAGGCGTGACGGCGGCCACCGCCTCACGTATATACGGAATCTTGTCGTCTATCACTATCTTCATCTTATCATGCTTTTTACAGGCAGAGGAAGAGCGGGGCCGCAGGCCCTCGTCCGTGCCATGTATCGTTGCCGGAAACAAAAGTAACTAAATTTCACATAAAAAGATTGCAATAAAAGTAAAAACTTATCTTTTAATTACGTAATTGGAAAAGTTTGAGTATATTTGCATCAGGATAACCGCTGCACGGCACTGCGCGGCCTTCATGAAAACGGACGGTTTTCACGGTGTCAGCCGCAAGCGGAAACAATACAATAACAATAAAAGAAACATACAGATAAACTATGTCATTTACAGAACAATGCAACACCATCTTCAACCAGGCGATAAGAGACTATCACCTGACGGATGACGTGGACACCCAGATAAACAACCCGTACGACAACAACACCGTAGAGCACAACCTGTACATGAAGTGCTGGATAGACACAGTGCAATGGCATCTGGAAGACATAATCAGGGATCCTCACATAGACCCGCTCGACGCCCTCGCACTGAAAAGGCGCATAGACCGCAGCAACCAGGACCGCACGGATCTCGTGGAGCAGATAGACAGCCACTTCCGCAGCGAGTACGGCAACGTGACACCCATGGCGGACGCAAGACTGAACACCGAGAGCCCGGCGTGGGCGGTGGACAGGCTGTCCATCCTCGCACTCAAAATATACCACATGAAGGAACAGACCGAGCGCACTGAGGCATCACAGGAACACAGGGCCACATGCACGGCAAAGCTCGACGTGCTGCTCGAACAGCGGAAAGACCTCTCGCTGGCAATAGACCAGTTGATCGAGGACATCGCCGCCGGAAAGAAATACATGAAGGTATACCGGCAGATGAAGATGTATAACGACCCGGCCACAAACCCGGTGTTGTATAAGAATAAATAATGGTTTGAAAAGGCTCCGCACTCCAAGATAAACAACAAGATGAAGAAAGAGCATATTCTGGTCATCAGGTTCTCGGCTCTCGGCGACGTGGTGATGGCCGTACCGGTGGTGTACTCGCTCGCCAAAACATATCCCGACGTGCGGATAACGGTGCTGAGCAGGGCGTATGCACGCACTTTCTTCGAAGACCTCGCGCCGAACATCAACTTCATGGAAGCCGACCTCAGGGGTGAGTACAGCGGAGTGAGAGGACTGAACAAGCTCTACCGCAGGCTGACGGCAAAGAACTTCACGGCCGTGGCCGACCTGCACAACGTGCTGCGATCGGACTATCTGCGCATGAGGTTCAACATGAGCCGCTACAACGTGGCCCACATAGACAAGCACCGCAAGGCCAGAAAGATGCTCACGGCGGAAGAAAACAAGGCCATGGAGCAGCTGCCCACATCGTTCGAGAACTATGCCGACGTGTTCGGCAGGCTGGGATACCCGATAAAGGACATGTCGTTCAAGTCGATATTCCCGCCGGAGGGAGGCAACCTCAACCTGCTGCCGGCCATCATAGGACCGAAAAAAACATTCGGACAGTGGATAGGATTTGCTCCGTTCGCCGCGCACAATGGAAAGATATATCCGCCGGAAAAGATGCTCGAAGTGATAAAGATGACAAAAGCGGAATACCCGCAAGCACGCATTTTCCTCTTCGGGCGGGGCAAAAGGGAAGACGCCCTGTTCCCGAAATGGTGCGGAGAGACAAGCGACTGCATTAACGTGGGAGAGCACATGGAAACCATGCAGCAGGAACTGATACTCATGAGCCACCTCGACGCGATGGTGTCTATGGACAGCGCCAACATGCACCTTGCATCAATCACCGGCACGCCGGTAGTAAGCGTATGGGGAGCGACACATCCGTATGCGGGATTCATGGGATGGAAACAGGACACGGCAAACGCCGTACAGGAAGACATGCCATGCCGGCCGTGCAGCGTATACGGTAACAAACCGTGCATGCGTGGCGACTTTGCCTGCATGAACAACATAGCACCGAGACGGATTTTCGACAGGATAAAGGCCGTGGTAGGATGAAAAGACAAAAAGAAGATGTGAAAGACAGGGCGGCTTTGAAAAACGACGCAATGCCACAATATAAACGCCATTGACAACGGCTTGAAAGGCCGAAGAGCCGACACTCCGGCAACAGGCAACCGGAACAACAGTGAAAGAAGCGCGATGAAAAGCCCGCAAAGCAGTGGCGACAAGAAAAAGGCTGGACATAAACAGCATATAACTAACAGTATTATCAACCATTTAAAAACAAAAAAATTATGAAAAAGTATGTTTGTGACGTCTGCGGATACGTTTACGATCCGGCAGTGGGAGACCCAGAAAACAACATTGCACCAGGAACAGCATTCGAAGATATACCCGAAGATTGGGTATGCCCGCTATGCGGAGTGGGAAAAGACGAGTTTTCCGAAACAGAATAAAAAAAACAAACGCTCTTCATTCAGTGAATGGGGAGCGTTTGTTTTTTTTATTGAGGAGTTGGTTGTGAGGAGTTGAGGAACAAGTTACTCCTCACTACCTACTTACCCAAGAATTTATACATTATTATCCCGGCGGTAACGGACACATTCATGGAGTGCTTCGTGCCGAACTGCGGTATTTCAAGACATCCGTCGCACATGTCTATCACCTCCTGATGCACTCCTTTGACTTCGTTCCCGAGCACTACGGCATAGCGACGGCCGGCAACGGGAACGAAATCGTGCAGCATGGTGCTGCCTTCTACCTGCTCTACGCCATACACCTCGTAGCCTGCGGCATGCAAAGCGTCGACAGCCTCAACGGCCGTGGCAAAATGTTTCCACTCCACACTGTCCTCGGCTCCGAGCGCCGTCTTGTGTATCTCGGTGCTTGGCGGGGTGGCGGTGATGCCGCACAAGTATACGGCCTCTACGCGGAAAGCGTCGGCCGTGCGGAACACACTGCCTACGTTATACATAGACCGCACGTCGTCGAGCACAACGACAAGCGGCAATTTCTCGGCCTGTTTGAAGTCCTCGACCGTCAGGCGGCTCATCTCTATCGTTCTTAATTTTCTCATAATCCCTATATAAAATAATGTGAACCTGCCCATACGGAATTTAACGCGTACCGGAACCAAGCAAAGAAACTCGCAGGCAGGATTATTTATAGCTTGCAAAGACAGTGAAAACCGAATGCGGTGAAAACAGTGTCTTTACCGCTGGGACACAGCCTATCTTGCTGCAAAGATACGCAAAAACGCCCGACCACACAAAAAATATAGTGGTCGGGCGATGTCTTTTTCATATCCTTTGCCGCCGGCTTCTTAATCAAAGGAAGCTTTTCTTTGGCTTTTTCACGGCAGGCTTCGTAGCCGGAACATCGGTATTCCGCTCGGTGGGCACGGCGGGCGACGTACTGTCAGTCGCCGGAACTGCGGTATTTGACGGTGCCGGCTGCGGCTTGACGTTTCCCGTAACACCCTGCGTGTCGGCACGGCGAAGCAGATAGGCATGCGAAATAATCACGTTCACCCGGCAGTGTGTCTGTCCGGAAGCCGCACGGTCGAAGTCGTCTATCAACTCAATACCCGCACAGAATTGCTTGTAGCCCGGGTTCTTGCCTGTGAACATGTTGCCAAGCCAGAGGTTGGTACGCTTATGCTCGGCATTGGCCACTATGGGACGGCCGCCGTTGAAACCCTCCACCCCGCTGTACAGAATGGCTTGCATCACGTTGATACAAGCGTTTTCCAGCGCTTCCTCACGGTCGGCAGCGAATCCGTCAGAGGTGAACACGGCCGTCTGCGCGTCGGCATCGATGATGCTTATCCGTGCCCGTGAGTCCTGGGCGGCCACCGTCAACGTGACGACCGGCAAAGCAATGACGGCAAACAGCCGCATATATTTAAAACAGTGTAGCATATATTTTGAGATGACAGATGATTATTTAACAGTCAGGCCGCTTATTGCAGCAAATTGTCAAGTCCCTTGTCTATCGTATCGAACAGTGATTTCTTCGCACGGCTTACCACTGTCATCTTCACTCCGGCCTTATGTTTTGCCTGAATATCCTTTCCACCGTTCTTCACCTCGCACAGTGTCATATCTTCGGCCACCACCTCTTTGGCTTTCAGCTCGCCGATTTTCTTGCGCACGTTGCGGTTAGCGACGGTCACTTCGCTAAACACTTCGAATATCTGTCCCTTCTGAATGCCTTGTGCCGAGCCTGTCGTCACATACACCGTAACGGCTCCTTTCTTTTCATTCTCCTGCTCCAAATCGGCAATTTCGGCCTCTACCTTGAAGTTCTCGTCCACAAACTTCTTCATGGCGCCATGCGCTTTCTTCACCACCGCAATGGCCGCTTCTTCCTCAGTCTTGTTCAGTGAGCTAAGGTCGGTATAGTTCTTTGACGCAACAGACTCACCCGTCTCAACGTCGGTGACAGTCAGCGTGTAGCTCACATGCGATGTGTATGTCGTCTTTCCGTCCTTTACATCTTTATCGTAAGTCATAGTGTTCAGCGTACCGCCGATTACATAGTTGATGCCTTTCTCACCAAATGCCTTCAACCGCTCGTTGGTTGTGGCCGGCAGGTCGGTCATCACGTTAACATCGACGACCGTAAGGCGTGTGGTGGCGTTCAAGCCGGCGATAATATCGGTGCGGAGAGCATCTACCACATCGCTCGTCTCGGTGGTGTTATCGGCAAATTTATCGACAACCACCACTTTCTTGTCCTGTGCGGAAACGGTAAGCACTGCGCAAACCATGGCCGCAAAAACAATAACTCTTTTCATAATAATCTGTTTTTTAAGTTTGTAAACGTTATAAATAATACTAATGTCATAATAAATATCCATCGGCTGTATGTATGGCCCGGAGGTCACTTCTTGTCCTGAGCCAACCTTAATCCAACGGTGGGACGGGCTTCGTGCTGCTTCATGTGCGAGCGGTGCGATGTATGTCCGAGCCATCCGCCGGTATCGTAAGCGCCTCCGCGCACCACACGCTCATAGCCGTCGGCGTCGTTGCGGGGATTGTTGGCCGACAGTGCCGTGTAGCGCTTGATGAAGTCCTGGCACCATTCGGCCACGTTGCCCGTCATATCACACAGTCCAAACACATTGGGGCGCTTGCCGCCGCATGCAGCCGTACCACTGCCGGTTACGGCGACATCATCCAACCGTGAGCCACCGGAATAGCTGTCGCCCGATGCCGTGCGCCCACGGGCGGCATATTCCCATTCGGCCTCGGTAGGCAGACGAAACTGTTGGCCGGTCATGCTGTTGAGCCGGGCTATGAACTGTTGGCAATCATCCCATGACACATTCTCCACGGGGAGGTCGCCGCCCTGATGAGCGGACGGATTGCTGCCCATCACCTTCTGCCACAAGACTTGTGTCACCTCGGTCTTGCCGATGGCAAACGTGCCTACCGTGACACTGTGTGCCGGCTTGTCCATGCTGAAAGTGCTGTACTTGTCAAGCTCCCGCTGCGAACCCATGGTGAAAGTACCGCCTTCCACGAGCACCATCTCATACGATACACCGTCGAGAGAGAGGCTTCCGGCAGCCACCATGTTCATGCGGTAGTCGACTGTACGTCCAAGACGGATATCCACCTCGGCCGTCTCATCGTTGTAGCCGTCTGCCCGAAGTGTCAGCTTATGGCGCCCCTCGGTACCCTTATATACAAAGGGTGGCACACCGCCTGAAATATGTTTCACTCCGTCTACATAGAAATCGGCACGGCTTACATTGCTCGCCACGACAACGGTTCCTTTCGGATCGGTGTCTTTTTTGACGATGGTGTCTGTCTTGTTGGCCAGCACAAGGTTGCATACGAGTTTGTCTTTCGGCGTGAGGCCTTCTATAAGTGCCGCTTGAAGGGGAATGCGGTTTGTGCCGTTACCTTGCAGCACCACCGTGACTGCCTCGGCATATTCGCGTGTCGCGTTATCGCTCGCGTCTTTCAACTGCTCCAACCGCTTCCATTGGTCGTCGGTCCACTGCCCGTTGGCCGAATCATCCATCTTGCGGTAGGTATCGGCCGCATCGGCGGCCGCTGTCTTCAACTGCCCTATCCGCACTGTATTGACAACAAATGAATACTGATAGGTGCCTTCTCCGGTAAGAGTACCCTCGCCACCGGATACCTTTACCTTATCGCTTATCTGCACATCGAGTCTCACCGGACTCTTGATATCTATCAGTGCCTCGGTGGGCTTCTCGCCTTTGGCAAAATATGCGTTCTTGTCGATACGTTGGGTAGACGGCAAAAGGATAGTGGCCGGCTCGTCAATACGGAAGTACCGGTATTCATCCGGATTGACATTGAGCTGGTCTGACTTACCGGCGATGGGACTTCCTTTTTTATTGACTACGAACACCCGGCTCTTGCCTTTCGACACGTCGAGCAGCAACTTGAACTCGTAATGGCCGCCGACTTGCCGGCTTTCGGTGCATACAGGCTCGTCTTTATTTGTCGTCCGTATCACGTAATCAGGCTTCTTTGCCAAGAAGATGACTCCCGCCTTACCGTCGAGAGCCGCTTTCTCCTGCCGGTCTTTCACCACATTAAGCATATTGTCGCTGTCCTGCGCCAATACATGCAAAGGTGCCACCACATACAGGATAAGCAGCCATAATATTCTTGTCATTGTTTTCATTACTATTTTGTTTTTATTAGAAGCTGGGGAGTAAGTAAACGTCTATTTGGAGCTGGGGAGTAAGGAGTTGAGAAGTAAGTAAACATCCATTATGAATTGAGGAGCAAGGAGTCGGAAAATAAGTAAAATACCATCAAGGTAAGAAAACTTATCATACCGATGCCGTTAAACGGCTTTTTTACCCTCTTGCTTCCTAACCCCCTTTACCTTTTTACTTTTTTACTTTTTTACCTTTAAACACCCTCCAAATATCTTACGGTATCATGTCTTCCACCGAACTGATATTGAATATCTCCTCTTCCGGCAGTTTCTGGGATGTACCGCCTGCGGCAATCATCGTCGGCTGCCATGTACGCACATGGATCACAGGGTTCTGCTCGTCGCGGAAGTCCCACAATAGGAACACATATCCGTCGTCGCTGTAACTGCTCGACCGCCATTCCTGACGCAACCGCACGCCGTAGAAGTCGGGATTGTTGCGCGATTGGGTGATGCCCGGACATCCGCCGCCACTTCCACCGTCGCCTATTTCGCTGAACTTCACTTCTATATACTTGTTGCGCAGGAACGCACGGCGCAGGTTCGACAGATACTGCTGCTTGTTCTGACGGTTGTATTCCACCTTGGCATTAGACTGTCCGAGATCGTCCGGCTTCGACATCACCACCTTACCGGTAATGATAAGCGCGTCGTCGCTGAATATCTTCTCCATAAAATTGAGGTTCTTCGTGCAGTAGGCTGTACGGAACTGCTCTATGTAATCGAGGATTATCATGCGCCGTTCGGTCTCAACCACCGAGCCACACCGCTCCATGCTCTCGGAAAGCTGGGCATCGAGAGCGAAACGGAAGTCGGTGATCATCCCGTCTTTACCGAACTCTATCACCGCTTCCTGATACGTACCGCTGGTGAACGCCTCATCCTGCGGGTCGATGATAAGCGGTATCTGACGCAGCAGATAACCTTTTTTCAACGGCCAGCAGCGGTCCACCACTTCCTCGTCGTCACAGTAGAAGTGAACAGTCGACCATAACGTGACGAGCATGTTCTTGGCGTGGTCGTCCATTTTGAGACCCGCCGTGTTCACATCCCGATTGCCTTTATACGCATTGTTTATCTCAGTGAGCACCTCGCCGAGGTTCTGTTGCATCTTCTCTATAATCGCTGGATCATCAAACCCCTCGTCGGTGGTTATAGTTACAGTGACCGCATTGGCGCAAACGCTTGCCAACAAGGCAATAAAACCTAAATAAAACTTTCTCATTGTCATATCCGTTATTTTTTTATTTTTACTCCTATGGCGCCGCATCCTTTATAGTTGCTTATAGCGTCGGCCTTGCCCGTCTTCATGTTCGTGCGTCCTACACCCTCGCTCAACACAGCCTGTATGTTTCCCTCGCCGGTGAATATCACCATTAGATAGTTCTCGGGAGCGGTCAAAGCGCTTAGCTTGTTGTACTCGGTGATCTTTCCCTGCTGTTTGAGTTGCTTCAAGACGGCAGACAGCTGGCCTGTGTTCTCAACCTTGATGATTTCCGACACCACCGCGTCAACCTTCGGATTGCCTATCGGCGTGACGGTAGACGCCCCCTGCTTGGAGGCCGTCTTGACCTGCATGTCAGGCGTATCGGTCACAGTCACGTTGTTGGCAGGTATGATGTCGTTTTTCTTCACGTACATGAACGCCCTGAACATATTGCCCCTGGGCAGCATCATGTCTTCAACAGCATAGTTGGTGTTAACGGTAACCACGTTGCTCGAACCGGCAAATTTCTTCTGCTTCGACACCCATTCGTTTACATTCTGATACAATATATCCTTCGCAAGGTCTATGGCGGCCTGCTTGTCGGCGAGCGTTGCCTCGCCATATATATACGAACTGCTTTTCTTTATCTTGTTGATTTCTTTCTTCTGTTCCTCCACAGATGTCTGGGCAGAGGCAAAAGAGAAAACCGTCATCGCCGCAAATACGACGCATGTAATTCGTTTTAAACAGGAAATGTTCATCATTCGTTATTATTTTATAGGTTCAAACTCCGCTACATTCAACACTTTGTCCGACACGTTGTGCAACGGTATGTAGCAGTATATCCGTGCACCGGCCGTATATTTCGCAGGATCATCCAGCGCTTGTCCAGGTATGTCGACGCTAAGCAGATGCAGATATCCGCCAAGTCTGTTTACCATGAATACCGTACAGCGGTACATGTCGCCGGCCTTGCCTTTCATTCCGAAGTACGGAGTGCATCCCTCATCCTTGCAGAACTGCCATAACGCGCTGTATCTCACCGTCGCGCTGTCCGTACGCAGTCCGTATTTATCCAGTTTCAGCCTCATTTCAAGACCGTTGCCGCTTTCAGGCCGTAGCATCATGTTAGACAATGCCCTTGTCGCCATCCGGCTGCCGCTCACGAGCGACCATCCGTCCCTGTCGCTTTTTCTCTTGTAATAGAGGTCGTTCCGCACAGCCGGACTTATGAAATAGTTTCCTTTCACCGTGTAGTCAGTGCCTTTCACGGGCAATACAGGCATGTCGGTGCCACGCGATTGCGGCTCGTAACGCCGCAGATTGCGGAACAACCGCTGTTCAAGCTCTATAGCATTAAGCCCCGTGAGCAACTGATAGTCCATCTGAAACGACATTTCGAGCACTTTCCTGTCAGCCACCGACCACGATACTTTATATACATGCAGGTCCACATGGTTCTCGGTAAACATCGCCGTGGTGTCTATCGAGAGCGCCGTACGCGCGTTTCCCACGGCAAAATATACCTTTTCCCAACTCATCTTCATCCCGTATTCGGAATTTGCCGGCACTGCGTTTGCGGCCAACAGATAACGTTCGAGAAAGTCATGTACGGGCAGCGGATTTATCTCTCTCAACTGTCGTGGAAAAAGCAAGAGGCCGATATGCTCGATCTCGTTCCACTTGTTGACGCGCACCGTCACCCTGTGTTGCTTGTAACGATAGCCGTCATGCACTCCGGGACGCAACGTGTCGAGACGTTGCAGACCGGCGTATGCCGCCAACCGTTCAAGTCTTTCCGACGAAAAAGTGGCAGCCCGGGCCTCGCCAATACCTATGGCAAGTGCCACCGAAACCGCAATGAAGAATTGTCTAAGCATGGTTTTGTGCCATTAAAAAAGCAGCGCACACATTATAAAATAACATGTACGCATACTCATTGTTATCATCTGTGTACCTTGACCGTGTTGCCGTCGTTCTTATACAGGGTGACAAAAGACGGCTTGCCATTGTCAAACACACCCTCGATGCGCTCACCGCTCTCTGCCATCACGTCTTTCGTGCTCACCACTCTCTGAGATGTATTGTATCTGAGAACACCTGTTCCGTCGGGTCTTCCGTCTACAATCTCGCCCGAATATGTTCCGTAACCGAGGTTGAGCGTGCCTTGATAGCGCTCACCGGGAGCATGCTTGGGAGCCGACTGTCTTGCAGCGGGTTTGCCCACAGTCTCCTTTCCGGCGGCTGTCTCTTTCTGTTCGGGCTTCTGTGTCTCCTCAACAGCCTTGCTGTCAGCCTCTGCCGGCTTAGCATCAGCAATAACTTGTGCGGTATCGTTTTTCGCGCTGTCGGCCGGTGTTGCCAATATGACGGCCTGTTCGTTTTCAGCGGCCTCATCGCCACCACCTATAGATATACCCACACCGGCTCCCACAACAGCCACCGCCACTGCGGCGATTATGGTTTTCTTTCCGTTTTTGTCCCACCACGACTTCGGTGGAGGACAGTCAAGAAGAGATTTTCCACACTCAGCGCATACAAAATCCTTGTGTGCCGAAATCTGCTGTACTTCCTTTGCTTTTCCTTTCGAGCATGACTCATTCAGACATTTACCATATCTGAAACGCACACTCTTCGAACGATTTGATGTTGCCATGTTGTTTTTATTGTTTTATTTGTTTATTATCGTGTTCATTATTGATTGGCCGATTATAGGATTGACTTGCCAAACCGTCTTTATCCGAGATTACACAAGTCAACCCGATATACCTTATCTTGATTATTACTACATCATCGGCGGCGGAACCGGACCTCCCGTAGGAGGCATCGGCGGCATTTCAGGAGTTGCGGGAGGAGCAAATAGCGGCTGCAATGCCGGCACCTGACCTGCCGGTGTCCATGCGGCCATGCCTTCCATCCATACCATTGTCTGTGCCGTAAGCTGTCTGCCCTGCACCATCTGCTTGCACATGTCCATGTTGTAAGGCCCATATTGCTGTCCGCCAATAGCCAAGAACAGTTTAATATCCGGCTGGGCGGGTGTCAATGGCGGAGGAGCGACATGAGATTCGGGCATTACCGGAGGTACCGCACCTGTTCCGACAGCAGGCTGTTGGGCGCCTGGCATCGGCTGACCTGCCGGTTGCTGCATGGATTGCCGCTCGTTTTGCTTGCGCCATACTTCTCTCTCATAGCGTTTTACGGATATCTCTTCCTCGCTGAGGGCAAACAATGATGGAAGTTCCGTACCGTCACCCTCGCTGTGTAGCAATATAGCGTTCTTGATATCGGTTATGGGATTACCAGAATTGAGGAACTGATTATAGCGGTCTTTGTATGGTGCCATCCAGTCAATGGCACGCATCGGGTAACAATACTGTATTGCTATTATGGATAATTCATCCTTACGCGGACTTTGACGATTGATTATTATACTTCCTTGCGATGCTCCATTGCCAAACTGATCGTTAAAAGCATCAACAAGCTTATTGGCAAAACGCTCCAAGCCGGGACTTTCTTCATCAGACGGTATAGACACAAGTATCGTCTTTTTATTTACACTTGCCGGATTAATAGGACTTAACTCACCTTCATTATTACGAAGATGCAATTGCATTTGATCATTATTCAATTTGAGATATACCCCACTTTGCTTTACTATCTTGGTAGCAAATTCCTTTATATCATCATCGGTAACAAGTTTCTGTTGCAGCTGTGTGAGTATATTCAGACCCAAAACTTTCTTGTCGCTATCCGCTTTCTCGTCGTGTTTGGCTTTCACTATGGCCGACAATTTTATGTCGAAAGCGTCTTTTATGTCGTCCACGCTTATCTCGTTCGTAAGGCGTCCGAAATTAACAAATTGACCCTGAGGAAGTATAGTCTCTCTTATCTGGCGGGCTATGTTGGGCATTTCCACCTTATCTACCTTTATGTCTACCTCAAACTCGCTCATCGCCTCGTCCTCGCTGACCTCGATAATGGCTCCCTTCATGTCTTCAAGACCTTTGTTTACCTTGCGTTGCGCGCCGACAAGCCGCTCAGTCTCCTCGATAGCCTCGTTTATCTTCTGTCCGAATGCCAGTATCTCAGCGTCCATCTTACCTATCTCCACGAATACTTTGGCTGCCAGTTTCTTGGCAAATTCAAGAGCCACGAGTTTTGTTTTAGACGTATAATAGTCTGTGAGTATACCTTGATGATCGGCATAGCGGCGTGCTCCAACTCCCACCATACGCTGCAAAATTCCCAGTCGGCTCCACTCTGATACATTATCAGTACGATCCTGATCGAAAGCGGTATAATTGTCTTTCTCCTCTTTTGTCTTGGTTTCAAGCTCGGTCCGGATTTCTCCCATGCGTTCAAGCAGCAGCTTGGATACTTTTTGAAGCTCCACTATCGACACGTCGCCGATTTTCCAACTCTCAAAGATTCCGTTCTCTATCCTATGGCGTATCTCTCTCGCCATCTCGGGAATGGCACGCTCCTTGCCTGTGTAGAATGCCTCTACACCCTCTTCACGGAAGTGGTTTGCGTAGAACTCGCCCATTATGTTGTCAAGTTCGTTCAGCGGGCAATCGGCTTTCTTTGCGTCTTCGGCGTATGTTATCGCCTTGTCGTGCCAGTAATCGTTAAACTTCGGATAGTCGGTATCGCTTTCAAGCACTTTCAGTTCGAGTGTCATGTGATCCGTATCTATCATCCATTCCGATTGCTTGTCTGCGTTAAGATATGCCTTGCGGTAATCCTTATTACGCTCTTCGTTGACAAACCCTTGGTTTTCACGCCAGTTGTTGTACTTGAATTGATATAGCACGCTCTCGCCCACGGTATATGTTATATGTTTGAGCACGCGCAGTTCGGGATACATCACGCGCTTGATACCTATCGAATTGACTTTCTTTGTGCGGGCGACAGGTATATGACCTTTCTCGTCAGGATCAGCTGCCTCATCGTATTCAAGAGCGAACTTATCCATATTCTCATAGTTATAAGCACGCAGAATATCACCGAAATGTTTCTCGTCCTCTTCATTAACAAAGAATATACGGGCAAATATATAATCGCTGATAATCTTCGGAAGCTCTTCAAGCGAGTTGACAGTCATTCCGTTTTCGTTAACATTACTATATAATGTAACACCGTTTGCCACACCCTTTATCCTATCACTATAAAGACAAGCTTTACCGGTTCCCGTCACGTCTTGCGGACAGAAACGACCGGCCTGCAAGGCATTAAGTTCATTTACGGCCGCATATCCGTTCTGATAATAACGTCCCTGATCCATGTTACTTTTCGGAAGGTGCATTTCCGGTATCATGGTGTAAACGGAAATAATGGCATCGGGGAATGTCTTGCGTGCCTGTACTATGGCATCTATGATAGAACCAGAACCGGTACCGCCACACAATCCGGCGAATATATATACATACTTTCTTGAAGCATCACCCGAAATCTGTTCGCAACGGCCGTATGCGTCTTTAAGGGCATTCACGTAAGCGACGGCGTTTGCGGCGAAAAGCAGACGGCCGGCACGGCGCATCTGTCCTGCGGCCTGACCGAGAGACCCGATAGCCGACTTCACCTGCTCTGCGTCTTCCACTATTCCTTTCACCGAAGGGTAGTTTCCTATATGGTCGAGTATATAGCTTACGTCAACCGCCTTGATGTTCAGAAATTCCCTGTTTGTGAACGAGGCGTCTTGTCCCATCACCCTGAAATCGGGGCGCGGACGGCCGTCCTTGGGCATCATCTCATCCGTAGAGTCAACATATAGCAACTGTACGGGCAGCTTCTTACGCTCATCGTGTGTAGGGAACTCTTCGAACATACGCATCTTAAACGCACGGAGAATCTTACCTCCCGTACCTCCAAGTCCCACCAGGATATGGTTGGCTGTGCAAAAACTTTTTGTCTCTGTCATGGTTATATTTATTTTTAGTTATATTTATTTTTAGTTTTATTTCAATATACGGTTTTTGTTATCGGTATAGAACAAATGGCTCCATGGATACACTCACCGCCGGCGGCGGACATGAGGACGCGAACCACTGCCCGACATCGGGGCACGGCTTCTCACAGGCCGTGCCGACCGGTGGCCGAGCCTGTTTTCGACAGTTATCGTCTTCACGGCTATCACTCCTCCCACAAGCACGAAACCGAGACACCACAACAACCTGCGCACAATATACTTCTTCATGAACGAACGCAGCTCGTCGGCCATGGCGTGTGGAAGCTCAGCGGCACTGTAACCGCTGAACTCCCCACCACCTATATAGTTGTTTAGTATTGGATACTCGTCCGTCAGACTGTCTATTATGCCGCTTGACTGTTCCACGTCTATCATATCGGCGCTGTCGTAAATACTGTTCACTATCCCCGTAATCTGCTGCTCATAGTATCCGGCGGTGTTCATTATCCTTATGGATCCGCAGATGAGTATGCACTGGATTGAAAGCAAAACGAAGAGAACGGCTCCCACGGCGTATGTGGCGACGGTGAAGACGGCGTTTTTCCACCATCCTTTTATTATGAGCACAAAGAGCGCCATGCACACCATGGCTATCAACACTCCCCAGAAAATGCTGCCTGCCGAAAAACGGATAATGTCAAAAAGTGCCCACATAAAAATACTTGCCGCAATGTTTTTATGCCTGCCGTTCCCCTGACAAAGCTTTTTGATATTATCTGAACAGAACATAAAAAAAGCGTGGGAACCGCACCTGTCACTCGTCCCACGAACTGAGGCTCTAGCATTGCCCGATATTGTAGAACGAGCAACGCTTAGAGCCCACGCCGATATGTATATAACAAATCCCCCTCTGTATGCAGATATCCGAATACAACGACCCAATAGCCATTACCCCTCTACCGCAACAAAGGGGATGCGTATAAAACACATCCCGAGGACATCTACCGTTGCCTCACCCTTGACAATATCAGTTGAATTTGCTAGATTCCAGTCCGTCAAGAACAAAGCGCCATGTAAACGCCTTTTAATATGTCGTGAATCCGTATTCCCTACCCTAATCCGCCGCCTCGCAATATACACCGATACATCGCTGGCGGCCCGGCGCAGGCTTCTCATCGCTCTGGCTGTCATCAAAGGCTCGAGACCTGGATTGACGCAAAGTCGATAAATAATGGATTCATTTGCAAATATAACGATTATATTTTACAAAACAACTAAATATTGTGAAAAATATTATGTATTTTAATCACATGAGTTTTCTGGCATGAGGATAACAGTATAATCACAATATCAAGACACGCCAAAAGCAATAATAATAAAAAATAACAATGATAATTCAGAATAATATTTACAAAACGCTATCCATATTTCGCCCGTTTCAAAATTAAAAGCCA
>NZ_BEWV01000218.1 GCF_002933775.1 Prevotella sp. MGM1
GACACCATGACGTGTCCGGGGGAACTTTTTTTGTGTCCCCGCGTCATGCGTTCCGTCAGGTGGCGGCCTTTGCGGGTCACCCGATAGACATATGGGGCTTACGCATATAGTTTTGTAAGTCTGAAAGGAAAGGACCTGATATCTGCCCCCCTCCCGGAGACGCCCTGAATGCTTTGGGCTCACCGGATAAACATGGAGGGATTCTTCTTTTATTCATCAATGAAATTCTATCTTTGCATCATGGAGCGTCATTCGTGCCTTTGTCGGCTCATCACCACTGTGAACGTGCTTCCTTTATTACTTTTTATCTTTGTGGGCGCACCCAATTGTTGTCATTTTGCGAGTTTGTTCGCTTCTCCATGTCAAATATTTGTTTTTTAGATTTTGTCAATCGGTATATTAGTGGTGACGTTTATAATCTTCAATACCACACTTCCACAGTTGGATGTTAATGATTTTCTTGTAGGTCCCATCGTCTCATTTTTGATGGCTCTTCCTGTTGTAGTGATGATAGGTAAGGATGAAGCGAAAGCTGTGCCAATTATTCTTGCCAATGCCGTGGTATTCGGACTTGTGATATCGGTTGTCAAGTATTTTTGCGCCCCGTTATTTGTGTGAGACAGTTTTTGGGCACGGCGTTTTCTGTTTTATGCGTAGCCTATAGTACCCGGTTTATTCCAAGCGTAAGGTGAGTATTTATGATAACTGCCTGACTTTACGAATAATACCGTTCAGAACAATGGTTTTGGACGGTATTTCAATACACACAGATAACAACTTTTCTCATCAGATCCATATTAACAATAACAATAACTATAACTATAAAATTTTGCTATCGCAAAAAAACTATTATTTAAATCCAAGGACCGGGTTCTATGGGCAAACCACAGATTTGCGCCTGTCGGTTGAAACCGCAAGGACAGCATTGAGATGCCGGCACCTGTAGTTTCAAAAACGAAGTGCAAAAGCACCAGTTCTTGAAACACATTCCCCTCACTTCTTCCGGCGTGGGATACCTGTACCGGTGCCAAGGCTTAGATTTTCCCTTTTTCCTTTGGTGATTAAACATACTTACAGTATCTTTGCAAGTCAAACAATGATATAAGTACCAATAAACGATAAGAGGAGAAAAGACATGTCATACCTGTTTACATCAGAATCAGTATCCGAAGGACATCCTGATAAAGTGGCCGACCAGATATCCGACGCCATACTCGACCAGTTTCTTGCATACGACGAGCATGCCCGTGTGGCCTGCGAGAGTTTCGTGACCACCGGTCAGGTAGTGATAATGGGCGAGGTGCGCAGCGATGTGTATATCGATTTGCAGACCATTGCCCGCAATACGATAAAGAAAATCGGATATACCAAGGCCGAATATCAGTTTGACGGCAATTCGTGCGGCATACTGAGCGCCATTCACGAGCAGAGTGACGACATCAACCGGGGAGTGGATAACGGCAGCGATGACAACCAGGGTGCAGGCGACCAGGGCATGATGTTCGGTTATGCCACTAACGAGACCGAGAGCTATATGCCCGTATCGCTCGACATCGCCCATCTGATAATGTCCACATTGGCCGACATCCGCAAGGAAGGCAAGGTCATGACATACCTCCGTCCCGACTCGAAGAGTCAGGTGACGGTGCAGTACAGCGACGGCGGCGTCCCGGAGCGTATAGACACAATCGTGGTGTCTACCCAGCATGATGAGTTTGGCGACGACGACACCATGCTTGCCACAATAAAGGATGATGTGCTCAATATCCTCATGCCCCGTGTCATGGAGCGTATACACTCCGAAAAAGTGCAGGCACTTTTCGGCGACGACATAAAGTACTATGTAAACCCTACAGGCAAGTTCGTCATCGGAGGCCCGCACGGCGATACAGGCCTTACCGGCCGCAAGATAATCGTAGACACCTACGGCGGTAAGGGCGCACACGGCGGCGGAGCCTTCAGCGGCAAGGATTCGAGCAAGGTAGACCGTTCCGCGGCGTATGCGGCACGCCATATAGCCAAGAACATGGTGGCTGCGGGAGTGGCCGACGAGATGCTTGTCCAGGTGAGCTATGCCATCGGCGTGGCCCGTCCGATGAACATATATGTGAACACTTACGGCCGCGGCAAGGTGGGCATGAGCGACAGTGAGATTGCCGCCCGTATAGAAAAACTTTTCGATTTGCGCCCGAAGACAATCGAGCGTACCCTTAAATTGCGTCAGCCGATGTATCTCGAGACCGCCGCTTACGGACACATGGGACGTGAGCCGAAGACGGTGTCGAAGACTTTTACAAGCCATTATCACGAAGATAAGACCATGCAGATCGAACTGTTCACATGGGAGAAACTTGACCGTGTGGCCGACATAAAACGCGAATTCGGACTGTAAACGCGAATGGCGAGGCAAGATACACTCATCACGGAGACCGCCCCGCAGGCCGACATGCCTGCGGAGGCGGTCTCCGTGCATACGGATAATACCGCGGCGGTGTCTGCCGGCCGTTCACATGCCGTTCCCGTTGCGTCGCAAGACACCGTTGCCGTGGCCGGCCCGGCGGTCGACACCGTGTGGCATGTGCCTTTCGACAGCGTATATCTACTCCGTCCCAAGCCTGCCGAAGAGCCCCGCGAAATAAGCCTTTCCGGATGTTACGAGGAGAACATCTTTTTTGCCGACTCGCTGTTTCGTCCCGAGATACCGGCCGGCGGGCGCGGCGTGGCGGGCGATCCCGTGCCGTATACCGTGCGTGACGACAACATGATAACAAGCCTGTTACTCGCCTGTATCATCATGGTGATAATAGCTTTGTCAAATTCCCGCCGTTTCATCGTCAGGCAGATAAAGGATTTCATCTACGTGCCCCGGTCCGAGTCGTCTTCCATCACAGAGACTTCTTCCGAGGTGCGCTTCCAACTGTTCCTTGTGCTTCAGACGTGCCTGTTGCTTGCCGTCTTCCAGTATTTCTACACTTTGCATTATGTCGGTGAGACGTTCATTCTCTCGTCCCAGTATCACCTCATAGCGATTTTCTTCGGCATGTTTGCCGGTTTCCACCTTTTGCGTTGCCTGCTGTACAGTTTTGTCAATTCCGTGTTTTTCAGTTGGCGCCAGAACATCCAGTGGCTCAAATCCCTTCTGTTCATATCATCGTCCGAGGGCATACTGCTGTTGCCTGTCGTCCTGCTTCAGGTGTACTTCAATCTGTCGATACATAATGTCATCATTTACTTTGTAATTGTATTGGTTTTCGTTAAAATACTGACATTTTATAAGTGCTATTCCATCTTTTTCCGTCGGAAAACGGCTTTTCTGCAAATAATTTTGTACTTTTGTGCCCTTGAAGCCGTGCCTATCGCAGTCTTATGGGGTGCGTTGGTACTGACAGGCAACTATTTGGAAATAAATTTTTAGGACATCGATGATTAAGAAGATTTTGGTTTCACAGCCGAAGCCCGCCAGTGATAAGTCTCCTTATTTTGATCTTGCGGAGAGGTTTGACGTGGAGTTGGTATTCCGTCCGTTCATTAAGGTCGAGGGAATCAGTTCCAAGGAATTCCGTCAGCAGAAAGTAAACATGTTGGACTACACAGCGGTTGTTTTCACGTCGCGCCATGCGATAGACAATTATTTCAAGTTGGCAAAAGAACTTCGGTTGACTATACCCGAAGACATGAAATACTTTTGCGTGACTGAGACGATAGCCCTGTATATCCAGAAGTACGTGCAGTATCGCAAGCGCAAGGTCTTCTTCGGCTCTACGGGCAAGATAGACGATCTCATACCCACAATGGTCAAGCACAAGGGTGAGAAGTATCTTGTGCCGATGAGCGATGTTCACAACAGCAATCTCACAGGCCTGCTTGACTCCAAGAAGCTTAACTACACGGAATGCGTCATGTACCGCACCGTGAGCAACGACTTCACGCAGGATGAAGTGGACACGTTCGACTACGACATGCTCGTGTTTTTCAGTCCGGCCGGAATAGACTCGCTGATAAAGAACTTCCCCGATTTCAATCAGAAGAACACTGCGATAGCCACCTTCGGCCCCGCCACGGCCAAAGCCGTGAAAGATGCCGGCCTGCGGCTCGATCTCGAAGCTCCCACGGAGAAATATCCCTCGATGACAAGCGCCTTGCTGCACTATCTCAACGAGATACAGGGATAATTTTCCTGTGCGGTATCACCATAAATCCAAACACCATGCCGGAACAGGCGACACACACATTTGCGAAGCGTGAGCACATCGTCAGCCGCAAGCTGGTAGAAAGGCTCTTCGGCGGGGGCGGCAGCCGTTCGCTTGCGGCGTTCCCGTTGCGTCTCGTCTACCTTCCCGTTGAGCGTGCGGCCGGCGATGCGCCGGCCCAGGTGCTCATCAGCGTGCCGAAGCGGCATTTCAAGCATGCTGTCAAGCGCAACCGTGTCAAGCGTCAGGTGCGTGAGGCTTACAGGATGAACAAGCCCTTGCTTGCCGGAGTGCTCGATGCCATGCCGCAGACCATGGTGGCTATGGCGTTTGTATGGCAGGCCGGCCGCCTCTATGACAGTGCCGATGTAGATGCCTGCGTGAAGTCGCTGCTCGTGCGCCTTGCCGAGCGTCTTGAACACCGCCGTGGCGCTTCCTGCCATCCGCGGAACGAAGAGTGATCAGAGATTATGGCAGCCATGTTCCGTCCCGTCGTGAAAGCCCTCTCATGGGCGCTCTGCCTGCCGATAGTGTTCTATCAGCGGTATGTGTCCCCTCTCACTCCGCCCGCCTGCCGTTTCACCCCCACATGTTCCGAATATGCCCGCCAGGCAATAATGCGGCACGGCCCGTTACGCGGATTGTGGCTTGCCGTCCGCAGGATATTGAAGTGCCACCCTTGGGGCGGCAGTGGATACGACCCGGTACCCTAACCGATTAATAACATATAACGATCAAGATATGAAAAAGAATTTTGTTGAAGAACTGAAATGGCGCGGGATGCTCGCCCAGATAATGCCCGGAACGGAAGAACTCCTGCAACGCGAGATGGTGACGGCATATCTCGGCACCGACCCCACCGCCGACTCACTTCATATAGGCCACCTGTGCGGCATCATGATGCTGCGTCACCTGCAACGATGCGGCCACAAGCCGATAATACTCGTGGGCGGAGCCACCGGCATGATCGGCGACCCATCGGGCAAGAGCCAGGAGCGCAACCTGCTCGACGACAAGACTCTCTACCACAACCAGGAGTGCATCAAGCAGCAAGTGGCCAAGTTCCTCGATTTCGACGGCAACGAGCCTAACAAGGCTGAGATGGTGAACAACTACGACTGGATGAAAGACTTCACCTTCCTTGACTTCGCCCGTGTGGTGGGAAAGCATATCACCGTCAACTACATGATGGCTAAGGAGAGTGTGCAGCAGCGCCTTAACGGTACCGCACGCGACGGTCTGTCGTTCACCGAGTTTACCTATCAGCTGCTCCAAGGCTACGATTTCCTGTATCTCTACGAGCACATGAACTGCAAGTTGCAGCTCGGTGGCAACGACCAGTGGGGCAACATGACCACAGGCACCGAGCTTATCCGCCGCACACTGGGCAACGAAGTGGAGACATACGCCCTCACCTGCCCGCTGATAACGAAGGCAGACGGCAAGAAGTTCGGCAAGACGGAGAGCGGAAACATCTGGCTCGACCCCAAGCGCACCACACCTTATAAGTTCTATCAGTTCTGGCTTAATGTCAGCGACGACGATGCCGAGCGCTACATCAAGATATTCACAAGTCTCGACAAGGAGACGATAGACACCCTCGTTGAGGAACACCGTCAAGACCCCGGACGCCGCTCGTTGCAGAAGCGGCTGGCGGAGGAGGTCACGGTGATGGTACACTCGCGCGAGGCTTTCGACACTGCTGTGGAGGCCAGCGACATACTCTTCGGCAAGTCAACGAAAGACAGCCTGCTGAAGCTCGACGAACAGACACTTCTCGATATTTTCGAGGGTGTGCCTCAGTTTGAGATTTCGGCCGACAAGCTCGGACAGCCGGCCGGCGACCTCTTCACGCAAGATGCCGCCGTGTTTGCAAGCAAGGGCGAGATGCGCAAGCTCGTGCAGGGCGGTGGCGTGTCGCTCAACAAGGAGAAGCTCGCCGCTTTCGACCGCGTCATCACTGCCGA
>NZ_BEWV01000219.1 GCF_002933775.1 Prevotella sp. MGM1
CCCGTGACCCCATGCGTGACAGGCATGTATTCTAACCAACTGAACTAACGCACCAGTCTTTCTTTGTTTGCGGGTGCAAAGGTATATCTTTTTTTTCGTTCCACCAAACTTTTTGGCAATAAATTGAAGAATATTTTCAAACAAATACAAAACCGAGGTGCAAATCGTCAACAAACATTTGCATTTAAATACATTTTAAAACCAAAATCAACCGAATAGGGATTGTTTTGCATCAAATTACAATTTAAAACATACATATTTTTATATTTCATTTGTGCCAATTGGAAAAAATGATTAATTTTGCATGGTTGCAGTCATCGGATAGCATACGACACGAGTATCGCAAACTCACACATGAGAAGTATTAATACATTATTATATTATCATCATGACAAAAATAAAAATCATATTCCTGTTGGTTCTCGCATGCCTTGCAGCGGAAATCAAAGCCCAACTGCCGGCAGTGACGCTGAAAGACATTACCGGAAAGACCGTCAATACAGACACGCTGTCTAATGGCGGCAAGCCGTTTATCATCTCGTTTTTCGCCACTTGGTGCAAGCCTTGCAACCGTGAGCTTACAGCTATCAGCGAGGTTTATGACGAATGGCAGGAAGAGACAGGAGTGAAAGTAATCGCAGTGAGCATAGACCAGGCACAGAATATCAACAAAGTAAAACCACTTGTTGACAGCAACGGATGGGAATACGAGGTGCTGCTCGACCCTAACAGCGACTTCAAGCGCGCCCTCGGCATACAGATGATTCCCTACGTGCTCATAGTGGACGGCAAGGGGAATATCGTATACAAGCACAACGGATATACCGAAGGAGCCGAGGCGGAACTGATAGAGAAAGTACGCGGACTGATAAAATAAACATTTAAAGTACATTTTCGTGTTCAACCATAAAACAAACATACTGCCTGCACTGCTCGCCTTAATGGCGGCAGGCACAGCGACAGCCCAGACCGAGGACGAGAAAGAACCTGCCGTGCGACTGAACGGAAGCATACAGAGCGACGTGCTGATACCGCAGAGCGACAGCAAGATAGGAACGGAGGATTACAGCGAATGGGGACTGACAAACACATTTGCGGAACTTAACCTGACGAGCAAATATGTGGATGCCGGCGCACGACTCGAATATCTGGAGCACCCGCTGCCGGGTTTCGAACCGGACTACAAAGGTTGGGGCGTGCCATACATCTACGTAAAAGGACACTACAAGAACGTGGAGCTGACACTCGGAAACTATTACGAGCAGTTCGGCTCGGGATTTATTCTCCGCACATACGAGGAACGCAGCCTCGGAATAGACAACTCGCTGCTCGGCGGACGCATAACATACAAGCCTTTCAAGGGCGTGACGGTGAAAGCGCTCACAGGTAAGCAGCGCAGATACTGGGACTTGAACGATTCATGGATCACCGGAGGCGACGTGGAACTTAACATCGACCAATGGTCTGAGACGATGCAGCGCAACGGCACTTACCTGACATTCGGCGCGTCGTTCGTGAACAAGCACGAGAAACAGGAAGAACTGATGGTCGACCCGACGCACAAACTCAACTTCCCGACCAACGTGAACGCCTACGACCTGCGCCTGCGCCTGCAAAAAGGCGGATGGAACGTGCTGGCCGAGTATGCGCAGAAGACCCAAGACCCGTCTATCGACAACGATTACATATATAGAAAAGGCTATGTCGCGATGCTGTCGGCAAGCTACTCCAAACGTGGTATGAGCCTGTTGGTGCAGGCCAAGCGCAGCGACAACATGTCGTTCCGCAGCAGGCGCACGCTGCCTTCGGCGGCGGAGAACTCATCGTTCCTGAACCACCTTCCGGCATTCACCATGGAACACACATACGCATTGGCCGCGCACTACCCGTATGCAACCAATCCTGACGGAGAATGGGCATATCAGGCTGAATTAGGCTATACATTCAAAAAAAATACGGCACTGGGCGGAAAGTATGGCACGAAAGTGAAACTGAACTTCTCGCACGTACACTCTATCGAGCAGTCGCCACGCACGCTCAACGGCATGGTAGAGGGAAGCGACGGCTATGCGTCGAGATTCTGGAAATGGGGAGACAGCAAATACTATCAGGACATCAACGTGCAGATTGAGAAAAAGGTGAGCAGAGATTTCAAACTGAACCTCATGTACATGAACCAGTACTATAATCAGGCAGCGATAGAAGGTCACGGAGACATGATTCACAGCAATATCTTCGTGGCGGAAGGCAAATACAGGATTAACAACAAGCTCACGCTCAGAGGCGAGGCACAATATCTCACCACGGGAGAAGACGAGGGCGACTGGGCTTTCGGACTCCTCGAGCTGTCAGTCCTGCCGCACTGGATGTTCACTGTGTCAGACGAATATAATGTTGGCAAGACCGACCTGCACTATTACAACGCATACGTCACATGGACCCGGGGCGCCCATCGCCTGCAACTCGGCTACGTAAGAAACCGCTCCGGATTCAACTGCTCGGGCGGAGTGTGCCGCTGGATTCCCGCAAGCAAGGGTGTCACGCTTTCATACAACTATAACTTCTGATAATAACAACAGGCATTCATGAAAATAAAGACATTATTATATACAACCGCGGCAGGATTGCTGACACTCGCCTCATGCGACACGGTTAGCGAGAACGACCGCTATATATACGTGGAAGAGGCCGAAGTGCAACGCTGCGTACTGCTTGAAGACTTCACGGGACAGCAATGTCCAAACTGTCCGAATGCGGCAGTGGAAACCAACAAACTGCAAGAGAGCTATCCGAACAGCGTCATTGCCGTGGCGATACATGGCGGACCGCTGTCTCCAAACACTCCCGTCAGTCTTAAATCGCACGTCGGAGACCTGTATTACAGTGCGGCCGGACAGCCCAAACTGCCGGCCGGACAAATCGACAGGCTCGGCGGAACGAGCGTACCCGAGCAGTGGATGGGTAACGTGCACACGGCCATACAGCGGAAAGCGGCCGTGGCACTAAGCATAGAGAACGATTACGACGCAGACGGCAACAAGGCCGCAATCAAGATAAAGGCTTACGGCATGAACGCGGCAAGCGGCAAATTGCAGGTATGGCTCGTGGAAGACAGCATAAAAGCGATACAGGCCATGCCCGACGGAAGCTCCAACAGAGAGTACATTCACAATCATGTGCTCCGTGCGGCGGTAAACGGTACGTGGGGAGAAGACATCTCGATTGCGAAAGGTTCGGAAAAGACTGTCACATACACGGCCGACCTGAATCCCAAGACATACATGCCGAACACGAGACAGACATGGAATGTCGCAAACATGCATGTAGTGGCATTCGTATATAACGACAACGGAGTACAGGGTGTCACCAAAGCGGCATTGATATCAAATGCCGAAAACAGTCATTGAAAGAGACACAGACAACGAACAATCAGAATAAAGAAGAGTATATGGAAAGAATCAAAAGCCTATTGGTTTCCGCCCTGCTGGCCATGGTATCGGCAAACGTATCCGCACAAGCAGACGGCACATTTCAGTTTATAGACAAAGATGGCAACACCGTTGCCGACGGAAGTACATGCACCTTTAATGCCCACTACGATGAAGACTGGGGAATGGTAATGGCCCACATAGACCTGTCAACCAAGAACACGACATCCGAGGAAGCATTCGTCTCGGCTCAGGTTGTGACAGAAAAACTTCCGAACGGCACATTTCAATTCTGCTTTCCGAATACATGCCCTCCCAATGTTCCGGCAAATTACATAACGGATACAGGTTCGATGGGAGCCGGAGAAGTTAAAAACCTGCTATCCGAATGGATGCCCGACGAAGGCAAATACGGCACGGCGACATTCACCATACAGCTACGCACCATGGCAGGAAACACCAATACCGTGAAGGCTTACGGCCCGAAGATTACCGTCAACTGCGTATATGCCGACCCGACAGGCATCGACGGAGTACTTACCGACAACGGCGACACCACCATCAACGTGTATGACGCATCGGGAAAGACGGTGATGACGAATCGCCCTGCAAGCGCTTTGATGTCACTGGGCAAAGGTCTGTACATCTGTGAGACCATGAAAGACGGCAAACGGGTAGCTGTCAGAAAGATTGTCAAATAACAATGGCAGCATCATCACCAATAACCGATAATAGCGAACGGCTGTATTAAAACCAACCGGGAATGCCCCGAAAGTCGGACAAAGGAAACAATAATATTCATAATAATAAAATCAAGCGCATGAAAAGATTTTTACTTCCGTTGATAGCCTTGATGCTGTCCGTAAGCATCACAAACGCCCAAAGCGGTGTCAAGCTCAACACTAAGAAAGCCCCAATAGGCACATTGCAGAAAAACGGCAACGCCATGCCTGCCGTTCCGGGCACGAACAAACAGAAAGCGGCCACGGCTCCGGCAAAAATCCAACTGGCGGAAAACCAGAAAATAATGGGTCCATACACCACCGACGAGTTGGGACAATATGGCATGGGACTGACGAACAAACCCGGCAATCTTCCGATAGCCGCAATTTTAGATGCCAGCAACATCAAAAAATTCAATGGTGGCAAAGTTACCGCCATACGCTTCGGACTCTGCTATGCTACCAAAGTAAACAAGGTTTTCATTAAAGCTGTTAAAAACGGAAAATTCGAAGACCTTTTTGAGCAGGAATTTACAGGCAACACTGTCGTTGGCTGGAACACGGTGACTATCGAGAATCCATACACCCTCGACCTCAACGGAGTAGACGCCCTGCTGCTTGGCTTTGAGTATGTGCAGGCAAGACAAGGCAATGCCGCCGCATTCCCATTGTCTTTCGCAAGTAAGGAGACAGCTACAGCGGCATACACGGATTTTGGCGAAGGTTTAGACTGGAATACCATCGGCGGTGCGGGAGGCAGCCTCTCTGTACAGGCAATAGTTGAAAAAGAATATCCCGCCGCCGACATAGTGGTAAACGATGTATACTCCATGGAATTCGTTAAACCCGGCGACAAGATACAATACGGTTTCTCTTATTACAATGACGGAACAGCTCCCATATCGGTTTACTCGTTCGGTATCGCAATCGACGGAAATGAAGTTGCCGTCATAGAAGCGCCGACAAAAGACCTCACCACTACCGCAAAGAATTATAGCGGTATGCTTGAAGCCCAGAACCTGCCCGTAGGCTACCACACACTATCGGTATATGTGAAACAGATGAATAACGAGACTCCCGCTGACGCCAGCAACAGCGATACCAAACTCGGCGTGTACACAGAGAGCCTGCAACGCCAGAAGCATCTGCTCGAACACTTCACGTCACAGTATTGCACATACTGCCCGGCCGGAATCAATCTGTTGGAGTATCTCAACAAACAACGTGACGACCTCGCATGGGTATCGCTTCACGGCAACATGAACGGCGGTGTCGACATGTTCACGATACCCGAAGGTACGGATATAATGGGCCTTATGACCGGTGGTTTCCCCTCAGCGGCATTCGACAGATTCCCGTTGGGAGACGGAGACATAGCCATAGGAATAGGCGTTCAAGACGCATACATACCTACTTACGCAAATGAAATAAGCAGAACACTCGACCAAATCGGCCAGCAATATCCGGTATTCGCCACCGTAGACATCACGGCAAAGGTCAACGAGACGACAGGCAACCTCGACATCAAAGTATCGGGAGAGACGACAAAAGAGTTTGCCGCACTGATGGGCAACGAGGCTGCCATCACGGTATATGTCACGGAAGACAGCATAGTGGCACGCCAGCTCAACAACGGTATCTGGAAAAGCAAGTATACACACAACAGCGTGCTCCGCAAAGTCGTGACAGACGCTTACGGCACCAAGCTGAATGTAGAGGGGAACAAATACGAGAACAACTATAACGTAACATTACCTGACGGTTGGAACAAGAAAAACCTCAACGCAGTGGCATTCATCGGCAACGCCATAACGGATGAGAACCTTGCAAACGGAAACATCTGGGTGACAAATGCCAACTGTGTGAAAGCAGACTACTCCACCACAGGAATATCCACTCCGACCGCTTCGGCCGAGAACCGCCCTGTAGAGTATTACACTCTTGACGGAATACGCATCGAGACTCCCGCCAAAGGCCTTAACATCGTCAAACTGAGCAACGGTGAGGTACGCAAGGTAATGATAAAGTGACAAGACAGCCGTAAGGCAGAATAACACCAAAAGTTCCGCTATCCGATGATAGCGGAACTTTTTTATTTACCATCCTCCGGCACCACAGAATACATGATATGCCCACACCGCCCACGAAAGAATGCTTTTCATTCCCGATGTGTTCAGACATATCTTCATGACAAGCGGCCGGTAATATATGTACAGAGTTCCATTTACTCACATTACGCACCGCAAGCCTCCCAAAACACCAAATACAATACTGCACAAACGCACAAAAAAATGCGGGACACCGTTCAATATGAACCGCATCCCGCAGTGTTTTATCTTATCTATAAGATTAGTCGAGCACAGCCAACTTGTTGTCCGAGCCGAGCACATCTGTAATCTTGTGCTTGTACATCTCCTCCATAAGGTCGCGTGCCGGACCGCAATACTTGCGGGGGTCGAACTCACCCGGTTTCTCTGCCAGAGTCTTGCGAACGGCAGCCGTGAAAGCGAGACGTGAATCAGAGTCGATATTAATCTTGCATACCGCACTTGCCGATGCCTTGCGCAACTGCTCCTCCGGTATACCAACCGCATCGGGCAACTTGCCGCCATACTGATTTATCATATCAACATACTCCTGAGGCACTGACGAAGAACCGTGGAGCACGATTGGGAATCCGGGGAGCTTCTTCATTATCTCATCGAGAATATCGAAAGCGAGTGGCGGCGGCACGAGCTTACCGGTCTTCGGGTCGCGTGTGCACTGCTCGGGAGTGAACTTGTAAGCACCGTGGGAAGTACCGATTGAGATGGCCAGAGAGTCTACTCCAGTCTTTGTGACAAAGTCGATAACCTCCTCGGGCTTTGTATAATGAGACTCAGCGGCAACCACCTCGTCCTCAACACCGGCCAAAACGCCAAGCTCACCTTCTACCGTCACATCGTGTGCATGAGCATACTCCACAACCTTCTTCGTCAAAGCGACGTTATCATCGTAAGAAAGTGCCGAGCCATCAATCATCACGGAAGAGAAGCCCATGTCAACACAGTTCTTGCACAGTTCGAAACTGTCGCCGTGATCAAGATGAAGCACAACCTCTGGAGCCTTGCAGCCCAGTTCCTTGGCATACTCTACAGCACCCTGTGCCATGTACTGCAAGAGTGTCTGGTTGGCGTAGTTGCGCGCGCCTTTTGACACTTGAAGTATAACCGGAGACTTCAACTCTGATGAAGCCTTTATTATTGCCTGCAACTGCTCCATGTTGTTGAAGTTGAACGCAGGAACGGCATAACCGCCGTCGATGGCTCTTTTGAACATTTCTTTGGTGTTCACGAGACCAAGTGATTTGTAACTTGCCATAATTCTGTATGTTTTTATTAAGTAAGAATTTACATCTAAACGCTCACAAAGTTAGCATTTTTAATCGGCAACACAAAGTATTGAAGTCTATTTTAAAACCCTTTAAAGCCCATTTTATAGGCATATCGGCCCATGGCACCGGCATAAAGATACGTTTTGCGAAACAGGCATTGCAATTTCCGAGCGTTGAAGAGAGGGGTGCCGTGAACTAAACGGCCGTCCCCACCCGGTCATACACTCTCTCCGGCCAACTGTTACGTATCATATTCCGCAACAGCCACGTGGCATTCTGATTACGGGCCACGCCGGGCGTTATCTTATACGTATAGGTCACGTTGTCGGACAGTTCTATCTCAAAGCACAGGTTGTGAAAACGTCCGGACGGACTGTCGGCCATTTTTGACAGTTCGAGATCGTGCGTGGCAATTATTCCCGTGACGGGCAGTTCGGATATGGCATCAAGAAACATCCGCGAGCCGTTCAACTTATCGAGCGAGTTTGTACCTTTCAGTATCTCGTCGAGTATTATCAGCGTGCGCGGGGAGCGGCGGCATGCCTCCATGAGCTGCCCGAGCCTCAACAGCTCGGCATTGAAATAGCTTATTCCCCGCGACAGGTTATCACTCGTGCGCATACTCGAAAAAAGCGAGAAAAGCGATACCCTAAGGCCGGCCGCAAACACAGGCATGCCGTTTACCGCCAACAGATAATTGACCCCGAGCGACCGCAGGAACGTGCTCTTGCCCGCCATGTTGGCTCCCGTGACTATATAATAATGATTGTCCTCTATGCGTAAATCGTTCGGCACGGCCGAAGCGCCGAGAAACGGATGATAAATTCCACGTGCGTCATAGACAACACCGTCGGTATCCGCAATTTCCGCACGGCCGGCCGACGGCTCATTATATCTGAACGTAGCCATAGACACAAGGGCGTCGAGCACGCTCACACTGTCTATCCACCGCTCCATGTCAGCGGCATGCATCCCCTGCCACCGGCAGAAGCGGCGCACGAGGAAAAAGTCGCTAAGCAAGAAGGTGTCGAAAACGATCAGGCCGAGCACGTTTCCACGGCGGTCGAGCCCGTCGAGAATACGCCTCAGTTCATCGAAAGATGTCAGGGCATAGGCTGCTGCCTCACCCCCGGATGACATTCCGAGACACGGATCGTCGACTGTACACAGCTCCGTCGTGGCAGCCAGCCTCACCAGCTCCGTGTATGCCTTCATCTGTCTGCACAGACTGTTCACTGCCTTGCTCATCTGCCGCAAAGGGCCCGAGCACAGCATCAGCACACCGAAAAACATGAGCGTGCCCCACATCACCGGCACTCCCGAAGGCATGTCCGTAAACACGGCAAGCGCTATCAGCAACGCGAACACTACGATAAGCGCTACCGCTACCGCACGGGCAACAGTCGAAGAGGCAAACGACGGCAAGGGCAGACTGCCGGCAGTGCCGAGCGCGGTTTTTACTGCCCGAGTATCTATCGGGCCATATCGGCGCATAGCCATGAACCCGGCACGCAAACCCTCCATCTCCGCCAGACGCTCCACCGCATCGGCACGGCGGTCGATAAGCGCCTTGCCGCTTTCCGGACCGAACGCTTTCATTTCGAGACAGCGGGCAAGAATATCCGCCCCACCCTGTGTCACGGTGCGGTTTATCCGCTGATAGAGCGACGAGCGGCCGAAAATATCCATATCGAAAGTAAACTCATGGCAAGGATCAACATACCTTTCGCCTGCGTCGAAACGGTCGAAACGACCGTCGAGATAGTCAAGCTCGCCTTCATATACGCTCCGCAGGGCCGTGAGCCTCTCCACCCTTTCGGCATTGCTCACGTCGACACGCCGGAATGCCACATAGCCAATCAGCATGGCTGCCGTTCCGACAAGCCAAAAATACGAGCCATGAACCGTATATGCCGCCACAAAACCTATGGCTGCGGCAAAGGCAACCAACTCGGAAGCCACCAGCATGCGCCCGGCACGCTTTAATCCGGATATGCCGCCCGACAACTCCTTCACCCGGCCGGAATAGTACTCTCTCAATTCTTTAACGTCTTTCATTCCCGGTTCTCCCAATATCATTTGCGCTGCGTGGCAATCCTAAGCGTCTCGCTCTCCGCCGTCAACACGCGGCCTTCATGCTCCACACCTGCCATTATCACGATGTCTCCGTCTTTCAGTTTGCGCCCTCCGAGCACCGTAGCCGTATATCGCACCCCCATTCCCGGGGCAATGCTTTCCACAAGTATGCCCGGTGATATGGATATGTGTTTGTTTGCGGTAGTGTCCGTCACTACCGGCCGTATGTTCGTTATTGTCTCGGGCGAGTTGTTCATTATCTCAAAAACCACCTTACCTCTCTCTCCGGCACGCAACACCCCGTCGCCGTCGGCATCAGCAAATTCCACCTTGCGCACCTCTATGGCCGGACGGAACCCCATACTGCCATGCGCGGCATTACGTCCCGCACCACTTGCCATACGCTCCAGTTGCCTGAGCGACACCTCGCCGCCGGCATTGGCATCCGTCGCGGACACGTCATCGGCCGAATAGCCGCCCTGTATTCCTCCATCAGGCTCGAACACGATACGATCATCGCCACTGTTTGTCGGGTCAAACCCGCTTTCATCCCGGCCAAAAGTTTCTTGTGCTCCGCCATCATACCGCTCCAGCTGTGTGTCATACCGCCGTGTGTCATCTCCACAGCCGCCGGTCTCATTACCGCCGGTATGCCGCGTGCGCTCGGCACGCCCCCTGCGGTGCGCCTCATATTTCGCACGGTCGGCCTTCTCATTGGCAGAGCCTATGGCCGCTCCGGCCACCGCACCGCCGGCCATGCCCACAACCGTCCCGATATCACTGCCCCGCCAGCCACCTCCGATTCCGCCGATGGCCGAACCGAGAATGGCGCCGAACTGAGCGCCCACGTACGCACCGTCGCCCGTGGTCTTGCAACCACCGGCGAGCAATGCGCCGCACAATAAGTATATCAAACCTTTTTTCATGATTATAATTGGTTTTGCGTTTACGACTGAATATATCCCGAGCGTATACTTCAACGCTCAAATAACCGCCATGAGACACGTCAGGATCTGAACGTGACGACACTCATCCCCCATGCCGGAACATTCTTGCCACGAACTGTAATATCAGTATTCCACCACACCACCCGGAACAGATTTTCGACATATAAGTGCCTCGTTTCTGCAAAGATACGGATTTATATGGAATATAACAATATGAATATCCATAATTGTTGATAGGGATATCAATAATATATAATACCCGCCACAAAAAAAAGAAACAGGATAAAATGTCCAACCTGCCTAAAATGACAACACAAAAAGAATGCGCGGCAATCACTACATACACACTGACAGAAACAGACACCACTCTGCGACGGAAAGCTATATGCGAAAGCACAATAAAAAACAGACTTCTGTAATAATAATATCACGAAAAAACGCTTGTATTTTTTAGCGAACCAGCTCGGGAGAAACCATTTAAATAGACTTAATATAACGTCGCGCACCTGTCTGCAAATCATTTTTAACATTTCATTCCGCAATAAGGCACTCGTTGGAAGCCGTTTAGCCGCATATCACCTTCCAACGGAATACCCGTTGCAATGCAACGGGACGCTAAACGCAGCCCAATAAGCCGCCCGTTGCAGACAAAAAAAATCCCGACTTTTCACAAATCCGTATATTATACTGTCTGTCAACAAGTTAGCGAAAACGCCCATAACCCGCGTATTTGCGGCCACAAGATCTTAATTTTAAAATAATCGAAATATAAGAGGCGTTTTGTCATAATATTTCACGCCTTAGCACTGCTTAGCACCTACGGAACAATCATAGCACGGTCACCGTTTTTTTTGATAACATGTCACAATATGTATTCCGTTAAGCCGAATACATACAAGCCGGTATTAGAAAAACAAAAAGCCCACCGTCAAGGTCGATGGGCGAACCTAATGTTTTCACAACGGAATAATCCTTATTGTGATTTGCTTAAAATTCATTGCAAATATACAAAAAAAATACGACACACATAATATTTTCTTATTATTTTACCGTATATTTGCGAAAACAACATAATTAAGAACATAATTACCTTATAATAATAAACTACCGATTATGAAAAAGATTTTAGGACTCGACCTGGGAACAAACAGCATAGGATGGGCACTGGTGAACGAAAAAGAGCATGATGGTGAACAGTCTTCCATTATCAAACTCGGAGTAAGGGTAAATCCGCTGACTGTCGACGAACAAAACAATTTTGAAAAGGGCAAACCTATCACCACAAACGCCGACAGGACACTGAAACGCTGTATGCGACGCAACCTGCAACGATACAAACAACGCCGCGAGCACCTGATAACGATATTGAAAGAGAATGGACTCATCACAGAAAACACCATACTGGCCGAACAAGGCAACAGATCCACCTTTGAGACTTACAGGCTGAGAGCCTGTGCCGCCACAGAACCGATATCACTGGAACAGTTTGCCAGGGTACTGCTAATGATAAACAAAAAACGCGGATATAAAAGCAGTAGAAAGATAAGCGCCGATGAAAACGGAAAGATAATAGACAGCATGGATATGGCAAAGCTTCTCTATGAAGAGGGCCTCACTCCCGGACAATTCATGCTAAGACACATAGATAGCGGCAAACGCTATACTCCGGACTTCTACCGTTCAGATCTGATTGATGAGTTCAACCGAATATGGGAACGTCAAAAGGTTTTCTACCCGGAAATCCTCACCGACCCATTGCGGCAGGAACTGAAAAACAAAAACGAAAAGCAGACATGGGCTATATGCTCCAAACCGTTTGGCATAGTAGGACAGAAACGCACTACAAAAGGAGATGCCCAGAAACGCGAGAACTATGAATGGAGAAGTAAAAGCCTCAACGAACAGGTCGATCTTGAAACACTGGCTGTGGTCCTGCAAAAAATAAACGGGCAGATAAGCGGTTCAAGCGGTTATCTCGGTGAGATAAGTGACAGGAGCAAAGAACTGTACTTCAAAAAGCAGACCGTGGGCCAGTACTTGATGGAGAGACTCGATAAAAATCCGAATTACAGCCTTAAAAACAAGGTCTTCTACCGGCAAGACTATCTGGATGAGTTTGAAACATTATGGGAGATACAGGCACAAAGCCACAGTGAACTGACGACAGACTTGAAGAATGAGATACGCGATGTGATTATCTTCTACCAACGTCCGTTAAAGTCGCAAAAGGATAAAGTCAGTTTCTGTGAGTTTGAGAACAAACAGGTCGAAACAGAATCCGACGGAAAGAAGAAATCAATGACAATAGGCCTGCATGTATGCCCAAAGTCATCGCCGCTGTTTCAGGAGTTCAAGATATGGCAGATACTAAACAATCTGCAAGTATCAGGAAAGGTTATGACAAAATCGGCAACAGACCTGTTCGGTTATTCCATACATACCGAGAAGGGCCGGCGATTCCTTGAACAGGAAGAAAAGGAAAGGCTCTTTCATGAACTGAGCATCAAGGAGAAAATGTCGAAAGCGGAAGTCTTGAAACTATTATTCAAAAACCATAAGGAGCTGGACCTTAACTATAGTGAAGTGGAAGGTAACCGCACGCAGGCCGCACTGTTCAACGCCTATCAGACCATCATTGACATGAGCGGACACGGAAGCCATGACTTTTCCAAAATGAGAGCCGATGAGGTATATGGCATTGTAGAATCGGTTTTCAACAGACTGGGCTTCAATACGGACATCCTACACTTTGACTCCTCACTAAACGGGAAGGAATTGGAACGCCAGCCATCATACAGACTGTGGCATATCCTCTATTCTTTCACCGGCGACGACTCCAAATCGGGAACTGACAGGCTCGTCGACAAAATCTCCGGGTCATACGGATTCGACCGTGAATATGCCGCAATAATCGCAGGAATCAGCTTCATGCCTGACTATGGGAGCCTTAGCGCCAAGGCAATACGCAAGATTTTGCCGCACATGCGTGACGGACTAAAATACAGCGATGCTTGCAAATATGCAGGTTACCGCCATTCAAAAAACTCACTGACCAAAGAAGAGATTGACAACAAAGTGCTTTGCGACAAGCTGACGCTTCTTCCACGTAACAGTTTGCGCAATCCGGTGGTAGAGAAAATCCTAAACCAAATGATTAATGTCGTAAACTCTGTGGCAGATAAATACGGCAAACCGGACGAAATACATATAGAAATGGCACGCGAGCTGAAATCCAGTGCCAAGGAACGTGAGGAGACCACCAAAGCCATCAGTAATGTCACAGCCGAACACGCGCGTTACCGTGAGACACTGCAAAAGGAATTTGGAATAGCAAACGTCAGCCGGAATGACATTATCAGATATAAGTTGTATATGGAACTGAAAGACAATGGGTTCAAAACTTTATACTCAAACACGTATATTCCCCAGGAAAAACTTTTCAGCAAGGAGTTTGATATAGAGCATATCATTCCGCAAGCGAAACTTTTTGACGACTCTTTCTCAAACAAAACAATCGAGGTGCGCAGCATAAATATAGAGAAAAGTAACGCTACGGCCTACGACTTCGTATGCAACAAATACGATGCCAAGCAAGTCAAAGACTACGAAGCGAGAGTGGAAGATTTGTTCAACAAAAAAATAATCAGCAAGACCAAGCGAGACAAACTCATGATGCGTGAGGCCGACATACCGTCAGGATTCGTTGACCGCGATTTACGCGACTCGCAATATATAGCCCGAAAGGCACGCGAGATATTGGAGAACATGGTAAAAGTAGTTGTCCCGACAACAGGCAGTATTACATCACGGTTACGCGAAGACTGGCAACTTGTGGATGTGATGAAGGAACTTAACTGGGACAAGTACGACAGCCTCGGTCTGACTGAAACTATTTACGACAAAGACGGACGCAGGATACGCCACATCAAAGACTGGACGAAACGCAACGACCACCGTCATCACGCAATGGACGCTCTTACCATTGCCTTCACCAAGTACAGCCATATCCAGTTCTTAAACAACATGAATGCCAGAAGTGACAAGGCCGGCAGCATCTATGCAATAGAAAAGAAAGAACTTTACCGTGACAATGGCAAACTAAAATTCTTACCGCCAATGCCTCTTGATGTTTTCAGGACCGAAGCCATGCGTCATCTCAGTGAAATACTTGTGTCGATAAAGACAAAGAATAAAGTGGTGACAAGAAATGTAAATACCTATAAAGTCAAAGGCGGAAAAAAGAGTAGAATACAACTTACTCCACGCGGACAGCTGCATAACGAGACCATATATGGCTGTATCAAGCAATACACAGTAAAAGAGGAGAAAGTAAACGGGGCGTTTGACGAACAGAAAATCTCCACAGTGGCCGACAAGCGATACCGTATGGCACTAAGCGAAAGGTTGAAACAATATGGGAGCAACGCCAAAAAAGCTTTCACAGGAAGCAACAGTCTGCAAAAGCATCCATTGTTCATAGACGAGACGCACACATTAACCGTGCCAGAAAAGGTCAAGACAGTGAAATTCGAAAATGTATATACCATACGAAAAGAAGTGTCGCCAGACTTGAAAATCGATAAAGTGGTAGATGCCCATATACGCAAGATATTGGAAACACGTCTGAAACAATACGGCAACGACCCCAAAAAAGCATTTACCAATCTTGAAGAAAATCCAATCTGGCTCAATGAAGAAAAAGGAATTTCCATAAAACGTGTGACAATAACCGGTGTAAGCAACGTCGTGGCACTACACGACAAACATGACCATAACGGCATGCCTATATTGGATAAGAACGGCAATAAACAGCCTGCTGACTTTGTCTGTACAGGCAATAATCATCATGTGGCAATTTATCGGGATGCAGACGGGAACTTGCAGGATGAAATTGTTTCTTTTTACAAGGCAACCATACTTGCAAATCAAGGGTTACCGATAATCGACAAGAATAAAAACGACGGCCGGCAATTCTTATTTACAATGAAACAAAATGAATATTTTGTATTCCCTAATGAGAAGACAGGATTTAATCCAAAAGAAATTGATTTGCTGGATCCTAAGAATTATAATGAGATTAGCAAAAACCTGTTTAGGGTGCAGAAAATTTCTAAAACAGCAGGCAGAGTCTATATGTTTAGACATCATCTGGAAACAACGGTTGACGATAAAAAAGAACTTCAAGAAATAACTTGGAAGCGAATAAACTCTCTTGATAAATTAAAGAATATTGTCAAAGTCCGCATTAATCATATCGGACAAATCGTATCGGTGGGAGAATACTAAAAAACAGTATACCATGATAAAGAAAACACTGTATTTCGGTAATCCGGCTTATCTGTCTCTCCGACAAGGACAAATGGTTATCAAGCTACCGGAAATAGAACGCAACGATACCATACCGGAACGAATGAAAAGGCAAAACGAAGTGACAAAGCCGATAGAAGATATAGGAGTAATGGTACTTGACAACCGCCAGATTACAATCACCCAAGGGTTGCTTGAAGCGTTATTGGAAAACAACTGTGCCGTAATCACCTGCGACAACCGCAGTATGCCGGTCGGCTTGATGTTACCACTCTGCGGAAACACTGTGCAGAGTGAGCGGTTTCAGTACCAGACTGACGCATCACTACCATTGAAAAAGCAATTGTGGCAGCAGACGATAAAAGCAAAAATAAGAAATCAGGCGACCGTACTTGCTGCATGTACGGGAAAAGAAGTAAAGAACATGCGAAGGTGGGAAGAAGACGTGAAAAGCGGAGATACGGATAATCTCGAAGGACGGGCGGCAGCGTATTATTGGAAGACAATATTCGCCCAGTTCCCGGTAACCGGCGATTTTACACGCAGCCGTGACGGCTTACCACCAAACAACCTGCTGAACTACGGCTACGCCATATTACGTGCCGTAGTGGCCCGTGCGCTGGTGTCAAGCGGAATGTTACCGACCTTCGGTATCCACCACCATAACAGATACAACGCCTATTGCCTGGCAGATGACATCATGGAACCATACCGGCCGTATATAGACGAGCTTGTATTCACGTTGATTGCAGAAGCAGACGGTCATATACCTGAACTGACAAGAGAGACCAAAGCCAGATTACTGGCTATACCCACAACGGAAGTTATCATTGGCAACAAGCGCAGTCCTCTGATGGTGGCGGTCAGCCAAACCACGGCATCGCTCTATAAATGTTTCTGCGGAGAGATACGCCGTATATCATATCCCGAGAGATAATAGAAACTGATTATGAACCGATTCAGTGAATATCGCATTATGTGGGTACTCGTATTTTTTGATTTGCCTACCGAGACAAAGAAAGACAAAAAAGAATATGCGCTTTTTCGCAAGAATCTGCAACGTGACGGCTTTACAATGTTTCAAATGTCAATATATGTACGCCACTGCGCAAGCATGGAAAATGCAGAAGTACATATAAAACGTGTCAAAGCATTTCTTCCTCAATATGGTCAGGTCGCGATAATGTGTATCACAGACAAACAATTTGGCAATATTAAAGTTTTTTACGGACACAAGCCCATCACGACATCAGCACCGGGACAACAACTAGAACTTTTTTAATGATATAAATACGGCTTATATCCCCATATTATTAATATATAAACGGGATTTCACTATTAAGTGAAATCCCGTTTATGTAACCACACCCTTTTTCTCAATCCTAACAAACTCCATATATTACTGTATTACAGATAATTATACATATTGTGGTGTTTGTTATCTTGCAAAGATACGAATTTTAAAGCAAATCACAACTGTTGCGATGAGATTTTCAAAATGCCGAAGGTGTTTGTTATCTTGCAAAGATACGAATTTTAAAGCAAATCACAACGGCACGATAACGCAGATGAAAGTAATAAGGGTGTTTGTTATCTTGCAAAGATACGAATTTTAAAGCAAATCACAACGAGGGGTTGCTTGACAAACTCAAGCATGTAGGTGTTTGTTATCTTGCAAAGATACGAATTTTAAAGCAAATCACAACAAATGGGTGGTAGTGACGCCAAATCACTTGGTGTTTGTTATCTTGCAAAGATACGAATTTTAAAGCAAATCACAACCCGCCCACGGTGAGGTTGTCAGGCAAGGAAGGTGTTTGTTATCTTGCAAAGATACGAATTTTAAAGCAAATCACAACGTAATTTGCAAAGTTCACAAGTATGTCTTTGGTGTTTGTTATCTTGCAAAGATACGAATTTTAAAGCAAATCACAACATTTCAACCGGACGGTGATTGGCTTGTAAGGTGTTTGTTATCTTGCAAAGATACGAATTTTAAAGCAAATCACAACTTTCTCGGTGCGTTGGTGTGCCCTGTAAAGGTGTTTGTTATCTTGCAAAGATACGAATTTTAAAGCAAATCACAACGAATTTTCTATTTTTTGTCAAGTTGTATTGGTGTTTGTTATTCCGCAAAGATACTACAAAAAAACGAGAATAGGAGAAAAATGGTGAATGAACGTTGAGATAAAGCGTTTTAGCGATTCCGACGAGGACTTTGCCAAAGCCACTGAATGCCGCAAAAAAGCCGTTTGAAGCAAGAGTTACGTTACTATCCCGTTACTCTTTTTCACAAAAGAACAGCTTGCTGAGGACACTGGCATATCCGCTGATCCATACGCCATTGGATGCCAATTTAAGGATTCTTTTGGAAATGTCAGCGGGACCTGCTCAAAAAAATGAGATGTGGGTGTGAATGCGCCGATATGCTGTGATTTGCCTACCGTCTTCCAGCTCTACATGGTTTAATTTTGCAAACAAAAAGTAGAGTATGAGCAGAAGCACATTCAAAGTATTGTTCTACCTCAAGCGCAATGCGCCGAAGAAGAACGGATTGATTCCCGTGATGTGCCGTATCACGGTGAACGGAAAGGTATCACAGTTCAGCAGCAAACTGGACGTGGAGGAAAGCATCTGGAACGTGGAAACCGGGCGTCTGTCCGGTCGCAGCCTCGTGGCGCAGGAAGGTAACCGTATGCTTGACAAGATACGTGTGGGCATAAACCGTGCATATCAGGAAGTATGCGACGCGGACAGCTATGTCACGGCAGAGAAAGTACGCAACGCCTATCTGGGACTGGGACAGAACCACAAGACCCTGCTTGCCGTGTTCAAGCAACATAATGAGGACTACGCCAAGATGGTAGGAAAAATGAAAAGCGTGCGCAGCTACCTGAAATACCGCACCGTCTATAACCATCTGTCGGAGTTCATCAGACAACGCTACAAGATGAGCGACATCGCCTTGCGCGAGCTTACCCCGGCATTCATCACGGATTTTGAACTGTTCCTCCGCACGGAGAAGAACCATTGCACCAACACCGTCTGGTCGTACATGATGCCGTTTCGCAGCATCATCTATACAGCCATCAACAACGGCTGGCTTCCACGTGACCCGTTCTACGCCTACCACATCACCAAAGAGGAAACGAAACGCGGCTTTCTGACAAAGGAGGAAATAAGCCTGTTGATAAACGGGACGTTCAAAAAGAAAAAATATGAACTGATACGCGACCTGTTCATCTTTTGCACCTTCACGGGGCTGAGCTGGACGGACATGTATAACCTTACGGAAGAGAACCTGCAAACCTCCTTTGACGGTCATCTGTGGATCAAGACCAAACGACAGAAGACAGGCGTGGAATCCAACATCCGCCTGCTGGAAGTGCCGGGCCACATCATCCGGAAGTACAGCGGCATGACCGGGGACGGGAAACTGTTGCCCGTTCCCTGCTATGCGAACTGCAAGAACGGCATCAAGGCGGTGGCGAAACTGTGCGGCATCAATAAAAACATCACCTGGCACGGGTTAAGACATATTAAATTGTCTTTATCGCTGAAATTGAATAGTTTGCAAAGATTTATTTCTTGCTAGGTAACGATTTGGAAACGAGCGTAGTTCTATATTCCGCCTCATCTTGCATTAAATCAAAAGAACGCTTTTCTTATCTGCAAAGGTAATATCATTTTTTTGAATAACAAACCTTTGCAAATAGTGAAAATCAATAAATCATTGGCTATGGTTGTAAAAATCTATATCCAAGTCCGTACTTTTAAAATTTGCTATATAATATAGTTCGGCCTATTCCAAGCAGTTCGGCAACTACAATCCAATTGCCATTAGCCTGTTTCAAGGCATGTAATATCCGCTTCTTCATACCATTGCGAAAAGCAAGGCCAACGAAAAATGTCAGTTTGGTCACGACATGTTCCAAATATTCTTTTGTAACCACCAGGAATCGTAATTTATTTCCAAGTGGCTGAATATTATCACTTTCTAAAAGCGGCTAGACCGTAATCTCCTCCGATTGCTCCACCAATGACTTGCTGCGTTCTGCGCAAGGTTGCGTGAAGGTTTCCAAATACAAAGGTAGTGAATATCTCTGAAAAGAACAAATGAATGAGGGGGAATATATATAGAGAGAGAATCCAATAGCAATGGCTATCCAATAAATTTGATTAACTAGAAATTATTTTGTACCTTTGTCTTTATATTAGATATATTGTATATAATAGCAAAAGCAAGAATGAATGTAACACTTGAGAATTATCGCTCCCTTGACTTTGATACAATTGGTGTCAAAGAAGAATGGAATATGCCGGCAGAACGGGAAAGGCGTATGCATAGTATACATGCATATCCAGCTAAATTTCCTGCATTTATTACAACAAAAGCAATCCATAAAGCCGAAGAATACAATATATCAGTCAAAACTGTAGCAGATATTTTCTGTGGTTGTGGTACGGTCGCATTTGAAACTGTAAGGAGCGGCAAGCATTTTTGGGGATGTGATATAAATCCTGTGGCAACATTGATTGCAGAAACTAAAAGTAATGTATACCAGGATAAACAACTGAAAGATATTTTTGACCAAATAATAGCTGTGTACAAAACGAGTAGTGTAGATAAAAGCAATCGCGTCTATTCTAATGAGCGTATACGCTACTGGTTTGATGAAGCGCACATTGATGATCTATTAAAACTTAGGTCTGCAATATATCAGGTTACCAATGGCGGATTATATCGAAATTTCTTCCTGTGTGCTTTCTCTAATATATTAAAATCTTGTTCACGATGGCTTACAAAATCAATTAAGCCACAAATTGATCCTAAGAAGCAACCTAAGGATGTACTTTCTTCATATATATACCAAGTAAATATGATGCGAAAAGCAAATATGGAAAATATAAGTGAAGAATATGGAGAGGCGGATATTATAAGAACTAATATATTGGATATCAATATTAATAAACCATTTGCTGACTTGATTGTAACCAGTCCCCCATATGTAACTTCATATGAATATGCTGATTTACATCAATTATCAACGCTTTGGCTTGAATATACTGATGATTTCAGATTACTTCGTGAAGGCACAATAGGAAGTTTATATCATTCACAAGAGTTCAATAAAAACCTGAAAAGATTAAACAATGTAGGTCAAGACATAGTATTCAAGATGTATTCAATAGACAAAAGAAAAGCGCGTTCTATTGCACAATATTACATTGACATGCAGTCAACTGTACATAAAGTAGCTGAAATGTTGAATTCTAGAGGTGCCTGCCTGTTTGTTATAGGTAATACAGAGTATAAAGGAGTAAAAATTGATAATGCGAAGCATTTGACAGAATGTTTGTTGGAAGAAGGATTCGTCAATATAGAAGTAGATAGACGTAAAATTTCTAATAAAATACTTACCCCATATCGAGATACTAACGGGAAATTTGCTAGTGTTAAAGGCAGTTGTAGGAAAGTTTATTCAGAGGAGTTTGTAATTTTTGCAAGAAAATGTAATTAGTATGGCTAAGAATTTAACAATCAGACCATTTGCACGGTTGTTGACCATGTTGGGTGATCAACTAATAAAGAACGAGCAGATAGCAGTTATCGAATTGATAAAAAATGCCTATGATGCAGATGCAGATTGGGTTAAGGTCTCTTTTGAGGGATTCACAGAGTCTTTAAATATTACTTCAGAATCTCGAATTATTATTGAAGATAATGGATGTGGCATGACATCTGATAGGATTGAAAAATCTTGGATGAGTCCGGCTACGCCTAATAAATTTTCTAAAGATGGTTCAGAACGGAGAACTCCTAAATATAATCGTATTATTCAGGGGGAGAAAGGTATCGGTAGATACGCTATGCTAAAACTAGGCAAAACTGTAAATCTAACAACTAGACCTGCAAATTGGCTTTTAAATTCAAAAGGGGAATCCGAAAGTAGTAAAGAATATACTTTGTGTTTTGATTTAAGCTCATATGATAGTGATTTTATAGACGGAGCTAAAGAAGGTAATGAAGGACTCTATCTAGACGAATTGAATTTTAAATTAGAAGATCAATCTCCTAATGTGTTTGTGGAGCATGATGTCGCTATTAATAATTTAAAATTCAACAAATGTGAGAATAGTCATGGAACTCGTATTGAGATATCAAATCTATCTGGTTCATGGTCTTTGGCAAAACTTAAGCCAATCAAAGATAGTTTTCTGAGATTTGGAGATTTGTTTAATGAAGTAATAAGTTCGGATGAAAAGCAGAACAATTTTACGATTGGATTATATCTCAACGGAGCTACTTTGGTTAATGATGAAAAATCGAACGACATTACTTTACGTAATTTAATAGAGACACAAAGCGTTCTACAAATAACAAATGGACACTATTCTTCAGAATCAGGATTATTCACATATAAACAAAATGGTATTATTAAATCTGTGAGTATCCAAGAAGATGCATTGAGGGGGTTGAGTGTCTTTAGAAATCATTTTCAAGATAAAACAACTAAAATATTTCGCAGAGTTTCTGACTTTGGTAATTTTGAGTTTGATTTTTATGTTTTTGATTTGAATTCCAAGGATGAGACATCAAAATATTACCTGCCCAAAGAGGCTAAATCCATAATTAAAGAACACAGAATATACTTATTACGTGATAATATTCGTGTTCTTCCTTATGGTGATCCTGACGATGACTGGTTACAAATAGAAATACGCCGTGGAACTGTACGTGCTGGTGATTTTTTAAGTAATGATCAAATTGTTGGAAGAATCAAAATAACCAAATTCGGGAATCCGCATTTGAAAGATAAAACGAATAGAGAAGGGCTTATTGAAGAGGGGTATTATACCTCTGATTTTATTTGTATAATACAAAGTTTACTATCATACATACGTAATGGAGCTTATGCTGCATATTTGGCAGATAAAGAAAAGAAGTCACAGCTTGATAAGATACGTAAAGATGCGGTAAGTAAAGAAATATCCAATCTTCGTAATCAACTTAAGGATGACAAGCATGCGTTGGCCCTATTAACTCAATTAGAGAGTGCTTATAAATCTGAGAATAAATATTTAAGTTGCAGAGTCGAACGTACAGAATCTTTAGCCGCTGTTGGTATCTCGGTAGAAACAGCTAGTCATGATATTATGATGATGTTGAACAAAGGGATTGACGAATTAAGATCTCTATACGAAGACTCTTTACATTCTAATTTTGACCGCTCTCTTTTAATATCAGAACTTCAAAAACTTTATGGAATATTTTCATACATTCAAAATCAAATGAAAGATTTGCAGATGTTGTTTACTTCATCTAAGCAAAGACGTCGTCAAATAAGAGTAAAAGATATTTTGGACAAAGTTATAACCATATATAGGCGTACTTTGACAGAACATAAGATTGAATATAAGATAAATATTATAGGATCTCCCTTAGTAGCAAAATGTACAGATGCAGATCTCTTACAACTATTGATAAATCTTTTGGACAATGCTATTTATTGGCTAGAAGAGAAAAACAATAAAATAATTATTATTACATTGGATGGAAATAGTTGCAAACTAATATTTTCAGACAATGGTTCTGGCATTCGCAATGAAGATAAGCCTTATATTTTTGATGCCTTTTATTCAGGGAAAGGTCAAGAAGGACGTGGCTTAGGTCTATATATTTCACGGAAACTAATGGAACGCAACGACTATTCCATTGAGTTAGCCGAATTGCAAGAAGACAGAATTTTAAGCGGAGCAAACTTTGTTGTTAATTTCATAAAACAAGAACGCAATGAATATTGAGGAACTCTTTTCTGGCATCGGAATGGTAATTGACGATCAGATTTTTAATCTGGAAAGTAGCGATAAAATTATTCGTATTGTTGAGAATCTCGAAAATAAAGGATTCCCATTAGCGAAATATAATAAAATACCAAATGTAAGTGGGAGCAATATTGCCAAATTTAGCTTTGTTTTGTTAGACTGGGAACTAGTTAGCATAAATGATGAATTTGGCAATCCTATGCCTCGTGCATCTGAATTAGAAAAAAGCACCAGAGATTCTCTTCTCCAGTTCATAAAAGATATTTTAGAAAATAGCTACTTACCTATTTTTATTTTTAGCAATTCTGCTGCTAGTGAAATAGAAAATGAATTAAAAAAACAACAAATAGATCTGGATAAATTTCCTATTTTTATAAAAAATAAAGCGGAGATTATAGAAGATGGCGAAGTTAAAGTAATGGAGATAATTAGGGATTGGATTGACAATACTCCATCTATATATGTTCTCAAGGAATGGGAAAATGCCATTAGTTTAGCAAAGATAAAAGCATTAAAGAGTCTATCAACGACGAAGTATTGGCCATTGGTCATATGGAAGGCGGCAGATGCGGATTCTGTTAATCCAAACGAGGAACTTTTAGATGTTCTAACACAAAATATTTTTGGATTAATGCAACCTCTCTCCATTGATCAAGAGCAGTTGCTTAAAGTAGGAGAAATAAAATCCACAAAAGATGAAGTCTTAAATGTTCTTCAAGCCCAACGCATGGATTTAAATCCTAATAAAGCATCATCTATAACAGGTGATATTTATAAATTTTCAGGTAATAAGTATTATTTGAATATACGTCCGACATGTGATTGTGTTGGTCGTAAGAATCCTAAATGCAGTGAATGTGAAGAAAAAAAATGCATTGAATGTCCTGACGCTAATAAAGTCTACTTAATTAGGATGACTCCATTGACTAACTCTAAGGCAAAAGAATTATTCGATGGGAAATATGGAATTTTTAATGAGCATAATAATGAAGCGATTTTAGGACCTCTTATTAATAATAAATTTTATCTCTTTAAGTTTCAGGAGATAATTATAAAAAAATACGATGATATTAAGGACTTTAAGATTGGGCGTATCTTGCAACCCTTTATACGGCATATAACAGAAAGATATGCACTTTATATTCAGCGTCAAGCTTTACCTCGCATTCCCAATCAAGCAGTATTAGATGTACCTATAGAGCCTACTCTAAATGAATATCAAGAAGAACCGGGGTAGCTATAGACAAAGAATGTAATTTTACCAGGATACTTAAATATTTAAAAAGTATGCTATTTTCTAAACATTAAACAGAATAGATATTCAATAAAGAAACGAGGGAATGGATTTACCCTTGTTTCTTTAGTTATAATTAAAATCTTCATTCCCTAATATATCTACATCGGCGTAACCATTCTATTTTCCGCCTTGACACGCATCGCAACCCAGCATATCTTTGCGC
>NZ_BEWV01000220.1 GCF_002933775.1 Prevotella sp. MGM1
GCCACATTATACTCTTGATACTCTCTCCCGCCCACCGGAAAAATCCGCTGACCCTATACAATGACATCATGACGGAGAATGCCCGTATGGATTGCCATACGGGCATCAGAGAAAAAGCCGCTTATTTACACATAACATACCAACATGGGGGCCGGGCTGACACACTATTATTTATACCTCCATTATTTTCGACCGGCATGATTGCCGACAACCTGCCGGCCCGCAAGTCAATACTTGTCTTTCGTCCGTATCTCGTCTTTCCAGACATGGTCCTTCGGGAACGGCTCGCCGCCCCAGGCCTTCTTCTGCGTCCACTCCTCGGCGGGCGACGACCAGAAGGCATTGTCGGCGGGAAGGCCGAGCGGCATGAAAGCGAGTGATGCCATGTAAAGGCTTCCATTGTTGGTGTACCAGTCGGCAATGCCGGGCTGACTGCCGCAGAAGCCGATGGTGAGATAGCCTCCCTCGTTGAAGTTCTCGTGACGGTCGAACATGCGGCGCATCACGGCCGTCAGGGCGCAACGCACCTGGGCAGGAGTCAGCTCGCGCGGCAATCTCTCCATGCGTGCGAGCAAGGCCAGCGGCTGCATGGCTGCCATTCGGTAAGGGACAGAGCGGCCGAAGACCGGGAACGTGCCCTCGGGCGATATGAACCGTTCGAGCACGATGGCATACTTCTGCGCGCGGCGCAACTCACGGTCATAGTATTTCGGATAGTCTATGCGCGAGCCTCGCTTGGAGTCTATCATGTTGCGGAGCGTTTCGAGATACATCGGGTGGAAGACATAGCTCGAATAGTAATCGAAAGCAAATTCTGGACCGTCCGCATACCATCCGTCGCCCACATACCACTCCTCGGTCTTGCGGATGGCCGTGTTCACACGGAACATGTCGAACGGCGCGCCAGCCTTGGCGAGAAAACTCTCTATCACCGACGAGAAAAGAAACCAGTTGGTATATGGCGGATCGACACGGCGCAGGCGGGTAAACTCGTCTATATACCGTGCTTTTGTAACGCTGTCGAGCGGCATCCACAGCGCATCATAGGCACGTACGAAACTCTCCGCCACGTAGGCGGCGTCTACAAGCGTCTGCCCTTCATTGCGCCACAGCAGATAGTCGGGTGACTGCGGATCCACGGCATTCCTGTAGCTCGCAAGCGCCCACTCCCTCAGTTGGCGGCGACCGGCCCCCTCGGCCGTGCCGTCGTCGGGCAGGGCGAGCCACGGGGCAATGCCGGCCATCAGACGGCCGAAGCACTCCATATACGTCACCCGTCTGTCACGGCCATCCCACGTGGGGCTGACCTCAACCTGCATGTCGGCCTGCAAGCGGCCGTCGGCCATCTTTTCGAGCACCGGCCGGGCCATTTTATAGGCCAGCGAGCACCAGTACTCGCGGTCTGTCTGTCCTTTACGTTTCCCGGCAACGGCAGGTTGCGCCACGGCGGCAAGCAGAATAATGAATGTCATTAGATTTTTAATCATAAGCATTGTGTATTATGTTTTCTGCAAAGATAACCATTCTTATCCGGATTATACGGCAATCGTACGCAAAAAGAAACGACATCTGCCGCAAGATGCCTGAACACCTCACCATATAATGAAAACGGACGGAAAAAGAAGATCCGGAAAAACAAAAGAAACATAACGTAAAAAAAGAAAAATGAAAAAGAGACGCGTTTGCGTCAACCTGTGGAAATCAATCATTATATTTGCACCGAAAACGGCTGCGGGAACGCACGGCAAGCACGGCGGGCGGCCGCAAGACCATGAAATAATAACATTTTAAAACGGAAAAATTATGAGAAAGATTACTATCAAAGTCTTCGTTTGTCTCATGGCCGGAGCCATGATGACAAGTTCGTGCATCGGTTCGTTCCCACTGTTCAACAAAACACTGGCATGGAACAAGAAACTGAGCAATAAATTCGTCAACGAGCTGGTGTTCATCGTTGGCTCACCGGTATACGCACTGTTCGGACTGGCCGACCTGCTGGTGCTCAACTCAATCGAGTTCTGGAGCGGCTCAAGCCCCCTTGCAAAGGCAGGACAGGTGGAAAACGTCTGGGGACAGGACGGAAAACAATATGCAGTGAAAACACTGAAAGACGGATACGAGATCACAAAGCCCACTGGTGAGAAGGTGCTCTTCGTGCACGACAACACCAACGACTCGTGGACACTGAAATCAGACGGCCAGGAGGCAGAGATATTCCGCTTCAATGAAGACGGCACTATCAGGGCTTTCCTGCCCGACGGACGCAGCATGGACGTCACTCCCGACGAGGCAGGAGTGTACAACCTGCGCATGGCGATGAACGACGGGATGTTCTTCGCCGCCAGATAACGAAATCACTTGAATGAAAAACACGCCTGACATACCGTCGATACGCACCGCAAGGGCATATCGGCGGTATGCCGCTTTTCGGCATACATGCCGACCAAAGCCATAAGTAATATTTTTTCTGACATCGACAGCAAACATGCCTACGTCCGTAGGCTTTCTCCTTTGACCGGAAACAGACATCCGTAGAGTTATCGGAGACATCAACCCGCACATCCGGAGACATCAACCCGCATAAATGAATAATATTTACAAAACGCCCTCCATATTCCGCCCGTTTCAAAATTAAAACCCAAAGACCGGAAATAAGCTAATTATGAGCAGTATAGCATAAACACCTGTGCATCAACCTAATACACCTTTCAAACCTGCCTCCCCTATCAAACCTACCCCACCTGCCCTTCCGATTTTTTCCATTCAGCGTCCCGTTGCCTCGCATTCAGACGCTAAACGCAAGCCAA
>NZ_BEWV01000221.1 GCF_002933775.1 Prevotella sp. MGM1
ATTAACAAAACAGCATAAACGAATGCTAAAAAGTTGTTGTTTAAGGTGTTTTAACAATACGGCCTGTGCTGTCTTGTCATTTGCCGTATTATTCCTTGCTTAGCGGGTTCCAGCCCTGCGCTTTGAGCTCAAACTCGTTGTCGTCTCTGGTCACGAGGACAGTTCCAAGGCTTTCTTTGGTGATATGTCCTATCAGTCTTACATCTTCCAGTGCTTCTATCTTTCCGTAGTCTCCTATCGGCACGGTGAAGAGCAGCTCGTAGTCTTCGCCGCCGTTGAGTGCGCATGTGGTCACGTTCATGTTCAGTTCCTCGGCCATTACCGCTGTCTGATAGTCTATCGGCAGGTTTTTCTCGAAGATGCGGCATCCGGTGTGGCTTTGCTTGCAGATGTGTATGAGCTCGCTCGAAAGGCCGTCGCTGATATCCATCATGGCCGTAGGGCGGATACCGGCCTCGTGCAGTCGCCTGATGATGTCGCCCCGTGCCTCGGCTTGCAGTTGCCGTTGCAGCAGATATTCTTTGCCGGCAAACTCCGGTTGGAACTGTGCCAGCTCCTTTAATGCCTTTTGATCTCCTTTTTTTCTTGCCTCGTTTACCTGCTGGTAGTATACGCTTTTCTCCCGTTCGAGCAGTTGCAGGCCCATGTATGCCGCTCCAAGGTCGCCCGACACGCACACGAGATCGGTTTCCTTGGCTCCATTTCTGTATATTATCTCATCTTTGTCGGCTTCTCCGATGCATGTTATACTGATGGCAAGCCCTGTGTATGATGATGTGGTGTCGCCTCCGACAATGTCCACGTTCCACTTGTCGCACGCCATGCGGAGTCCTTCGTAGAACATCTCCACGTCCTCCACTGTGAACCGTTTGCTCAGCGCGAGGCTCACCGTGAGTTGCCTCGGGGTACCGTTCATGGCGAATATGTCGCTTATGTTCACCATCGCCGACTTGTATCCGAGATGTCTCATGTCGGTGTATGTGAGATCGAAGTGTACTCCTTCCATGAGCATGTCGGTGGTGATGAGAACTTCTTTGTCGGGATAATGAACAACGGCGCAGTCGTCTCCCACACCGTATTTTGTAGATTCGTTTTTCGGTTTGATGTCTTTTGTCAGTCTGCTGATGAGGCCGAACTCACCTAATTCTGAGATGTTCATTCTTTAATTGGGTTGTAATTATACTGTTAATGTTGGACTGTTTGCTTGTTAATAGCATTCCTGTATATGCGGGTTCGTTTATGCGGCCTGATGTCTTGATATTCCGGTTGCTATGGCATCATGGGCACTGTTTGCCGCGAATGTATGGCGGGTGAAATGAAATATTCTGCATAAAGCCATGAATTTTGAACTATGGATGACCGTTGTGTATGTCGTCCATAATTCAAAATTCATAATCGGCCGGCGTAATTATTACGCCCTGTTTATCATCTCGCGCATGATCTCCGTCATGAGCGGTTGAGCCTTGTTGGCGGCTATCTGCACTTCCTCGTGGCTCACTTCCACGGGTGTGTCCTCCAGTCCGAGGTCGGTGATGATGCTTATTCCGAAGGTCTTTATGCCGCAATGGTGCGCCACGATGACTTCAGGCACGGTGCTCATGCCAACGGCGTCACCGCCCAGCCGGTGATACATCTTGTATTCCGCGGGTGTCTCAAATGTCGGGCCTTGCACTCCCACGTATACGCCGTGAACCACGCGGATGCCCTTTTCGGCCGCGATTGCGTCGGCCTCGGCAATGAGTTTGTTGTCGTATGTCTCGTGCATGTCGGGGAAACGGGGACCGGTGGGGAAGTTCTTGCCGCGCAACGGGTGCTCGGGGAAGAAGTTGATGTGGTCTGTTATAATCATCAGGTCGCCTATCTTGAACTCCGGATTCATGCCGCCCGAGGCGTTGGAGACAAACAGTGTCTCGATGCCCAGCTCGTACATCACGCGGATGGGGAACGTCACTTCCTTCATCGAGTAGCCCTCGTAGTAGTGGAAGCGGCCTTCCATGGCCATGATGTCCTTGTCGCCGAGCTTTCCGAAGATAAGCCTTCCGGCGTGTCCCTCTACCGTCGACACCGGAAAGTTGGGTATTTCCTGATACGGGAAGTAGTATGCGTCAGTTATTTCTGAAGCTAATTGTCCGAGGCCTGTTCCCAGAATGATGGCCGTCTTTGGACTTGTTGTCATCCTTTGCTTTAACCAGGATGCTGTTTCTTGAATTCTTTCGTACATAACCTGTTATATTTTCGTTAAACCGTTCTTCCTGTTCGAGCATGAAGCGCACTTTCACCGGCAGTGCGTAGAGGCTGTTGCGAACCTCTTCGTCCAGTCCTTCGAGACCTTGAAGTCGCGTCGCGTCTTTCTCGGTGGTGATGATAATCTTCGGTGACGGCAGCCGCTCGAATGCCCTGTTGATCTTCTCCGCGTCTTTCTTCGTGAACGCATGGTGATCCCTGAACGTGAGCGGTGTGATGCTTCCGGTATGTTCTTTGAGGTCTATCATCATCTGTCCTGGCGACGCTATACCCGTGAGCAGCAGTATGTTCTCGTCTTTCAGCGTGCCGAGCTGCCTCTCGCCGTTGCCGAATATATGGCGTGGCGAGTCATAGTCGAGTGTAGTGAAGTACAGATGCTGGTATGGGTAAAGGTTCATAGCCTTTGTGATAACTCTGAACTCCATCGGTTTCAGTCCTTTCGGGCACTTCGTGACGATAACGATGTCTGCCCTGTTCTTGCCTGACAGGGGTTCCCGCAGGCGTCCCGCCGGCAACAGTTTGTCGTATATTATCAGTCTGTGATAGTCTACAAGCAGTATGTTTATACCGGGTTTGACATACCGGTGCTGAAACGCGTCGTCGAGCAATATCACGTCGATGTCTTCCGCTGTGTTGTCGTCTGTAAGCCGATCCACACCGTGGCACCTGTCTTTGTCGACAGCTACGGTTATGTCGGGAAACTTGGTTTTCATCTGGTAAGGCTCGTCTCCGATGTCCCTCACTGTAGAGTCTGCGCCGGCGAGCACGAAGCCGCGGCTTTTACGTTTGTATCCCCGGCTGAGCACCGCCACGTTAAATCTGTCTTTCAGCAGTCTTACGAGATACTCCACGTGCGGTGTTTTGCCAGTGCCTCCGATTGTGATGTTGCCCACCGATATCATCGGGATGTCGAAAGCCCTGCTTTTCAATATTCCCACTTCGAACAGTGTATTGCGCAGTCTTACGGCAGCGCCGTATATCCAACTGAGCGGCAACAGCCGGTAGTTTATCTTTATGAGGTCTCCTTCCATTTTGTCCTGTGCCGTTTCCGGGTTATTTCATTACTATCCTGTAAGGCATTCTGGCCTGTATGGCGTTCTGGTTGTTTATGTCTTTGATGAACATAAACGGTGCGTAGAACTCTCCGAGCACGCTCTTCATTTGCTCGTTGAGATAGTTTCTGCCCGACATTCTTGACACGAACTGATCCATGAAACTCGGAGGTGCCGGATAGCCGGTCGTATGGTATTCGTCGAGTTTTGCCAGTCGGGCGGCTTTCTTCACAGCCTTGTCAAGACCGCCAAGCTCGTCGACGAGTTTCACTTTCAGTGCGTCGCTGCCTGTCCATACACGTCCCTGGGCTATTTTCTCCACGGCGTCTACCGACATCTTGCGGCCGTCGGCCACACGTTTGCGGAACAGATTGTATCCGCGGTCTATATATTTGTTGAGATAGGCTATCTCTTCCTCGTTGAACGGGCGTGCCGGTGTGCCGAAAGCGCTGTGCCGGTTTGTCTTTACCTCATCGAATTTCACTCCGAGCTTGTCGGTCAGCAGGCCGCTGTAATCAGGGAACATACCGAATATGCCGATGCTTCCCGTGAGTGTCGTCGGCTCTGCATAGATATGGTTTGCGGCGCAGCTCATGTAGTAACCGCCGGAGGCGGCATATCCTCCCATGGAAACCACCACGGGCTTTTTCTTTTTCAAGTTAACCACCGAGTGCCATATCTGCTCGGATGCGTATGCGCTTCCGCCGCCTGAGTTGACTCGGATGACTACTGCTTTCACGTCGTCATCGTCGGCGAGCTTGTCAAGATCCCTGCATACGACTTGGGCGTTGATGCAATTCTCGCTCGACAACCCTCCGGGTGCCATGTCGACGATGTCTCCGTAAGCGTAGTAAACGGCAATATTGTCTCCCTTGTCGCTGTTTTTGCGCTCCACGTTTGCCATGTCGCCGAGTGACAGCTGGTTTATAGTCTCATCATTGTCGATGCCGAGCAGTTTTTTTATCTCGACTTTGACCTCGTCCGTGTACATAAGTTTGTCTACGAGTCTCATGGATATGTAACTCTCCGGCTCGGCCGTCATGATGAGGTTGTCGGCATATTCGTTGAGTTTTTCCGTTGAGACCCTGCGGCTGGCGCTCACGTCTTTCACCATTGAGTTCCATGTGCCTTGCAGGTATGCGGTCACCTGTTCTCTGTTAGGCTCGCTCATGCCGTCGGCCGTGAGTATTTCGGGGGCGCTTTTGTATTTGCCTACTTTAGACAGCTGCACCTTTACTCCGAACTTCGCGAGCATGTCTTTCAGAAAGTAAGGCTGTGACGCCAGGCCGTGCCAGTCTATCATTCCCTGCGGGTTCAGAAATACCTTGTCTGCCACAGAGCATATATAGTATGCGTTTTGGGTATAGCTGTCTCCATATGCCACAATCCACTTGCCGCTCTTTCGGAAGTCGCTCAACTTGTTGCGTATTGCCTGTGCCGAAGCGGGAGCGTCGGGGGCGAACATGCCGGCCTCGATGTATATTCCTTTAATGTCATTGTTTTCTTTGGCCTTTTCTATTGCTTCAAGTATGTTGTCAAGCCCGAGGCTTTCTCCTGCGCTGCCCATGATAATGCTCATCGGGTCGTCTTTCGCTCTTTCTTGTAGGATTCCCGACAGGGAGAGTACAAACACGGAGTTGTCTTTCACTGCCATTGTAGCGCTTCCGGATAGAGCCATGCCTATCAGTGAGAAAATGCAGATGGCGGTCATCAGCGAGACGGATAGGGCTAAACCGGTAACGGTGGCCAGTGTGTACTTGATGAAATCTTTCATAATGATATATTTATAGATAAATTACGATTTTAGCAAATATAACGCGGATATGGCGAAAGGAGCGTGTCTCCGGTCAATCCGTCTCGTTCGCTGTCGCCGGCCGGTGTCAGGCACATGCTTTATCTTGCAAAGATACGAATAATCACCGTAATAAACGAAATTATTTTGAATTATTATGACAATGGGAATTGTGACCGTGTTGAAAGGTATGGCAAATGTAAAAATAATGTCATAAATTTAACGTTTTGTTTTTGGACGAAATAGAACGTGAACGCGATATACAATGCGCTATATGCGATGTGGTTCAAGGGTCGGTGGTATGGGGTGATGTCACGTTTAGACACCCGTTGGGTTGCATTCGGCCGCTCGTTGTCTTGCAACGGGATACCCGTTACCTCGCGATATGCCGCTGAATGGACTCCAACGGGTATCCCGTTGCAAGAAAATAGTGCCCGGCAACCGATGCCAGGAGTGCAGGTTTAGGCGAGGTTTGGTGTATTGTATTGATATTCAGGCTGTTGTGAGGGGAGTGTGATATTTCGGGAAAATCGGGTCGGGCGGTAGTTTTTTCAAAACGGGTGAGTTTTGAAAGGCTTTTTGTCGGATTTTTTGATATCTTTCATGATAGTGCGTAAGGTGTTTTGCGGATTCATGGAAGAACGGCTTTTTTATGATGGAGAGCTTTGTCCAGTGTGTTGTATTCCCATGTGTTTCTGCCGGAGACTTGTTCTTTTCCGTATGTGCGTGATTTTCATTTTATTTTGACGCTTCATGCGCTTTGTCGTTTTGAAAAGAAATTATCGGTGTGCCGGTTGTCCTTTATTAGGAAAAAAATATTATCTTTGCGGTCAGTAAACTAATCAACAAAACAGTATTAAGGAAAATGAATATCAGAATGATTGTCACGTTGTCGCTCGCAGTGATTTGCACGGCATCGTTCGCGAAGAAAAAGAAAGTCGAACTTTTCCCTGACGGTACACCTGTTCCCGAGTGGTTCAGTGACACGTCGAAAGTTGACGTGGAGACGCTCGGCCGTAAGTATGTCATCACCGACTATGGAGTGAAGAATGACTCTACGATAGTGCAGACGGAGCAGATACAGGCCGTGATAGACAAGGCGGCAGCGGCCGGTGGCGGCGTGGTGGTGATACCGAAAGGAACATTCCTTTCCGGTTCGGTGTTCTTCAAGCAGGGCACGCACCTCTATGTCGAAGAGGGCGGCACACTGAAAGGCAGCGACCGCATACGCGACTTCAAACTGCTTACCACCCGCATGGAGGGCCAGACACTCAAGTATTTCGCCGCGTTGGTGAACGCCGACGGTGTGGACGGTTTCACGATAGCGGGAAAAGGAACTGTCAACGGTAACGGCCGCAATTATTGGGAGGAGTTCTGGATACGCCGCCAGTATAACCGTCAGTGTACCAACCTCGAAGCCATGCGCCCCAGGCTGGTATACATATCAAACAGCAAGAACGTCACCGTGCAGGATGTGCGCCTCATCAACAGCCCTTTCTGGACAAACCACTTATATAAGAGCGAGTATGTGCGCTATCTCGGCTGCTATATTTATGCGCCCAACAGCGGAGTGACACCGGTAGACCCGAAGCGCGGTGCCCCCAGCTCCGACGCGATAGACCTCGACGTGTGCAAGAACGTACTCATACACGGATGCTACATGAGCGTGTGCGATGACGCGGTGGTGCTCAAAGGCGGCAAGGGAACTTGGGCGGACAAAGATCCGAACAACGGTCCGTGCTCGAACATCATCATCCAGGACTGTACATACGGCAAGGTGCACGGATGCCTCACTCTCGGCAGCGAGAGCCTGCACGACCGTAATGTAATCCTGCGCCGGTGTACCGTGACTCAGGCAAACCGTGTGCTGTGGCTCAAAATGCGTCCTGACACGCCTCAGCATTATGAGTACGTGACGGTGGAAGACCTCACGGGAGACTGCAACAGCTTCCTCGTGGTGCGTCCGTGGACACAGTTCTTCAAGCCCGAACAGCGTGACGACATGCCTCTCTCCACATGCAACAACATAACATTGCGCAATATAAAGATGGACTGCAAGAACTTCTTCGACGTGGGCAAGTCGGACAAATACCGCCTTACGGATTTCACGTTCGAGAACTGTGACGTGCAAGACAAGAAGAATGCCTTTGACAAGACTGTGATAGAAAACTGCGTGGTGAAGAACTTGAAGATAAACGGCACAGCCGTCAAATAACGGAAATAAAAAACAGGCCATGGACAACAAGAAGATAACCGTGACATCGCCGCTTCTGCCGGAGTTGGAAAGTTTCAGCGAGTCATTGAAAGAGATTTGGGAAAGTAAGTGGATAACCAACAACGGCGCTTTCCACAAGCGTCTTGAAAGCGCGTTGTGCGAGTATCTCAAAGTACCCTATGTAAGTCTCTTCACCAATGGTACGCTTCCGCTCATTACGGCATTGCAGGCCATGCGGGTCACGGGCGAGGTGATAACCTCTCCTTACAGTTTCGTGGCCACGAGCCATTCTCTTTGGTGGAACGGTATCAAGCCTGTGTTCGTGGACATAGACCCGGCGACGGGAAATATTGATCCGGAGCGGATAGAGGCCGCCATTTCACCGAAGACAACGGCCATAATGCCGGTACATGTGTATGGTACGCCATGCGATACCGATGCCATACAGAGCATAGCCGATAAGTATGGACTTCGTGTCATATACGATGCGGCTCATGCTTTCGGTGTGGAGAAAGACGGGGTGAGCGTGCTGAACGCCGGCGACATGTCGACGCTCAGCTTTCATGCCACCAAGGTTTTCAATACCATTGAGGGGGGAGCGCTGGTGGTGAGAGACGCCGAGACAAAAAAACGTATCGATTATCTTAAAAATTTCGGATTTGCCAGTGAGACGGAAGTGGTGGCTCCCGGGATAAACAGCAAGATGGACGAGATACGCTCGGCCTACGGATTGCTGAACTTGAAACAGGTGGACAGGGCGATAGCGGCACGCCGGAATGTGGCTTTGCAATACCGTGAGAGGTTGAAAGACGTTGCCGGCCTAAGGTTTTTCAACGACATGCCAGGCGTAAGGCATAATTATTCGTACTTCCCCGTATTTGTGGACGAGAGCGAATACGGCATGTCGCGTGATGAGCTGTATTTCAAAATGCGCGATGCCGGAGTGTTCGGCCGACGGTATTTCTATCCGCTCATAAGCACGTTCTCTACCTATCGCGGCCTTCCTTCTGCTGCACCGTCGAATCTTCCCGAGGCCCACCGCATGGCCGACAGCGTGATATGCCTGCCGATGCACCATGAGCTGGGCGGTGAGGATGTGGAAAGAATATTATCACTGATAGAAAGATGAAAATACTTGTGTTGGCCGGAGGGGCCGATCAGATTGCTCTGATATGCGAATTGAAACGTCGCGGACATACGGTCGTACTGATAGACTATTTTGAAAATCCGCCAGCCCGTGATTATGCGGATAAACATATAGTGGCGAGCACTCTTGATGTGGAGCGGGTGAAAGCCATAGCTGTCGCGGAAAGGGTGGGGCTTGTTTGTACGGCTTGCACCGATCAGGCTCTGCTCACCGTGGCAAATGTTTCAGAGCAGTTGGGGCTGCCGTGTTACCTGTCTCATCGTCTGGGACTTAATGTGACCAACAAGTCGTATATGAAGAAGATACTGGCGGACAATGGAATTCCGACGGCCCGATATGCTATTATCGACAAACAGGATGTTGGTATATTGGAAAATTTCACTTTTCCGCTGGTTGTAAAGCCGGTTGACTGTAATTCTTCGAAAGGTGTCAGTCTTGTGGATGAAGAAGAGCAACTGGCTTTATGTATCGAGAATGCCATAAAGGCGAGCCGCACTTGCACAGCCGTTGTGGAAGAATACAAAAAAGGAGATGAGATTTCCGCTGATTTTTATATTAAAGACGGGAAAGCGATATTCCTGTCTGCCACCAAGTCCGTGAAAATACCGAAGAGATCGTCTTTCACTATTCTCGCAAGCATATATCCGGTGGTTGATTTGGCAAAGCAACGTGAGTTGGAAAGAATAGCAGACTGTATATCGGCTGCTTTCGGCATAGTTAACGCCCCGCTGTTGGTACAATTGATAGACGGTGAAGAGGGTATGAGTGTAATCGAGTTCAGCGCAAGAATGGGAGGCGGCTCGAAGTACAGTTTGATCCACAGGTTGACAGGGGTTGACATAATGGCGGAATATGTGAGTCTGATACTGGGAGAGACACCCTCCGTGAATCCTTCAAAGCAAGTCGAATATGCCAAGATGGTTTATATATATTGTACCCCAGGAGTGTTTGATCATCTGGAAGGTTTCGACATGTTGAAAGATACTGGTGTGATAGATGATTATTTCCAATATAAGACAGCAGGGATGAAGATAGAACATGTCAAGACAAGCGGTGACCGCCCTGCGGGTTACCTCATAACGGCTAACACGGCGAAAGAGCTTGATGACAAACAGTTTTTTGTGGATTCGCACGTTAAGGTTATATCATCAATCGGTGAAGATATGATGATACATGGTTTGTTTTAAGTGAAGAGCGGTGCTATGCGGAAGATTACTGTTATCGGAACAGGCAACGGAGGACAGGCGGTAGCGGGATATTGTGCTGCCATGGGATTGCCGGTATGCCTTTACGGACGAAGGAAACCTGATATACCGGATAACATAATAAGACTCGAAGGGGCATTGAATGCCGTAGGGGTGGTGGAAATTATAACGGACAGTATTGAAAAGGCTGTGTGTTTTGCCGATTTGATAATGATTGTCACAACTTCTACCGCACATAGGGAAATAGCGAATCTGATGTTGCCATTTCTCCGTAACGGGCAGGCAATTATCCTCAATCCGGGAAGAACGCTGGGAATAGTTGAACTGAACGGAGTGTTGGCACAACGGAAAGAACTCAATGTCATGATAGCCGAGGCGCAGACTTTATTATATGCGTGTCGTAAGGTCAGGGACGGGGTGGTGAAAGTGATAGGAGTAAAAGACAATGTGCCGTTGACCGGCCGTACTCCGTTGGAAACCGAAACTATAATAAGTCGGTTCGGTGATTTGTTCCCTGGGTTTATTCCTGCTGTGAACTTTATCCATACAGGTTTGGAGAATATAGGAGCTATATTTCATCCGTCGATAGTTATTTTTAATGTGGCTACCATCGAGCGTAACGATAAGTTTTATTTCTATCGTGATATGACCGATGAAGTTGCGGCTTTTATCGAGAAACTTGATAAAGAGCGGTTACGTATCGGCAGAGCGTATGGTATAAGGCTTATGCCTGTTTTTGAATGGATAAGGTATGCGTATCCGGAAACCGAAGGGTGTACATTGAAAGAGCGGTTCAGGAACAATCCTGCTTATAACGATATTCTCGGGCCGGGAACTATATTTACGCGTCAATTGACGGAAGACATTCCTACCGGTCTTTTGCCGATGAGCGAGCTTGCCCGTTTGGCAGGCGTGGACACCCCTTTGATGGACTCGCTGATAGTATTGACATCTTCTTTGCTTGACATTGATTTTCGTGAAAAAGGGCGTACGCTTGACAATTTGAACCTTTCCGGAATGTCGAAAGACGAAATAATAAAACTTTTTCAAGGTTAACAGAATGGACACATCGGAGGTTTATGGATTAATAAAGCCATTGGTTGATGTACACACAATGGGACTGTTCACAATAGCCAATCTTTTGAGAGATTGTGGTTACAAGGTATGTATTGCCGGCGATGACGTGAATGGAGCGTTGGAAAACCTGACCCGTCTTAACAATTATGGTCTGGTAAAGCGTTGGATAGGGGAGAACGGGATAACACGTCTCGGCTTTAGTTACAGACTTGACCCGCAGAAAGGTTGTGAATTGTTTCTTTCTTTATATGAGCGGCTGTTGGGTGACAAGATGTTCTCAAAAGACGGAGGCAGGCTGAAAGGCATTCATTTCGCCGGATTACCGGATACTTGCGATATGGTGTCGGGGAAAACAGGAGGTTCTGTTCTTGTATTTCGTGGAGACGAACCGCCTGTACGGTCGTTGACTATGCTTGGTGTGCCACAGGAACGTATACCAGTATCAGTCTCTCAGGATGACGAGTATGATAGGATGCGATGGAATTTTGCCAAGGAATTGATTGAGTCGGAGAGATATAGGCATATTGTCTCTCCTGATCATTTCGGCTATGCGCAATGTGGCAAAGATGATGACTCATATCTCGCCCGCCTTGATTATGCGACAGCCAAGCATACATTACCTATAATAAGAACACATTCCGGACCTTATAATGTAAATCGTGAGGAGGCATTGAAAGAATACAATTCATGGTGTGAGGAACTTGCGGCATCCGGATTGCTTGATGTTTTGTCGATAGGCAGCTCGCAGTTGACACAATCTCATTTTGGAGAAAATTGGGAAGGACTGTCAAACGGCGGCGGAATACCAGTAAATTCGGAAATCGAATATCGGGTGATAAGAGAAAACGCACGTCCGATGCTTACACGGACATATTCAGGGACAAAGAATGTTCCTGAACTGGCACGCATACATGAGCGTTCTCTTAATATTTCATGGCATGCTCTGTCTTTTTGGTGGTTTAATGAATTGGATGGGCGCGGAAGTAATACTCTGCTTGAAAATTTGAGAGAGCATTTTGATGCTATTGGTTATATCGTAACCACAGGTAAGCCTGTCGAACCTAATGTCCCTCATCATTTCGCGTTCCGTGGATGCGACGATGTTAGTTACATTATATCAGGTTATCTTGCGGCAAAAGCATGTAAGAGGCTTGGGGTGCGTCATCTTATATTGCAGAATATGTTGAATACGCCGAAATATACAATCGGTATACAGGATTTGGCAAAGGGGCGGACGCTGATACGGCTTGTGCGTGAGTTGGAAGACGGGAACTTTCGTTTCAGTCTTCAGTCGCGTGCTGGGCTTGATTATTTCTCTCCTGATTTGGAAGATGCTAAAATACAGCTTGCCGCCGTCACTTGTCTGATGGATGATTTGGAACCGGATAATAGTGACAGTCCGCAAATTGTGCATGTGGTGAATTACTGCGAGGCAGTCAGGCTGGCAACACCTCCTGTTATAAAGGAAAGTATACAGATAACGTTGTCTGCCCTGAGGGAGTATAGGCAAGCCCGGATTAAGGGACTCGTACCGGACATGAAACACCATATGGAGACACTTGAACGGGCAGAAGAACTGTATGAGGAGTGCAAAACCGCTATTTGTATACTGGAAGACAATATACCGAACTTATATACTCCGGAAGGTTTTGAGAAGGTTTTTACAGAAGGTTTCCTGCCTGTTCCTTATCTGCTTGACCATCAGCGGAAATATCCTAAGGCCACGATGTGGAAGACGGCGGTAAAGAATGGTAGTGTTCGTGTCGTTGACGATGATGGCCGTATAATATCAACGGAAAGCCGTTATAGGTACATTGTAAATCAAATGAAAGATTAAGACATACGGAATTTATGTTTATAAAGGAATTATATAATCGTTTTCGAATGCAGGTCGAGTATCTTGGCGACAAGAAACCGGTGAACAGTATGCATCCGTTGGTATCGGTAGTAGTGACTACTTATCAGCACAAGGAGTTCATACGTCAATGTATAGATGCAATACTTATGCAGGATGTGAATTTCGATTATGAGATAGTGATAGGTGATGACGGCTCAACGGACGGGACAGCGGAAATATGTAAGGAATATGCTTTTGCGCATCAGGACAAGATAAGGCTATATGTACGCGACAGAAATGTTTCACATATTATTATAGACGGGAAAGACACACGTTATAACGGAATATGGAACAGAATGTCGGCAAGGGGCAAATACATAGCTCTTTGTGAGGGAGATGACTACTGGACAGACCCTTTGAAGCTTCAAAAGCAAGTGGATGTATTGGAAGGTAATCCGGAAATAGCCATGTGTGTTACAAATGCCTGTCAACTATCAGAAAACGGATTATGTGACGAACAAGGCCGATATAGTGAGAGCGGGATAGCTTCCACGGAGGATGTGATGCGTATAGGCGGTGGTTTTGCCCGTACTGCCACGTTCATGTTTCGCAAGAGTCTTATAGATAATTACCCGGAGTGTTGCCTTACTTGCCATGTGGGTGATTTCCCGTTGCAGACATTTGCGCTGATAAACGGAGGTATTTATTATCTGATTGACCGTACGGCTGTGTACAGATATTTCACTACAGGTAACTCATGGACGGCAAGGGTTAAGCGGGCAAGTGTAGAAAATCTGATGAAAGGCTGGCGGTCGGAGTTTGACATGTTGTCCGGTCTTGATGAGTACAGCGGTGGAAAGTACCACGAATTGTTCGCTTGGCGTGCCGCAAGATTGTTATATGAGAATATGAGCAGGCATCGTAATAAACGGAAAATGATAATAGACAATTTCGAAGATGTATATGCCTGTTTCGATTTTAAGATGAAATTGAAAGAACGATACCATTATTTGTTGTATCGGATAAGAAACGTCTGCCACTTTGGCAGATAATGCGTTTGGCATGGTTTTGGCATAATACACGATGAAATAGGATAAATGAATAGAAATTAATAGTTTAAAATAAAACAATAAATACATTAGAATTATGAACATTAAACCATTAGCAGACAGAGTATTGGTGCTTCCTGCGCCGGCAGAAGAGAAAGTTGGCGGTATTATTATTCCCGACACGGCAAAAGAGAAACCGTTGCACGGTAAAATCGTTGCGACAGGCAAGGGGACAAAGGATGAAGAGATGGTTCTCAAAGAGGGCGACGAGGTGCTTTATGGAAAATATTCAGGTACAGAACTTGAATTTGAGGGCGAAAAGTACCTTATGATGCGCCAGAGTGATGTGCTCGCGGTGATAGGGTGAGATATTCCTGACATGTAGACTATAAATCAGGATTAAAAGGAATATAATATATAATGTTTAGATTGAATTGTCCGGATGGTGAAAAGATGTTGTCTTTATGACAAATAGTTCTTGTCATGATATCCGATAATTCATCATATTTTCAGAAAATAAATAGAGAATACTATTTAAATAATAAACAATAACCATGGCAAAAGATATAAAATTCAATATGGATGCCCGCGATTTATTGAAGCAGGGTGTAGATCAGTTGGCTAATGCAGTGAAAGTTACGCTCGGCCCGAAAGGCCGCAATGTGATTATCGAAAAGAAGTTCGGTGCTCCACAGATAACAAAAGACGGTGTGACGGTAGCAAAGGAAGTGGAGCTTGAAGACCATTTCGAGAATACCGGTGCGCAGCTTGTCAAGAGTGTGGCAAGCAAGACCGGCGATGATGCCGGCGACGGAACGACCACAGCCACAATATTGGCACAGAGTATTATCAATGTCGGTTTGAAGAATGTGACGGCCGGAGCTAACCCCATGGATCTCAAGCGCGGTATAGACAAGGCTGTTGCCGCCGTAGTGGAATACATCAGAGGCAATGCTGAGAAAGTGGACGACAACTATGATAAGATAGAGCAGGTGGCTACTATATCAGCAAACAACGATCCCGAGATAGGAAAACTCATCGCCGACGCTATGCGTAAGGTCAGCAAGGACGGTGTTATCACAATCGAAGAGAGCAAGAGCCGCGACACATATATTAATGTGGTGGAGGGAATGCAGTTCGATCGAGGTTATCTGAGCAGCTATTTCATGACCGATGCCGATAAGATGGAGTGCGTGATGGACAATCCTTACATCCTCATCTATGACAAGAAGATAAGCAATATCAAAGATTTTCTTCCTGTTCTTCAGCCTGCGGCAGAGAGCGGACGTCCTCTTCTCGTGGTGGCAGAGGATGTGGACTCTGAGGCGCTTACCACTCTTGTTGTCAATCGTTTGCGCGGCGGTCTCAAAATATGCGCTGTCAAGGCTCCCGGATTTGGCGATCGCCGTAAGGCAATGCTTGAGGATATAGCAGTGTTGACAGGCGGAACTGTGATAAGCGAGGAGAAAGGACTGAAACTTGAGCAGGCAACTCTCGAGATGCTTGGTACTTGCGACAAGGTGGTTGTGACGAAAGACAATACCACTATCGTGAATGGTGCAGGCGAAAAACAAGCTATCGCAGACCGTGTGGCACAGATAAAGAATGAGATAAGCAACACGACAAGCTCTTATGATAAGGAGAAGTTGCAGGAGCGTTTGGCCAAGATGGCCGGTGGTGTGGCTGTTCTTTATGTCGGAGCCAACAGCGAAGTGGAAATGAAAGAAAAGAAAGACCGTGTCGATGACGCTCTATGCGCAACACGTGCGGCCATTGAAGAGGGTGTTGTTGCCGGTGGAGGCACAACTTATATCCGTGCTCTTTCAACATTGAAGGATGTCAAAGGTGTCAATGCCGATGAGCAGACCGGTATCAACATTGTTGAGCGTGCCATCGAGGAGCCTCTCCGTCAGATAGTAACCAACGCAGGCGGCGAAGGCGCCGTGGTTGTGCAGAAAGTCCGCGAAGGCGAGGGTGATTACGGATATAACGCCCGTACGGATGTCTATGAGGATATGCGCAAGGCCGGTGTCATAGACCCTGCAAAGGTAGCACGTGTGGCTTTGGAGAACGCAGCTTCTATCGCAGGCCTTTTCCTTACCACGGAATGCCTTATAGTAGACAAACCGGAGGATAAGGCGGCAATGCCTATGGGTGGCGCTCCAGGAATGGGCGGAATGATGTAATATTGCAAACCATAGATAGCAAAATGATAAAGGCCGATGAAATCATCGGCCTTTATTTGTATTTTATACACTTATAAGTATAAAATTTTACCGATTTTGTTTTGTAAGGAATAATAAAGTACATACCTTTGCAATGTAAGAAGATTATAAATATCAATGTGATAAGATGATACATATACAAGATATTTTTGATTTGTTTTAGTAGATTAGTTTTTAAGTAGTTTGTTTTTAGAAACCTATTGTCGGGATGACAATAGGTTTTTTTATTATAATAATTCGTGTTTCTCGTAAATAATGGCTAAATTTGCATCTATGACTTGCAGCCTGTCTTATTGCGGTTGCCGGTGGTATACGGGCAATTGTAAATGTGTGCTTTCGTTAATGGAAGCCGGATTGGAGTTAACGGATAAACCAACGGGTCATCCGCAAATTATAAGCAGGCATTCCGTGACGGTCCGAACGGATAATCAGTAGGTGTTGACAGGCTATCCGTAAATACAGAATAAGCTGTCTTTAAATGATAAACAGGCGTTTATACCATATACACAAACGAACTGTGAGAGCATAATATGCAGACTGTGGTTCATGTACAAGCAGGGGGTGGCTGTCGGATAAAACATATTTAACGGTAGGGCAGGATAAGTTTAATTATCAAATCAAGAAAGTCCAGTACGTAAATGAAACAAACTATAATTATTGAACGGAGCAAGCTATAATTATTGAACGAAACAAACTATAATTATTGAACGACAAACTATAATACAAAACAATGAAACTATCGGTATTAAAACAAATCAATGTCGGTTTGACGCTATTGCTTTGTGCCCCTTCTATGGCACAGAAAACCGTGGGAGATTTTATCGAGTCGCGTTCGTATAATGAGGCAAGGCGCGGAGCGGAGCGGGTGCTCAGGTATCAACCGGACGGCAACGACTTCGTTTGCGTGAACGGAATAAACCGTTACAGCCGTGCGCTCTATGGCGGATATACTGACTATCGCATAGAGACGAGCGACCGTCCTATATTTGCCATATACAAGAAACGTGATTATCGTAATATCCGTTTCCGTGCGGTATATGAAGGCCGAGAGCTCCAACTCGATTCCACCAACTATTGTGAGGCACGCTATTCGGACGGCACACGCCGCTATGTGCTTGCCGATAAGTCATGGGGTGACGGCCGGCTGTATGTGGAAGTGGTGGCTTTGACAGACGAGGAAGGCGCTATCTGGAAATTCAGAGCCGACAACTTCAAGTCGCCTCTTTCGGTAAAGGCTCTTGTGTGCAATATCGCCAATCCGAAGTTACACCGTAACGGAGACATCGGAGCGGACAAACCCGGATGCTTCGAGCCGGCCGCCGGCGACGCGGGGCTGACTACATCCGAATGGACTGCCGCCGATGGCAAGGCGGTGAGTGCCACGAGCTACTTCGCCGTGTCCGGTTCAGCCATAAAGAATACCGACAGCCGGCAGGCGGCAAAGCGTTTCGATGCTACCCGCGACTATTTCAAGACGCTTGCTGCCCGTGTTGTTTTCAGCACGCCCGATCCCTATATAAATACTCTCGGAGGTGCTCTCGTGGTGGCTGCCGACGGCGATTGGGACGGACAGACATGGCTGCACGGTTGTATTGGCTGGCGCATGCCGCTGGCCGGCTGGCGTGCCGGTTATCTGGGCGACGTGCTCGGATGGAACGACCGTGCCCGCTCTCACTTCGACGCATACGCCAAGAGCCAGGTGACAAAGGTTGAGCCAACCATTCCTCACCCGTCTATGGATCCGAAGATGAACATGGCCCGTGCCGAGAAGAAGTGGGGTACACAGATGTACAGCAACGGATACATCTGCCGTAATCCCGAGCGAGACAACCAGATGCACCACTACGACATGAACCTCAACTACATGGACGAGCTGATGTGGCATTTCTGCTACAACGCCGACACTGTATATATGCGCAAGATGTGGCCTGTCATCAAGTCGCATCTGGCATGGGAGAAGCGCAATTACGACCCCGACGGCGACGGCCTTTACGATGCCTACTGCTGTATCTGGGCGAGCGACGCCCTATATTACAGCGGCGGAGCAGTGACCCACTCGTCGGCTTATAACTACCGCAGCAATCTTCTCGCCGCCCGCATAGCCGAGATTATAGGTGAGGACGCCGCCCCATATCGTGCCGAGGCCGACCGCATATTGAAAGCCATGAATGCCCGTCTGTGGCTTAACGACCGCGGCCACTGGGCCGAGTTTGAGGAATCTCTCGGTTTGAAGCGCAAGCATGAGAGCGCAGCCCTGTGGTCTGTTTATACACCGATAGACTGCGGCGCCGGTTCGCCCGAGCAGTTCTATCAGGCGACAGAGTATGTGGATAACGAGATACCCCACATCACCGTCGCCACGAAAGACGCCGAGTATGGCTCAACCATATCCACATCCAACTGGCACCCCTATTCGTGGAGTATCAACAATGTGGCTGCCGCTGAGGTGATGCACACCGCCCTTGCATATTTCGAGGCCGGACGTGCCGATGCCGGTTTTGCCCTCATGAAAGCGAATATTATGGATCAGATGTATCTGAGCGACAGCCCCGGTAATTTCGGACAGCTCAGTTTCTATGATGCCGCCCGCGGCGAGTGTTACCGCGACTTCGGAGACTGTATCGGAATATCGTCGCGCACGCTGTTGCAGGGACTTTTCGGTATCGTTCCCGATGCCCTGAACGGCCGTTGCGTTGTCCGTCCAGGTTTCCCGTCATCGTGGGACAGCGCCTCTGTGGCCACTCCTTATATGACATATAAGTATAAGCGCGTGGGTAATAAAGACGTGTATGATATTACACAGAACTTTGCCCAACCGCTCAAGATCGTGGTGCGTCAAAATCTGGCAAACGGCCGTTATCGTGACATCGAAGGCTCGGCCGAGGCTCATCAGGTGATAACCGTGGAGCGTCCCGAGGTCATCTCCGGACGCAGGGCCGTGCGTGCTGCGGTCGTGAGGCCGTCCGCGCGTGCGCTCGGACTCGACGAACCGACCGCCGGCCGCTATGTTCCGGTGAAGATGGACAAGGCCATGAACGCCAATGTGGCCGATATTTACAAGAATGAATACCTCTCTCCTCGCTCTCCTTACACCACGTTGCAGATACCGGTGCAGGGTATCGGCGAGTGGTGTCACCCCACTTTGACCGCCGAGATAAACGACTCTGTGTTCCGCACGCTTGTCAAGAACGACATGTTTACCGTGGCGGGAGTACCTTTCCGCACGATGAAAGAAGGCCGCAACATCGTCTATACCTCTTTGTGGGATAACTATCCAGACAGTGTCACCGTGCCCCTTTCAGGAAAGGCGTCTGCCGCCTGCCTTCTCATGGCCGGCTCTACAAACCACATGCAGAGCCGTATAGACAATGGCATCGTCGTGGTGAGATACAAAGACGGTACGTCAGACACTCTCAGACTTGTCAATCCCGACAACTGGTGCCCCATAGAGCAAGACTATTTTGAAGACGGAAAGGCATTCTGTCTGGCCTCTTCCCGTCCTTACCGTGTGTGCCTCGGCAACGGTAAGGTGAGCCGTGACCTCGGCCGCGAGCTTGGAATAACCGGCGTCTACGGCCGTCCCATTCCCGGCGGAGCCGCCCAAATGCTCAACATGCCTCTCAATCCCGAAAAGAAACTGGAGTCCATAACCGTGCGTACTCTATCGTGCGATGTCGTGATAGGACTGATGGGCGTGACACTTAAAAAGTGAAAATATGTTGTAAATGACTTTGTTACCGATGTATTACTGTAATGAAAAAGTCATGGAATTAACACTTTGTTTTCTGTTGAAATAGAAAACGAATACGATACACACTGCTATATGCAATGCGATATGCCGCTTTTCGCCGTTTGGCGAAAAGCGGCTTTTTTTGCGACGGGACACCCGTTGGAGCGCGATTGGATGCCGGTTGCGATGCGTTTAGCGTCCCGTTGGCTTCCGTTCAGACGCTAAACGCAACGCAACGGGACGCTGAATGAAAAAAATATTCATGGTATGTGGCGTAGGTTTGATAGTGGAAGTGGGTGCGGTAAGCGTATTGGGTTGAGATACAGGTACTTATGTGAAACGGCTCATAATTCGCTTATTTTCGGCCGTGGGATTTTGATTTTTAAATAATCGAAATATAAACGGGCTTTTGTCAATATTATTGATAGCTACCCGTTTTGCCGGATAAACCGGCCTGAGATCTCTTGCCGTTGGTATCTTTGCGCATCGAAATGTCATCTGACAGCCATTCATGTAGCATTGTTTCGATAATGACGGTCATCATTGGTCGTTTTTGTCTGTTTTGACATAATGACATGAAAAGATGGTATTCGGATTGATTTATGTCATGTGATAAAGCCTTTATTTAATCTTTATGTAAAAAAATCTTAAAATCGGGGAGGTAATTAGTAAAAATTTATATAAAAAACATATCTTTGCACATGGTGATACCAAAATGTCGATAATTGAGCGGTTATTCCGTTAAAAAGTAATTGAAGTATTGCTGATTGTGATAAAATGAACAAATGAAAAGCTTGAAACGATTCATATTGATAACGTCTGTCGCTCTGTCCGCTTGTGTCGGAGCGTTTGCCATTCCGGCCAAGCCGGGGCTTGTCACCATGCGTCAGGCCGACGGAACGGAGTTGAAAGTTCGCATCGTCGGCGACGAGCGTTCGCACCATTATCTCACCGAAGACGGTTATCTGATTGTAAATAAAGAAAACATTTTTTACTATGCCTCCGCTGATGACCATGGCAATATCGTGCGTTCGGACATACAGGCACGTCCTGTCGGCATGCGTTCGGCCGAGGCTCGTGATTATCTTGCCAAGGTGGATCTTCCGGCAGTCATGACAGCTCTTGAAAACCGTGACGTGCGTCGCCGTGCGGCTCTCGCCCCTCGTCGTAATGTGGGACTTTTCGAGACAGGCTTCCCGTCGAAAGGAGAGCAGAAAGGTCTTGTGGTGCTCGTGGAGTATAAGGATGTGAAGTTCAATCTGTCTGATCCTTACGACTATTTCAACCGCATGCTTAATGAAGACGGCTTTTCTGACTATGGCGGCACAGGCTGTGCGGCAGAGTACTTCCGGGAGTCTTCCGTCAATCAGTTCCGTCCGCAGTTTGATGTCTACGGTCCTGTAACGCTGTCGCAGAACATGAGCTACTATGGCGGAAACGACTATAACGGCAACGACAGTAATCCGGAGCAGATGGTAATAGAGGCATGCCGGCAACTCGACCCTACGGTAGACTTCTCTGAATACGACCGTGACGGAGACGGGTATATAGATAATGTGTTCGTATTCTATGCCGGCAGGGGTGAGGCCAGTGGCGGAAGCCCCAGTTCCGTGTGGCCGCATTCGTGGAATGTCACATCGGCCACGAACACTCCTTGCATATTCGACGGTGTGGGACTCGACCGGTATGCATGCAGCAATGAGTGGGAAGGCTCGCGCCCCGACGGCGTTGGTACGTTCATTCACGAGTTCTCCCATGTCATGGGGCTGCCCGACCTTTATGCCACGAGCTATACGGGCGCTTTCACCCCGGGAGCATGGTCGGTGCTCGACTACGGGCCATACAATAACGACGGCCGCACGCCGCCGCTCTATTCGGTGTACGAGCGTTACGCTCTCGGGTGGATTTCGCCGCAGGTTATCGACCGTCCGGCCAATATGACAATGGAAGCCATAAGCCGTAACAAAGCCTGCATCATCCCAACGGCCGACGAAAACGAGTTTTTCCTGCTCGAAAACCGTCAGCAGGAAGGGTGGGACAAATATATACCCGGCCATGGAATGCTCGTGTGGCACGTGGATTTTGATGAATATGTGTGGGCTCAAAACACAGTGAACAACAACGCCTCCCATCAGTATGTGGACCTCGAAGAGGCCGATGGCAGGCCGACCGAATATACGCGGGCGGGCGATGCCTTTCCAGGCACCGGCAATGTGGCGTCTTTCACCGACGACACCAATCCGTCGATGCGCGCTTGGAACGGAACACGGCTAAATCTGCCGATAACCGGCATCACCGAGACCGGCGGAGTGATAAGGTTTGCCGTGGCCGGCGGTGTTGAATTGCCCGATCCCGTCAAGGCACTCGGCGCCACTGATATTACGGCCGTTTCGTTTACGGCCAACTGGGAACCGTCGCCTGTGGCATCGTCATATAAGATATCGGTATACACAAAGCAGACCACACCCGGTGGCAGGGAGATGACTGTTTATGTGGACGGATACAACATGCGCGATGCGGACGGAGCGCGAGCGACCGCGGTGACAGGACTAAGTCCTGAAACGACCTACTACTATGTGGTCTATGCCGTGGGCGAAGGAGGCAGGAGCGAAGCCTCGAACGAGATAATTGTAACCACGTCGGAAGCCACGTTCGAATACCTGTCGCCAAAGTCATTGCCGGCCGAGAAAGTGACAGACAAATCGTTTGAGGCACGTTGGGAAATGATGGCGGACGCCACGGGGTATCTCATAGACATATTTGAAATCACGCTTGGTGAGCCTTTCCGCGACACGGTTGACTTTGCGGACGGTGTGAGAAACCTGCCGGCGGGGTGGAAGACAAACTCCACGCTGTCTTATGCCAACACGGCATATTCGGGCGAGGCGGTGCCGTCGCTGCGCTTTGCCCGTGACGGATATATTGAGTCGCCGGTATATTCGGCCGATGTACGCTCGCTGACTTTCTGGCACAGGGGCGTGCAAGCTACGGCAGACAACCGGATTATAGTAAGCGCCTGCAACGAAAAGGGTGCGTGGAAAGACGTGGCCTCGCTTCCGGTAGTCAATGCGGCGGGTGGCTCGGTCACACGAATAGACTCGATCCCAAGTGGTACGAGAGCGGTGAGCATCACCTATGACTTACAGACAAAAGGCTCGTTGGCGCTTGACGACATAATCGTGGAATGGGGAGGAGACGAGAATGTGGCCGGCGGATATACCTTGGAGCTCACATACGCTACGGATAGGGTTGATGTTAAAGGGCTGGAACCGTCTTCTACATATTATTACCGGGTGACCGGCTGTGCTGGTGGCATGCGCTCGTTGCCCTCTGCCAAGGTTAAAGTGACGACTCTCCCGTCGGAAGAAACGGGTGTCGGGGATGTGGCATGCATGCGGAAGAGTGTCAGGGCAGACGGCCGGAAACTCATCCTTGACACCGATGACAAGGAACTGCCGATTACGGTATTCGGCATATCGGGTCATGTCATATATGCCGGGAAGGTGAACGGGCCGGCGGTACTGGATCTCCCCGCTGCCGGATTGTATATAGTGCGGTTAGGCGACGAAAACCATAAAATATCGGTGAGATAGCGGGCTTATATATCGTTTGAAAGAGAAAAGAATATGAAATAAGAATATAAAGAGGCAGGACGCTTCTGACACACTTTGCCGGAATAAAAGGGGATTTCTTCCGGTGAGGTGAGAAAACAAGATAATCCCCAAAGTAGACAATAATGAAAAAAATGTTTACTATTGCTGTTGTCGCGATGGTTGCATCGTTGACATTCGCGCAGCTTCCTTTGGCAAAGAAGAAAACAGCTTCTGCCAATAAGCTGGAGCAGCTTGTCGACATGAAGACGTTGGCAAAGGAAGCAAAACAGGTAAAAGAGATGAAGGCTGCAATGGCGGAAAAAGCCGCGGCCGCTAAGGAAGAGTCTTCTTCTGTGTTACGTAAAAACAGTGTAAAGCACGGTTTTTTCCGGAACATAGAGGGGAAAGTTATCAACACATGGACGCTTGGCGGCTATCGTTCGGCATCTTCAGGCAAGCCTTACAAGTCGACGGCGCGTAAGACAACAACTCAGGAAGGCAACGTTACCGTAACCACCGATGCCCATGGTATCATTACCGACGTTGCGGGTGTTGCTCCGAAGTACTATCAGCGTGCCGCTACCGGAACGGCATATTATCCTTCCAACAACCAGATGGCTATGGGAAGCCAGTCGGGTACAGTCACTGTCATTGAGGATGGTGACAATGTTTACATCAAGAACCCTATCACGCGCTATACGACAGGCGCATGGGTGAAAGGTGCGAAGAGTGGAAATGTCATTACTGTGGCTGCCCGTCAACCGTTGGATTATGATGCTGATTACAACGCGACAGCAAGTCTTCGTTGGGCTGTTATCACCACTGCCGGCAAGATTCAGGCAGCTGATGAATATGCGCCGGTTTTCACGTTCACCGTAGACGGTGACGTGCTTACTCTTGAAGGCACGGCTGCTTTCACGGAAGAGGCCGATGCTTATTATATGGGTTTGTTATGGGATGATGACAACTCGAATGGAGGTTATGGCGATGCGGAGACCGTTCTGACATACGATCCCGCTTATGTGGCTCCTTCTACGGAACTCGTCACGCTGCCTGCCGGTGCCGCACCTGCCGAATGGTACATGAATTGTGTATCTGTCTCAAATAGTGACGAGACCCTTGTTAATAACCAAAAAGTGAACGTCGCATTCGTTGACAACGACGTTTACGTGCAAGGTATATCGGAAGATTTCCCCTCAGCGTGGGTGAAGGGTACTATTGATGGTAATAACATCACGTTCGCCAAGTTCCAGTATGCGGGCCAGTATGGCTCATACGATTGCTGGTTCATTGGTGTTGACGCGACAGGAGAGGCAGCCGTGATAAAGGATGCGGTGGCAACATACGATGCCGGTGCCAAGACCATTACATTCAAGGATGAAGTTCTCTTCAATGCGTCCGTGGATCGCGTATATTATCTCAACTGGTATTCGGACGTGGTACTTAGTGCGGAGGAAAAGGAAATAGTTGAGCCTGTCATCACAGAGCTTACCGCCGATTTACCTTACAAAAACACATTTGATACGGAGGAAGAGCGGGCGCAGGCCGCTATCTATGACGCCAACAATGATAAGAGCACATTCACGATAGAAGAGCATTCAACGACAAAAAGCATGGTGGCGCGTTATCGTTATAGTACCACTAATAAAGCTGACGATTATCTCGTGTTCCCGGGCGTAGCTTTGGAGGCTGGTAAGAAGTATAAGGTATCTGTCGATGCCGCTTCCAATGGTATATCGTATGTTGAACGTGTGGAAGTATTGGCCGGTAAAAAGGCACAGGTATCCCAACTTACTATCCCGGTGATAGCCGCAACCGAAGTGACTGCCAAGGAATTCACTACTCTCAGAAACGCGGAGTTTACGGTATCGGAAGACGGTACATACTATATCGCCGTCCACGCAATATCGGATCCGAATAAGTTCTATCTTTTTGTTGACAACTTCTCTATATCGGAAATAGACCAATTGGCGCCTGCCACAGTCGACGGCCTTAATGTCGTTGCCGATGCACAGGGTGCCAATAAGGCCACGGTCACATTCTCGGTTCCGGCCAAGAAAGTCAATGGCGATGACATAACAGAAGACGTGAAGGTTGTCGTTGAGCGCAACGCCGAGAAGATTTACTCTGAGACAAAAGCTGCCGGAGCGGAGGTTGTCATAGCGGACGACAATGTTCCAAGCGCAGGTGACTATACCTATACCGTGACGGCTTATTGCGGTGATAAGGTCGGAGAGTCCGCCTCTGTGAAAGTTTACGTAGGTTATGACACGCCGGATATCGTCAGCAACATTACAATTGCCGATAAGAGCGGCTCCGTTGACCTCTCATGGGATGCCCCGACAAAGGGAGCCAACGGTTATGTCATCAATCCGGCCGATTTCACATACGATGTCTATCCGGTTGATATTATGGATTTCTTTGGTATGCAGATTCCGGTGACAGACTATGCAAATCCTTACGTAACAGGTCTGAAGGAAACTTCTGCCAATGTAGCTTACGATACGAACAGTGGAGAGCATGGTTTCACATACTTCGCGGTTACGACATCGAACACAACCGGTCGGTCGGATGACGCGTATGCCTCAGTTGTTACAGGTGCTCCTTATCAGATGCCGGTATTCGAATCGGTAGCCGGTGGTGAGCTTTCTTACTGGTGGGGAATAGCATGCGATGCCAACAACAATTCTCTTCAAGGTGGTATGACCCTCGGAGAAAACGCTTCCGACGGTGACGGGGGTTGCTTCTTGATGGCAGCCAAGACGGCAGGATGGATTAATTTGCAGTCAGGTAAGATCGCGCTTGCGGGAACAGTCAATCCTACACTCACATTCGACTGTGCGGCAGATGCGGCAACTCCTCTGACTGTCACTGTGATTACTCCCAAAGGCAAAAAGAAGATAGCAGACCTTACGGCTGGCACAAGCTATGCTAAGGCAGAGATTTCTTTGGCCGAGTATACGAATGAAGACTGGGTACGTGTGATAATCGAGGGCACGTTTACTGCCGCGTGCAACGCATACCTTGACAATATACGTGTGTTCAACATGGTTGATAACAACCTTGTTGCAAAAGGTATCGCAGCGAAAGGGTCGATTACTGCCGGTGAGGATGTGAAAGTAACCGTCACGGTTGAGAACCAAGGAACCAAAGCGGCGGCAGCCGGCGCATATACGGTAGACCTCTATTGCAACGACACCAAGGTGCAGTCGCTTCCCGGAACCGAACTCGCAAGCAATGCACAGACATCGTTTGAATTCACTGAAAAAACAACAGTGATGACACCGTCTGAACTCGTATGGAAAGCCATCGTAGAGTTTGCTGACGATAATGATAAGAGTAACAACACCACGAATACGGTGAAGACTGTCATCAAGACAAATAATTACCCTGTCGTTACCGATCTTGCGGGTATGCAGACTGATAATGGGCTGAGACTGACATGGAGCGAACCTGACATGGGTGTATCCGCGCCTGTGATTGTAACGGACGACTTTGAGAGTTATGATGGCTTTACAAGTTCTGCGGGAGAGTGGACGTTTGTCGATGGAGATGGCGCACAAGTGGGAGGTTTCCAAGGTAAAGACTTCAATGTGGACGGTACGCCTATGAGCCAGTCTCTCCGTTCGTTCTGGGTACACGATGTATCGGATGGCGATACTTGGAACCAGACTTTTGCCGCTCATTCGGGCATTCGGTATCTTGCTTCAATGTACCGTGCAGACGACGGACAGGTTGACGACTGGGCTATTTCACCTGTTCTCAGCGGTAATGCACAGACAATCTCGTTCTATGCACGCAGCTATTCATCTGAATATCCCGAGAAGATAGAGGTGCTGTACTCTACCGGTAGCAAAGACACTAAAGACTTTATATCCGTAAAGCCGGCATCTGTTGTGCCCGGAGAATGGACAGAGTATACGGCAGAACTGCCGGAGGGAGCTAAGTATTTCGCAATTCGCTCATGTGCTGAAGGCAGCTTCATGCTGATGATAGACGATGCGAAATACGAAACAATAGAAGGCTTTGGTGACTTGGCCATTGTAGGTTACAACGTATATCGTGACGGTGTCAAGCTCAATTCGGAGCCGGTTGCCGAAACAGTTTATGTTGACGCGGACGCAGCTGATGGAGAGCATTCTTATGTAGTTACTGTCGTTTACGATAAGGGCGAGTCAAAGGTGTCTAACGTAGTGACTGTAGACGTAACTAACGGCATCGCTGGCATCGCAGGCAAGTCAATGCGCATATTCACTGCCGGCAAGGCTATCGTGGTGGAAAACGCAAATGGCGAGAACGTAAGCGTATACACTGTTGACGGCAAGGCCGTATACAATGCCGCAGGGACAGAGACAGACCGTGTCAGGGTTGAGAGCGGTGTGTATATTGTCAAGGTAGGCAAGACGGTCATGAAGACAGTGGTAAGATAATCGGAGCCAAAGGCCTTATGTAAGGTCTGGTAGCAACAATAAATAATGTGACTTCCTTTACGGGAGGTCACATTATTTATTATATCAGGTTGATTGCCGGATTTATTATATAGGTTTGATTGACTGTCTGCCATTAAAGCAGGGAGGCCATGCAAGGATACATTTTTTTATTGTCGTATATGTTAATTATGATATGGCAAAATCCCGTTTCCTCGTTTTTTTTGTCTAACTTTGCAGCATTCTTTGCACCATTTTTATGCAGAAGCTTTTAGAATTATATAAGCAATGGGCGGGAGCGGAACCGGCAAGAGTGGAAAAGCTGCCGGTCGCCGGAAGTAACCGTGACTATTACAGGCTCGCGGCCACCGACGGCTCGACGGTGGTCGGGGTGGTAGGAACGAGCCGCGACGAGAATCACGCATTCATATATCTGACCAATCATTTTGCCAAGCGCAGGCTTCCTGTTCCGGCGGTATTGGCCGTGAGCGATGATGAACTGCGTTATTTGCAGACGGATTTGGGTTCGGTGTCTTTGTTCGATGCCATTGCGGGAGGACGTGCGGCCGGAGGCAGATATACCGTTAAGGAGAAAGAACTGCTCATAAGGACTATACGTGAGCTTCCTAACTTCCAGGTTCGCGGCGCGCGTGACCTTGATTTCAGTAATTGTTATCCTCAACCGGAGTTTGATGAAGACAGTGTGCTCTTTGATTTGAATTACTTTAAGTATTGTTTTCTGAAAGCTGCTGATCTGGATTTCCATGAGTTGAAGCTCGAAGCCAACTTCCGGTTGTTTGCCAAGGACCTTACCTCCGAGCCGTGCGACAGTTTCCTTTATCGTGATTTTCAGGCACGGAACGTGATGCTTGACGATGCCGGCAATCCGTATTTCATAGACTATCAGGGCGGCCGCAAGGGACCTTATTACTATGATTTGGCCTCGTTCCTGTGGCAGGCATCAGCCAAATATTCGCATAAACTGCGCCGTGAGCTTGTGGCGGAGTACTACCAGTCGCTTAAGAACTATGTAGAGGTACCGTCTGTACGTCATTTTGTCAACAGGCTGAGTCTCTTTGTGCTTTTCCGTACGTTGCAGGTGCTTGGCGCCTACGGTTTCCGTGGATATTTCGAGCGCAAGAAACATTTTATCGATTCGATACCTCCCGCAATACAAAATCTCAGAGAGTTGCTTGAACTTGACTGTTTTCCGTATCCTTATATGGTGGACATGTTGCGCAGGCTTACGGAGCTTCCTCAGTTCGCGCGTATCGAACAGCCGGCTTTGAGTCGTGCCGACGGTTACCGGACGGCGGGAAGCAATGTCTATGAGGCGCATCCACAGGATGGCCCGGCCACGTTTTCAAAGTATGACGGGAAAGGCCCGCTCGTTGTTCGGGTATTCAGTTTCTCGTTCCGTAACGGCATACCGGAAGACGAGAGCGGCAACGGCGGAGGATATGTGTTTGATTGCCGCGGCACGCATAATCCGGGACGGTATGAGCCTTACAAGAAGCTCACGGGACTTGACGAGCCGGTCATCCGTTTTCTTGAAGACGACGGGGAGATTCTTGCATTCCTCGACAGTGTATATGAGTTGGCGGACGCACATGTAGATAGATACATGCAGAGAGGATTTACCGACTTGATGTTCTCTTTCGGATGTACGGGCGGACAGCATCGGAGCGTGTACAGTGCGCAGCACCTTGCCGAGCATATACATGGCAAGTTCGGTATCGAGGTTCGTATATGTCATCGCGAACAGGACATCTGCTTGACATTGAAATAAGTCGGAGGCTTGAACAATGTGATTATAAGAGATAAATATATTATGGAAATGAATGTCAAAACGTCCAAGCAGGCCATGATTTTTGCCGCAGGGCTTGGCACACGGCTGAAACCGCTTACCGACACGATGCCCAAAGCGCTTGTACGTGTAGGTGGAAAAACGTTGCTCGAACATGTTGTCGAGCGGTTGAAAGGGGCCGGTTTTGAACATATCGTCGTCAATGTGCATCATTTTTCCGGCATGATAGTCGATTATCTGCGGCGGAATAATGATTTCGGTATAGACATACGGGTATCCGATGAGACGCCGGCGTTGCTCGATACCGGCGGTGGTATAAAGCATGCGGCCTCGCTGTTTGACAGCGATATGCCGGTACTCATTCATAATGTTGATATATTCAGTGACATAAATCTGACAGAACTGTACTGTGCCGGCATGGCGAGTGACGCGACCTTGCTTGTCAGTAGGCGCACGACCTCGCGTTATCTGCTTTTCGATGATGATATGACGCTTGTAGGATGGACGAACGTCGAGACAGGAGAGGTGCGCAGCCCTTATGCCGGCCTTGATGTATCAAAGTGCCGGATGTATGCGTTTTCCGGAATACATGTCTTTTCTCCGCGTCTTTTTTCTCTTATGGACACTTTTCCTGATAAGTTCGGTATAATGGATTTCTATCTGAAAATATGTGATAAGATTAGGATAAGGGGAATGGTGAAAGACGGTCTTCGGCTGATGGATGTCGGAAAAACGGATATTCTTTCCGATGCGGAGGCTTTCTTATCGCAATGTAATGCCGATGGAAATAATTGACAGATGAAAATAAAACAATAATAATAACCAAAACCAATAATAATATGCAACAGAAGATAATCATTCTTGATTTCGGTTCGCAGACCACGCAACTCATTGGCCGTCGTGTCCGTGAGCTTGATACTTTCTGTGAGATTCTTCCTTACAACAAGTATCCGGAAGACGACTCTTCGGTGATTGGAGTGATCCTCAGCGGCTCTCCATACTCGGTACACGACCCTGAGGCGTTCAAGGTTGATCTCAGCCGGTTTGTCGGTCGCCTGCCTGTACTTGGTATTTGCTACGGAGCGCAGTTCATATCGCACAGCAACGGCGGAAAGGTCGAGAAGGCCGACAGCCGTGAGTATGGCCGTGCCAACCTCACTATGTTTGATGCCGGCGATCCGTTGTTCAAGGGATTTGAGGATAATTCGCAAGTGTGGATGAGCCATGGCGATACCATTACCGCCATTCCCGATGACTGCCATGTGATCGCTTCTACCGCCAATGTTAAGTATGCCGCTTACGCCGGCAATGAAACCCCGCTTTGGGCCGTCCAGTTCCATCCTGAGGTTTTCCACTCGTTGCAGGGCAAGCAGTTGCTTGAGAATTTCGTTGTAGGCATCTGCGGCAGCAAGCAGGAGTGGAGCCCGGCGTCTTTTGTGGAGACAACCGTGCAGGAACTCAAAGCCCAACTCGGCGACGACCGTGTCATTCTCGGTCTCAGCGGCGGTGTGGATTCTTCCGTTTGCGCCGTGTTGCTGAACAAGGCGATAGGCAAGAACCTCACTTGTATATTCGTCGATCACGGAATGTTGCGCAAGAACGAGTTTGCTCAGGTGATGAAAGATTACGAGTGTCTTGGCCTTAACGTGATTGGGGTAGACGCGAGCGAGAAGTTCTTCAAAGACCTCGAAGGAGTGACCGACCCGGAGCAGAAGCGCAAGATAATAGGCCGTGATTTCGTTGAGGTGTTCAATGCGGAGGCCAAGAAGATAACGGATGCCAAGTGGCTGGCTCAGGGTACGATATATCCCGACCGCATTGAGAGTCTCAACATTACAGGAAAGGTGATCAAGAGCCATCATAATGTGGGCGGACTGCCCGAGGAGATGCACTTGCAATTGTGCGAACCGTTGAAATGGCTGTTCAAGGATGAGGTGCGTCGTGCCGGCTATCAGCTTGAAATGCCCGAACGGCTCATCAAGCGTCACCCGTTCCCGGGGCCGGGATTGGCCGTGCGCATACTCGGTGACATTACCCGTGAGAGGGTTCGCATACTGCAAGATGCCGATGACATATATATCACCCACATGCAAAACTATATCTGTGAAGACGGTGAAAGGCTTTACGACAAGGTATGGCAGGCCGGTACGGTGCTTCTGGCTACCGTTCGCAGTGTAGGCGTGATGGGCGATGAGCGCACATACGAGCATCCCGTTGCCTTGCGTGCCGTGACTTCGACGGATGCCATGACTGCCGACTGGGCACATCTTCCATACGATTTCATGGCGAAGGTGTCAAACGAAATCATCAACAAAGTGCGCGGTGTGAACCGTGTCTGCTATGATATTTCGTCGAAACCGCCATCAACGATAGAGTGGGAGTGATTGTGTTTTGAGTATATTCGGCTCCGGAACCAAATAGGTTCTGCAAGTTTAAATAATAATATAAAATCCGGATTTGGCATGGATGTATAATTCTGTCAAATCCGGATTTTATTGTTTCATCACGGCTTTTACAATGTCACCGGCCTGTTTTAAAAGGTTCGTTTCATTTTGTCTGCATTCCCGTGTGTCCTTGTCCGGATATCTTCCATGAGCCGGTATGTATCTTGCAGCGTTTCAAATGAAGACAGGCATTTCGATGGTTTTCCTTCGACTAAGTCACAAAATGCTTTCAACTCGTTGTAAAATCCCTGTGTGTATATCTGGTTGTTTATTGTTGTCGGAATGAAATTGTTTCTCGACAGCAGGCATGTCGATGTAGGATGATGGCCGAAGACCTTGTCCGCTGGGATGCCGAAAGGTGTTGCCGGCTTGCGTGTGTATGTCAGTTCTTCCATGTTCCGTATCCGGTAGACACCTTGGCGGGTGTTTATCGTCATTGTTTCCGATGCTTCCGTCCATGTATATGCTGTCGACAGTTCGAGCGTTCCGGCCGTGTCTCCGTGTCGTAATAAGAGCATCATGGTCTTTGCTCCGTGTGAGTGGCTTACACTGTCGATGCCTGTTATCTCCGCTCTGCCGAACAGGAATGTCACGTAGTCGAGCGGATGTATGAATAGGTCTGACAGCATGTCGCCCTCAGGATAAGAGCCTGTGAGGTATTTCATGTTATAGCTTATCGGCCTTTGGTGTCTGAGCCTCGATTTCAGTATCTGTGTCGCGGGAGCATAGCGTTTCTGCATGCCGGCCATTGCCGTCGGAGTGCCGTGTAGTATAATCATGTCCTTGAGTCGGCCAAGTTCTTCAGCCGATGAGCACGGAGGTTTTTCGATGAACAGCGACTTGCCGCTTCCGAGTATTTTTGCGGCGATGTCGAAATGGGCCGCAGGTGATGCCGACACGAAGACACCGGCAATCTCGTTGTCTTCCAGAATTTCGTCGAGCGATGTGGTTACTTTGATGCCGGAGAACTTCTCCGCTGCCACTGCGGCTTTGGTTGTCGACCGGCAGCAGATGTACTTCACCGGCACGCGCAGGTGTGCCAGTACCGGGTATAGGTTGGCAATGCTGTGACTGCCTATTCCCACGAAAGCGTATCGCTTGCGGCATACGTCGCCCAACTGTCGGCGGGTTCGTATGCTCTTATATCTCTGTATTATATTTTCCGTAAATGTCATGTTTGCGTGTATGTGGTTTGTTTTCAAGTATTTCGCCTTGCCGTCCTTTTGATGTATTGCCTGTATGTCTCTTTACCGTTTTCGCTCCAATGATATTCTCCGAAGAAAGCCTCTATGATTTTACGTGGCATCAGTCTTTCAAGATTGCGTAGCAGGATTATGTCGTACTTTCGGTGGAAGTTTATCCAGCAGCCGTTGCATTTTCGTGAATACCGGCATTGTATTTCGCGTGCTTTCTCGGAATTGAAGATCTCGTCGAGTGTTTTCTCGTGAATATTGCCCAGCGAGATGTCGAGGTTCTGGCATATAGGCACATTTCCGTCGGAGTGCACCGCGAGCATGCTGCGGATGCTGTGGCACGGCAGCTTGAGGCGTCCGTTTTTCCATTCGTCGTACAGTGCGATGAAGTCGAAGTTCTCTTCTGTGTTGTGGACGCATTCGGGTATGCTGTCCTTATATCCCTCCGTGCCGGTGTCGAGCATGTCAACGGCGGTGTCGAAGAAAGCCATGGTGCCGTATACGCCTATCCTTATGTCCACGCCATAGCGGTTGCTTACTTCTATGACGTGCTCCATGTCCTTGAAACTGTTCCATGGCGAGAGGCAGAACATGAGCGATACGGGTATGTCGTCTTTCACTTCCTCAACTACCCGGATGACTTTGTCGTATCCGTCGCAGCCTCTCATCCGTTTATATGCCTTCCTGTCTCCGTCGAGTGAAACATACAGTCGCGCGGGACGATACTTTCTCACGGCCTCTATGGTTTTTCGTGTGGCAAGGCAATTCGACAGCAGCGTATATTTCGGATGGTGCTCCATAAACCACTCCATGATCTCGTCGGCTTGCGGGTGCAGCACAAACTCGCCGCCTTCGAGACCTATGTTAGTGTTCTTTGTGACGCACTTTGCCGTCATCAGCCTCTTTATGTCGGCAAGAGTGAGATGCTCTTGCGGCTTTTTCCATATATTGCAGTGCTTGCATGCAGACTGACATCGTGTGGTAGCGTATATCATCAGGGTGTCGAGACGCTTGTGGCCGGGGCGGATGCTGTTGTTGACGTATGTAAATCCGCTGCGCAGATAGTCGTTGAGGTTGTACATGTTTCTTTTGATAATGTTTTGGTTTCTGTGAGTATAGAGACCTCAACCGTCAAAAGACTGCCTGCTGTCATCGTTTTTTTACTACCACGTGAGGCGTATGCCGAACGGAACGGAGAATGAGAACGGGTGTTCCGACCATGTGGTGCGCACTCCGCTGCCCGTGGGTATGTGATAGTTAAGTGTCGGTTCGATGTAGACCCCGATATTTGGCGTTATGTCGTACTTTATGCCTGCGCCTGCGTTGACCGACCATTGGAACGGAACATTTAGTTTGCGGCTGCCGGTGCACATGGACATGGTGTCCGTCACCAGCCATTCTTTGCTCCTCCCGCCTATCGGGATATTCACTACCATGCCTGCCGTGCAGTATGCCGACAGTTTCTTGTAGTCGGCAATGCGGTATGACATGCGCAGCGGTATGCCGATATAATGTATCTTTCTGTCGTTGCGTATGTGGTTTTCGCCTCCCATGAACGATGAAGAACGCAACAGCGAGTATTGCAGTCCCGACTCGAAAGCTGTACGGCTGTTTATTTTCTTGGTCAGTGTGATACCTATTGTGACTGGCTTCTCGTGTTTTTCCCGTTCCACGATCTTTCCGCTGTTGCTCTTGGCGATATCTGTAAGCAGGGTGGTGTCGGCCGGTGTGCCGGGATGTTGCTTGGCCAACAGATACTCGTGAAGTTCTTCCCATGTGCTTATGTTTGCAGGGATGGAAGTGTCTATGTCCGGACTGTTGCCTCCAGTGGAAATCATCTTGTATATGTTATGTGCGAGAGCGGGGCCGACAGATCCGGCCACTACCATTTCCCATTTGCGTAGCCTTTTCTTTCCTTTGTTGGCTGCCGTGTGGGTGTATTGTCGGCGTTCGGGATGTGAGGGTGGTATGGCGGGAGCGTTCTGTGCGCTGTCTTTGGGCTCATCCGTCTCGCCTTCTGTGCTTTTTGTGCCTGTGTCAGTATGGGCTTTTGCCTTTGTCCCTGTATCTTTTTCAGGGTATTTATGCGTGTCGGTTGCGTTTGTATATATGTGTGCTGATGTTTTCCCGTATGTCCCTGTGTCTTGCTGTGTATCCTTCTTCCGCCCGTCCATATCTTTTATTGTCCTTCCGCCTGTGCTTTCGTTACCCGCCACCTCGGTGTCCTTCTTTGTTTCGAAATATTTATATACAGGGAGCAATATCATGGATATGATTATAAGTACCGGAGTCATGCTGTCGGCCAATATTTTTCTTAGCATGTTTTTTGCACGGTACAGTTGCGATGACGACGTGTGCGGCCTGATACCGAGGGTCTCTGCGATTTCCTTATGGGACAAACCTTCGAGCACAGACATCCGGAATACGTGCCTGTAACCCTCTGGCAGTCTGTCTGTCAGTGATATAAGCTCTTCGGTCGTAATGTCGGTATATGTTTCGCGGCCGCTTTCCGGATCAGTCATGTATTCCTCGTGTGCGTCGGAAAGCGCCACGATATTTTCGCGCTTTCTGTCGTTAATGTATTTCAGTGTGATATTTCTCGTGATGGTAGTAAGCCACTCGCCGAATCTTTTCGGGTCTCGCAGCCTGTTTACAGACATTAACGCAACGACAAAGGCGTCGTGCACAAGGTCGTCCGCTATGTCTGTGTCGTGTCTGAGAATATTGATGCACACGCCTTTCATCTTTTCGGCGTATGCCACGTACAGTAACCCGAAAGCCTCTGTGTCGCCGTTTTTCGCGCGTTTCACGAGTTTCTCCGTATCCATATCTGAATTGTTTTTACGATATGAAGATTTATAAATGCGGAAAAGACTGCTTTGCGATTGGTTAAAATACATTAAACGACGACAAGCCTTATATGGTGTAAAACTTTTAAATGTAATAATAAAGTCACGGATTTAACGCTTTGTTTTTCTTCAAACCAGAGCGTGCGGCACGATACGCAACACTGTATAGAATGCGATAGTGGCTTGATTTTTAAACGGGAAAAAGGGTGGTTTATTGCAACGGGACGCTCGTTGGAGCGCATTGGGACGTTAATTGGCTTGCGTTTAGCCGCCCGTTGCGATACAACGGGCGGCTAAACGCAAGCCAATTAGCGTCTCGTTGCGAAAAAAACGGGAAAGTATGTGTGCGGATTTAATCGCTAAAAGTGAATAGTCTGATGTATGGGGCTGAAACACAGGTTGTTGTGTAAAAATCCGAATACGGCGATATTTACGGCCGTGGGATTTGTATCTCGAAAAAAATCGAAATATAAACGACCTTTTGTAAATATTTATCTGGGTTTTATTTCCTTCACCATGTCAAATCTGGTTTCCTCGGGTGAGAGATCTTCGTATGCCGTTTTCAAGTCGGGCAGGGATATGGTTATATCCTTGTCTGTCTCCCTCGGATTGTCGTTTAGCGAGTGAGAGAACAACCAGTCGTATGTCTGTTTGAGGTATAGGATGCGCGCCAGGTCACCGTGCGACGCTCCTTTCAGCCAATCGTAGCGCAGAAGTCGGTCATTTCCGGATTTCTTTATCGACTCAACCACTGTCTTCGACTGGCTTACGGGTACGGCACGGTCGGCCGTGCCGTGCAGGATCCACAGCGGAATGCGTCCAAGTCCTTCGAAATCCCTCAGTGTGCTGCCGCCGCACAGAGCCATGGCCGCCGCCACCCTGTCGGGGTAAGTTCCAGCGAAGTCGAGGGTGCCGTAGCCGCCGAGGCTCATTCCGATCACGTATACCCGTGTGGTGTCTACGTCGTGGTGCTGTGTCACCCAGTCGAGTATTCCGGCTATCTTCTTCGGGTTCCATGCTCCTCCCGGATTTTGCGGAGCTACAACCATGGCCGGGTAGTAACGGCCTTTCTCGATAGCATGCAGCAGTCCGTAGCGGCGGACTTTCTGCATGTTGTTGCCGCACAGGCTCGCTCCGTGCAGGAATATTATCAACGGGATGCGCCGGCGCTCGGCCACATATTCTCTCGGGGCATATAACCAGAAGTTATAGCTGTCTGCCACGGTGTTGCGCATGGCAGCCAGTTGCCCGCTCTGGGCAGCGGTGGTGAGGCATGTGGCGCATAACGCTATGCAGGCCGTGAGCCGTCTTATGAAAGCCGGAGTTCTCATCAGCCTTGTTTCTCTTTGAGCAGGTCACGAATTTCGCTCAGCAGTTTCTCTTCCGCCGACGGCGCCGGAGTGGCGGCGGGCGTTGCCGGCTCTTCGTTTTTCTTCTCGGTGAGTTTCTTTATACCCCTTACGAGCATGAAAACGCAGAAAGCTATGATGATGAAATCGAACGTTGTTTGCAGGAAATTACCGTAGTTGATGGTCACGGGTTCGAGCTTTTCCATGCCGAGATCCACTCCCGGCAGTTCCATTTTGAGGTCTGTAAACTTCACACCTCCGATCAGCCATCCTATCGGTGGCATGATGATGTCGTTCACGATGGATGTGACAATCTTGCCGAACGCCCCGCCGATAATCACACCGACAGCCATATCGACAGCATTTCCCCTTACGGCAAACTCTTTGAATTCATTTAAAAATTTGCTCATTGTTTTTTGATTTTTATATTATTTAATACTGGTTTCTGCCACAAAATTAGAAAAAAAATTGTAACTTTGCGGTCGTTAAGGAGAAAATGTGCATAAAAGATATTTCACTTGCGGCGATGGCAGGCCGTAATGTGTACTTTTGCTGGCATTACATATAGAATACGAAATATTAAACCCTTTATTAAAATAATAAAAAGTAATTATGATTAAGATTGGTATTAACGGATTTGGCCGTATCGGTCGTTTCGTTTTCCGCGCAGCTCAGACTCGCGATGACATTCAGGTTGTAGGTATCAATGACCTCTGCCCGGTAGACTACCTGGCTTACATGTTGAAGTATGACACCATGCACGGCCAGTTCGACGGCACCATCGAGGCTGACGTGGAGAACAGCAAACTGATTGTTAACGGTAAGGAAATCCGTGTTACTGCAGAGCGCAACCCGGCTGACTTGAAGTGGAACGAGGTTGAGGCTGAATATGTAGTTGAGTCAACAGGTCTCTTCCTGACACAGGAGAAGGCACAGGCTCACATTGAGGCCGGCGCTAAGTACGTTGTTATGTCTGCTCCCTCAAAGGACGCTACCCCGATGTTCGTATGCGGTGTGAACTTCGACAAGTATGAGAAGGGTACACAGTTCGTTTCAAACGCATCTTGCACAACGAACTGCTTGGCTCCGATCGCCAAGGTTCTGAACGACAAGTTCGGTATCACAGACGGTCTGATGACAACCGTTCACTCTACAACTGCTACACAGAAGACCGTTGACGGCCCGTCTTTGAAAGACTGGCGTGGTGGCCGTGCCGCTTCAGGCAACATCATCCCCTCTTCAACAGGTGCTGCCAAGGCCGTGGGTAAGGTTATTCCCGAACTGAACGGTAAGCTGACAGGTATGTCAATGCGCGTTCCTACTTTGGACGTTTCTGTTGTCGACCTGACTGTAAACCTGGCTAAGCCCGCTACATACGCTGAGATCTGCGAGGCTATGAAAGAGGCTTCAGAGGGTGAACTGAAAGGTGTACTGGGTTACACGGAAGATGCCGTGGTTTCTTCAGACTTCCTCGGTGACACACGTACCTCTATCTTCGACGCCAAGGCAGGTATCGCTTTGACAGATACGTTTGTTAAGGTTGTGTCTTGGTATGATAACGAGATCGGTTACTCTAACAAGGTTCTCGAACTCATCGCACACATGAAGAAGGTTAACGGATAATTCATTTATCACGTTCTAATACGATAATGGAGCCGTCCGACGTATAGTCGGGCGGCTTTTTCATGCAAATGCCGATAGGGGCAAGTCCTGTCGTGTTCTTCTGTCTGCTGACGGCATGGCTTTAATCTGTGCTATGTAGCAAAAAACACAAAAAGCATTTGGTCGTTTCATGTAAAATTTATATCTTAGCCAACGTAAAAATACCCACAGATTTATGGCAGACTATATACGATTTGACTGGGCTATGAAGCGTATGCTCCGCAACAAAGCCAATTTCGGAGTTCTCGAAGGATTGTTGACAACACTGCTCGAAGAAAAGATAACCATTCGGCACATGCTTGAAAGCGAAAGCAATCAGGAGGAAGAATACGATAAGTATAATCGTGTGGATATGTTGGCCGAAAATTCGAAGGGCGAACTGATATTGGTTGAAGTGCAGAACAATAATGGGTTCGCGTATTTTCAACGCATGCTTTTCGGCACGTCTAAGCTTGTGGCTGAATATATCAAGCGCGGAGAGGACTATCAGAATGTGAGAAAGATATATAGTGTGAACATTGTTTATTTCTCGCTCGGGCACGGGTCGGACTATGCCTATCACGGAACTACGGAGTTTAGGGGAATGCACGACAATGATATCTTGCAACTGTCGCCGTTTCAGGCGGAAAAGTTTAAAGTCGATACGGTGAGCAAACTTTTCCCCGAATACTATATATTAAAGGTGAACGACTTTAACAGGATGGCCAAGACACCGCTCGAAGAATGGATATACTATCTGAATACAGGAAATATTCCTGAAAAGTCTAATGCTTCAGGACTTGATGAGGCAAGGCAACGGCTATTGCTTGATCGCATGACAAAAGACGAACTTGCCGCTTATTACAGACACCTTGACAATATCGTTATATTGCGTGACAATATAACAACAGAGCGTGCGGAAGGTAGAGCCGAGGGAAGAGCGGAAGGGGAAGCCCGGGGGCGTATTAAGGAAAAGTTGGAAATAGCCAGAAAGATGAAAGTTTTGGGTATAGACACGGTGACGATTGCCGGAGCGACAGGACTGAATGAAAGTGATATATCCGCATTATAGTATCTCTGGGAAACGGAATAATGAATAAACTCATAACTATACTCGGGCCCACGGCCAGCGGAAAGACTGCGCTTGCCGCCGCGCTTGCCGCGGATACAGGAGCCGAGATCATAAGTGGAGACAGTCGTCAGGTTTACAGGCGGATGGACATAGGGACAGGAAAAGATATTGCCGACTATGTCGTAGATGGAAGAAAAGTGCCGTATCATCTGATTGATATAGCCGAGCCTGGGACAAAATATAACCTGTTTCAGTATCAACACGACTTCTTGAAAGCCTATGATGATATTACGGCTCGGGGTGTTTTGCCGATACTTTGCGGCGGCACGGGGCTGTATATAGAATCCGTGCTCAAAGGATACAGACTGGCCTCGGTACCGGAAAACAAGACTCTCAGAATGTCGCTTGAAGGCAAGACGCTTGGAGAACTGACCGCAATACTGATAGAGTTGAAGCAAAGGAACGGCTCGAACATGCACAATACCACGGATGTGGATACGGCAAAGAGGGCGATCAGGGCAATAGAGATAGAGACATTCAACGGAGAAAACCCGACAGCTGCGGCCATGATGCCGTCGATAGACTCTTTGGTTATAGGTATAGACATAGAGCGTGAGGAGCGGAGAAGGAAAATCTCCGCGCGGCTAAAAAGCCGGCTCGAAGAGGGGATGGTGGATGAGATAAGGGCGTTGCTCGATAGCGGAATACCGGCGGATGACCTTATTTATTACGGTCTCGAATATAAGTTCGTGACGGAATACATAATAGGAAAACTTTCTTATGATGAGATGTACGGGCGGTTGGAGATAGCCATCCATCAGTTTGCCAAACGGCAGATGACATGGTTCAGGGGGATGGAGCGCAGAGGGATAAATATTCATTGGATAAACTCAACATTGTCTTTGGATAAGAAGTTTGAAGAGATAAAACAATTGATGGGCGGATGGTAAATCCGTTTGGATGAAACGATAATATTTCAATAGAAAATACGATAATGGCAGTTGAAGCATCAAGATGGGGAATACTTTATTGTCCCAAGAAAGGAATAAACCGCAGACGCAGGCAATGGGAAAAAGTGCGTCGTGCTCTTGATGAGCGCGGTGTGCTTTATGATTTTGTTCAAAGTGAGAATACGGATAGCGTGGAACGGCTGATGCGTATGCTGATACACAACGGATACAAGACAATAATCATTGTCGGTGGAGACTCTGCGCTTAATGATGCTGTGAACTGTCTCATGATGGAGGAAAAGAATGTAAGGGACGGGATAGTTCTCGGTGTTATCCCTAACGGTGTGGTGAATGATTTCGCACGGTTCTGGAACTTCAAGGAAAGCAATATCGTGCAGACTATAGACTGGCTCGTCAAGCATAGGGTGAGGAGAATAGACCTTGGATGCATACGTTATACGAACAAGAGGGGAGAGAAATGTCACCGCTATTTCCTGAATTGTGTGAACATAGGTCTTATTGCCGATATAATGAATCTGCGGCGTCAGACCCGCAGTCTACTTGGATCGCGTACCCTGTCGTTTTTTGTCTCTTTGGTGTTAATGGTTTTCCATCGTCTTGATTATAAGGTGGATGTGAAAATAAATTCGGATGTAATAAAGAGAAGGGTCATGACGATATGTGTGGGAAGCGGTCCGGGATACGGACAGACACCCAATGCCGTGCCATACAACGGTCTGCTTGATGTTTCTGTGGTCTATCATCCGGAGGTTGTCCAATTGATTGGTGGTTTGTGGCTTCTTGTTACAGGGCGTTTCCTTAATCATCGTTGTGTCCATCCTTATCGCACTCGTGAGGTTATTGTGCGTGAGGCGAAGCATGCGATGGTTGGTATAGATGGAAGATTGATGAAAACACCGGTCGGGGAGTATAGGATAAGTGTGGAACAGGAATTGATAAACTTCCTTATTCCTGACTGATAAGATATTATTATGATTGGTACAAATGCTTTTATATCGGCATCTGTACTGTTTCCACCGGCCTGTCTGTTTCTTACCGGCAGTTTGTATGTTTTTTTTGTCTCAGGATGAAAAATGTCTGTTGTCAGCCAGGTGGTTATGCCTATTGTATGGCAGGAGTCATCCCTTTTCCGATATGTTTTGCAGTTTGGTCTCGTTGATAATCTTTATTTTGCGGCCGTCGGTGGCAATAAGGCACTCGGACGCGAAAGCGGACAGGGTGCGGATAGCATTGCTTGTAGTCATGTTTGACATGTTTGCGAGGTCTTCTCTGCTCGGGTTGATGCTCAGTGTGCTTCCGTCTTCTTCTATGCCGTATTTCTCTTTGAGAAAAAGCAGAGACTCCGCAAGTCTGGCACGGACATGTTTTTTTGTAAGGCTTATTGTCCGCATGTCGGCAGCGCCAAGCATCATTGACAGTTCTTTTATGAAATAAAGAGACAGAACGGTATTCTCGGATATTAATTTTTTTATGACTTTAATCGGTATCATACACACGGTTGAGTCTTCAAATGCGGAAGCTCCTGTTATATAATTCTCATCGGCAAATGCCGCTCTGTATCCGAAAAAGCCTTTTTCACCGATTATTCTTACGATCTGATTATGGTTGTTGCACTCAATAAAAACCTTGACTTTGCCTTTCAGCAGGCACATGATGTATTCCGGACGTTCGTTTTCCTTGTATATAGGTTCGTTTTTCGGGAATATCCTTATTTCAATGTTGTCTAATAAAAAATTGCGTTGTTTGTCGGTAAGCGGATCCCACAAAACCGATATTGATTTTGCAATATCAGTTTTTACTGTGTTTATGTTTCTGTTCATGGCTATTGGGGTTTATATCCTTAGTGCAAAAATAGCAAAAAAACCTATAAAACAGTATAATCTTATGTGAAATGTATTACATGGTATGTAAAAAAGTATGCTTTTATTAAATATTACTGTTTTTGTTTTGTAATGCCGATGAAATTTCTTAATTTTGGAAATGATTTGTGAGACAATTTGTACGGATTGTTCAGCAATAAATATAAGATAAAAGCGGATGCTAACTAATGAATTAAAAACCTTAATATAGGAACTATGAGTTATTTACGATTTGAGAAAGCTGTAATGACCAACTTGGAAGAGTCTCTACGTCGTGAATTGCTGAGAACCAATCAGTCGGGCGCTTATTCGTGTTCGACGTTGGCGGATTGTAATACACGCAAATATCATGGCCTGCTTGTCGTGCCCGTACCGGAGCTTGACGATGAGAACCATGTGCTGCTGTCTTCACTTGATGTCACGGTAATTCAGCATGGGGCGGAGTTCAATCTCGGACTTCATAAGTATCAAGGAAATAATTACAGTCCGAAAGGTCACAAGTACATTCGTGAGTTTGACTGTGACAAAGTGCCTACAACCTTGTATCGTGTCGGTGGAGTGTTGTTGAGGAAAGAGGTTGTCTTCCAACATCATGAGGATCGTATATTGTTGCGTTATACCCTTGTTGACGCTCACTCGGCAACGACATTGCGTTTCAGGCCGTTCCTTGCGTTCCGGAGCGTAAGGCAGTTTACACATGAGAATTCTACTGCCAGCCGCGAGTATCATCTGATAGACAACGGTATCAAGACGTGCATGTATTGCGGATATCCTGATTTGTATATGCAGTTCAGCAAGAAGAATGAGTTTGTTTTCCAGCCAGACTGGTATCGTGGAGTGGAGTATCCCAAAGAGCAGGAACGCGGTTATGCCTCAAATGAGGACCTGTATGTGCCCGGATACTTCGAGATGCCGATAAAGAAAGGCGAGACTATTGTTTTTGCCGCGTCCACTTCGTCTATCCGTACGAGCGGATTGAAGAAGTTGTTTGATTACGAAGTTGAGAAACGGTCACCGCGTGATAATTTCTTTCACTGTCTGGTGAATGCGGCTCACCAGTTCTATAATGAAAAAGGGAACGAGCGTTATTTCCTGTCCGGATACCCTTGGTTTAAGAGTCGGGCCAGAGATACGTTTGTCTCTTTGCCTGGACTGACGCTTGCGATTGACGAACAGGATAAATTCGAACTCGTGATGAAGACAGCGGAGAAGGCACTGCGTGAGTTTATGGAAGATAAACCGTTGACGGTGAATATCTATGAGATGGAGCAACCTGATGTATTGTTATGGGCTGTATGGGCTATTCAGCAGTATCGCAAAGCTGCCGGAGCTGAGAAATTCATCGCAATGTATGGCAAACTGCTTCAAGACATTATCAGGTATATAATAGAAGGAAAGCATCCTAATCTGCGTCTTGACGATAATGGCCTGCTGTATAGCAACGGCCGTGACCGTGCTGTGACGTGGATGAACTCTACGGCAAACGGCCGTCCGGTTGTTCCTCGTACAGGATATATCGTCGAATTTAACGCTTTATGGTATAATGCTTTGAAGTTCTGTGCGGCAATAGCCGCTGAGGCAGGAAAGGAAGGTGCCGTAAAGTCGCTCGAAGAAAGGGCGGAGTTGTGTAAGACATCATTTGTCGATACATTCCTTAACGAATACGGATACCTTCTTGACTACGTGGATGGCAATATGATGGATTGGAGCGTGCGTCCGAATATGATATTCGCCGTGGCGTTCGATTATTCGCCGTTGAACCAGGACCAGAAGAAAAGCGTGCTTGATGTCTGCACACGTGAGTTGCTTACTCCGAAAGGTCTTCGCTCCTTGTCTCCTAAGAGTGGCGGGTATAACCCTATGTATGTAGGTGCGCAGACACAACGTGACTATGCTTACCATCAGGGTACGGCATGGCCGTGGCTTGGCGGCTTTTATATGGAAGCGTGTCTGAAACTTTATAAGCGCACGCGCTTGCGTTTCATTGAGCGTCAGATGGTCGGATATGAAGATGAGATGAACTATCATGCCCTTGGCACCATATCTGAGTTGTTTGACGGTAATCCGCCGTTTCATGGCCGTGGAGGCATGTCTTTTGCCATGAATGTCGCCGAGATATTGCGTACATTGAAACTTCTTGAGAAATACACATACCAGAAATAAAGGGAGGATAAGACTATGAAAGTATTAATGTTTGGTTGGGAATATCCCCCTCATGTATACGGCGGACTCGCCACGGCCAATTACGGAATAACAGAAGGGCTGCATGCCCAGGGTGATATGGATATCACTTTGTGTCTGCCAAAGCCTTGGGGCGATGAAGACAGAAGTGCCGCCAATATTTTGGCGATGAACGCAGTGCCGATAGCCTGGCGTGATGTAGACTATGAATATGTAAGAAATCGTGTGGGGAATATAATGTCTCCGGAACTTTATTATAAGTTGCGTGACAATATTTATGCCGATTTCAACTATATGAACGTGAACGATCTCGGTTGCATGGAGTTTGCCGGCGGATATCCGTCAAATCTGCATGAAGAGATAAACAACTACTCGATAATAGCAGGTGTGGTTGCCCGTGCCGAGGATTTTGACATAATACATGCCCATGACTGGCTTACTTATCCTGCCGGTATACACGCTAAGCAGGTTAGCGGGAAACCCCTTTGTATCCATGTGCATGCAACAGACTTTGATAGAAGCCGCGGGCAGGTTAACCCCACTGTTTATTCGATAGAAAAGAACGGTATGGATTGGGCCGATTGCATAATGTGTGTGAGTGAGCTTACACGCCAGACAGTCATCAATCAGTATCATCAGGATCCGCGTAAATGCTTCACGGTTCATAATGCTGTTTATCCGTTGAAACAGGAATATGCGGATATTCCGCGTCCGGATCATACCAATAAGGACAAGGTTGTCACTTTCCTTGGTAGGATTACCATGCAGAAAGGTCCGGAGTACTTCGTGGAGGCGGCCAATATGGTGCTCCACCGCACACGAAACGTTCGTTTCTGTATGGCCGGCTCGGGCGATATGATGAACGCCATGATTCATCTTGCTGCCGAACGCGGTATCGCCGACCGTTTCCATTTCCCGGGATTTATGCGCGGCAAGCAGGTATACGAATGCCTGAAAGACTCGGATGTATATGTGATGCCGTCTGTAAGTGAGCCTTTCGGCATATCGCCCCTTGAAGCGATGCAGTGCGGTACACCCTCTATCATATCTAAACAGAGCGGATGTGCCGAGATTCTTACCAACTGCATAAAGGTTGATTATTGGGACATACATGCCCTTGCCGATGCCATTTACTCTATCTGTGCCAACGACAGCCTCTTCAAATACTTGAAAGAAGAGGGTAAGCGTGAGGTTGACCAGATAACATGGGAGAAAGTAGGCCTGTGGATACGTGAGCTGTATGAGCGCACATTGGGAACCAGACAATGAAATAACGATAAACAGAAATACAGAAACAATTATGAAAACAATATGTCTATACTTTGAGATACATCAGATAATCCATCTCAAAAGGTACCGTTTCTTTGACATAGGTACGGACCATTACTACTATGACGATTATGAGAACGAGCGTAGCATAAGTGATATTGCGGAGCGTTCTTATATGCCGGCATTGAATACTCTTCTTCAAATGATAAAGGAGAACGACCGGTATTTCAAGGTTGCCTTTTCTCTTTCGGGTGTCGGTATAGAGCAGTTGGAGATGCATGCGCCGCAGGTTCTCGATAAGTTGCAGGAGCTTAACGATACCGGATGTGTGGAGTTTCTTGCCGAGCCGTATTCCCACGGACTGTCATCATTGGCGAATGAGGAGACATTTGTTGCCGACGTGAAAAAGCAATGTGGGAAAATAGAAGAGTATTTCGGGAAGAAACCGACCGTACTTCGCAACTCATCGCTCATATATAGCGATGATATAGGCGGGCAGGTGGCGGCCATGGGTTTCACGGGAATGCTCACCGAGGGTGCCAAGCACGTGCTCGGTTGGAAGTCATCGCACTATGTATATAACTGCAACATAGCCCCGAGCCTTAAACTTTTGCTCCGCGATGTAGAGTTGAGCGATGATATTTCTTTGCGGTTCAGCAATACCGATTGGCCCGGTTATCCGTTGTTTGCCGATACATACGTTAACCGTATAGCCTCTTTGCCGCAGGAGGAGCAGGTGATAAACATCTTCATGGAACTCTCGGCACTCGGTATCGCCCAGCCGCTTTCATCCAATATACTTGAATTCCTGCGTGCCATTCCTGGATGTGCGCGTGAGAAAGGCATCACGTTCTCCACTCCTACGGAAATTTGCAAGATGACGAAGAGTGTAGGGAATTTGGATGTTCCCGATACATTGTCATGGGTAGACGAGGAGCGTGATGTCAGTTGCTGGCTGGGAAATGCCATGCAGCGTGAGGCGTTCAACAAGTTGTACAGCATCGCCGATCGTGTACGCATCGCCCGGGATCCTCGTGTAAATCAGGATTGGGACTACTTGCAGGCAAGCAATAACTTCCGTTTCATGACTACAAAGCCGTCTAACGTGGGGCTCGACCGTGGCATATACAGCGATCCCTTCGATGCTTTCACCAACTATATGAACATCCTTGGCGACTTCATCAACCGCGTGAACAGTCTCTATCCGGAGGAGATAGATAATGAAGAACTTAACAGTCTGCTCACGACAATCAAGAACCAGGGCGATGAGATTGAGATGAAAGATAAGGAAATCAGCCGTTTGAAGACAAAGTTAGCCAAGATGGAAGCGGCCGAGATAAAGGTAAAGTCAGAAAAGAAAGCAACTGTCAGGAAAGCCGCAGCCAAGAAACCGGCGGTAAAAAAGTAAGCAATTAAGGCAGAAGATACGACGAAGTGAAAAACATCGGTAGGATGTTCTAATTTGATTACATAAATAAAAAGGAGCGGTATTGCCGCTCCTTTTTATTTATAGCCATAGTTGAATTTTTTAATTTGAAACTCCTTCTTATATCACCAGCCATAGCCGTACATTTTAATTGTGAAATACAGAGAGGGATAAAAGCGGCATGCCTGTCGTGATTTTACACTTTCGGCCGAGTGATGTTTGTTAATGTAGGTGGTACCGGGTAGGTGTGTATAAAACTTAAATCACCGATATGCTCCATACAGAGTCATATCGGTGATTTAAACATTCGTGCTTATTTCCGGCTGACATGTCCTGATAATGGGTGCCGCCTTATTTGATTTTCACGATGATAGTATTTAATTTGTCATCGGCACTTGAATTTCCTACCATCAGTTCGTACTTGCCCGGTACAACCCGCATGGTGTTCGTCGCGGCGTCCCAGCCTTCGAAACTCTCTCTCGGCAGGTCGATGACGGCCGTTTGCTTCTCGCCGGCTTTCAGTCCTATGCGCTTGTATGCCCGCAGGGTCTTTATAGGACCTTCTGTGTCGGCCGTGTTGCGCATGTATACCTGCACCACCTCCTCGCCGTCACGGTCTCCGGTGTTTTTGATTTCCACCGTCAGTTTGCCTTTTCTGGCGTTGTACGACGGTTTGCCTGCCTCGAACGTGGTGTAGCTCAGTCCGTGTCCGAACGGGAACAGGGGCTCGCCTTTGAAGTACCTGTATGTGCGTCCGGCCATTCGGTAGTCCTCGAAATCAGGCAGTTGGTCGGTGCTCTTGTAGAAGGTCACCGGCAGCTTGCCGCTCGGGTTATAATCGCCGAAGATAATGTCGGCCACAGCCTCTCCGCCGCGCTCTCCTCCGTACCAGGCCTGTATTATGGCGTCGCAGTGCTCGCTTTCAGGTACAAGTGCCATGGCACTGCCCGAGCAGTTGACGAATATAACCTTCTTTCCTGCCTCGTGAAGCATGGCGAGCATGTCGCGCTGCACCTGTGGCAGTTCGATGCTCGTGCGGTCGCCCCCTTTGAAGCCCGGTTCGTCAACCCTCATTTCCTCCCCTTCGAGGCGTGGAGATATTCCGCCTACGAAAATCACCGTTCCTGCGTCACCTATCTCGGCAAGTAGTTTCTCACGTGTGGGGTTGCTCTTGCTCGCAATGTCGAATTGCAGTGTAGCCATGTCGTACCTCTGCGTGTAATCAAGTTTGATGTCATAGCGTTTTCCTGCCACGATGTCAATCTCGGTAGTCTTGTATCCGAGTTTGTCGCTTCGCTTCTCCACGTCTATGATAGTGTCTCCGTTCACCGTCAGCACGCCTCTGTCGTCGCATTGCAGGGTGATTTGCAGTTTCTCGTTTTCCGTGGCGGTGTATGTGCCCTCATATCTGGCCGAGAAATTTTCCAGGTTCACTCCCGGTGCAAACACCGTGTTTCCGCCGTTGCTCAGGTTTATTGGCTCTGTGAGATATGCCGTTGCCACCGGCTCACCCTTGTGGTCGGTGTTGTTCCGGTATGTCGCTTTCATGCCCCGTTTTCCGTCGGGTGATGTGATGTTGCCGAAACGGCTTTCGTGCACCTCGCCTCGTGTCAGGCCGCATCCCCTTATATATTTTACGTTGCCGGCCTTGTTTCTTATACCTTGCAGCACGGTTACCGTCTGTGTGGGAAATCCGCTGTAATTGCCCCACATCATTACCGAGTCGGCGGCATTTGGTCCCATGACTACGATAGAACTGTCTGTCGATGTGAAAGCGCCGTCACGCTCCTTTTTATTCTTCATGCCTCTGTTCTCAATCCCGGAGCCGTATTTGTTCAACGGCAGCGCTCCGTTCTTGTTCATCAGCAGCACGGTGCCTTTGCGTGCCATGTCGAGTGCCATTTGTTTGTGTTCCTTGCATGCTATCACGCTCGACGGGATTTTCGCCCATTCCACGGTTTCTTCCGGATCGAAGTCTCCAAGCACGATGCGTGCCATGAGCAGCCTTTTCAGGCTGCGGTCGATGTCCGCCTCGCTGATGTCTCCCCGTTCCACGGCCTCAGGCAGTTTGTTGTATTCCGCTCCGCACTCCACGTCGGTGCCCGCAAGCACGGCTTTTGCCGATGCCGATGCCGCGTCTTTCGACACTCCGTGGCGTCCGGGCTTGTAGAAGTCGCCGATAGCTCCGCAGTCGCTCGTGATAACCCCGTCAAATCCCCACTCTTCGCGCAGTATCTGCTGCTCGTATCTGGCGCTTCCGCAACACGGCTCACCGTCTATCCGCTGGTAGGCGCACATCACTTCGGCCGCTTTTCCTTTCTGCACGAGAGCCTTGAAGGCTGGCATGTACGTCTCCCACAGGTCGCGTGCCGGCAGGTTCTCGATGTTGAACGAGTGGCGGTTCCATTCCGGACCGCTGTGCACGGCGAAGTGCTTCGCGCACGCAAGCAGTTTGAGGTGTCGCGCGTCTTCCGGGCCTTGCAGTCCGCGTACCACGGCCAGGCCCATCTTTTCCGTCAGATACGGGTCTTCGCCGTATGTCTCTTGCCCGCGTCCCCACCTCGGGTCGCGGAATATGTTGATATTGGGCGTCCAGAAAGACAATCCCTGATATCTGTCTATTCTGCCGCGTTTTCTAGCCTCGTTGTTCTTGGCGCGTGCCTCGTCGCTCACCGCGGTGAACACCTTTTCGAGCAGCTCGTCGTCCCATGACGATGCCATGGCCATGGTGATGGGGAAGACGGTTGTGAAGCCGTTGCGCCCCACGCCGTGCAGCGCCTCGTTCCACCATTCGAACTGCGGGATGCCGAGTCTCGGTATTGCCGGCGAGCCGTTTCTCATCAGTTTGACCTTCTCTGTGAGTGTCAGTCGTCCTATAAGGTCGTCGGCCCGTTGTTCGGCAGTCAGATTGGTGTCCCGGTAGGGTAGTGTCTGCGCTACGGCGTGCATGGCGCATGTAGTCAGCAGCGCGGTGACAATATTCCGTATTTTCATTCGTACTCCGGTATGTTATTTGATGACAACTTTTCTTTTATTGATGATATATATACCTTTTGGCAACGTCTCGATGTCCGTTCCCGCCATGCGTCCGTCGAGGGTGTATACTCTGTTGTCGTATACGGTGTCCGCGTCCTTTATCACGCTGTCTATTCCGGTTGATAAAGACCCGTCTTCGTTTATTACATATCCCATGATTGTTCCGCCGGCGTTCTGTGCTTCGGTGATGTCGGCCACGAGACTGTTTAGATAGTTCTCAAGGTTTGTATATCCGTTGTCTGCAGTCTTTGCGCCGTCGGTCTTGTCGTTGGGGTTCAGGCCGTTTGCCGTTTCCCACTCATCAGGTATTCCGTCGCCGTCGCTATCCTTAGGCGCTTCGGTACCGTTGAGCACTGGCCATCCTCCGCAGTCGTCCTGGCTGTTGACAAATCCTTTCCCAAGTCCCGAGCCTGTGTATGTCGCCTTGCCGTTGCGGGCGTCGGCGGCCAGTGTATTGTCGTATGAGTCGCGGCTCTTGCTGCATCCCGCATAGTCGAGAACACGTCTGTAAGCGTCTTCGGCCGTGTGTGTCGTAACGGCGACGAAGTCTATGGGCGTGTTTATCCTCATCGTGTCCTTTGTCACCGGTGTGAAGGTGTTGTCGACCTTGCTGTTCGTGATCTGGTTGTATATGCCGTATGTCCAGTTGTCTTTCGTCACGTCGCTGTATTTGGGGTTCACGTTGCCGTCGACAAAGAATTTTCCCCACACACGCCACATGATATCCCATTCGTTGGGGTTGTCGGTGTCGTGCTTGGTATACGATGATGTGCGTATGCCGATGTTGGCTATCCGTCGTTGTATGGTGGTGTTGCGGCTCTCCGTGCCGGGACCAGGCTTGTAGTAGTTGTTTACGATGTTCACGTTCATACCCTCGCCACCGTAGCATCCCTCGCCGGCCCAGTTGTATATCACGTTGTTGCGCATGTCCATGCGCTCGTCTGTCTGGGTGCCGGGGCGCGGTCCGAGGCGCGGAGTGCGTGACGTGTGGTGAATCATGAGGTTGTGGTGATATGAAGCCCCGCTTCCTCCCCAGTTGCCGCCGTATCCGTGGGCGCCTTTCGAGTGTCCGGAGTTCACCATGCTGTGCGACGCTATGCACCACTGCACCGTGGTGTTGTGGCATCCGTAGAGCGACAGGCACTCATCCACGCTCCAACTCACCGAGCAGTGGTCTACGATAATGTTTTTCTTGTCCATTCCGCCGAGTCCGTCACCCTCGTGCTGGTCTACGTGGCGGTTACCTACACGGAAGCGGAGATAGCGGATGATGACGTTGTCGGCACTGATCTGAAACGGATAGTCGGCGATGCAGATGCCGTCGCCCGGTGCCGTCTGTCCGGCTATGGTCACATCGCCGCGGTTCAGCTTGAGCTGTGATTTGAGATATATCGTTCCCGACACGTCGAATACAATCGTGCGCTTTCCGCTTCTGCCGCATGCCCAACGGAACGAGCCTTCCTGGCCTGTGTCTTCGAGCGTGGTCACGTGATACACAGTGCCTCCACGGCCGCCCGTGGTGTAGCGTCCGAAACCCTCTGCTCCGGGGAAAGCCGGCAGTTTCTCCTTTGTGTCGGCCGCTCCGGCCGGCATTGCCGCCGTTGTGAGCATGAGTGACATTACACCCATGATGATGCTTTTATCTATTCTCATGATTTTAAGTAAATAGGTTAGATTGATATTATCATTAATTGTTGTAAAGGTAATAAAAAATATTGGAAGGGCGGTTGCCGTGCGGCCATTATTTGAATATTTTTAATACAATGATTGTCAGAGTCGTAGCAGGTGCTCGGAATAATTTTTACAAAATGCTGTTTAAAACTCGCTCGTTTTAAAATATAAATATGCCGGTCGCAAATACGCAAGTTTTAATGCGTTTTATGTAACATATTGTGTATCAATGTTATATGCTTATTGGCGCACGATACTGGCGATATATGCTTTTCTGTTTCTTGCAATAAGGCTCTCGTTAGGTTGCATTTAGCGTCTCGTTGGAAGACAACGGGATACTCGTTGTCTTCCAACGAGACGCTAAATGCAACCTAACGGGATGCCCGTTGCAAAAAAAATAGAAAATGATGGCACATCCGTGAACATTCTATCGCGATGTGTATGGCCGTCTGTATCGTGTTGTTTTTCTATTTCGCGAAAAAAGAAAGTGTTAAATTTGTGACTTTTTTATTACGAAACCAACATGGTACAGAGTGGCAAGGCACTTTTCATTCGGATAAAAAAAGAGGAGGGAGCCGGCTTGCATGGCGGTTCCCTCCTCATTGTCATTGTTTGTAATTATGCTTACTCGGCCGCATACCAGCGCGGGTCGCCTGCGCTGATGAATGCTTTGAGGGTAAAGTCGCCGTTGGCGGGGTCGGTAAACAGGTCGTCGGCCGTGCCCTCGAACGTCATGTCCGTGGTGAACTTGTTGCCTGCCAGCACGAAGTCGGAAGTCATGTAAGAGTTAGAGAAATTGGTAGTTCCGTCGGTGCGGATGCCTTTCGCTTTCTCGTTGTTTGTCTTCGCGAATATCGTGTTGGTGACATTTGTCGTCACGCTTGAGCCTTGTGCGTCGATGAAATACCTTCCGCTGCCGATGATGTCGTAGAATGTGCAGTCTGCAATGTCTATCTTCTCTACCGTTGCGTTGGGACATTGTATCACGTTGTGCTTCATCGTGCTGAGCGTAGAGTTCTTGATGGCGATGTTTCTTACCGTATATGCGGCGTTGTTGAAGTACATCAGCGCATATCCGTCTCCCTCGTTGTGTATGATGGAGTTGTCTATCACGAGGTTCTCTATGGTCTTCGGTGTATCGCCTTGCAGGCGCACGAGAGAGCGGGGCATGTCGGTCATCATGAAATCCTTGAATTCGAGCGTGCCCACGGTGCACCCGGCAGACTGGTTGATGAGATAGTCGCATCCTCCGTTGGTAACCTTCACGTTCTCGAAGCGGACGAACGCGTGGCTGCCGTCCAGGCCGATAGACTTGGACAGGTTGATGACGGGAGCGTCGCCTCCGGCAAGTCCGAAGAATGTCACTGACATTCCGTCGGGAATCTTGATGCTTGTCGCGCTGCCGTCGGTATCGGACACGCCGTGGATGTCTATCGTGGTGTTGGCCGGAATACCTATTGTGGCACTGTAGCTGGCGGTGCTGCCGGCTGCTTCCTGTGCCATCCGGGCTATCTCTTGGAGCAGGGTGGTGGTTATGACGTCTACTCCCTCTTCGAGCATGTACTTGAAGTCGGCGGCAGGCATGGCGGCCGTCGTGCTGGCGGTGAGCTGTCCGCGCTTAGCCTCGCCGTTGAAGATAGTGAACACGTATGTGCTCGACGGTGCGAGGTTTGTCACGGTGTATTCGCCGGCAGCCTTGTCCGTGTCTGTGAGTATGATGGAGTCTAACAGCTCTTCGTCTTGTCTCACGGTGATGGATGTCACGTCGGCATTCGGCATCCAGCTCAGGCGTATGCGGTCTTCGCTGCGGTCTTCGGCCGGAATCTCGTTGAATATTTGCTCGGCCTTTGTCCTGAAGGTCTTGCCTTCTCTGTAATATACCCATTTGGAGTCGGGTTTGTTGGTAGCCATGGCTTTCATTCGCATGTAGTATTTGGTGTCGCCGGCAAGTCCCTGCACCGTCACGGGAGACTTCTTGATGCTGCCGTCCGTTCCAACGACCAGTGCTTTCGGGCCGCCCATCTCCACCTCGTCGTAGAGAGTGTCGGTGCTGAACTCTATCACATAGTATTCGGCTCCTTGGATGGTGGAGAAGCTGACTGTGGCCTGTGTCTCTTCGGCTTCCACCGAGATGTTCTTGCCGTCTATTCCAAACAGTCGGTTGAACGAGCCGTCAGTCTCCCAGTCGTTTCCGTCTGTGCAGGCGGTAATGCCGAGCCCCAATGCTCCGGCAAAAGCGATGCTTAATATATTGTTTATTCTTTTCATCGTAAATTCTTTAAGTTATGTTTCCTTTTAGTTCGAATATCCGTAAGAATTGCTCAACATGCCGTTTGACGCGGAAATGGTGGAAGCGCCGATAGGCATCAGGTAACGGTTCTTGACGGTGACGTCTGTACCGACGAGTCCGCTCGAAATAGACGGGAGGTTGGTGTCTACCTGTGTGTCGTTGCCTGATGTCGGGTCGGCCTTGCCGAATGAGTCGGCACTTCCGGCGTAGTCGGCTGGGGTCTTGTCGGCCGGCAGTCCGTGCCATGTGACGCTCGACATGTCTATCTGTGTCTTTGCCTCGTCCTTGTAGTTGAAATATACTGTCTCCTGGTATGTGCCGTCTTGGAGTTGGCGCATGTACGTTTCTTTGGACTCCTGGATTTTGGCGACGAGCAGATTCCAACGGATGAGGTCAAACTTTCTGTAACCCTCGCCGGCAAATTCCCATGCGTTCTCGTCTACGATGGCGTTGAAGAGCGCGTCCTTGTTGGCCGGGATGTTGTCTATATATTGCTGTGCGTCGGCCTTATGCTCGTTGTTGAAGGCGCGGTTGTGTACCATCGCCAGAGCCTGGCGGGCGGTGATACCGGCATCTCCTGTGTAGTTTCCGGCCGGGCCGGCCAGTTCGTTCATGACCTCTGCATAGTAAAGGAGCACCTGTGAGTAGCGGATTTTCACCACGTTGATGCCCGTGGCGTGCTTACCTGTCGCGGCCTTATTGTTTTCAAGCCATTTCTGGCTCATTTTCCTCGGATCCCATTTGCCGACATACATACCGAAGGGGGCGTTTTTCAGCATCTGCTCTTCTGTCAGGTTGGTTGTGCTGTTCTGGCGGATTTCCATGCAAGAAGCGGTCACGTCGCGGCGTGTGTCGTTCTCGTCGTAAGAGTAGAGCAGGGGAGCTGTCACTTTAAGCACGCCCGATGAGTTGCCGTAGCCATAGAGGGTGGTGGGCTGGTTCATGCGCACGCCTACGGTATATCCTAGCTCTCCTGTAGCGTTCTCGCCCATAGGGATTTCAAAGAGATTCTCCTTATAGGTCCGGTCGAGTTGCAGCTGGTTGAGCAGATACCACTCGTTTTCGAACGACGGGTTGAGCTGGTGGCGGCCTTCGGTAATCACGGCGGTGAGATGTTTCAGCGCTTTTTCATACAGAGCCTTGCGCTCTGCTGCTCCGGGACGTTGCGTGGGATACACGGCATCGGTGTAATCGGCGGTCTCGTAGCCGTCTTTCGCCTTCTCGCGGATGGCGTATCCGGCGCGTGTCAGTGCTATCTGGGCGAGCAGTGCGTGGGCATATCCCTTGTTCATGCGCTCTGTCGTGTAGCCGCTGACATCGCCCGCCCACGGTAACAGCTCAATGGCTTCTTCGAGGTTGAGCATAAGCGTGTCCATGATGATGTCACGGTCGGTCTTCGGTTTATAAGCGTTGCTCAGGTCATGCTTTGCCGGGGTGAGGTTCAATGGTATGTCTCCCCAATAGCGCAGCATGTCGAAATAAACCATGGCGCGCAGCGTGAGGCTCTCGCCGAGATAGCGTCTCATGGCTCGCTTGTTCTCGCCTTCGCTCCGCATGAGCGGGCTGTTTCTGATGCCTTCGATATTGAGGTTGGCGTCTTCGATAATTCCGTACAAGGCGGTCCATGAGCCGTTGAGGGCACTGAAACCGGAGTTCACGTTGTAGTTGCCAACACCGCGGTAGTGGGTCTGGTTGTAGGCGTTCTGTCCGAGACCGTCTACAAGCTCGCAGTCACTGTTTGTTCCCCATTTGATGGGGATGTCCTGCGAGTAAGTGCGGTCTTGCGCGAGCGCTCCGTAGAGCTTGTTCACTCGGAGGCCTGTGTAGTATGTGTTATTGTATACAGCCGTACCGGTCATTTCAGACGGGGAGTTCTGATCGAGAAAGTCGGAGCATGAAGACATTCCCGCCATGCCGGCAGCCAATGCTATTATAGAAAATATCTTTTTCATAATTATTGCTTCTTATTTAAAATGTGATGTTTATACCGCCAACAAATGAACGGCTCTTGGGATAGGCGGCATAGTCGATACCGGGAGTCATCGGGTTACGCTTGCTGCTGGTGTCCACTTCGGGGTCGTATCCGCTGTAATCGGTGATGCAGAGGAGGTTGTAACCGGTGAAATAGATGCGTACATTTGTGAGGAAAATAGATTTAACCCACTTCTTGGGAAGGGTGTAGCCAACCGTAACGTTTTGCAGACGGAGGAATGATGCGTCTTCGACAGCATAGTCCGTGAGTTCCATCCGGCTTGCGGTAGACGGGTTGTAGATAGTGGCTCCGGCGTTTATCTCGTTCAGTCGGGCTATCAATCCTTCGGCACCGCCATATATCGCCAGTGTGGCGTTGGTGGGGTTGCCAAGGTTTACGCCGTTGGCCGGGTCGATGTTGGTATAGCGGTTGCCCATGCTGAAATCGTCGACGATGTTCTGGTATCTGCGGGTGTTGTAGAAACCGGCGTTCGCGAGTTTCGTGGCATTGATAACCTTGTTGCCGAGTGAGTAGTTGAAGAACACGTTGAAGTCGAAGTTATGGAAGCGACCGTCAAATCCGAAACCGCCGGTTGTGGTGGGGATTGTGTTTCCGAGGCGCTGCTTTATCGGATTACCGTTCTCGTCGACTTCAAGTCTCAGACCGCCGGGTTTGAGGGTTCCGCCGGTTATAGAGGCGCTGTTGTCTTTGATACCGTCGCGCAGTGCCCATGAGTTTCCGTTGAGGACGAGCTGTCCGTTCGGGTTGCTCACAGGGTCGTAAACAGTGAAGAAGCCGTTTGTCTTGTAGCCCCAGACCTCTCCGAGGCGTCCGCCCTCTTCAAGGCGGAAGTCTTCGTATTTGGCGATGGTGCTTCCACCCCAGTTTGAACTCTGCCAGGGGTTGTCCATCGCGAGCTCGTCAATCTTGTTCTTGTTGTATGCAATGTTGAAGTTGAAGTTGAGGCCGAACTTCTTTTTGTCCACAAGAACGGCGTTCATAGTGAACTCTACGCCCTTGTTTGAAGTCTTGCCGAAGTTCTGGTACTGGTATTCGTAACCGGTATTCGAAGGTATTACCGAGCGCATCAGCAGGTCTTTGGTAGTGTTCCAGTACAAATCGATGGTACCGTTGATTCGTCCTTTGAGGAAACCGTAGTCGATACCGATGTTTCGTGTGATGGTGGTTTCCCATTTCAGGTCGGGGTTGTAGAGGTTGGAACCGTGCTCGAGCATGTCTCCGAGAGTCTCGTCGAAGTACGGGTATTTGGTTCCGCTGCCGCTCGGCGATGAGTAAAGCGGTGTGAGCAGGCCTGAGTTGATGCGGTTGTTGCCTGCCGTACCGAAGCTGAGGCGGAGTTTAAGGTTTGACAACCATGATGAGGAACTCTCCAGGAACTTCTCGTCAGATACGCGCCAGGCCAAAGCCAGGGATGGGAATACGCCCCAACGGTTGTCTTTTCCGAATTTGCTTGAACCGTCGGCACGGAGTGTGAACGTGGCAAGATACTTCTCGTCGAGTGTGAAGTTGATACGGCCGAAATATGAAAGGAGATTCTCATCGGCCGAGATTACACGCTCATTCTTCAGCGATGTACCGTTTGACGGGTTGGCGAGGATTTCGTTTATGGTCATTGAAGCAGGGAAGTTGACAGAGTAATTGGTGGTGCTTGTTTTCTCCACGCTGCTCACTTCATGGCCCAACAGCACGTTAAGATGTACATGGCCGTTGAAAAGTTTGTTGTGATCGTATGTCACGGTGTTGGCGTTGCGCCATTCTTTCTGCTCCAGGCGTGTGAACATAAGCTGGGGTCTTCCGTCTTGCGCGCCCTGGCCGCTGAACTTATTGTTCGTCACGGCGTCGGCGGCCCATGCCTGGTCGGTGTTGTTGTGTCTCCAGCTGTATCCGAATTCGCTGCGGAACGTGAAGTGTTTGAATGGTTTCCAGTTCAAGCCGGCGTTGTAATTCTGTTGCAGGCGTTCCTGGTATTTGTATGTGGATGTGATACGTTGCAATGGAGTACGGCGTGTAGATGTACTGTTCTCTTCGTCATCGTCATCACTTGCTTTCAACTGGCTGATGGGTTCGTAGTTCACGGAATTGGCAACAAGGCTGTTTGCCGCGTTTGTCTCATTGGTATCGGCACCTCCGCTCAGTCCGTCCAGCTTGGTGAAAGCCAGTCGTGCGTTGAAGTCGAGTGTCATCCACTTGTTGAGTTTGGCGTTGAGTTTGGCGTTGACATTGTTTTTTGCGAAGCCGGAGCCAAGCATTATGCTCTCCTCGTCAATGTGGGAGAAACCGATGTTGAACTTCAAGTCTTTCGAACCGCCGTTCACACTTACGTTATATTGTTTCTGTAAACCGGTGCGTCCGAAAAGTATATCCTGATAGTCGGTGCCTTCAACAGATTTCCAAATCTCCAAGTCCTCGAAATTTCCGTATGCAGTGCCTCCGTTGTTGTTTTCCCACTGGTACATGGCGAAGTCGTAAGGATTGAGCGTATGGACTGTCTTTGTAATCTTTTTCCAGCCCAAAGAACCGTTGAAGCTGACCTGGGTTTTTCCTTCTTTGCCGCTTTTTGTTGTCACGATGATTACACCGTTCGCTCCACGCGCACCATAAATGGCTGTTGAAGAAGCGTCTTTCAAGATGTCGATGCTCTGTATCTCGCTCGGGGCAATATCTCCGATGCTTGATACGGGGAAGCCGTCAACGATATAAAGCGGTGAGTTGTCTTGCGAGAGCGACCCCCCCCCCACGCACACGTATCTTTACGTCTGCATCTGGCGAGCCTTCGGTTGTTGTGATGTTCACACCGGCCATCTTACCTGTCATGGCCTCGCTGATATTGCTTACGGGTATGTTCTCGATTTGCTTGGCGCTTACAGATGATACAGCGCCGGTAAGGTCTTTCTTTCTCACGGTACCGTAGCCGATGACAACCACATCGTTCAGTGTTGTGGCATCGTCTTCAAGAGTGACGTTTACAGAGCTCTTTCCCTTCACGTCTACGGTCTTTGTCTTCATTCCGATGTATGATATGACAACGGGATTTTTGCCGGAGACTTTGATGTTGCAGATACCGTTGAAATCGGTAATACCGCCGTTGCGCGTGCCTTTTTCAAGTACGCTGGCTCCGATGACAGCCTCACCGTTGGTGTCTTTTACGGTGATTTTTACTGTCTGCGCCGATATGGCCCCTGCCAACAGCAACATGGCGAGGATCAGCGTCGTTCGAATTTTCTTCAGTTGTTCAGACATAAATTAGTGTTTTAAATTATACATTGTTTGATATTTACGATTAAATTATATTTGGTTTTGGTTTAACAGGTCTTTCTTTTGTGGGTGGTTGGCGGTTTCTTTTATCGATAGGTATACTTATATTTTTACGTTAGTCTTGATTTTGCCTTACGGTTTCTTTTGTTTCGCAAATCATGTATGCTGTTATTCACGGCCGCTTTCAAATTACTGGAATATTATTTTGCGCGTAAAATTAATCAATTCTTTTTATAAGGGCTTTACAATAAATACGGGAATAGGTATAGATATTACAGATTTTATGTGATAAAAAGCAAACACGCCCTTTGCTCTCGAAATATGACCGGAGCAAAAGGCGTGTTTGATATTTATTTGATTACTTTCTTTCCGTTGATGATATACAGGCCTTTTGTGGCTTTGTCAATGCGGATACCCTGCATGTTGTATATCACGTCTTTACCATTGGCATTGCCGTTTATCTCGTTGATGCCGTTACCGTCGCCGGCAATTGCGGCTTTACCGAAACCTCCCATTTCATTGGCAGCGCGTACTTCAACCATTGTCGCGCTTTCTGTCAGATTGTAAGAAGTCTCCGTTCCGTCGACAATGGCGACGAATTTACCGTCGGCAAATATGGCATATGCCTTTGCGCCGTCAACAGCTTCCCATGTCAGTGTAGTTGCGGCCATGGTCACGGGGTTCATGGTTACTTGCCCGGCAAGAGCGGCCGGGGTCCAGTCTGTGAACACTTTGTCGATGGCATACTCGGCAGCCTGTGCGGCAGTGAGTATCGTTTCGTATGTTTTCTTGTTGTTGTCTTTGGTGAATGTGAGTACATTGCTTGCCGGAGAAACAACATTTCCGTTCTTATCCGTTGAGTTATACTCTACAAACTTGTCTGCCGCAACGTTCATTCCGCCTGTCGTGAAACGGCTCTTGGCAATCTCGCTTGGCTGGTTGAGTGTGGTGTTGAGGAATGCAAGACGTGAAACGCCTCCCCATGAACGTCCGAAGTTGAACTTGGCAGCGAGGTTTTCTATGGTACAACCCTCAAACACATATCCGAATTTGTTGGCAGCGTCTGTATATGGTGCCGTTATCGTGACATCGCCGCTCTTCGGTGTTTTGCTGCGGCTCTCGTTAACGAGAAGACACTTGTTGAAGTAAACGTCACCTCCACCGCAGATATAGTCTACCACGCCGTGTATCTCACTTGTTTCCCAATAGAACTGGCTTACGGCGTTGCTGTAATACGTATCCTGGTATGAAAGCAGTTTTACGTTCTTGCAGATTGTGCGTTTACCCTTGTCCTGCAGGGCAACGGCACGTCCGGCAGTGCTGCTGTTAAAGTAATCGAGAGCGTTTTTAAGCGTGATGTCTTGCAGATAGGTGTTTTCGCCTGTCACGAGAATTGTCGCGGACACGCCTATTCCCTCCACCGGAGCCGTGTTTACGATGATGGTATTGTCCATATCTTGTCCGATGAGCGAGATATTCTTTCCGCTGATAGCGGTCAGGCATTTCTCTCCGAGGTCGTAGGTTCCATTTGGAACGAATACGTATGTACGTGTGTCGTTGGTTGCGGACGCGTTTGCTATTTCAAGTGTGGCAAGGAAATTATCCGCGTCGCCGGCTTTTACGACGAAATATCCCTGTTCGTTCTTTGTGATGCTTTGGTTCTTGTCATTGATGATGGTAAGGTTGTGCATGTACATTCCGTTGTCGGCTGTTAGCGTGAGTGTGCCGGCCTCACCGTCGTATTCGAATGCCGCCGTCTCACCGTCGCTACCTGCCGGAACTTTTGTCGACCACAGTGCCTTGCCTGTATTGTCGCTGATGGTAATGTCGCTTTCGCTTCCATATCTGCAGAGGCCGACTATGATGTATGCGTGTCCGCCTACGGTCAGTTCGAGTTTATCGCCTTTGTCTATCGTCCATCCGTGCTGGTTGTCATGGAATTTGCCTGTACCTATGAGGTTGAATGCCTCGTGGTCTTCAGGATAGAAGAACGGATCGCCGAGATTATAGTACAGGCGGCTATTCTCGTTGTTCACTATTTCATTTTGTGTCACTACGGCATATAGTTTTGTGTTTGCCGTGATAACCTCGTCCGTGGTATATTTGCGACCGCCTTTGTCACTTACAAACCATCCGCGGAACACGTCGTTTTCCTGCATTGACGGTTCGATTGCCTTTGCGTCATAGGCGAATTCCGTGATTTTGGCGTCTTTTTCTATCGTCTGTGTGCCGATTGTCTTACCGTCGATGTTAATATATGTAAGAGTGAAATCGGGCTTGAAGATGATATTTGCCTTGTATATTGCCACATCTTCGCCGGCCTTTATACTGATTGTGGCGACACACGACTTTCCGTCTGCCGCAAGAGCGTATTCCGTGCTTTCGATATTTCCGTTGTCAGCGACTATTTCTGTGATGGGGTTTGAGGCGGATATCATTGCCTCGGCTTTGGAAATCTCGATTGTTGCGGTGTTTGTTCCGTCTGCCTGCTCCATGAATATGTCCGCTGCCTGATATGTATTACCGTTCACTTTGAATGAGCCGAGAGTAGGGCTTTTGGACAAATCGACCATGCCGAAGATGTCCAGTTCAAACATATAAGCGTTCTGGCTGGCGTTGAGGTTCTCCCATTTCAGTTGCACGTTTGTGCGGTTCACATTGGCATTCACTTCGCACCATGCGGCCGGTTCGGCCACGGATTCTGAAACGACGACCCAATCGGCATCGCCGTCACCTTTGGCGAGAAGTTTCCACCCGCGCTTTCCGCCGGTGGCAGCATGCACATAACGTACTCTGCTTACCGACGCGAATGTCGACGTGCGTATGTACGGATCAGCCGCTTTTGCCGCCATGAGCCAACCGAGCGGCTGGCCGTTATTGAATTTGTCATTCTGCCCGTTGGGATTGACATCTGTGTTGTAAACAGATATTCCGAAATCCTCTTTGCTGTACTTTGTCTTTAAGTTGACCGTGGTTTCCTTTTTTGATGCTTTTACTGATTGCCAGTCGGAGAAATTGGTGGAGTAAAGCATCTTTTCCTGTATCAGTGACACGTGGACCACTTTCACACCGTAGATATAACTGCCGCCGGTGGATATTATTTCCACATATCCTTGCGCGGCTTCCGCAGAGGTGGCTCTGTGAGATGTTATATCTTCCGTTGCTGCCACACCGCCGATGGTGTAGTTGATGTATCCAGGATAACCTTTTACTGTTACCGTGTCTTTTGCTGTTTTCACCGGGACACGCAAGATTGTTCCGTTGTTGAATTGGGCATTGTTTCTGCCGACACAGTTCAATTTGCCGTTGGTTGCGTCAACGTGCATGGATATTCCGTCGATGTTGGAAGGAATGTCGGCAACTTTGCCTTCGTAGTTAGTAGCGTCACAAATGCCTTCGGGAATGTTTTTCTCAAAGTTCCACTCGGCGATTATATCACCTTGTGCGTTTGCTGCAATAGGGAATAAAAGTGCAAGGCACATGATTCCCACGAATTTAAATAGTTTATTCATTTAATTATTATTAGGTTTTTAATAAGGTAAATACGTTGGTATTTTATTATTTGGAGGCAAAAGTAATTAAAAAATGTGTAAATTTATAATTTTATCTTTGTTATTTTCTATTTCACTTGATAATGATATGTGTTTCTTTTATTTTACAGTTGTATTTTGACTGGGTGCAGATAGGGGTATGGGGAGATAATATACATAATTTATTTTTGTGGTATATGTGTAATCCGTTCCTATGGATACCATAATCCGTTTCCGGTACACATGACCTGTTCCTATGGATGCTATAATCCGTTTTAAAGGCATGTATGAATAAGTTCCGGTGATATATAAAGTATTTAAGGCTTAGGCGACTGAATTATTGTTTGGTATTACATGTCTGTGATGTCGTTGTGCCGGCGGTATGCGATGGTAATGGATATCTTAATTCAATCCGGGAAATGACAATGCCGGAATGTATTTGACATCCCGGCATTGTCGCTGTCTACGGCAAAAGAATATTTACCGTTTTTATTCGTGTTTTCGTTTGTCGTCCGGTGAGTATTATTTGTTAACAGTTTTACGGCTAATTCTCTTTCCGCTGCTTAACACGGATACTTTTATTACCAAGCCTTTCGCATCGGGAGATATTCTCATTCCCTGCATGTTGTAATACTCTGTATCCACAACTTTGTCCGCATTGATGTTTTGGATTGCCGACACCCCTCCTTCTATTGCTTCCACAACCGTGCCGTCTTCCTTGACATATCTCGGGAAATACTCATTTACCGCTTCTTGGGCTTCGGAGTTTCCGCCAATCATTATGTCTTGGACAAGGCTGTTGCAGTATACTTCTATATTGGTGTAGTATCCTTTGCTGTCGATAGTGGTCTTGTTTCCGTCAGTAGGGTCGTTCGGGTTCAGCCCGTTGGCGATTTCCCATGCGTCGGGTATTCCGTCACCGTCGGTGTCGAAACCCTCAGGGCGCTCTGCCGTCGGAAAGTTGGCTTCCGTGTATCCTTTGACGTCAGACACGAGGTCAATGAGTCCCCATTTATTTGTCACCGAACCTTTATATTGCGACTTTCCGTTCTTGGCCTCACTCATGTATCGTGCGTCAACATCGTCTCTGTGCAGTGATGAACCGGCATATTCCAATACCTTGTTGAATGCGTTCTCGGCCGTGTGCGTTGTTACATTGCCAGTGGGTGCCGGCTCGTTCATCTTTACATTGACGCATTGTTTTCCGCTTATGGTAATGTGCGGAACTTTGTCGCCGTACATGTTGTTAGGATCTTCAGAGTATGTTACTCCGCCCACCGTATGTACCCCCTTGTCGTAGCTCACTCCGGCCCAGTCGCGGTTTTTCTTCTTAGAGCCTGACGATGTCTCCGTGGTATTGCCCGAGATGTAGTAGCGGCTTGTCATTCCGTAATATTCGGGATGCTTGCTGTCTGAGTTTCCCGACGTGGAAACCGTAACCAGAGTGATGCGCTCTTGATTGCCTACACCGCTGTTGCCGGCTTTGTAGTAGTTGTTGACGATGTTAATCTGTCCGCCGCCGGGTCCTCCGTAGCAGGCTCCGGGGCAGTTGAACATCACGCAATTGCGGAAGTCCACGTTCTCGGCTTGTGCCGGATTTTCCCATTTATACGTGTCGTAGTCGTAGTTGCTGGTATATCCCTCCCATCCGTAGCGTGCGCCGTTGAAGCGCGGGCCTCGGTTGCTCACGCTTGCGATGAGGTTATGGTGGAAACTGGCGAGCTTGCCGCCCCAGATGCCGCCGTATCCGTGTGCGCCCTTGCTGTGTCCGGGATTGTTCAGGCTCTCCGCGATGGTGCACCACTGCATGGTGAAGTTGTTGTTGTCATAGAAAGAAGCCACTTCGTCAATGCTCCAACTGAACGAGCAGTGGTCGAGGATGATGCCGGTCTTCTGTCTGTCCCAGATGGCATCAGCTCCGTCGTTAACGTCTCTTTCCTGTCCGCGCCGGCTTCTGATAAACCTTACTATAATGTTGTTTGCGCATCTGAGCGTGCGGTAGCGTAGTGTGATACCGGGATATGGAGCCGTTTGTCCTTCTATTGTCGTGTTGGCGCCTATTGACAGGTCGGAATTTAGCGCTATGACACCGGCCACATCGAATACCACAATCTTTTTGCCGCTGCCTTTCACGGCTTCCCTGAACGAGCCGGTACCGCTGTCGTTGAGGTTGGTCACGTGTATGACCTTTCCGCCTCGACCTCCTGTTACATACCGTCCGTGGCCTTCCGCTCCGGGGAATGCCGGTGTTTGTGCCGTTGCCGCACCTGTCAGTGCTGTTACGGCTGCTGTGAGTAATAGTTTTTTCATTATGCTTTTGTAATATTGGTTATGTTCGAACATGAAAAAAACAGAGACACGAAGAATACCGGTTGTCCATTTCTTAATAATGGAAAATGTTCTTCGTGTCCATGTCTGTTTATGCTTGTCGCTTTCCGGTCATTGCGGGTATATTAATGTTATTGCATTCTCTGCAGACCTTCCCAGCGCACGTTCCATCGTCCGTCTTTCGGGAAACCGGGGTTGAGCACATCGCCGCAACCGTCCCAACCGGCGCACATCATGGCTACAGCGTCCAGCAGACTGCCGTTGCCCGGCAGATAGAGGCGCAGACGCTTTGGCTCTTGGAAGTTGTGCCCGCTTACGAGATAAGTGTTCTTCCCTTTGTCGATGAGCAGTGCCTTTACGGCAGTGTCACCTTCTCCGAGACGTGCGGCACACATCGCGATCATGCCGTAGTCCCATCCCCAGGTTGTGTCCCAGTTCCAGTTGGCCATGACCCAGTCAAGAGTGCGCTTCATCGTCTCTTTATTATACTGGTCCGTGGCAGGCAGCATTCCGCATGCGCCAAGTACGGCGGGGTGGTCAGAGCGTGATTTTAATGCGAAGTCTTCCTCCGATATCTGTTTCTTTCCGCTCTGGGCCGCACTTGTAAACGGGTCAAATCCCGTTGATTGGGCTTTCGGGTCGAATGCCTGTGAAGGCTCGCCTGACATATATATGCCGTCTTTCTCGGCCAAAGGAGCCATGCGGCTGATTATTTCGTCCCATTCGCTGTCGCGTTCCAGCCCTTGACGCTCGCGCCATTTCTGTGCCACGCTCAGTCCGTAGTGCCAGTAAACCTGTTCAAACGGATGGTTGAAAGAGAAGTCTTTCGACATCGATTCCTGCATGGCTGTCTGTCCGAAGAGTTTTATTTTGCCGCTTTTCGGTGCGCAGGCCTTTGCGAAATCGGCCATGAATAGTGCTGTTTGCTCCACGCCCTCTGCGTATTTCTTTATAGTTTCGTCGGTGGGGTTAGCTCTGTACATCTCTTCCGCCATATATATATAATGTGGTTGCTGCCATGTCAGGAACGAACCTACATTCGAAGGCGCCTCACCCGCTTGCGGGTCTGTCATCTTCATCCAGCGTGCGCCCTTGAATCCTTGGCGCGCGGCAATTTTCTTAGCGATAGGCAGGGCTGTTTTGTTGTACCATTTCAGCATCGTTTCCATAACTTCCGGTCTGTTCCACAGAGCGAAATCCACAGCGTGCCACCATGTCATTTCAAGGTGAGGACGGCCGAACCACGAGTTGTATGTCAGTCCGGTTTCCTGCGGTGGAGTGGTGTTTGCGCAGTTGATGGCGGTCAGATACTGTGAGAGTACCACCCGGCGCTCCAGTTCCGCTGCTCTCGGGTCGGTGCAATCAGAGAAATCGACGATGGCTCCTGCATTCCAAAATCTCGGCCAGTGTTTCATCACGGCTTTCAGGGCTTGGTCATAGGAGTATGATACATCAGCTTTCTTTGCGTCGTTTTTCTCACGATACTCGGCACTGAACGACAGCACGTCGTCTGCCGATGTGAGTGTGAAATGGTGCGGCGATGTCTCTTTCAGTACGGCGTTGCCTTCCCATTCCAACAGTACATAATACTTCGTGTCGTCGAGTGTCCGCTCGATTGTTGCGGAACGGTCTGTCGATGCTATTATCACAGACTTGTGGCGCTCCGGTTTTGTCCAGTCGTTGGCGTCGTCCGCATGCTTGCCTGAGGGGTAAGAGAATTTGAACGCCACTGCCGCACGGCCTTTTGACAGCAGTCCGGTCTTTATTCTTGAAAACAGACAGTCCTTGTTCGCCATGCAGGCGGTTGTGACTTCGACAGGTGTTCCGTTCACCGTGAACTTCGATTCTATCGTACCGTCCCACAAAGCTTGTTCCTGACGTATGTTTTTCAGTCCGCTCAGCGGTATCGCTTTGCCGTTCTCGTCGGTCAGTTCAAGACCTATTGTTCCGAGGTTCAGGCGGTGCGGGTTTACTCTGAAATATTCAGTGGCTTTTTTGTTGCGTCCTTCCTGCTTGTATTCCACCGCATACACCTCTTTGCGTCCGTGTCCGAAGTCATACGCTTTCTCCGTTTCGGCCGGAGTCAGTGCGTCGGTGTTTTTGAATGAATGCCATCCCCAGTCAGACATGGCGTTGAGAGGCACGCCTGCCTCATAGTCAAAAGGGTAGCTTTGCAGTCCGGTGACATCCACCGTAGTGGCAAAGTGTCCGTTGCCCACGGTAAGCGAGGCCAGTGCGTCTGCCTTTGTCACCACCGGGTTGTTGCGTGTCACCACGGCCTGGCGGTTGATGCCCGTTGTGGTGTTGCTTGTATTGTATCCTAGCGCTTCCATTTCGAGCGATGCCCAGATGAACGGGCCTACGCCCTTGGCGTCGTTGTCGCGCACCTTCTCGCTCAGGTAGTAGTCATACGATCCGTCACGGCGTTTGTTCTCTTTCAGCTTCATGCCATACTTGTCTGTCGCCGCCTTTACCTTCTCGCTCATACCCGGGCCGAGTCCGGCCACCGAGCAGCAGTTGGTCAGTGAGATTGTGCTGTCAGGATTTATCTTTATGAAATTATTGATAATGCCTTTGTATGCCTTTATGCCGGCATCGCGGTATTTCGCTCCCACATATCCCTTGCGGTATGCTTTGAGCAGTGAGTATGTGAACATGGCCGAGCATGTTGATTCCAGATAGTTGCCTTTGCGTTTGGGGCTGTCCATCACCTGGTACCACACACCGCTCTTTTTGTCTTGCCATTTTATTACGGCGTCAAGATCTTTTTTCAGCAGTTCGATCACCTCGTCTCTGCGCTTGTAGTTCTCCGGTAGTGCGTCAAGCAGCTCGATGAGTGCCATTGTGTACCATCCCTGGGCGCGACCCCAGCAGTGTTGAGACAAACCGGTGGTCTTGTCTGCCCAGAACATTTCGCGTGTCTCGTCCCATGCGTGGCGGTTCAGTCCTGTTTTGGTGTCGAGTGTGCGTTCGTATGTCTTCTTGATCTGGTCTACCGCGTCATCGTATATGGCCTGTGCTTTCTTGTCCTTGAGCAGCATTTTGGCCGTCATGGTGTAGTAGGGCAATCCCATGAAAATACCGTCGAGCCACACCTGATATGAGTATATCGCCTTGTGCCAGAACACTCCGTCCTCCGTGCGCGGCTGGTTCTTGAGCTGTTTCATGAGCGTTTGCAGAGCTGTGAGGTTCTTTTTCTCGGGATACAGTTCATACATGCGTGCCACGAAGTGCCCTGTGCGTATCTGGTCGAGATTGTAGTCTTCCAGTCTGTATCCTCTGATGTCGCCTTTCGCGTTTATCATCGTGTCGGTATACATCTGGCAATATTTCTTTATGTCCTCTCCTCCGTATTTGAGGTATGTGTCGAGCATCGATTCCAGTTCGATACCCATCACATAGCTCCATTTCGGACGGTTCGAGAAATCGAGCAGGTAAGACTTCGGATAGCGTTTCATCTCCGACGCGGTCATCCACTGGCTGTAATTGGCAAACGGCTTGTTGATGAGGCTCAGGCCGCCGTTGATGTATAGGTTGTCGAAGTTTATGTTGCGTGTCTGTCCCTTTATGCTGTTGCCTTCGGCCACACCGTTGAACTTACAGTTTTTCACGTTGATGTCATAAACGTTCGTGCAAGTGTCGAGTGCGATTATCTGCACGCCGTATTTGCTTTTCTCGCAGGTCACGTTGTCGAGGTTGATGTTGCGCACTGTGGGCAGGAAGCCTCTGCAGCATATCTCGTTGTGCTCGTAGTCGAGGTTGATTTTCAGTACAGACTCGCCGCACTGGCCTACTTTAATGTTGCGTGCATATATGTTCTCGATGATTCCTCCGCGGCATGTGTTTGTCTTTATGCGTATCACGCGGTCGAGATTGGGGCTGTCCATGACGTTGTTCTCAGCGAACAGGTTGCGGCAACCGCCCGATATCTCACTTCCGATCACCACGCCTCCGTGTCCGTTCTGCATCTCGCAGTTGCGGATGATGATGTTCTCGCTCGGCTTGTTCCACAGGCGTCCGTCGTTGTTGCGTCCGCTCTTTACGGCGATGCAGTCATCGCCCGTGTTGAAGAAGCAGTTTTCTATCAGCACGCCGTCGCATGACTCCGGGTCGCAACCGTCGCCGTTGGGGCCGTCGTTGTTGATGTGCACGCCTCTCACTGTTATGTTCTTTGACAGCAGCGGGTGGATGACCCAGAACGGTGAGCGCAGCAGGGTGACATTCTCAATGAGTATGTTCTCGCACTGGTTGGTGTTTATCAGCTGCGGGCGCAGGCCGTCTTGCGGGCCGAAGCGGCGCTCGTCTTTGTCTACTCCGTCCTCTGCCATTTTCAGCAGTCGTGCGCGGCTGCCGTTGCGTTGGCTGATCACGCCTTCTTTCCATCCGTATCGTGGCGCTCCGCACCATTTCCACCATGTTTCATTGGTTCCTCCGCCGTCTATCGTTCCCTCGCCGGTGATGGCGATGTTCTTCTGCTTGTAAGCATAGATGCACGGCGAGAGGTTCCAGCAGTCGAGTCCTTCCCATCGTGTTCTTACCACAGGATAAAGCTCGGGTTGGAAGACGAAGAGCAGTGTCGCGTTTTTCTCCACCACGAGATTTACGCCGCTGAGCAGCGTGATGGCTCCTGTATTGAATGTTCCGGCAGGTACTATGACGCGGCCGCCGCCGGCTTTCGAGCAGGCGGCTATGGCCTTGTTGATCGCCTTCTGGTTTACGGCCGCCGTAGCCTTGGTTCCGGCTCCATACTTGGTGATGTTGAAATCACGGTTTGCAAACTCCGGTTGCTTGATGCTCTGCTCTATCTGTTTGTACAGTGTTGTCCAGTCGTCGGCGTGGGCCATGGCCGGAAACAAAAGACACAGAAACATTAGTCTTAATAATTTCATGTCGTTGAAAATTGTTTATAGTTATTAGTTTTTAATTAGTCCGTAATGTATTTCGGAAACAAGCGGACATCTCCGGCGACTTGCATGGTTGCCGGCCGATTGTCATTAAAATGTCGCATATCTTCTGCAAAGATACTAATTATCAATGTAAAAGACAAAAAAAACGATATATTTTACAGCTTTTTGTCAAGGCTTACCGCCACTTTGCGCTCAGGGTCGTGACGTGCCGCCCATTTGGCGTATCGGGCATACAGGGCTGCGGGGCGGTTGTTGTACCAACTGTAACCGTTGCGCCGCTCATGCCCTATCTCTTCAAGTCTACGTTTCGGAACCCCGTCTCTGTCGCATACGTATGGCCGGCCCTCTTCCAGGTCATAGAACCGTGCCCATATAGGATGTGCGTTCGGGTCGCTGACCAGGCGCGTGTCGTGTCCCGGTTTTCCTTTCTTGCCTGTCCGCACAAGGCGCACTCCGGTCAGTTTGTGCTCGTCAAACCATTTCATCGCTCCGTGTACTGCGCGTTTGATGCGTTCGTCGGGGTTAGGCTGGCGCATCAGTATGTCCACGAGCACGGCGCTTTCGCTCGAGCAGAACGACGGTAGTTCGTAAGCGCGTGCTTTCGCCGGTCGCAGCGTCTTGCGGTCGTGTTGCTGGCACCACACCGTAGGCTCTCCGTCTATCACGATCTGAGTGGCGAGAATGCAGTCTATTCCTTTCCGGTATGACACTGCGAGCTTTTCGCGCAGGGCGCTGTCCGTGATGTCGCCGGAGAATGGATATCTGCCCGCCATGATTTCGTCGAACAGGTTGAGCGTGTTTGCCATGGCGTTATCGTTGTACGTGATGTGAACCCGATAGCCGCTTTTCTCAGGCCAGAACTGTGGCCATCCGCCGTTGTCGTATTGCCCGCTGAGCAGATATTCCACGGCTTTGCGGAATGAGTCTCGGTATTTTGTGTCGTCGGTGGCGCTGTACAGGTGTGCCAGATAACGCATCTGGGTGTTTGTCGCGCCATTGTCTGTCGTCGAGTCGTCTCGCCGTGCCTTGTCTTTCCTTACCTGTGCAAGCTCGCTGTCGGTATGGTGACGTGTCATGTCCATGTTTTTCGGCCACCCGCCTGTCACCCTCTGGTATTCGAGCAGCATGTCGCCGGCACGGCGGGCCTCTTCGGTAGTGAAGAAGTCCCGGCTTGTCTCGTTCATTATCTCTTTGTAGCTCTTTTGTTGTGCCATTGCCGGGGCGATGGCAATCAGCCCGCATGCCATTGCCGGCAGTAATTTGTTTTGTTTCATATAAGTGGCAGTTTGTAGTTGTTTTGTGTGCAAAGATACGCAAAACAGTCGACAAAACAGAATGTTATGTCGTAAATGCGTGTCTGCTGCGATGGTGCGTGGGTGTGCCGGTGGCTATTCCGTAAGGTCATGCCATATCAGCGGTTTGATGCCTGGCTGTCCGAGGTATATGGCTTTCATGCCGGTTATTGTGATCTGCCGCTCGAAAAGTTGCGGGTTGTCCACGAGGTTAAGCCTGTCTTGGTGCTGTGTGAAGTCGTTGATGCACACAGGCAGAAGCTCGTCCATGTAAAATCCTTCGCATTCTGTTAGTTTTAAATCCGACAGTATTATGGCACTTTTACCGTCGAACGGCGGCCGGAATTTGGCGTTTCTCATGTTTCTGCGTGTGGAGCCTACGATGTATCCTCTGACCGTGATTACTGTTCCTATATCGGTCTCTATGGCTTCGGACACTGTGAGGCATCTTTGTTCTGTGCTGTCAATGTCGAAAGTCTCTTTCCAGTCGTAGTCGTCTGTTTTTTCCGTTTGGGGCTGTCGGCCGTCATCTGGTATGCTTATTTTCTCGCATGCGGCGATAAGTGCCGTTAATGCCAGAAGCAATGGTTTGATTGTTTTCATGGTTTTGTTTTCTGCTTTTTGGTTATTGGTGAGTTTTCTTGGTAGCCAGGCGTGTAGCGTGTCGTGTGCGGTTGTCTGGCAGATTTTGATTATCGGTTGCCGGGTATACTCCGCAAATATACTCAAACGGAGCAATACAGACAAATCAAATCGTGTGTTTTTTATGCGTTGGCGCATATTTTCCATGTAGTAGGATAAATTTAACCTAAATTATTTGCTTTTTATAATGTAATTGTCTATATTTGCGGAAGATAAGATTTCATCAGCCATTGCCGATGGCCTTATCGTTTATCCTGAGGTTGGATGCGTCCTGCGCCAACCTCTTTTTTGAGCCGTTGCCGTGTGTTCACGTCTCAATTTCAGGGTATTGTATACCGATGTGTATCGTGATAATGCTTGTTTTCTCGTGCTTTTTTGTATAAATTTGCATGGGTGAAGTCAATAAAAACAATAGGAATAACGATGAGTGACAGGAAAAATACATACAAAACACTATGCGGAAGATCGCCGTAAATGCATGTTTATGCACTTTGGATGGCTTGAATATTTGATAAATGCAAGTCGGTTGTCCAAGGAGTGTGTATTTACTGCGTAGCAGATGCTGTCGGCGGGCAGCGTCGTTCTTGTTGAATGGCTTTAGTATGGCTTTGCGGCGAGCCGCCCACTGTATCCGGTGGGCGGCTCGCCTTTTGTTTATATGGTTGTTTTTTGTGCTTCAACGGGATACTTTTTGCCTTGCATTTAGGCGCTCGTTACAATGCGTTTAGCGTCTAAACGCATTGTAACGAGCGCCTAAATGCAAGATGACGGCATACCGGTTGCGGCAATGCCTATGGAAGGATATTCGAGAAAGAGAAGTTTATCAAAAAACAAAGGCTGTAAGTGGCTTTGTTGTATGCTTTTGCATAAATATTCATATTTATTTTGTTGATTGTCGTTGGGAATAAAGTTTACAAATAACATTATTTTATATGTTTAACCGTTTTTAACATGGGGGGGGTGGCAAGCATTTTTATTTTATGTATCTTTGTGCCGTTCGATGGTAAATACTTAATATTTAAGATAATATAAATATTTAAGACAAAATAAATAATTAAGGTTATGAAGCAGAAATTGTTAGTGCTGTTTGCTATTTTGCTTGTAGGCATAGGCGCAAATGCCCAAAAAGCCGTACTCCCTGACACTGTAAGTGGCAAGATTCATTGTGTTCCAGACGAAAAACCTTCTTATCCCGGTGGTTCGGGGTTGCTGTTTAAATATCTCTCCACCCAGATCCGCTATCCGTCGGATGCGGTGAAAAATAAGATTGAGGGGCGGGTGATTGTCACTTTTTTTGTGGAAAAAGACGGTTCGGTCGATGATGTGGCAGTGTTAAAGAGTGTATGCCCTTCGCTTGATAAAGAAGCCGTGCGTGTGGTGAAAAATATGGCGAAGTGGAATCCCGGAAAGCATAAAGGAGTGCCGGTGAGAGTTAAATACACGTTGCCGATAAGCTTCAGGCTTCCGCGATGACAGTACGGGCATGGAAAAAACAAAAGGGTGTGGCCCGGCCTCCCGGTCCGACCACACCCGCAAAACAACTTATATAATAATAATTCATAGTGTGCGGACAATAATTAGAGGTGCGTATGATGTTGTCTTTATCACATGCGCCATGAAACAAGAGCCGCCGAAATACCGGACAGAATGCCTGTGTCCGGGTTTATACAATCATAGACAATGAATGCCGCATGTGTCCTTACTCCGAGGAACAACGGCTTTTGTTTCTTATCTGGTCGAGGCAGGTCTTCAGACTTTGTTCCAATCTCATGTTCCTTCCCATTTCCTTTCTTGAAAACAGTGGACTATTGCATGAAATCCATAATGAAACTTACTGCTGCGGGACAGTTGGAGACTCTCACTCCATTCCCTTTTAATCGCTGTTATGCGAGCCTTAACGTTTGCAAATGTAGCTATTCTCTTTCAAAGTAAAGACAACCTTACGATTAAAATGATGGTGATTAACATTATTTAAATAAGTTTTTTAGGGAGCTAAGAAAAATCTTTCCGGGAGTCAGGCGAATAGTATGGCACATACGGTGATGGGTCTCTTGGTTCATTTGACTCCCGGAAAAAATATTTGATCGCGGTCGCTGAAATGTCTCGATCCGACTTTAAGTGGCACTTATATCCCAACCTATCGCGCTTGCTCCGAGCACAGCGGCTGAGGCACCGTCGAGTCCGCTTATGAGGAACTGCGCCTTGCCTCGGAATACCGGCATCACACTTTCCTCGTATGCCTCACGTATAGGGTTCATGATAAGAGAGCCGGCCTTCACGAGACCGCCGAAAAAGATGAATGCCTCCGGACTTGAAAAAGCGGTGAAGTCGGCACAAGCCTCACCGAGCATCTTGCCCGTGAATCGGAAGATGTCGTTTGCCAGCTCGTCGCCCTTGCTTGCCGCTATGCTCACGTCGAGCGACGTGATTTTGTCCGGGTCCATGTCTCTCAGCAATGATTGTTTTCCGGTTGTGGCCAGCAGCTCCCTTGCGGAGCGTGCCACTCCCGTTGCCGAGCAGTAAGTCTCGAGACATCCGGTGCGTCCGCATCCGCAGGGGCGTCCGTCATCGCGCCGCATGATGATATGTCCCAGTTCTCCGGCAAAGCCGTCGTGTCCGTATACGAGCTGCCCGTTGACTACGATGCCCGATCCGACTCCCGTGCCGAGCGTGATCATGATAAAGTTTTTCATGCCTCGCGCCACACCGTAAGTCATTTCGCCTATGGCGGCGGCATTGGCATCGTTTGTCATGGCAACAGGCACTCCCAGCTTGTCGCCGAACATCTTGGCGAGCGGTATTATACCCTTGCCCCAGTTTATGTTTGCCGCATGTTCGATGGTGCCTTTATAGAAATTGGCGTTCGGCGCGCCTATGCCCATAGCCTTGATTTTCTCGATGCCGCCAACCTGCTCTATGATTACTTGCAGTGCTTCTATGGCGGCGTCAACATATTCTTCCGCCGTGGCAAATCCTTGTGTCTTGATTGCTGTCGTGGCTTTTATTTCTCCACGGCTGTCCACTATCCCGAATACGGAATTTGTGCCGCCGAGATCCAAACCGATCACGTAAGGTTTGGGTATTGATAGTTCATTCATGATGATATAATTATGTTATTAAATAAAATACATGGTTGTCGTTCTTTACACAAAGTTAGAAAAAAAAGAACACGGGCAAAAGAATTAGCGGTAAAAACTTGTGTAATTCGTATAATTTTAGCAATTTTGCAGACATTATGCCATTTCCGATACATATTAACATATTGGATTTCATATTCAAGGGAATGCTCATCGGTGTCATAGCCTCGGCCCCGATGGGGCCTGTGGGTGTGCTATGCGTGCAACGCACGCTGAACAAAGGCCGCTGGTATGGTTTCGTGACCGGTATAGGTGCCGTGGTGAGCGATATCCTGTATGCCGTTGTCACGGTATATGGAATGAGCCTCGTGATGGATTTTATCAGCGACCAGCAGAATAAGTTTTACTTGCAGATAGTGGGAAGCATGCTGTTGCTGGCGTTCGGGGTGTATACATACCGCACCGACCCCACGAAGAACATGCACCGTTCGGGACACAACAAAGGTACGTTGGTGCACAACGGGATAACGGCTTTTCTCGTAGCGTTCTCCAATCCGCTGATAATATTCCTTTTTCTCGCGTGCTACGCCCAGTTTGCTTTCGTGCTGCCAGATCATCCGTTTGAGATGGCTGTGGGGCTGATGAGTATCGTGGCGGGAGCTTTGTTGTGGTGGTTCGGCCTTACATGGTTTGTTGACAAAATCCGTGGTAAGTTCGATGATAACGGTATCAGGCTGATAAATCAGGTGATAGGTTTTATCGTCATGGTATGCTCGGTCGTGATGCTGTTCGGGACGGTGACCAATTTATATCGTTTTTTCTGATTTTGCTATGTATATATCACAGGAATTAAGAAAGAAAAACATTGCCGAATATCTGCTGTACATGTGGCAGATAGAAGACACGATAAGGGCGTTCGGATGCTCGTTGTCGAGAATTCGCAGGGAATATATAGACAGGTTTGACTGTACTGAAGAGCAAAAAGAGGAAATGGCCGATTGGTACGGAAATCTGATAAGGATGATGAATCAGGAGGGATGCCGGGAAACAGGGCATCTGCAAATAAACAAGGTGGTGATGATCCAGCTTGAAGAACTTCACTCCATGTTGCTGCAAAGCGGCAAGTTCCCTTTTTATAACGCCGAGTATTACAAGGTCCTGCCGTTTATAGTCGAACTGCGCAACCGCGGAGCTGCAAAGGACGAGAATGAGATTGAGACATGTTTCAACTCACTCTATGGCGTGATGATGCTCCGTCTTCGAAAAAAAGAGATAACGCCGAACACGGCGCATGCCGTGAAAGAGATAACCACGCTTGTGGGAATGCTCGTCGACTATTATCATAAAGACAGGGAGACACCGCTCTTTGTGGAGGAAGACGAGGGCTTGTAGCGCTACGTTACCGTTTTTTTATTTATTGAAATCATAGAATTTAAGAATTATATCATGAATATATTGATTACCGGTTGTAACGGGCAACTGGGCAATGAAATACAGTTGCTGGAAAAAGAAAACGCTCAGCATGTTTATTTCAATACGGATGTGGCCGAACTGGACATAACCAACCGTGAGGCCGTAAACGATTTTATCCGTCGTAATGAGATTGACGGAGTGGTGAACTGTGCGGCGTATACCGCGGTAGACAAGGCTGAGGATAATGTAGAGCTTTGCGGATTGTTGAACGCCACGGCTCCGGCATATCTGGCCGAGGCGATAGCTGCCCGCGGCGGATGGATGATACAGGTGTCTACCGACTACGTGTTCGACGGAACGGGACACACGCCTTATCGTGAGACTGACCCAACGTCGCCTGACAGTGTTTACGGCAATACCAAGCTTGAAGGCGAGATGAATGTGCTCAAAGCATGTCCGGATTCGATGATAATACGCACGGCATGGCTGTACAGCCGCTTCGGAAACAACTTCGTGAAGACTATGATGAGACTTGGACGGGAGCGTGACACTCTCGGTGTTGTGTCCGACCAGATAGGCACTCCGACCAATGCCGCCGACCTTGCCGCCGTAATCATGACGGCGATAAACAAGGGAGTGGTGCCTGGAGTATATCATTTCTCGAACGAGGGGGTAATCAGTTGGTATGATTTTACCAAGGCAATACACCGTATAGCCGGAATAGGCACATGTCATGTAATACCATTGCATACCGATGAGTATCCGGCAAAGGCGAACCGTCCGGCATACAGCGTGCTCGATAAGACAAAGATTAAGGAGACGTTCGGAGTGGAAATCCCATATTGGGAGGAGTCGCTCGAAAGATGTATAAAGGATTTAAGCGAACAGGAAAGATGAACAGCGAAATACAAAGAAGACGCACCTTTGCGATTATCTCTCACCCGGATGCCGGCAAGACGACGCTGACCGAGAAGTTCCTGCTTTTCGGAGGACAGATACAGGTGGCGGGAGCGGTGAAGAGCAACAAGATACGCAAGACGGCAACGTCTGACTGGATGGACATTGAGAAGCAGCGCGGAATATCTGTTTCGACCTCGGTCATGGAGTTTGACTATGAGGGATACAAGGTTAATATTCTCGACACGCCCGGTCACCAGGACTTTGCCGAAGATACATACCGCACCCTCACGGCTGTTGACTCAGCCATAATAGTGGTTGACGGGGCAAAAGGCGTGGAGGCACAGACGCGAAAACTTATGTCGGTGTGCCGCATGCGCAACACACCCGTAATCATATTCATTAACAAGATGGACCGCGAGGGACGCGATCCGTTTGATCTTCTTGATGAGCTTGAGCAGGAGCTCGGAATAAAAGTACGTCCGCTCAGTTGGCCGATAAACCAGGGAGTTAAGTTCAAGGGTGTATATAATATATATGAGAATAAGCTCGATTTGTTCACACCGGATAAGCAGCGTGTGACGGAGAAAGTGGAGGTAGATGTGGACAGTGCCGAACTCGATGGTATGGTAGGGGAGAGTGATGCGGAAAAACTGCGTGAGGACCTCGAACTTGTGGACGGAGTGTATCCCGAATTCAATGTGGACGACTATCGTTCGGCTGCCGTTGCTCCGGTATTCTTCGGATCGGCGTTGAACAATTTCGGTGTGCAGGAATTGCTTAACTGCTTTGTCGAGATAGCCCCGAGTCCAAGACCTACAAAGGCTGAGGAGCGAATTGTGGAGCCGGAAGAGTCCAAATTCACAGGATTTATATTTAAAATAACGGCAAATATAGATCCCAATCACCGTTCGTGCATTGCCTTTTGCAAGATATGCAGCGGTAAGTTTGTACGCAACCAGCCTTATCTTCATGTGAGAATGGGTAAGACGGTGCGCTTCTCTTCGCCAACACAGTTCATGGCTCAGCGTAAGAGCACTATTGAAGAGGCGTATCCGGGAGATATTGTCGGACTTCCCGATAACGGTATATTCAAAATCGGTGATACACTGACGGATGGCGAAATGCTACATTTCCGCGGCTTGCCGAGTTTCTCGCCCGAGATGTTCAAATATATTGAGAATGCCGATCCAATGAAGTCGAAGCAGCTTCAAAAGGGAATAGACCAGTTGATGGATGAAGGTGTGGCGCAGTTGTTTGTCAACCAGTTTAACGGTCGGAAGATAATAGGAACGGTGGGACAGCTCCAATTCGAGGTAATTCAATATCGCCTTGAGAACGAATATAACGCCAAGTGCCGTTGGGAGCCGGTTCATCTGTATAAAGCATGCTGGATAGAGAGTGATGACGCAGCCGAGCTTGAAAACTTCAAGAAGCGCAAGTATCAGTATATGGCCAAGGATAAAGACGGCCGGGATGTTTTCCTTGCCGACAGCGGATATGTTCTCAGTATGGCTCAGGAAGACTTTAAAGGCATTAGGTTCCATTTTACCAGCGAATTTTAATGTGGCAACCGTCTGCCGCCGTATAATCGGATGATTATGGAATGAGCGCGGGAGCGATTATTATAAGTTGACGGAAACAATAAGTAATGATTGTAAATGAAAATAGAAGACGATATAAAACAGGCCGTGGAGGTGATGCGTAAGGGTGGCGTGATACTCTATCCGACCGATACCGTGTGGGGAATAGGATGTGACGCGACCAATGCCGAAGCGGTGGCACGAGTGTACGAGATAAAGAAGCGTAGCGATTCCAAGGCCATGATATGTCTTGTGGACAGCGACGCAAGACTGCAACGGTATGTACGTAATGTGCCCAACGTGGCTTGGGACCTGCTCGATTGTGTAGACAAACCGACGACTGTAATTCTCGATGGTGCGGTAAACCTTGCTCCGAACCTGATTGCTGAGGATGGAAGTGTGGCGTTGCGGATAACCGGCGAGGCTTTCTCGAAAGAGTTGTGCTATCGCTTTCAGAAACCTGTCGTATCCACTTCGGCCAATATATCGGGAGAGCCGGCGGCACAGAACTACCGTGACATATCGCAAGAGATAATAGACTCGGTGGACTACGTGTGCTGGACGAGACGCCAGGAGCACAAGCCGCACAAGCCGTCGGCCATCATTAAGCTCGGACAGGGCGGAGAGATACAGATCATACGCAAATAGGGCGGGATGTATTTTACAAGGTGAACCGCATCTCATCTCAACGCGACAGGTGACTGCTGTAGGGAGACGGGCACGCTTTTTTTGACGTGAAACCTGTCTCTGATAATAAGGACTACGCCCGCTTGAGGGTGATAATACTATTTGTCCGGAAATAACCGCCGGATTATCCGGATCGATTATCGGATAATTGATACACGATGAACATCTATAACACTGAAGCACAAGCTCCGACACCGTTCGGACGATTGCTGGCATGGCGGGAAGAACATGTCAGTCATCGTACGTTTGTGCTTTTTCTCGCTTTTCTCGTAGGCTTTTTCTCGGCCGTGGCGGCATATATTCTTCATGAGATAATAAACCATATAGTGGCTTTGCTGACAGGGTCTTTCAACCGTCAGACGGCTAACTGGCTTTATCTTGTATATCCGGTGGTGGGAATTTTCATCACATCTCTCTTCGTGAGATATGTGGTCAAAGACAATATCAGCCACGGAATAACACGTATTCTTTATGCGATAAGCAGCAAGCGGAGCCGTCTTCGAGGACATAACTGCTGGTCGTCGGTGATAGCTTCGGCCATAACCATCGGCTTCGGAGGCTCGGTGGGAGCCGAGGCTCCTATCGTTCTTACCGGTTCGGCAATCGGTTCCAATCTGGGGCAACTGTTCAAGATGGACAATAAGACACTCTTGCTGCTCGTCGGTTGCGGTGCGGCCGGAGCCATTGCCGGAATATTCAAGGCACCGATAGCCGGTCTTGTCTTTACACTCGAAGTACTGATGATAGACCTTACAATGGCCTCACTGCTTCCTGTGCTCATCTCTTGTGTCACAGCCACGTGCTTTACGTATATATTTCGCGGCTCTACGGCCCTTTTTTCGTTTCATATAGACAGTGACTGGGTCATCGGTCGTGTGCCGGCCTGTATCCTGCTTGGTGTGACATGCGGCCTGATAAGCCTTTACTTTATACGTACCATGAATATGTGCGAGAATGTTTTCGCCCGTTTCAAGAGCCGTCCTTACGTGCGCTTGCTTATCGGCGGAGCTACGTTGAGCCTGTTGATATTCCTTTTTCCGTCGCTCTATGGTGAGGGGTATCGTGATATCAATCTTCTGCTCAACGGACAGACGGCTGAAGATTGGGACGGTGTCTTGCGGAACTCGCTGTTTTCCGGGCAGAGTAATCTCCTGATACTTTATATAACCCTCGTAATGCTTACAAAGGTAGTTGCCACCTCTGCCACCAACGGCGGAGGCGGATGCGGCGGAACTTTCGCGCCCAGCCTTTTCATTGGGTGTTTCGGCGGTTTTTTGTTTGCCCGCCTGTGGAACATATATAATATCGGAATTTATACGCCTGAGAAGAATTTCGCACTTTTGGGCATGGCCGGAGTTATGTCAGGGGTGATGCACGCTCCGCTCACCGGCATATTCCTTATAGCCGAGATTACGGGCGGGTACAGTCTTTTCCTGCCGCTGATGATCGTGAGCGTGTGCTCATATCTCACGATAAGCATATTCGAACCGCACAGCATCTATGGCATGCGACTGGCTCGGCAGGGCAAGCTCATCACTCACCATACGGACAATGCGGTGCTCACTTTGATGACTCTCGACAGCATAGTGGATAATGATTACACAGCTGTGTCGCCCGATATGGAATTGGGAGAGATTGTGCATAAGATCAGTCTGAGCCGCCGCGACATACTGCCGGTACTTGACCCGGCTGGCAATCTGCTTGGCGAGATAAACATAGGAAAGTTGAGGCACGTGGTGTTCCGCACCGAACTTTATCATCATTTCCGCGCACATCAGTTGATGTTGCCACCTACTGTCACACTGAGCGACGGAATGCCGATGACCGAGGTGATGAAGGTGTTCGACCGCACACAGGCAGACGGTCTGCCCGTGCTCGACAGCGACGACCGGCTGAAAGGTTACGTGTCACGCCAGCGACTTTATGCCGCATATAGGAAGATGGTGGCAGACATGAGTCAGGAATGACCGTTTTTATAAGCAGTATTCACCGAATAAACAGAAATTATTTTGAGAAAGCAGGATTTAAGGATTATATTCATGGGCACGCCTGAATTTGCCGTAGAGACGCTAAAGGCGCTTGTCGAGAACGGTTATAACGTGGTGGCAGTGGTGACCCAGCCCGACAAGCCGGTAGGCCGTCACGGAAGTGTGATGCAGCCGTCTGCCGTGAAGAGATATGCGCTGGAGCATGGCCTTCCGGTGTTGCAACCGGTAAAGATGAAAGATCCGGAGTTTGTCGAGGCGTTGCGTTCTTATGACGCGAATTTGCAGGTTGTGGTGGCTTTCCGCATGCTTCCCGAGGTGGTTTGGGACATGCCGGAGTATGGCACGTTCAATGTTCATGCGGCACTCCTTCCGCAGTATAGAGGAGCTGCTCCGATCAACTGGGCCGTCATCAATGGGGAGAAGCGGACTGGTGTCACGACTTTCTTCCTCGATAAGGACATAGATACCGGCAGGATAATAATGCAGATGCCTTTCGAAATCGCCGACGACTATAATGTGGAGGACGTATATGACGGGCTTATGAGGCTCGGCGCTGAGATATGTATCAAGACGCTTGAGAGGATTGTGGAGACAGACGGTCATCCTGAGTCTGTACCGCAGGAAGAGCTTCTTGTCACGGCGAGAGAACTTCGTCATGCTCCCAAGATTTTCAAGGATACATGCAGGATAGACTGGGGAAAGACGGGAAAAGAAGTTTATGACTTCGTCCGTGGTCTAAGCCCTGTGCCAGGAGCGTGGTGTAATATCGTGTCGCCCGACGGATGCGAGAAGATGATTAAGATTTACGCCACGGAAAAAACAAGTTTCGGGGCATCGGCCGCACCTGGCTCAATAGTAGTGGAAAACAGGCAGATGTATGTATGTACCGGAGATAGCCTCTTGCGGATGTGTGAACTTCAACTTTCCGGCCGTCGCCGTATGACAGCCACGGAGTTTATCAATGGCATGAATGATGCCGGCCGTCACCGTATGGAGTAGAAACTTGTGTGGCATGAGGCAAAAAATGCTTTGGCGAGTATAATAAAACAAGGCAACTGTCGTTTGATAGATAGAAAGTGTAACAAACCAAAGAGTGCCTATGAAATATTTTACGCAAGAAGCATTACATCCGAGTGAAAGAACGCTTGAACTGATAAAACAGATAGCGTATACTTACAGAGTGATAAAACTGACCGACGGCACGCAGGCTGCCTGCTGTCTGAATTAACCGCAAAGTAATGGCAATAGTATCTCCGTCGCTTCTCGCCGCCGATTTCCTTAATCTCGCCGGTGATATAGACATGATAAACCGCAGTGATGCCGATTGGCTTCACATTGATGTCATGGATGGTGTTTTCGTACCCAATATATCGTTCGGTTTTCCGGTCATTGAGGCCGTGGCCAAGGTGTGCAGAAAACCGCTTGACGTGCATTTCATGATTGTTCATCCTGAGCGATATATCGGTGAGACAGCCAGACTAGGTGCCATGATGATGAATGTGCATCTCGAGGCTTGTACACATCTGCACCGTACGGTACATGAGATACATGAGGCCGGCATGAAAGCAGGTGTGACCCTCAATCCGTCAACCCCTGTGAGTATGCTTGAAGACATTGTCGGCGATGTGGATATGGTATTGCTGATGAGTGTAAACCCGGGATTTGGCGGACAGGTTTTCATCGGGAACACAATAGAAAAGGTCAGGCGTCTGCGGGATATGATTAAACAGAGCGGTTCGAAAGCGTTGATAGAGGTTGACGGAGGTGTGGATGCCGTCACGGCGCCGTTACTTGTGGAAGCCGGCACTGATGTGCTTGTGAGCGGCAGTTATGTGTTTAAGAGCAATACTCCGGAGCAGACAATACACGATCTTCGCAGTCTTTGATTTCAGCGAATGATTTTACATGGCACCCAAAAATCGTTTGCCTGATACAGACCATGAGATGTCGGATATATAAATGCGGGTTTTGAGTTGTTATTGTATTTGTCTGGATTATGAGTTTTATGAGGTTTGGCTGGTTCTTGTTTCAGATTTTAATCGGTTAGACTTAACCGATTGGGTAATGAACTTTTAGCGAATTATTTTAGGAATGGAGGTTGCTATTTCTTAAACATGCGAAATTCAGCCTTTTGCATTGCTATGTTGTCAAATAACTATTTGATAGACAATATAATATCTTTTTCCGAAAATACGAGCGATCGTAATAATTTTATAAAATCGGATTGCAGAAAAAGAATATCATTCATCCCGTTGATTTTCCTAAATGTTTTTCGGAGAAAAATATTCTTTTGGGGGTCGTCAATTACAGTGTTTGTGTACTCATTGCTATATTTAGGGTATGTTGGGATATTTAATCGAGAAGGGGATGCGTAACCATTTCCCGTTCCCACTTCTCGATTATCTTGTACCGACGTAAAAGCTATTTCGTTCTCTTCCGGTCTGAATACCGCTTCCACCACAGATAATAACCAGTCAGTGGCAATGTGGCGCCGATGAGCGCGGCAAGGAAATAGAGCAGTTTCGTCCAAATACCACCCCAGGAACCGGTATGGAACGCGTAGAACCAAGCTTGGAGACGTTGATGTCGGGGCGTGTCCTCATAGCGCATAATGTCACCGAGACGAGCACTGTGCGGGTCGAACGCAATGCGGTCGGTACGTCGTATATTGGATTGCCGTACGACCTGCGCTTCGGTTTGTGTCAGTAAGATTGTTTTGTAAACAGGATAATGTGCGGTGAGTTGCGTGAGCGCCTTGTCCCACACGGAATAATCGAACTTAAACTCTTCTTTCTCGTTTCGCAACTTTCCGAGTTTCGGATCAGCGGTTCCCTTGCCTGTTGTTTTGCGGCCATTGCGATCAATAAAATAGGTCTTTTTCAAGGTGTTTTCTGATGCGGCAATGCTTTGCTGTGCACCGCCAAAAAGTGCGTAAGCAGCTGTGCGGTACCAGCCGAATGACCAGGTAAGACCTGTCAGCGCCATTACCAGCAATAATAGGGTAGTGTAGAATCCCAATGCGATGTGGCAGTCGTAGTAGAAACGGCGGCGTCCGTTGAAAAATGTTATTTTCAACCTGTTGCGTAACGATTTGCGGTTACGGGGAAACCAAAGAATAAAACCGCTAACCAAAATCACTACCAGACATAGCGTTGAGACTCCGACAATGATTTTTCCGACAGATTTCTCTCCTTTAGCTGCAGGTGGGTCAAGCAGCCAGCGGTGGAGCTTGCGCATGGTGGAACTTCCGAGCCAGCCGTTCACGTGACCCGTATAGGGATCAACGCTCAACCGTCTGCGGCCCGTTTCGTGAAAGGTGACCATACAGGTTTCGTCGTGCTGGCCGGAGAGTTGCAGTGAGGACAGATGGAGCGAATCAGGCATCTGCTCGTCGACGCGTGCCACGAGTTGCGATGGTGCAAGTGGCTGTACATTGGCGTGAGCCACATGGTAGAGTTTTGGGTGAAGCGCACGGGTTGCTTCATCTTCGAAGACGAGCGCAGCACCGGACAGACAGATGACGGTGACGATAAGTCCGAACGGGATGGAGAGCCACAGGTGTATTTTGGAAATGAACTGTTTCATAAATAGAGTATTTGGGACGGACAAAGTAACAGCTTGGCAGATAGCGGGCTGTTATTTTGTCCGTTGTATTTTTTACTTTTGGATGGTCAGTTTTCCTGCGGTGGCAACGGATTCCGCATCTATCACCAGACCTTTGTGGGCACGTCCTGTCACTGTATCTATTTTATAGAACGCCGGTTTGTCGCCACCGGTCACGGTCACTGCTATGTACATGGCACCGTTCTCACCGTATGGTTCTCCTCCGAAGCCCGCCAGATCGGACGGCAAGCCCGTAACGGGAACCACCGTTTTCTTTTCGGCGTCGAAGACGGCCAGTTCATTGACGATGGCATCCTTGCCTTTCTTCATTCCATCCACGCCTTCGGAATAGAGCTGGAGCAGGAAGTGGCAATCCGAAATGTGCCAACAACGGAAGATAGGATGCTTCGTGCCGATTTCTTCGAAATTCACATAGTAGTCTGGGTCGAAGTCCGTCTCTCCCTTACGTATACGCACTACGCCCGATGGTTTGGTTCCTGTTACCTTTTTCAAATCAGCCGACGAAGTAAATGTGCGACCATAGCCTGGCGAGAAGACGTAGAGATCCCCATTGTCGGCAGCCCAAATCGTTTGGTAGTACTGTGAACGCATGCGACCGCATGCGAAACCGATTCGGTCGGTCGAGGCGATTACAGGTTTCTCTGCGAATGATGTTCCGCTGTAGATGGCGATGTAGGCACGATCTGGATATTGCGTAGAGGGAATCACGCCAGCCGTATAGGAGCCACTGGCAGAACCGCCGTCGGCTTTGGCGATCAGTTCATGGTCAGTTACCTTATCCGGCCACTTTGCTATGCCGTAGAGGCTCATGCCCATCGGTACGACCGAGGTGTAGAGTTTGCCGTTGGCCTCTTCCAGACCTGCGAATGTCACCTTCTCGCCATTGCCGAGAAAGTTCTCCGCATCAATCGACCCTTCGGTTTGTCCACCCGTATTTTCATCAAGGTAGTTGAATAGAAGCGCTTGTGCTATATTGCCTTGGGCATCCGTTGTTTTAGAGTTGCCGGTCGATACGGTCACGACCTTGTCGCCCCACGTGCCGTAGGAGGTGATGCGGTTGAATTCGTAACTGTATTTCTCGGTGGGTTTACCTGTTGCGTTGAGGTAGTAGGATGCGCCGGTACCGGCTCCACCTTTGTTATAAACCAGTGAGAATACATATTTATGGTTCTTGAATACCCAGTAGGAGCCACCGAGCACCTCAGTGCCCATGCCACGCACGGTAACAGTGCCTTCATCAAGTGACGGAGCGGTAATAAGATAGCTCGTGCCGTCGTCCATAGCCGCGATTACGTATGAGGTTCCGGCATCGGTACCCGGTGTTGTCTCGGGTGTGTCATTGCTGTCGCTGCACGAGGTCAGCAGGCCGGTTGTGCCGATGCATAATAGGGCGAGAAGCCCCAATGTGTGAAGATTCTTTTTCATAATTGTTTTTTTTATTTGTAATTTATAAATCAGTCGCCGAAATGAACACGTGCCTTGACGTAGAACGAACGTCCTGCTTTCTGAAGGCTAAAATTATCGTAGAGTCGTGCGTCGGTCAGGTTACGGCACTCCAATGAAATATTATAACGTCCGTTTTGGGTGCTGTACGACAGCTGGAGATTGTGCGAAAGTTGCTCAGGCACGTAGGCTTTGGAGTCTTTGTCGCCAATGTTCTCCCAGTTAAGTGGAAAGGAGTGCTGCCAGAAACCTTCATAACCTACTGTGAGTGTATGTCCTCTGGCGAAGAGGTTACGCCAATAAAAATTGGTGTCGAAGTTGGCAAAGCGGTATGGAATGTTCGGCAGCCGCACCTTGTAGTGCATGTTTTCCTGCTGAGACGATCCTGTCCAGTTCCGCTCATAGTCGCGTGTGTCTATGCTATTCCACGTACCACCGAGGTCGAACCTGCGGGCAAACGAGTAGCGCAATGACACGTTGTAGCCTTTGGTGCGGACATGTCCGTGGTTCTCGTAGATGCCATATTGCGTTGAGCCGTGCTTTCCCAGGCCGCGCTTGATGTAGTCTTTTGTGTTGCGGTAGATGAGGCTGACATCTGCATATAGGCTGTGGTAGCCGAAACGGCCGTGGTAGCTGAAATTCAGGTTGATATTGTCGCTCTTTTCAGACTTCAGGTCTGTGCGGCCTGCTTCGAGATCCTCGTCACCGAAGAGTTCGTCGGTGGTGGGCAAACGGAAAGCCCGCTCGTACGAGAGTTTCGCTTGCAACTCTTTTAGTACGTAATAAGTTCCTGCTGCCCCATAACCCCATGTAGACAAACTTTTGCCAAGCGAGACGTAATCACCCACACCGTCGGTACTGCGTGACACGGGACCACGGTTGTATTGTTGGTAATACTTGACAAATGCTAAGGCATTCCACCGCTTGGACGGAATTAACCGATAAGAAAGTCCGCTGATGTTCTTGCGCGTAATTTTAGGAATGGAAAAATCTGTCACTACCGATGACTTTCCCAAGTGAGAGCGGCTCGTGCGTCGAAAATCGCTATATACATGATTGAACGTCAATGTATGGATATCGCCGATGCGGTAGTTGAGCGTCAGCGTGGCATTCCAGTTCGTATTTTTCGATTCGCTGTTCTGATAGGATTGCTCACCGCGACTGCCTTTTTCGTAATAGTGGCCGTACCAGTTATAATAGCGGGCTGTCGTATCGATATTGTGTGTAATATTGTGGTTATAATTTGCTGAGACGAGCAGGTTGAGCCCCGGAGTGAAGATATTGTGCTTGACATACTCGAGTGAGGGGGAGAGCGAATGCCCTTTACGGTGTTTCTCTCCGAAAACAATCTCCTGATAGACACCCGTCTGGATCTCCTTGTAGAAATTTGACCAAGAGAAGCCAAACACGAGCCGGTCAGCCCATTTTTTCCCGATAAGACCGAGTTTACCAGACACCACCTCATTGTGAAACGCATTATTGAAACGACGGACATGTTTAACGTCATTTTTATCTACGGGAAATTTGTGGATCGTACCATCGGGTTGTACCTCGAACTCACGCACCCAGTTGTCGATGTAATAATTGTTGTCCGAATAATTCTGGAATGCTTCGATTGTATACAAGAAGCCATCTTTGGTCGTTTGTCCGAGGCGAATGCTCGAGCGATGGGTATTAAACGATCCGTAGGAGTAGGAGGCATCTGCATGCCAACTGCTACGTCGTTTATTTGTGACTATATTTACTACACCGCCAATGGCGTCGGTACCGAAGCCCACAGGCACGACTCCTTTGTATACCTCTATACGCTCGGCAAAGCCCACAGGGATATTGTTCAGGTCAAACGCCTGTCCGGCTCCTTCATGTGGCACACCATCGATGAAAACTTTGACGTGTTTGCCGCTGAAGCCATCAAGCATAAGCTGCATGTCGGAACCCACACCACCCGATTCGCGGAGTTTTATGCCGGGTAGTCGCGAAAGTGCGTCACTTAGACTTTTGGTCGTATTCTGCAAGGTCTTGGTATTTATTGCCACTGCATTGAACGGTGATTGTTGAACCCGACTTACACCGCTGGAATGAACGACAACCTCTTCCAACCCGGTCGTTGCCGGTCGTAGAATGACCATAAGATTTTCCGAATCCTGACTTACTGTTATATTTTTCTTGACGGGTTCGTAGCCGAGAAGTGAAACGACCAACTCGTGCGTTCCTACAGGAACCTTGAAGCGAAACCTCCCCTTGTCGTCTGTGGAGCATCCGTAATTTGTATCTTTCAGATATACGGTAGCGAAAGAAGCTGCCGTACTGTCTTTTTCCATTACTCTCCCCGAGAGCCATGCGAAGACGGGCGAATCATGATGGCCATGGTGCGGACTATGCGACTGAGCGGAAATCGGCAGAAAGCAGACAGTCAGTATGGCAACAAAAGCCTCTATTTTTCTAAATCTGTGTATATTTTTTATTATTGACATATAATTAGTTTTCGAGTGCAAAGATAAGCTTGCTGAAAAAAATATGCAATCGCAAAAAATAGGTATTTTGATGGCTGATACTTCTTGCGGACGGTTACATGACGCTGGAATGTACCCTTAGACTGATGTATCATACTTTCTTGGCTGACTTGGCATTGTGCTGTTAAAAGAGTTTCATAATGGTTTCCGGCTCTATACAGATACAGAGATAGTGGGCTTTTATGCAGCCGCGAAACATCCATCTTGCTATTGAGCTGTTTAATCTCGCCGTCTACCGTAAGACAGCACTTCAAATGCGGGTTGCATCCCTGTTTTTCGCTGTTTTTTTCATATAGAGCAATTACTTTGAATGTACTTCGCATAACTCACTTTTTAGGGGTTACAAGAGTATGTTATAGTGAGTTCCCGACAGAAATGCAGACTGCGCAAATCACAAAAAAAAGAAAATGAAACCAGCCCAGACTTCCGGCCTGCCTCAATAAATTGTTTTGTATTTGCCAGTCCGTTGCGGTACAATATGTGATCGTTATTTTAAATGATTAATACAAAACGCCTTGCAACCGAATACCCGTTGCAAGGCGTTTAATGCTTTAATGACATGAATTTGTCTTATGATTGCAAACGGAAAATACTTTTCCGCTTTTTAAAAGAACTATCCTATGTAGGAATGGTTCTATTTTTTTATGCTTTTCAAGCTTCCATTTTAAGCAGAATATCGTGTTCGTGAGCCATGCGCCTGAGGTTTAGAATTGCATATCGCATGCGGCCGAGAGCGGTGTTGATGCTGACTCCCGTCACTTCGGCAATCTCTTTGAACGACAAATCCTGATAAAATCTCATGTATACCACCTCACGTTGTGCGGTGGGCAGTTTGTCCATCATTCGTTTTACGTCTGTCATAATCTGGCTGTTGACTATTTCTGACTCTATTCCGGTATCTATCACAGAGTTCTCGTTGAGGTTGGACAGGTCGTTGTCTTCAGTTGGTTCCACGATATGTTCGTTTTTCTGCATCCTGTACCAGTCCATAATGACGTTATGGGCAATTCTTGTTACCCAATAAGAGAACTTTCCCGAGTCTGTGTATTTACCCTCTTGTAGCTTGGTGATGACTTTTACGAATGTGTCTTGAAACAAATCATTAGCCAGTTCCTGGTCCCTGACCACGAACATTATATATGTGAACAACTTTGATTGATTGCGTGCCAATAACTCGTCAAATGCCTTGTTGTCTCCTCCAACATATCGTAAGGCCAACTCTTCGTCGGTCATACTGTCAAATTTCGTCATACTTAATCTTTGTTTTTATTATTAAGTAAAGTTTTTGTCGATAGGCAAATGGTTTGTCGGTTCGTTATTAACATCTGTTGTTTATGATGCAAAAGTATATAAAATAATCTGTATGACCAAATAATCGGGTACTAAATTGTTTTTTCAAAGATATTTTCGTTATCTTTGCATGGTAAGACACATCCGGCTTTCGGATGATGCGTCGCAGTGCATTGAGCAGTGCGGAAAGACTGTGAAAAAAGAAATAACATAATCTGAAATGATAAAGCTTTTTGTGCCGGGAAGGCTTTGCCTCTTTGGCGAGCATACCGATTGGGCGGGGCATTACCGTACCATGAATGCAGATATATTGCCCGGAGCTGCTGTCGTGACGGGAATAGAGCAGGGGATATATGCCGAGATTGAGCGGTCGCCGGTCTTTGAGGTGACGAGTTGCGCCCCGGAGATAGAGGGGCTTTGGAGCAATTTCTCATGCCGTATGAACGACGCTGAACTGAAAAAGGTAGCCAAGTCGGGCTCGTTCTTCTGCTATTGTGCGGGTGTGGCGTCATATATGCTCGAATGGTATAAGGTGGGTGGCGTGCGTATAAACATTACTTCGATGACGCTTCCGATGAAGAGCGGATTGTCGAGCAGCGCTGCTATCTGTGTGCTTGTGGCAAGGGCATTCAACAAACTGTATCACCTCAATCTTAATACGCTCGGCGAGATGAACATCGCCTATCTCGGCGAGCTTCGCACCGCGTCTCGTTGCGGCCGTCTCGACCAGGCGTGCGCTTTCGGTGTGAAGCCGAGCCTGATGCTTTTCGACGGCGACGAGGTGGAGGTAAGGGCTATGACAGTCAAACGGCCGTTGCACTGGGTGATAGCAGACTTGTGCTCGTGTAAGGATACAGTGCAGATACTGGCAGATCTCAACAAGTCGTATCCTTTTGCCATGGACGATGACAGCCGGCGGCTGCATGATTTTTTCGGAAGCAAAAACAGGGATATTGTCGAACGTGCGGTGGGGTATATTGCGTCGGGCGATGCCGAGCGGCTCGGCAAACTGATGACCGAGACGGAGGATCTTTTCGACAGGTTTGTCACTCCGATGTCTCCTGCGCTCAATTCCCCGATACTGCACCGCTATCTGAATGATGAGAATATAAAGCCGCTCGTATATGGAGGAAAAGGCGTTGGGTCGCACGGTGACGGCTCGGTGCAGTTTCTCGCTCGCGACTCTGAGTGCCAGCATCGGCTTGAAGAGTACCTTAATGATTGCGGATTGCGTGCTTATTCGTTCACGTTGCAGCCGGTGCATACAGTCAGGAAAGCTATTATTCCCGTCGCAGGGTTCGGCACCCGGCTCTATCCGGCCACATGTGCCATGAAAAAAGACTTCTTCCCTGTGCCGTGTCCGGATGGCATGGTGCGTCCTGTCATACTTATATTGCTCGAAGAGTTGATGGCCAGCGGCATAGAGGAGGTTTGTATAATACTCGGCTCGGAGGAAGAACGGCGCCAGTATATAGATTTTTTTGAGACACCGTTGCCTGAAGAGTATTTGAGAAAGTTGTCTCCTCAAAACCGTGGCTATGCCAATCATATCCTTGATATAGGCAAGCACCTGCATTATGTTTACCAGAATGAGAAGCGTGGTTTCGGGCATGCTGTCTTTCAGGCAACGGAATTCGCGGGCAATGAGCCGGTACTGCTGTTGCTTGGTGATACGTTGTATAGGAGCGATGGTAACAAGACATGCGCTCTGCAACTGATAGAAGAGTATGAGAAGTATGCCAAGCCTGTGGTTGCCATTCATCGGATCTGTTTGACTGATGTGGACAAATACGGGATATTGAGCGGTCGGTGGGATGATGTTCAGAGGCGTATTCTCAATGTGTCGATGATGACCGAGAAACCGGATGCCGCGTTTGCGGAAGATTGTATGTACGTGGAAGGTGCCGATGGAGGGAAAGAATACTGGTCGGTTTTCGGGCAATACATTCTCACTCCAGATGTGTTTGACCGTCTGGCGGCGGATATTATGGCGGCCGATGCTGACGGAGACGGCCGGGAGATTGAGCTGACGGCAGCTCTCGATGCAGTGAGGCGGCAGAAGGGCATATTGGGAGTGAGAGTTGACGGCCGTATGTTTGATATTGGTAATCCTTCCGCTTTCAGAAATACCGTCTTGGAGTTTGCTCGTAGTTAATGAGTTATTAACCGGTATATTGTGTGTCACATTATATATGGTGAGTGTGTTGCTGCATGTGGAGACATGTAATGGGCTTTGTGCCTGGCAATGATATTGTGTTTTAGGTGTTATTCGATGGCTATTAATTGTTATGAGCGGTGCGTCAAGTGTGAAGGCATGCCAATCCTTGTGTATATTCAATGAAAAACCGGCTGCGTGAAGTCATGCAGCCGGTTTTTCATTACGTATCATGTGGTGTTCAGAATTGCCACCATTTCTTTTTCATCTGTTTGTTTTGCGGACCATACGGGTTGCCGGTGTTGTTCCCTTCAGCTTCCATCATGAGGTCATTCCATGTTCTGCGGTGGCTGATCATTCGGTATATCGTGCCCCAATCTGGCAATCCGCCCACATTGCGGTCGTCTATGAACATATCCACTTTCAGCTTGCGGCTGAAGTGCTGGTTGTTGCTGGATGTCTCTTCCGGATAGTCCCGGTTCACGGCGTAAAACTCAACGCCCCTGCTTCTGCACCATTCTACCGCCTCTTCGAGCAAATCTCCCTCACGCACGCTCCATAGGATGAGCTTGTGATGATCTTTGATAAGCATTTTGAGGGTATCGATTGCAAAAGGAATCTCCTCACCGATTTTCGGGTATTTATGCTCGACTATTGTTCCGTCGAAATCTACTGCTATTGTCATTTCTTTACTGAATTATCGTTTGCGTTTCCGTAGTGGCTGTTCGCATAATTGCCATAACTTCCGTATGAGCCATAGTTACCATAGCTTCCGTATGAGCTGTAACCGCCGTAGCGTCCGTATTTGCCATACTTGCCATAGCCGTAGTAGTAGCCGTATTTCTTCTTTGACAGGTCTACACCGTTAAGTACTATGCACATGTTAGGCAGTTTTTTCTCGGCCGCAAGACCGTTGAAAAGGCCGAATGCCGCTTTCGGGGTATAGTCTGCACGGCACACAATGACGGTGACGTCTGTGAGCTTGCCGATTTGCAGAGTGTCGGTAACGAGTCCGACAGGTGCCGTGTCGAGTATGATATAGTCGTACTCGGCTTTCAGCATCTCGATGATCTGGCTGAGATTTTCTCGTGCAAGAAGCTCGGTCGGGTTTGGAGGTACAGGGCCGGCAAACATGAGGTCGAGGTTCTTGTTTACTCCCGACGGGCGTATTTGGCTCTTTATGCTTTCCATTGTGACTTCGTCTTTTGACAACAGCGTGGTAACACCCATGTTGCGGTCAGACATTCTGAACAGTTTGCCAAGCGCGGGCTTGCGGATGTCGAGACCGATAAGGATGACTTTCTTGCCAAGCAATGCGAAAGAAACCGAAAGGTTGGCTGCATTGAATGTCTTACCTTCACCCGATGTGGACGATGTGAACATGATGACACGCTGGTCTCCTTTCAGCATGAACTGGATATTGGTACGCATGGCTCGGAATATCTCGTCTATCTGATCGTTCTGGTTCTCGTGCACCACAATACCGCCTGGGCTGTCTTCACTTCCGTTTGCCACAGCCACGTCCGCTATTATAGGCAGGTTGGTGAGTCTTGCTACATCTGCATGGCCCTCGATCTTATACCGGAGCAATTGCAGTAAGTATATGATGAGCAGCGGCATACCGAAGCCCGCCACTAATGCCACAAGCATGATTATGCTGCCTTTAGGGCTTACTTTGCCCTCAAATATAGGCTCATCGATGAGTTTACCCTTGTCGGCAGTGGCAGCCAACGATATTGAGTTCTCTTCACGCTTCTGCAAAAGCATCAGATAAAGACCTGATTTTACTTCCTGCTGGCGACCGATTTGAGTAAGCACACGTTCCTGTTCGGGGGTGCTTGATATCTTGCTTTGATACTGTGAGTATTGGTTCTCAATGTTCATGCGCTTTATATCGGCACTGTGACGAGCCTGTGACAGGGCTGTCCTGATACTGCTTTGAAGCTGGTCGAGTGTCTCTGTAAGCGTGAGCACCTGCGGAGCTATCTCTGATGCGGAGCGTAACAGTCTGTTACGGTCTATCACACTCTGGTTGTACTTGTTGATAAGAGTTGTGGAAGCGTTGTCTTCCAACCCTACATTGGAAGGGATTATCTGGTATTTGTTGTCCTGATTGTCTATGTATTCGCGCAGATAATCGAGCAGTTGTATCTGTGCCTTGGCTTCTGAGAGCTTTATTGAGTACTGGCTCGACTGTGCGAGGTTCTCTGTTGCGTCAAGTTTTATCTGCGTAAGGTTGTTACGCTTCTTGTAGCTCTCCAACGAACTTTCCGTCACGTCAAGCTCGGCATTGATCTTTTCAAGACGCTCGTTGATGAACTCCTCCGTCTTCACCGCAATCTCGTTCTTGTCGGCATTGGCCTGTCTGTTGTAGCATATAGCCAACTGGTTGAGGAAATCCTCCGCTCTTTCCACGTTTTTGTCTTTCAATGTCATTAGAGCGATGGACGTGGTTTTTGATGTAGGCTCTACCGACATGGCCTTAACGTATGAGGCTGCGACGTATGATAACGGATAAATGGTGACGTAGAGGTCTTTGTTTATGAATTTCTGATAGTCCTCCTGAGTTTCAAACACTGGTTTTATCGGGTTCTTTCTGAACGTGAGCACGCCCGCATACGTCTTTAATGTGGCAGGGAAAGAACTGAATGAGGTCTTGAACGGTCTTTCAGTACCTTCCTTTGTGTATGCCATACCGGTGACTTTATACGTGTCTCCTTTTTTTATTATCTTCAATTTGACGGGTTGAAGCGTCTCGTCCATTTGTTCAAGACTGGCGGGATCGATGTCTACGATGATAGGCTGGTTCTTGTATATGAGACGGTTTTTGACCCTTCCTTCAAGTTTATACTCTACATACAGTTTCAAATCCTTGATGGCTTCACGTGAAAGGATATGACTTTTCAGTATCTCGACCTCATTGTCTATACCCGCACTGTTGGATATGAAACCCAGTTCCTGCATGTTGGCAAGCATCTGGTTGCTGCTACCGCCTTTCTGTTTGTTTTCGTCCTTGATTAGAATTTTTGCCGATAGCTGATAAACGGGACTCTTGTATCTGAGGTATATCAGAGCACCGCACAGACATATAAATATAGACAAGGCGAACCACTGCCAGTTTAATATGAAAATGGTGAAAATGGTTCTGAAATCAAACGAACTCTCTTGCTCGTTCTGCGCAAGGGCATCTATTGTTTCTGTCGTTTCCAATTTATTCTTTTCTTCCATCATAGTGTTTGGTTCTTAAATATTCATGAGATATTGTCCGTAGTCGTTTTTTATCATGGGCTGAGCCAGTTCATGGAGCTTTTCCCTCGTAATCCATCCTTTTCTGAAAGCGATCTCTTCGAGGCACGCCACCTTGAGGCCTTGCCGTTTCTCGATTACCTCAATGAACGTGCTGGCTTCGCTGAGACTGTCGTGTGTTCCGGTGTCGAGCCATGCAAATCCCCGTTGGAGAGTCTGCACTTTCAGCTTCTTTTGTGCCAGATACTCCTGGTTCACCGTGGTTATTTCAAGCTCTCCCCGTTTGCTCGGCTTTATGTGCCTCGCAATTTCTACAACGCTGTTCGGATAGAAATATAACCCTACCACGGCATAGTTTGATTTCGGATTTTCCGGTTTCTCCTCGATGCTCAAGCAGTTGCCTTTTTCGTCAAATTCCGCCACCCCGTATCGTTCCGGGTCGTTTACATAATAGCCGAATACAGTGGCGAGATTATCTTTTTCGGCGTTTCTCACGCTTTGTTCGAGCAGTCCCGAAAAGCCGCTTCCGTAGAATATGTTATCGCCCAATACGAGGCATACCGAGTCATCGCCTATAAACTTGTCGCCGATGATGAATGCCTGTGCAAGTCCGTCAGGCGACGGTTGCTCGGCATATTCGAATTTTACGCCATAGTAACTTCCATCACCCAGCAACCGTATGAACCCGGGCAGGTCTGCCGGTGTGCTGATAATCAATATGTCTTTTATTCCGGCAAGCATCAGTACTGATATAGGATAGTATATCATCGGCTTGTCGAAAATAGGTATCAGTTGTTTACTGACCCCCTTGGTTATAGGGTAGAGCCGTGTGCCGCTACCACCTGCCAAAACAATTCCTTTCACGTTATAGCTGAGTAATAGTTTGAAATTTTCGGCAAAGGTAAGTCTTTTTTCCTGCATTACCATATATTTTACATGGAATTTAATTATAATATGAGGAAAAATAATTAACTTTGCATGCTGAAAGACGTATGATCAGCGGCTTATTGCGTATCGTTTGGACTTCGATTTCGTATATTCCCGCTTTTATTGAAAATAAATTTTATGAATATAATATCTAAATTATTCGGACGGAAGGAAGAAGAGACACATAAGACAGGCGGTATGGAAGATTTCATGACCCTGATACGTGTTTATTTTCAGGCTGCCATGGCGGCCGATCTTGGCATTACCAATCTTGCGATGCTTCCCGACTTGAGGGTTTTCAAGACAACGCTTCATGTGCCTACGGTAAATAACAAGCTCGGTGTGGGTGAGAAGTCGCGTTGCCGCAAGATGCTGAAAGACATCTACTCGATGGACGACAGTTTCTTTAAGGAGATAGACCAGAGCCTTCGCCGTAACTGCCGTAAGATGCAGGATATACAGGCTTACATGTTTCAGTTTCAGGGTTTTACACAGGATTTGATGATGCTCATGGGCAATTTGATGAAGTTCAAGTTGCGCATACCAGGTTTCTTCAACAAGGCTCTTTATATGATGACGGAGAAGACCGTGAATGACATTTTCACAAAGAACGACTATAAAGATCCCGGTGTGCTCAAGGCAGTGGTGTCGATACGCGAGTATGACCGCAGGTTGGGATTCAGTCAGAAGTGGGTCACCGATTTTGTTTACAAGGTGGTGACACTTGCCAAGAAAGAGCCGAAGCCGAAAGACGAGGACATAAAGAAATGAATTTCGGGTTATCGGCAATAATGTAAAGAATTAAAAAACATTAAACGATATACAAGCGGCACTTAAAATTGGAAGAAAAATAATATCTTTGTAAGATAAAGAGAAAAGCAATGGCTCCGAACGAACAGACGTTGACAACCTTTCAGACCCGTGTCAGGCAGATGATACTTCGCTTTCAGGAATTGAAAAAGGAAAACGAAGAGCTTTATGCAATGGTCGATCAGAACGAGAAAGACATAAGACGTCTTCGCGCAGACTTGGAAAACAGGAGCAGCGACTATGACTCTTTGAAGATGGCGAAGATGATGGAGATCACGGATGGAGACTTGGAGACGGCCAAGAACAGGCTGGCCAAGCTCATCAGAGATGTAAACAAGTGCATCGCGGTCCTTACGGAACAAAAGTAGTGAGGAAGATGGCAGAACAGAACAGAGATAAGTTGCATATACGCCTACATGTATATGATGAAGAGATAGAGGTGGTCATAGACCGTGCGGAAGAGGAATATTACCGTGCGGCCGCCAAGCATATCACGGACCGGTACAATGTCTACTCACAGATATTTAAGGGACGCAAGAGTGACCATACCATAGCGTTGATGACGCTTATAGACATCGCGCTTCAGCACCAGAAAGAACGTGCGAAGAACGATGTCGCTCCATATAACGATATTCTCAATACACTGACTGCCGAGATAGAGGATGCGCTCGGAGAGAAAAAGAAATGAGAATATTAACAACAACATATTATTAATTTATGGTTCTAACAATAATTATCGCCGCGGCCACTCTCATCATAGGGGGGCTTTGCGGATATCTTGTTTTCCGATATATAATAAAAGGGAAATATAACGAGATGATAGCCTTGGCCGAGAAAGACGCCGAGGTGATGAAAGAGAAAAAGCTACTCGAAGTGAAGGAGAAGTTCCTCAACAAGAAGAGCGAGCTTGAAAAAGAAGTGCAGGTGCGCAATCAGCATATCCAGCAAAGTGAGAACAAGTTGAAGCAGCGTGAAATATCGCTCAACCAGCGCCAGGAAGAGCTTGGCCGCCGGAAGAACGATCTCGACAACCAGCAGGTACGTATCGACAACGAGAAGAAACTGTTGCAGATAAAGAACGAGGAGCTTGAAAAGATGCAGCTTCAAGAGCGTGCCAAGCTCGAAGAGTTGTCAGGGCTTAGCGCGGAAGAGGCGAAATACCGTCTGGTAGAGGCCATGAAAGACGAGGCCAAGACCGATGCGCAGAGCTATATCAACGAGATTATGGACGAGGCGAAACTCAACGCCAACGCACAGGCACGCAAGATCGTCATACAGACAATACAGCGTGTGGCCACCGAGACGGCGATAGAGAACAGCGTGAGCGTGTTCCACATCGACAATGACGAGGTGAAGGGTCGTATCATCGGTCGTGAAGGCCGTAACATCCGTGCGCTTGAAGCGGCTACAGGTGTGGAAATCGTGGTCGACGACACCCCCGAGGCGATTGTTATCAGCGCTTTCGACCCTATTCGTCGTGAGATTTGCCGCCTTGCGTTGCATCAGCTTGTTGCCGACGGCCGCATACACCCCGCCCGCATAGAGGAGGTTGTGCAGAAAGTGAGAAAGCAGATAGAGAACGAGGTGATAGAGACCGGTAAGCGTACTGCGATCGATCTTGGTATACACGGGCTTCACCCCGAGCTTACACGTATCGTCGGTAAGATGAAGTACCGCAGTTCTTACGGTCAGAACCTTCTGCAACATGCCCGTGAGACGGCCAACCTCTGTGCCGTAATGGCTTCTGAGCTCGGTCTCAATCCGAAGAAGGCCAAGCGTGCCGGATTGCTTCACGATATAGGTAAGGTGCCTGATGAGGAGAGCGAACTGCCGCACGCACTCTATGGTGCCAAGCTGGCTGAGAAATACAGGGAGAAACCCGATATCTGCAATGCGATTGCCGCACACCACGACGAGTGCGAGATGAACACTCTGCTTGCTCCCATTGTTCAGGTGTGCGACGCAATCAGCGGTGCCCGTCCTGGCGCGCGCCGTGAGATAGTGGAGGCATATATCAAGCGCCTTAACGACCTCGAAGCCATTGCGATGAGCTATCCCGGTGTCACCAAGACCTATGCCATACAGGCAGGACGCGAGCTTCGTGTCATCGTTGGCGCCGACAAGATGGACGATGTGCAGACAGAGGCTCTTTCGAGCGAGATTGCCAACAAGATACAGAACGAGATGACATATCCCGGACAGGTGAAAATAACCGTCATCCGGGAGACTCGCAGCGTGGCATACGCGAAATAAGGACGCATAGTCCGGAATTATGAGTATGGGGCAAGACATAACGAAGTCTTGCCCCATATTTGTTTTTTATACCGTTTTTGCCGGATGTATGGATTGGTATCCTATGATGCTGATTTACTGTAAGACGGTGGCGGCATGCAATGCCATGAAGATGTCGTCTCCGGTGAGGATGTAAATAAAACGTCATCTGAAGGGCGTCGGTTCTTTAACGCTTTCCTATGGCCTGTTTCGTGCATATATATGCAATGCCGGGTGGTGGATTTGGGCTTTCCTTTGAAAATTGATAAATTATTTGTTGTGTCAAGGTGCTCTGTTCGGTATATATCGTCCGGAAACAGTTTTTTTTTCATTCGGATACCCGTTGCATTGCATTCGGTATCCCGTTGGATCGCGTTTAGCGTCTAAATGCAATGCAACGGGTATCCCGTTATAATGCGACGAGGTGCCCGATGCAGAGCATCGGGCACCTCGTCGCAGTCTGTTTTAGCCGTTGTTCGCACTTCTTTATCCGTTGCCGTTCGGGCTGTGGGATTGCCGTGCGTTCCGTTTGAAGCGGAATATATGAGTATGCGGGAGCGGTTATTTCTTCCGTTTGTCAAATATTACAGTTCCAGAAAGCGAATAAATATTCACAGACGGTTGTGGTAGTGTGGTTGGGGTATACATGTATTTGTAAATATTTATCATGGTCGTGTCGTTTCATTATGTTTTTGTCGTATGCAAAAGTAATTAAAAACAAGCGTTGGTGCAAGCTTTATCACGATATACAGCGCGATATGCCCTACGCTTTTTATGCCGCATGTCATTTGGATTTCATACCTGCTTTATTTATGTTTTATCCTGTCACGGCCAAATAAAACAATTGTCTGTTTCGTCTTTCGGTATATTTTTTGTAAGTTTGCACTATATAATGATGTGCCTCGACACGGGGGTATGCGTAAGACCGACGTGTATGGTAAAAGTGGCATCGTACGATTTCGGATAATCCTAAGCATATTAAAATGATGACAGCGATGAGCGAGAAAGACAGAATATTGCAACTGCGCAGGGAGTTGCACGAGCATAATTACAGATACTATGTTTTGAACGCGCCGACAATCGGCGACATTGAGTTTGACATGATGATGCGTGAGCTTCAAAACCTTGAAGGCCGCCATCCGGACATGGCCGATGAAAATTCGCCGACGCAACGTGTAGGCAGCGATATAAACCGTGAGTTTGTGCAGGTGGAGCACCGCTATCCGATGCTGTCACTGTCCAATACGTACAGCGAACAGGAAGTGGCCGACTTCTACAACTCGGTGAAGAAAGGGCTTGGCGGTGAGGAGTTTGATATTTGCTGCGAGATGAAATACGACGGTCTGTCGATAAGTCTCACATACATCGACGGAAAACTTGTGCGTGCCGTCACCAGAGGAGACGGTGTGCGTGGCGATGATGTGACGGCCAATGTTAAGACGATAAGGACAATACCGTTGGAGTTGTTTACCGCGCCACACTCTTCCGGACAGGTCATTCCTCCGGGAGAGTTTGAAATACGTGGCGAGATCCTCATGCCTTGGAGCGTTTTCGAGCGGCTAAACAAAGAGCGTGAGGCGGCCGGAGAGCCGCTGTTTGCCAATCCGCGCAATGCGGCGAGCGGCACTTTGAAGAGTCAGAACTCGGCTCTTGTGGCAGGCCGGCGTCTCGATGCCTATCTTTATTACATGCTTGGCGATGGACTTCCGGCCGACGGGCATTATGAGAACCTGGAAGCTGCCCGCTCGTGGGGTTTCAAGATAAGCGACGGCATGCGCAAGGTGAAGAACCTCGACGAGATATACGAGTTCATAAGGTACTGGGACGAGGAGCGTAAAAATCTGCCTGTGGCTACAGACGGCATTGTACTGAAAGTCAATTCGCATCGCCAGCAACGTGCTCTTGGGTATACGGCAAAAAGCCCGAGGTGGGCCATAGCATATAAATTCAAGGCCGAGAGGGAGCGTACACGGCTTGTCGATGTTACTTTTCAGGTGGGACGCACGGGTGCGGTGACTCCAGTTGCCAATATGGAACCGGTGCGGCTTGCCGGTACCACTGTCAGGCGCGCCACGCTGAACAACGCCGATTTCATACGCAGTCTCGATCTGCACGATGGTGACTACGTGTATGTGGAAAAGGGAGGGGAGATAATACCTAAGATTGTCGGTGTGGACACAGACAGCCGTGAGGCCGGAACAAAGGCCGTGGAGTTTGTAAAACGATGTCCCGAATGCGATGCCGAGCTTGTGCGCTATGATGGAGAGGCGGCATATTACTGCCCGAACGATACCGGATGTCCTCCGCAGATAAAGGGGCGTATAGAGCATTTCATATCCCGTAAGGCAATGGACATCGAGAGCCTCGGTCCGGAGACGATAGACGATTATTTCCGTAGGGGACTGATACATGATATAGCCGATTTATACGATATCGACATTCAGCAGATAAACGGTGACGGCAGCCGCGCCAAATCGGCGCAAAAGATTGTCCAGGGTATAGCGGCCTCGGTCGGAGTGCCGTTTGAGCGGGTGGTGTTTGCCCTCGGCATACGCTTTGTCGGTGAGACGTCCGCCAAGTTGCTGGCACGCCATTTCAAGACAATGGAAGCATTGGCGGCGGCCGGTATGGATGAACTTACTCAGGTGGAAGGCATCGGTGAGGTGATAGCCCGCAGCGTGATGACATATTTCCGCGACGGGAAAAATCTCGAAATAATATCACGTCTGCGTGGGCATGGGGTCTGTATGCGACTCTCGGAAGAGCAGATGGCGGGCGGCAGCGACAAGCTGGCGGGGCAGTCGGTGGTCATCAGCGGTGTGTTCAGGCATCACGGACGCGACGAGTATAAAGAGATGATAGAGCGGAACGGAGGTAAGAGCGTTGGTTCGATAAGTTCAAAAACCTCTTTCATACTCGCCGGCGACAACATGGGGCCGGCCAAGTTGCAAAAGGCTGAAAAACTCGGGGTACGCATAGTGGACGAGGATGAGTTCCTTACTATGTTGGGTGAGTAGCCGATAGGCAGGTATTCCGCTTGGTGATGATGGGCGTCGCCATTGCTTTTTGCTTGCGGATCGGTTGTGATGAAAGAACGTTTTAATGCTATTTGACGAGATGAGGATAATTGTTTCAAGCGAGATAGAGACCGTGTGTCCGGGTTTTGTGGGTGCGGCGGTGGAGGCACGGGTGGTCAATACGGAGCATAACGCCGCTCTGTGGAGCGAGATAGACACTCTTGCCGAGCGGTTTAGGGCTGAACATACCACGGAGACGATAAAGCAAATATCGGGCATCGATGCCACGAGACGTGTGTACAAGGCGTGCGGAAAGGATCCGAGCCGCTACCGTCCGGCGGCCGAGGCGCTCATGAGGCGCATCATACAGGGTAAGCCTTTGTACAGGATAGATACGCTCGTAGACCTTGTCAACCTTGCGAGCATTGCTTACGGATACAGTATCGGCGGTTTCGACGCCGGCCGGTTTGAGGGTGACACTCTCACGCTCGGCATCGGCCGTGAAGGCGAGCCTTATGAGGGGATAGGCCGTGGGATGCTCAATATAGCCGGTCTGCCTGTATACAGGGATGCCGCCGGTGGTGTGGGTACGCCTACAAGCGACAACGAGCGTACCAAGATGACGATGGAAACACGCCATGTGCTCGTGCTGATAAACGGTTATGACGGTGATGAAGGGCAGGTAATGGCTAACGCCCGGTATGTCGGCGGTCTGCTGGCCGGATACGCCTCGGGCAGAGATATAGGTATCACGGCGTACAGGCCGTGATACCTTTGCGCCGCTTTCCATACATAGTATGTCTTAAATCCGCCATTGTTTTCCTTTTGTTCTGATGTATTTGTGAAAGTAGTTATTGAAATAATAGCGGTGTATAATGCCCTCCGGCAGTGTTTTTGCGTATTAATGATTACCTAAAAAATGCCATGACGTGAATAATTCGGATGGCTTAAATACTTACAAATGATTATTGTCGGAATGCTTTAATTTGTTTATTTTTGCATGGAATAAAGGTAAATGGCTAAAAACAATGAAACATCAGAAGATATATGAGGCGGGCGACAAGATGATATCGCTCATCAAAGACAACTACGACCTGTTGCAGTCGCTCGGCAGTTTCGGCATCAATCTCGGTTTCGGAGACAAGACGGTGAAGGAGATTTGCGAGGACAATGGCGTCGACACATACACGTTTCTCGCTGTGGTGAACCTCGTGATCAACGGCTATTCCGATTTCGACAACGATGAACAGCTGTCCGTGCCCACGTTGCTGCACTATCTCGAAGCGAGCCATGTGTACTATCTCGACTTCCAACTGCCGTTCATCCGGCGCGAGCTGGCCGAGTCGATAGACGAGAGCGACAGTCTCGGCATATTGATAATGAAACTTTACGACGAGTATTCCAGAGAGATACGCAGGCACATGATGTATGAGGAGCAGACACTGTTCCCATACGTGAATGCGCTTCTGGAAGGGCGTGCCGCGGGCGACTACACGATAGAGACGTTCTCAAAGACACACGAGGAAGCATCTGAGAAACTTAAAGAGCTGAAAATACTGATTATCAAATATATGCCGTCGGATGTGCGTAGGAATAACCAGCTTATGGCAACCCTGCACGACATATATAACAATGAGGAGTGGCTGAGCCTGCACGCCCAGGTGGAAGACAAGGTGTTTGTGCCTGCTATCAGGCGGCTTGAACGGTTGTCGCGTCGCAGCGACGTGACGAAAAACATATCGTCGATGGTATTCAAGGGAGGGCAGGAGAACGGTGACATGCTCTCGGAGCGTGAGCGTGACGTAATCGTGGCTCTCGTACAGGGGATGGCGAACAAGGAGATTGCCGATCATCTGTGCATCAGTGTGAACACGGTTATTACACACCGCCGGAACATAGCCCGTAAGTTGCAGATACACAGTCCGGCAGGCCTGACGATATATGCGATAGTGAACGGGCTGGTGGATATTTCGGCAGTTAAGCTGTGAAGAAAAGTTTGTGATTATACATATAAATTATGGCAAATCCGGTACGTGGTATCGGATTTTATTGTATCTTTGCATCCGGCTTTGGTAATCCAAAGTGTTCAACCGGAAAGAGAGAAATCTAACAATAAATTTTCAAAAACGGAAAACTTTTTGAAAATTAAATTCAAAAAAGTTTTCCAAAAAGAGTAACTTGCGATGGAAATAAAGAGCTTTACCATTACGAAAAGAGACGGTTCGACAGATCGTTTCTCACTCGATAAAATAATGAATGCCATCATCAAGGCGTTCGAGTCTGTAAAAGAGCCTGCCGACCTGGGGCATATATCAAGTATATTGAGCCATCTCGATATTCATGAGGGTATCACGGTAGAGGAGATACAGAACCAAGTGGAGGAGTCGTTGATGAAAGAAGGCTACTATAGGGTTGCCAAATCGTTCATGCTTTATCGGCAGCGGCACACTGAGGACCGGGAGACGATGGACAAACTGAAATTTCTCGCCGACTATTGTGAGGCTGCCAATGCCGCCACCGGCTCTAAATATGACGCAAATGCTAACGTGGAGCATAAGAACATAGCGACACTCATAGGAGAGTTGCCCAAATCGAGTTTTATCCGGCTTAACCGTCGTCTGATGACAGACCGTATAAAGAAAATGTATGGTAAGGACCTGTCAGACAAATACATCGACCTGCTCACGCATCATTTTATATATAAGAATGATGAGACGAGCCTGGCAAACTATTGCGCATCTATAACGATGTACCCGTGGCTTATCGGTGGGACAATGTCTATCGGTGGCAATTCGACGGCTCCGACAAATCTTAAATCGTTCTGCGGCGGTTTTGTCAACATGGTGTTCATGGTGTCAAGCATGCTCAGCGGGGCATGTGCCACACCGGAATTTCTTATGTATCTCAATTATTTTATCGGTTTGGAATATGGCCGTGATTACTATAAGAAAGCGGGTGATGTGGTAGACCTGTCGGCAAAGCGGCGTACGATCGACAAAGTGATAACCGACTGTTTCGAGCAGATTGTGTACTCGATAAACCAGCCTACAGGAGCCCGTAATTATCAGGCGGTATTCTGGAATATAGCATACTACGACAAACCGTATTTCGAAAGCCTTTTCGGAGAGTTTTATTTTCCCGACGGCAGTCAGCCCGATTGGAACGGACTTTGCTGGCTTCAAAAGCGTTTCATGAAATGGTTTAACAGGGAACGCACAAAGGCAGTGCTCACTTTCCCGGTGGAAACAATGGCCCTGCTGAGCAAAGACGGTGAAATGATAGACGCCGACATGGCCGATTTCACTTCCGAGATGTATTCAGAAGGTCACTCGTTCTTTACTTATATGAGTGACAATGCCGATTCTCTTTCGAGTTGTTGTAGGTTGCGCAACGAGATACAGGACAACGGATTTAGCTATACTCTCGGTGCGGGCGGTGTGTCGACAGGTTCCAAGAGTGTGCTGACGATAAACCTGAACCGCTGCATACAGTATGCCGTGAACAACAACATGGACTATAAGGAGTATCTCACAGATGTGATAGATCTTTGCCACAAAGTGCAACTCGCTTATAATGAAAACCTGAAAGAGTTGTGGCAGCATGGCATGCTTCCTCTGTTCGATGCGGGATATATCAATATTGGCCGGCAGTATCTGACAATAGGAGTGAATGGACTCGTTGAGGCAGCCGAGTTTATGGGGCTTGCTATCACCGATAATCCCGATTATCTGAATTTTGTGCAGACAGTGCTCGGACTGGTAGAGCGGAAGAACAAGGAGTATCGCACGAAGGATGTACTGTTCAACTGCGAGATGATTCCTGCGGAGAATGTTGGTGTGAAGCATTCCAAGTGGGATAGGGAAGACGGCTATTTCGTGCCGCGCGACTGCTACAACAGTTATTTCTATATAGTGGAAGACGACTCATTGAATATCATCGACAAGTTCAAGTTGCATGGAGCTCCTTACATTCAGCACCTCACAGGTGGTTCGGCACTGCACATGAATCTTGAAGAACACCTCTCGAAAGCACAGTATCGTCAGTTGCTCAACGTGGCGGCGAGAGAGGGATGCAATTATTTCACTTTCAATATACCGAATACAATATGCAATGATTGCGGTACGATAGATAAGCGCTATTTGCACGAGTGTCCTAAGTGCCACTCGAATAATATAGACTACATGACGCGTATCATCGGTTATCTGAAGCGTGTGAGCAATTTCTCGGAGGCCCGTCAGAGGGAGGCAAGCCGCAGACACTATGCGCATGCCGATTTATAATGACGGTCTGCTGTGTGTGGTTGGCGGGCGGAGTGATTGATTTTATGCCGTCTGCGGTCTGGGTTAATAAAGGATAATCAATATTCAATTGTCAATCAGATGAGCGTATGCTTAACTTTGTGAATACGGGAGTGGTATTTCAGGAGATCCCCGACGAGGTCACACTCTCTATAAATCTGTCTAACTGTCCGTGCCGGTGTCCGGGTTGTCACAGCCAATACCTGTGGCAGAATATCGGTGAGCCGCTGACGCCAATGGTTTTGGAGGGGTTTATAAAGGAATATGGAAGCGATATAACCTGTGTCTGTTTTATGGGTGGAGACGCAGAACCGACGTATGTGAACACACTTGCCCGCTATCTGCACCGTGAGCATCCGGGGTTGAAGGTGGCGTGGTATAGCGGTCGCAGTCGTGTACCGTCCGCAGTGCGCAAGACTGACTTTGATTATATAAAGCTCGGACCATATATCAAGCATCTCGGGTGCCTGAAAGAGCGCACCACGAACCAGAGGCTTTACAAACGTGCGTCAGGCGATGACTTCACGGATATAACCTCACGGTTCTGGAAATAGGGCGGTTCATATTCATAAAAGTATGGCATAGAGAGCATTACCGCTTTGCGTTTGTTGTTGACATGTCATTGATTTATGGTCTGTTTAGGAGTATGTTTGCAATGAATGACATATATATATGCCGCGGGATGAATATTCATTTGTCGTTAACATGTTTTTTTGTCTGTTATGGAACGGGTGTCTTAATTAATCCTTCCGGATTATAACTATCATGGCGCTGTTTGTCCGTTATGGATAACGTAATATCTGAAATGGTCATTGATAAGTCATGTTTATGAAGGAGCCGGATATTGGATTGGTTGTTAGCCATGTGATAAATGGGCATTATGTTTGCTCGATGTGTTTGCGGTAGAAGCACATACGAGATTATGATTGGATTTTTTCTTATCGTAATCTCTTATTTTTTGCGTGGAAAATAAGCCTCAAGATCCGACTTTTCAGGAGTTGTCAGACATTTGTTGCTATTCTGTTGCTAAAATCTCCCGAGCATCACCACAAGAAAGTAAGTATCAATAAGTTATAAAGATTGACAGAGTTTCTGCGTCGGCAAGTGTTTTTTATAAGTGGATAAATTCCGCTTCCGACGGTGTGATATAGGTTGTTTTTATAATTTTATAGACTTCCGCTTTAGACCGTAATCGGTTCTTTTATGGTTCAGGACGTTTTTCTTTTCGGTTGCAATATCGGTTCTTTTGATATCCTGGCGTTCCCGTTGTTTGCCGTAAGGTTAGTTTTCTTATAGATCAACCGGTGCTGTTTTTGGTTGCATTTGTATTTCTTTTGTTAGGCAACCGGCTTTTATGCTTGATATTTTCGTATTCGTTTTTGGCTGTTTTTGAGGCTTTTCGGCGTGAAATATCATATTTTGCTTATGTCGACATAACCGTGAGTGACTGCAAAAACAGTCAGGGCAGAGACACTTTTGATATTCAGCTTTTCCATTATATTCTTACGATGGGTCATGACGGTGGTGATACTGATGTTCAGCCGGTCGGCTATCTCTTTGTTGATAAACCCTTGCGTGATAAGAGCCATGACTTCTATTTCACGGTCGGATAGTATTTTTGTTTGTGCGGGTTGGGGTAGTGGAGGAAGGTTGCGGCCGTTGGCATGTGCTCGCTGTTCGAGTGCCAGTATGGATTTTATCAGTTGTTGTTCCGGAACGTTTACGCAAATGCTGTGAAATCCGCTCGGCTGCGACTCGGGATCCGTGCCGATTGTTAGCACTATTGTCTTGTTTCGTCGCTCGGCAAAGAAACTGCGGTTGCGCAACAGAATATCCATTGACACGAAATAGTGGAAATACTTGTCCGCGTTATTGGCTTGAAGTTCTGTGAACGAGCCGTAATTGTCGATAGCCGCAATGGGTATCACATCCTGTAATATATTTTTTAACCCTAATACCGCAAGGGTATTAGGGTCAATTATAGCTATTTTCGGTCTGTTACCGTTCATGGAATGTATATGTGCTGCTTGTTAAACAATTCTCATCCTGCATTAGACGAATCATTATCGATCGTTAAAATGAGCTTCCATTCAACACTAACATTCTGTCATCCAATGTCAGAGAAATGGCCGTTTGTATATAAATGAATGTGACATTATCATAAGTCATGAACATTCCGGCGTTATTTTTTTTGACGTAAAACCGGGTGGATTATGATAAGAAACCGAGCAGGGTACCTGCCGCCACAGCCGAACCGATTACACCGGCTACATTCGGACCCATGGCGTGCATGAGCAGGAAGTTGTGCCGGTCATATTCAAGTCCGAGGTTGTTGCTTATTCGTGCGCTCATAGGTACGGCCGAGACACCGGCGTTTCCGATAAGCGGGTTGAGTTTTTTATCTTGCGGCAGGAACAAGTTCATGAACTTGACGAACAGCACTCCGCTTGCCGTCGCAACCATGAATGCGCATGCTCCGATGAGGAAGATGAACAATGTGTTCACGGTAAGGAACTCGCTGGCCTGTGTCGAGCATCCCACTGTCAGACCGAGCAGCATCACCACGATGTCGTTCAGAGCCGAACCGGCAGTTTTTGCGAGGCGTGTCGTCTTGCCGGATTCTTTCAGCAGATTGCCGAAGAAGAGCATGCCGAGCAACGGCAGACCCGAAGGTACGATGAATGTGGTGAGCAGGAGTCCGATGATAGGGAAGAGGATACGCTCTGTCTGGCTCACCTGTCGAGCCGGTTTCATGCGTATCACGCGCTCTTTCTTTGTCGTGAGCAGGCGCATGAGCGGCGGTTGGATCAGTGGAACGAGTGCCATGTATGAATATGCGCACACCGCAATGGCTCCCATTAGGTTCGGGCTAAGTTTTGACGACAGGAAGATGGCCGTAGGTCCGTCCGCACCTCCGATGATTGCGATGCCCGCGGCTTGGTTTGGTTCGAAGCCGAGCGCGAGCGCAACCATGTATGCTCCGAATATACCGAACTGTGCGGCCGCACCTATAAGCACCAGTTTCGGGTTGGCAATGAGTGCCGAGAAGTCTGTCATGGCACCTATCCCGAGGAATACCAGAGGCGGATACCAGCCCATGCGGACACCTTGGTAGAAGATGTTGAGCACCGAATTGTCTTCATACAGGCCTATTTCGAGACCGGCGTCGGTGCGGAAAGGTATGTTTCCGAGTATTATTCCCAATCCGATGGGTATGAGAAGCAGCGGCTCAAAGTCTTTCTTGATGGCAAGATAGATGAGTGCCGCACCCACAGCGATCATGATCAGATTACCCGCAGTGGCGTTTACGAAGCCTGTGTAGGTAAGGAACTCGTTGAAGTTCTCAATCAAAAAATCAGTAAATCCCATATCGTCATCATGCTATTGTGAGCAGCACGGCACCTTCCATGACCGAGTCGCCCTGATTAACGGATATTGAAGTCACGGTACCTGAGTTCTCGCTTTCGATGTTGTTCTGCATCTTCATCGCTTCGAGGATTACCACAGTGTCTCCCGCATTGACCTTGTCTCCCACTTTTACGCATACGGACACAATCGTTCCTGGCAGTGGTGCCGTCGTGGGGGTTCCTTCACCGGCTTGTGCCGCGGGTTGTGTGGGTCTTACGGAAGCCGTTGTCGTTGTCTTGGACTGGGCTGGAGCCGGTTTGGGCGCTTCCACCTTTGCGTGTGAAATGGCGTGGGCCGGATTTATGGGGTGTTTCAGTTCCACCTCAAATGATACCCCGTTAACTTTGACGGTGGCAACGTTTCCCACCAATTCTTCTATCTCAACGTCGTAGTCTACGCCTTGTACCTTATATTGATATTTATTCTGGTTCATGATGATAATGCTGTTATGTTTGTTTTTTATTCGTGAAATTGTGTCATTTGTATGTACTCGACATTCCAGTCTGTGTGTTTGGGCTTGATGGTGATCACACCGCTTTCCATATCATGTATGTTGTTCTGATACTCATGCAGAGCCATTGATATCACGGCGATGTATATCTCCTTGTCTATACCCTTTGTCTTGAGGCCGTCTTGAAGGATTACGCTTGTCTTGTGTCCTATCTCGGTCGTCTTCTCCACCGTTTTCACCCCGACTTTCAGCGGTTGCATATTGGCCACTTTCTTGGCCGTGTTCCTGTGGCGCATGAAGAGTCCGAAAAGAGTGAATACAATAAATAGCAATGCCAGACAAGAAAAAACAATGCTCATGGCGAGCACCGAAATGCCGAATCCGTGCGGATCCTCCCTTTTCAGTTTGGCTATTTTCGACTCACTGACCTTGATATAGTTGGATATGCCCGGAGTGACCGCGTCTTCAGGTTTGACCTGCCACATCCTCACGCCTTTATCCTGTCGTGCGTACGACTTGTTCTCGGCAAGAGCCGGCACGGTCACCGAGTCGAGCAGTTCGGTGGCGTTTCCGTTGTAGAGGGCTATCCATACTGGCTTTCCCGGTTCTATTTGCAGCGGCAAGTAGAATGAGCCTTGCGCCGGGTTGCTGTTGCAGAAGAACAGCAGGTGCTGTTGCCCGCCGATGTTTGTGCGCGGTTCCCCGTTGGGGATTATGCACATGCGCTTTACCCTTTCAGGCACGCTCATGTTCTTGTCGAGCACGGAGCGGTCTGTGGTGAGATACATGCCGCGTATGTTATACGTAGTGTGCGACACGTTGGCAATCTCTATCCATGGACTGCAATGTCCGTATTCGTCCTGCAAACCGGCTGTGTTGTCGGTCACGACCTCGTTCAGTCTGATGCTCTTCTCTATTTGTCCGAGCATCACAGACGGACCGGCAGTCAGCAACAAACCTAACAGTAATCCGAATTTATTCATGTTTGTTTTAAATTGTTATTATATAAGTTATTGGTAAGATTTTCTTTCCAGGTGTGTATTCATGCCGTCTTTGATTTTGCCGCCATGTATATGCACGGCGAAGTCATGCCCCGCAGCACAGCAGGATGATGAGTTGGGCGACAAGTATGCGTAGGAACATGCTCAGCGGATATACCGTGGAGTATCCCACTGCCGGAGCGTCTTTCGAGCATGACTGGTTGGCGTATGCCAGTGCCGGCGGGTCTGTGTATGTTCCGGCTATCATACCCATGATTGTGAAATAGTTGAATTTATACCGCTTTCTCGCAATCGTGCCGATAATGAGGATGGGGATGACCGTGATAAGTACGCCCGTGCCGACGTATTTCAGTCCGTCGCCGGCTACTACCGTGTCCCAAAATCCGGCACCCGCCTTTATTCCGACGCTTGCGAGAAACAGAACGAGGCCGATTTCGCGCAGCATCATGTTTGCGCTTGTCGTGGTGTATGTCACGAGGTGCATCTTATATCCGTATCGGCCGATGAGTATGGCGATGATTAGCGGGCCTCCGGCGATACCGAGTTTCATGGGTACCGGCATTCCCGGGATTGCCAGCGGCAGGCTGCCGAAGACTATACCGGTCATTATCCCGAGGAAAATCGTGGCTATGTTCGGCGCTTCAAGTCGTTTGATGGAGTTGCCGAGCACTTCGGCCGAGTGGTCGACGGCATCTTCCGGGCCTACCACCATTACACGGTCTCCCACTTGAAGGGCAAGGTCGGGACTGGCAAAGAGCTCCATCCCCTGACGGGTGACACGTGTGACGTTCACGCCGTGGGCTGATGAGAAGTGCATTTGTCCGAGAGTCTTGCCGTTGATGGATGGTCTTGTGACGAGTATTCGTTTCGATACGAGCGGCCGGTCTTGTTTCTCCCATTCCACATTGGTTTCCGGGCCAATGAAAGCCACTATGGCTTCGGCATCGGCCTTGGCGCATACTATGAAGACTTGGTCGCCAAGATGAAATACCGTGTCGCGGTTGGGAATGCTTACGTGCCCGTTGTGCAATATGCGTGAGCATACGAAATCACGGTTGAGGAAGTCGTGTATCTGTTTCAGGGTCCGGCCGGCGAGGTATGAGTTTGTCACCGTGAGGTGCATCATGTGCGGTTTTACGTGCGCATTCTCGGCATTGTCGTTTCTCAGCCGTCTCTCCTCGTTTTCAAGTTTTATTCTGCAAATATATCTTATGGCTATCGTGGCGCCTATTATTCCGAGCACGCCCAACGGGTATGCGCAAGCATATCCGGCGGCTATTTGCGGTGCTGTGCCGTCTTCGAATACGCTGCCGAGCGCCTCGTTGGCCGCTCCGAGACCGGGTGTGTTGGTGACCGCTCCGTATAGTGTGCCCACCATCATTGGCAGGTTCATCGGGTTGCTCGTGTCAAAAAAGAAAAAGTAGCATGCGAACATTACCGCCACGTTGAGCAATACGGTGCTCATGGCGAGCATGTTGAGTGTGATTCCGCCTTTTCGGAAACTTTCGAAAAAGCCGGGACCTACTTGCAGGCCGATCATGAACACAAACAATATCAGACCGAAATCCTGAACAAACGTAAGGATATTTGCGGGGGCTGTAAGGCCGAAATGACCAGCAATAATGCCGGCGAAAAGCACAAAGGTGACTCCGAGGGCGATGCCTCCGAACTTAATTTTACCCAAAAGAACGCCGACTGCGATTACAAGAGCGTAGAGCATCGCTATGTGCGCTACCGAATCAGTGGCGGTGAATAATTTTATAAGCCAGTCCATTGATTAATATTTATAATCTTTATTATGCCTGCAAAATTAGCTAAAATATTGCTCAAAAGATAATTTTTGTGCAGTATTTTTTCGAAATACATGTTAACGTTACGGATAAAATGTTATAAAAGGTCAAATTGATAATTTCGTGTTGTTTAGCCGTTGTAAAGAAAAAGTTCCGGTTTTTTTGTATGCTTTTTATGTCGAAATAGAACGGCGACACGATATATGTCACGCTATGATACGGCATATGAATGGTCGTCGGCAGTCGTTTTTGAGCCTTTCGGTCTGCGACGGGACGCTCGTTGGAAGCCATTGAGCATGCTTTCGGCTTGCGTTTAGTATCCCGTTGGATCGCAACGAGCGTCTAAATGCGATGCGATTAGACGCTCGTTGCAAAAAGCGTCATCCTTGGAATATTATGTTTTGTCGCTTTTATTCTTGTGTTTGTATTTAATGTATTGATACTCAATGTATTGAGAAAAACAATTCGAAATTCGGGTATTTGGCGGAGGGAAAAAGTATTTTTCAAAATAAGCCGGATATAAGCGGCTGTTTGTAAATTTTTATCATTATATCCACCTTGTAAATAATAAAAAAACTGTTGTATTTTGTCACGTTGTCGGATTTTTAATATATCTTTGCATGTCGTATCACGTTTTAAATAAATATTGTGTAACTTATATAATAAACATATATTAATACGAACTATGTCAAACAATAGAGAGAAACTCTTTACCGAGTTTGCGGCTCCCACCACCCAAGAGTGGTTGGATAAAATCCAGGTGGATTTGAAAGGTGCCGACTTCAATAAGAAACTGGTATGGAGAACAAACGAAGGTTTTAACGTACAACCGTTCTATCGCAGGGAAGATGTATTGAAGTTGAAGACTCCCGATGCTCTGCCTGGTGAGTTCCCGTTTGTACGCGGCAACAAGAAAAACGACAATTCATGGTATGTGCGCCAGAACATCATCGCCGACAATGCGGCAGAAGCCAATGCCAAGGCTCTCGACATCCTTGATAAAGGTGTCGACTCGCTCGGTTTCAGGTTTCACGGCGACAAGGTAAACGCGGAGTTTGTAGAGACCCTTCTCGACGGAATCCGTTGCGACATCGTGGAAGTCAGCTTCCGCACTTGTCAGCGTCATGTACTCGAACTGGCCGACATTCTCACTGCATATTTCGAGAAAAAAGGCTACGACAAGGAGAAGATCGTCGGTGGCATAGGCTTCGACCCGATCGAGAAGATGGTGGTCGGAGGCAAAGACACCACACCTCTGCTTGCCACGGCTCCCAGACTCGTGGAGAAGTTGAAAGATTATCCCCACATGCGTTGTATCATGGTGCACTCGGAGGCTCTGAACAACTCTGGTGCATACATCGTGCAGGAGTTGGGATATGCACTGGCCTGGGGTAATGAATACATGCATCAGCTCGTAGAGGCGGGAGTAGACGTGGATTTGGCGGCAAGGAGCATCAAATTCTACATGGGTATATCGGAAAACTATTTCATGGAGATTGCCAAGTTCCGTGCGGCACGTCTGCTGTGGGCCGAAATCGTGAAGCAGTATGAGCCTAAGTGCGACTGCTCTTGCAAGATGATTGTCAATGCCGCCACAACATCCTATAACAAGACAATGTTCGACAGCTATGTCAACCTGTTGCGTACACAGACGGAGGCGATGAGCGCCGCTTTGGGAGGTGTTCACTCCATCGTGGTTACTCCGTTCAACGCCGTATACGAGAAACCGACCGAGTTCTCAGAGCGTATAGCCCGTAACCAGCAGTTGCTTTTGAAAGAAGAGAGCCACTTCGACAAGGTCGTAGACCCGTCGGCGGGTTCTTACTACATAGAGGAGCTGACGCACTCACTGGCCGATGTGGCATGGAGACAGTTCCTCAAAATAGAGGAAGAGGGAGGATTCCTCGCCGCTGTGAAAGCCGGTACGGTACAGGACGACATCAATGCCACAAATGACAAGCGCCATGCCGACGCGGCAAAGCGCAAGGAGTTCATTCTCGGCACAAACCAGTTCCCCAACTTCACCGAGACGGCCGAAGGCAAGGAGCCGCTGGCATGCTCTTGCTGCTGCGGCCATAAGGAGGAGGCTCCGTTCAAGTCGATAAACTCGACACGTATGGCAGCCGATTTCGAGCAGCTTCGTCTCGCCACCGAGAAGAGCGGAAAGACTCCTGTCGCATTCATGCTCACCATCGGAAATCTGGCTTGGCGCCAGGCTCGCGCGCAGTTCTCATCCAATTTCCTGGCTTGTGCGGGCTATAAGATAATAGACAATCTCGGTTTCGATACGGTCGAGGAGGGTGTAGACGCTGCGTTGAAGGCAGGTGCCGACATAGTCGTTCTCTGTTCGAGCGATGATGAATACGCGACATATTCCGTTCCCGCATTCAACTATCTCGCCAATCGTGCCATGTTCATTGTGGCCGGTGCTCCCGCCTGCATGGACGAACTGAAAGCTGCCGGCATAGAGAATTTTGTTCATGTTAAGTGCAATGTGCTCGAAACGCTGAAAGAATATAACGGTAAACTGGGAATTTAATTTTAATTAAACGCAGAAAAAACGGAGATGGACAGCCACTCATGACGCAAGGATTTATTATCCGAAGCTACGTACCTGTCACCGGATTGGCGGATGTTGCCATGTCGGCAGACCCATATTTGAGTTGCGATTGTCGTATTTGCGTTTAAAAAATAAAAGATCATGAGAAAGAATTTTAAAGATATAGATATTTACGCCGGAATAAAGGCGACCGACGGCGCCGATTGGCAGAAAGCCAACGGTATCGCCTCCAACTGGAAAACACCGGAGCATATCGAGGTTAAGCCTGTTTATACAAAAGAGGATTTGGAAGGCATGGAGCACCTTGACTACACGGCCGGAATACCGCCTTTCTTGCGCGGTCCGTATTCAATGATGTATCCTTTCCGTCCGTGGACGATCCGTCAGTATGCCGGATTCTCGACAGCAGAGGAGAGCAACGCTTTCTATCGCCGTAACCTTGCGTCGGGACAGAAAGGGCTTTCCGTGGCGTTCGACCTGCCGACACACCGTGGTTACGACCCGGATAACGAACGTGTGGTGGGCGATGTGGGTAAGGCCGGCGTGTCTATCTGCAACGAGGAGAACATGAAAGTGCTTTTCGACGGTATTCCGCTCAACAAGATGTCAGTGTCGATGACCATGAACGGAGCGGTGCTTCCTATCCTTGCGTTCTATATCGTGGCAGGATTGGAGCAGGGGGCAAAGCTCGAAGAGATGGCCGGAACAATACAGAACGACATACTCAAAGAGTTCATGGTGCGCAACACATATATATATCCGCCTGCGTTCTCAATGAAAATCATCGCCGATATATTCGAGTACACGTCACAGAACATGCCGAAGTTCAACTCAATATCAATCTCCGGATACCACATGCAGGAGGCGGGAGCCACCGCGGATATCGAGTTGGCATATACTCTTGCGGACGGTATGGACTATATCCGTGCAGGAGTGAACGCAGGTATCGATATCGACGCGTTTGCGCCGCGTCTCTCTTTCTTCTGGGCCATCGGTGTAAATCACTTCATGGAGATTGCCAAGATGCGTGCCGGACGTCTGCTGTGGGCAAAGATTGTCAAAAGTTTCGGAGCCAAGAACCCGAAATCGCTCGCATTGCGCACACACTCCCAGACTTCGGGTTGGTCGCTTACGGAGCAGGACCCGTTCAACAACGTAGGCCGTACGTGTATAGAGGCCATGGCCGCCGTGCTCGGACATACGCAGTCTCTGCATACGAACGCGCTCGATGAGGCCATCGCCCTGCCTACAGACTTCTCGGCACGTATAGCCCGCAACACTCAGATTTATATCCAGAATGAGACCAAGGTGTGCAAGCAGATAGACCCGTGGGCCGGTTCTTACTATGTGGAGAGCCTCACGAACGAGCTTGTCCACAAGGCATGGGAGCATATTCAGGAGATAGAGAAACTCGGAGGTATGGCCAAAGCCATCGAGACAGGAGTGCCGAAGATGCGTATCGAGGAGGCGGCAGCCCGCACCCAGGCCCGTATCGATAGCGGAGTGCAGACCATTGTTGGTACAAACAAGTACCGTCTTGAGCATGAGGATCCCATCGACATTCTTGAAGTCGACAACACGGCGGTGCGCAAGCAGCAGGAAGAGAGCCTTGCAAAGGTACGTTCTTCACGCGACGAGGAGGCATGCCGCAAGGCGCTTGCCGACCTTACCGAGTGTGTCCGTACTGGAAACGGCAACCTGTTGGCGCATGCCATCGAGTGTGCCAAGTTGCGTTGTACTCTCGGGGAGATAAGTGATGCCTGCGAGGAGATCGTGGGTCGTTATAAAGCAGTAATCAGAACAATATCAGGAGTGTATTCATCGGAAAGTAAAAACGACAGTGACTTTGAGCTGGCATGCCGGCTCACGGAGGAGTTTGCCAAGCAAGAGGGTCGCCGTCCTCGTATCTTCGTGGCTAAGATGGGTCAGGACGGACACGACCGCGGTGCGAAAGTGGTGGCTACAGGCTATGCCGACTGCGGCTTTGACGTAGACATGGGTCCGCTGTTCCAGACCCCGGCGGAGGCAGCCCGTGAGGCTGTAGAGAACGACGTGCACGTTGTAGGCGTGTCGTCACTTGCCGCCGGCCATAAGACGCTTGTGCCGCAGCTCATTGAAGAGTTGAAGAAAGCCGGCCGAGAGGATATCATGGTGATTGCGGGCGGTGTAATACCTGCTCAGGATTATGATTTCCTGTACAAGGCGGGAGTAGCGGCAATCTTCGGCCCGGGCACTTCGGTTGCCAAGGCCGCGGTAGAGATGATGAAGATATTGCTCGACAAAGAATAATCATTTAGTGTTATACAACCGTAAGGCGGGAATGAAACGATACGAAACATGTTCGTTTCTTTTCCGCCTTTTCTGTTTCTGTGATGTGTGTGGCAGGATCCGTTTTGCCACTTGTTGATATATAAGAGTATAATGAAGAATAAAACTGTTGTTGTAAGCCAGATTCTCTTTTGTATGGCATTTATTATGCCGTTGCATGCCGATGCCTTTTCCGTTGACTCACTGTGGAGCAGGTTTGTGCGGCCGGGCGATGAGGCACGCACGAAAGTTTGGTGGTTCCATGGCGAGACGGCAACCACCCGTGAGGGAATAACGGCCGACCTCGAAGCGTTCAGTGACAAAGGCGTCGGCGGTGTGGTATACTACGATCAGGTGCATGGCAAGGGCGATTTGGCATCGGCCGTGTTCTCGCCCGAATGGTGGGACGACCTTAAATTCGCGGCTTCGGAAGCCCGTCGTCTCGGGCTTGGTTTCGAATTGAACATCAGCAACGGATATGTGGCGGGCGGTCCGTGGATTACCCCTGAGAACGCCATGCGTCGGATTACGTATGACGACACGCTGATTACATCTGACGGGAAGCGTGATATCGTGTTGCCGGCAGTAGCGATGCCGCATTATGAGGGTATAGCCGTGCTTGCTTTTCCCGATGATGAGATTGCCGACACCCGCCTGTTGAAGCCTGAAATACGTGTAAATAAATCCGGGGTAGATGCCATTTCGCTATTTGACAAGACAGGAGGGTTGCAGAAGATAACGGAGAACGGGACTGTGATAACTCTCGATTTCGGCCGTGTCTTCACAGCCCGTACATTCTCTTACCGCACCAAAGGACGCGGGAAGGCAGCCACATGTGCCATTCCCACACCGTGTATTCCCGGTTCGTCTTTCACCGGAGCGGGATATGTGGAGTTGCCGCCGATAGGCGATTTGGAAGTTTCCGACGACGGAATACATTATGAAAAGGTTTGTGCAATACCACCCCTTTACCGTTCGATGGGGTATAAGCTCGACCAAATAACAGTGGCGTTTCCCGCTGCGAGAGGCCGTTTTTTCAGGATAAGCCTGCATGATTGGAATGTTCCGGGTACCGCACCGTCATCGCTTATGTTCGGAAACGCCTGTCTTTCACCGTCTCCAACGGTAGATAATTGGGAGGTAAAAGCCGCTTTCAGACCCGAGTTTGCCGATTACCGGCAAGTGTCAAAAATCTCGGGCGATAAAGGGATCTCTTTCAAAAAGATAAGAGACATATCATCGTATGCATCTGCCGACGGCACGTTGCGTTGGCAAGTGCCGTCCGGTCGCTGGCGGATAATGCGTTTCGGTCATGTACCTACGGGAGCGAAGACAAAGCATGGCCGGAAGGGAATGTCGGGATTGGAGTGCGACCGCATGTCTGCCGCTGCCGCCCGCTTGCAATGGGAGAGTTTTTTCAAGCGCGTATGCGATACGTTGGGTCTTGCCGGAGTGAAGCCCGACGGTCTTGTCATGGACAGCCATGAGGCGGGAGCGCAGAACTGGACGGCCGGATTTGCCGCCGAGTTCCGTCGTCGCAGGGGGTATGACATCATCCCTTGGCTTCCTGTCGTCAGCGGACGCCTTGTCGGTTCGCGTTCCAAGAGTGATAAGGTGCTGTATGATTTCCGCCGCACGATTGCAGATCTGATTTCGGATAATTTCTATTCTGTGATAGACAGCCTCTGCGCCTCTGCGGGAGTGACATTTACCGCACAGGCCATCGGAGCCGCGCTGACCATTGCCGGAGATAACATACAGTCGAAAGGGCGTGTCGTCAAGCCGCAGGGAGAGTTCTGGGCATACCAGACGACAGGCGGATACGACATCAAGGAAGCCTCGTCGGCCGCGCATCTGTATGGCCGTCGTATCGCATCGGCCGAGGCATTCACCGACGCCACCTATCGCCATAGTTTCGCACAGCTCAAATCTTTGGCAGATTTTGCTTATTCCATGGGTAACAACGAGTTTGTCGTTTGCGCATCGGCATATCAGCCCTGGCTCGACCGTTTTCCAGGCTCTACAGCCAATGGCCGTCAGTACAGCCTCAACCGCAACAATACACTGTGGCCGATGAGCCGCCCGTTCTGGGACTATCAGGCACGGTGTGCCGATATGTTGAGGCAGGGCGATGCCGCAGTCACTTTCTGTCTGTATGTCGGCGACGATGCTCCCGTAAAACTGTTGTCTCATAAGTTGCCTGCCATGCCCGAGGGATATGACTGGGACGTGTTCACCACCGACGCCCTCTTGACAGCCATGCGCGCCGATGATAAAAAGGTGCTCACGCAGAGTGGCACGGCATACCGGATGATTATAATAGAGAATGAGACTTTTGTCTCGCCTGCGGCACTTTCCAAGATAGCCGATATGGCTGTGCAAGGAGTGCCAGTATGCGCGAACAGGGAGAGCCTCGTGCGTGTTGCAAAGATGTTCGGTGCATGTGATGATGATTATGAGCACGTGCTGAACCGCCTTTTCTCACTGCCTAACGTGTACCCCCTTTCTACGATGGCGGCATCGCAGGAAGCCGACATAAGGAATGCTCTTGCCGCAGAAAAAATCTCTCCTCAGATTTCTTTACGTAGTGCCAACACGCCGACGGAGAAAGTCTATTTCTCTCAGCGAAACACGCCGGAGGCCGATATTTACTTCGTATATAATCGTGGCACGGGCGTGTTCCGTGACAGTGTGTCGCTCGGCACGGCGCATCGTAACATCGAACTGTGGCATCCTGTCGACCTTACTCGCACGTGGCTTGTTGCCGATAGAAAATCGCAGGCATCAAACCGTGTCCTGTTGGAGTTGCAACCGGAAGAGACAGTCTTTATCGTCGCTTCGTCAGGCGATGCACAACAGACGGTTAACACCGTGGCGGCTCATAATGAGCAGCCGATGACAAAGGTTCTGACAAAGCCTTGGACAGTGACGTTCGACCCCAAACTCGGCGGGCCGGAAAAGCCAGTCGTGTTCCACGAACTTACCGACTGGACAGAGAGTGCCGACAACAGTATACGTTATTACTCTGGCGAGGCTGTATATTCGACAGAAGTTGACATGGACAGTACTTTTCTTGTGGAGCCTCAGGCTACCGGACCTGCATCCCGTGCGGTCGTTTTTTCACGTACAGTGCTATGCCTGCCATCGGTGAATGCCGTGGCTCGTGTGGTTGTGAATGGAACGGATGCCGGTACGGTGTGGTGCTCTCCGTGGCAGACGGATATAACCGGATTGTTGCGCCCGGGAACGAATGATATAAAAATAGTGTGCGCCAATTCGATAGTCAATCGTGTCATAGGTGATGCGTCGCTGCCCGAGAGCGAGCGGGTGACGTTCTCTTTTCCTGAGTTTCTGAAACGGACAGACCGGCTTCAACCGAGCGGTATTGTTGGGAAAGTGGTGATTAGGAAATATGGCGGCAGGTAAATATGCTTGTCTGAGTTTCATGCGTAATGACGGTTTGCACGGAGATAGTTTTTTATTTCAAGTGCAAACCGTTTTTATTTATGCCATGGTTGAAACTGTCCGGAATGCCTGACGATAGAACCTACTGTTCTTTTTGAACTATATGGATTCAATATTCAAAATCACAGAAAAAACAGATGAGATTTGTGTGGTTATGCAGAGCGAAAATACGCTTATTTGTTGCTTTGAGATAGGATTGTGTTCATGGCATTATTATAATTTGCTTCAATAATCCCTGTTTTCAAAATTCCTTTATCAAATAACCGTAAAAGGAAATCATTATAAGATTCATTGTGGTTCCTGTCTGATAGATAGACATAAATGATAGGTGCTAATACAAGGCTGCCATCAACGTATTGTGAAAATTCATCGTATACACTTTGATTGTCGCGTAGTCCTAATTTATTGGAAATATATACTTCCGCCGCAACAATAAAAGCTTCGTTTCTGCCCTCACCATGTCTTTGGGCAATATCTTCTTTATCTCTATAAAAAGCATCGTTGTCAAGCTCGCGTAATTTTGCCATTAGTTCGGGTGAAAGGTAAAGGTTATGCAAATTTTCATGAATATAGATATTCATAAAACTTAATCTCAACTGCTTTTCTATTTCATGGTCAAGAATCAAAGGAGTGCAGCAAAATGATTCATCTGAAAGGTTGAAAGCATTTTTTATATCTAAAATGAATATTTTGGATTGGATGTCAGGTAGGGAATCTGGAAGAAAAAAATCATTCAGGCTATTGTTTGCGGCATTTAGCAAGTCCAGGTTCAAATCATAATTGTCAATATGTGATTTCAGTCTTGGATAGATAGTGTTATCCCAATACTCCGAATATCCGTTGTCGACTAATTGTTGTAAGACATAGGATAGTTGGGGCTGAACGGATAAAATACTGTTAGCCCATTCAATATTGTGGGCAAGACTGTCTAAGTGCTGAATAACGGACAGACATTGTGAAACATCATTTTTATCTCCATTAAGTTCAGTATATAGATTGCAGAGTTTCGATGCGTTGCAATTTGAATTAACGTATGCGACATTGGAGGCAAAAACAGAATCGGAACATAGTTTTTCAAAACGAGTGTCTTCCTTGATTTGATCGATATATTGAGGAGCGCATAATAAGTCCAAACATTTGGATGTATTAAATATCTCCCCGAATGAGTTAAGTCGGGATAGCAATATGAGTGTAATTAAAAAGAAATACTTTTTATTTGGTTGCATGCTGTATACGATATCTGAGTTAAAAAAATACTTTCAAGTGGAAATTCCATAAAAGATAGCAAATGGTTTTATCTTTTCCAGTAGCAAAGTTAAGCAAAATATTTCAATCCGTGGCTTCATTGCATGGCATTGTGGGCCTGTTGGCATGATATTGGATATGAAAAGAGGCAGACGTGATAATATTTTGCGCGGCAGAACGTTATTTCCTTAAACGGTGGCAGTGCAGCTGTCATATTTTATCAGCAACTATAAATGATATGGAAAGAAACATACCGTCATTGGATATCCTTATTGATGTGGTCAGAGAGGCAGCCGGATTGATGCGGACAGATACTTTTGAGGTCTCGTGCAAGGAAGGATACTCAAACATTGTGACATCGTCCGATGTCGCAGTACAAAATTTTCTGTGTGCCAGACTGGCCGCGTTGCTTCCCGGCAGCGGCTTCCTATGCGAGGAGGAAGACATGTGGGACACGTCGCATGAGTATACATGGATTATCGACCCGATAGACGGTACGGCCAATTATAGCCGCGGAATAGCCCAGTGTGCCGTTTGTGTGGCACTCAAACATGATGCCGACATAGAGCTTGGAGTTGTCTGTCTTCCTATGACAGGCGAGCTTTTCTCGGCAGAGCGGGGTAGAGGGGCTTATCTCAACGGACGTCGCATCTCTGTTTCCGGAAGGCCGTTTGCCGACTCTGTGATGTGTACAGCCCTGCCCGTATACCATAAAGAATATGCCGGTTTGTGTTCGGATATCATCCGTGAGACATTTTCCAAATGCAATGATATACGCCGTTTCGGTGCCTGTGCGCCGGAGTTGTGCTATTTAGCCATGGGCCGTTGCGAGCTATATTTCGAGTATCTGCTTAGTCCGTGGGATTTTGCCGCAGCCTCGCTGATAGTCACCGAGGCCGGTGGCGTTATCACAAATCTGTATGGTGAACCGCTTACTTTTACGTGCCCAAGCGGTGTTGTGGCAGGTAACAGTCTTTCCAACCACGCCACTCTGACCGATATAGTGAAGCGTAATATTGGTTAACGTATTGTATCATACTTTTCTTCATCGCTGTAAACCGAGCGTCAGATATGTGTCGCAGTCCAATGGCGAAGGTGTGGCATGCCCTTGTTCCCCCTGATGAAATAAAACGTCCTGTTTCTATCTGGAAGTATGGTCGTAAATGGTATGTATAATGAAGCTCGACGGCAATCCGATAGCATTTTTATTAGTATTCCGTTGGCTTGCATTTTGCGCCTGATTGCATTTCAACCGGTATCCGGCTGTATTTCATAGGATGTTTCATCGCTTACATATAGAAAATAAAAAAGGCTTCATTCGAAGCCTTTTTATGATATTCTTATTATATTTGCATTCGGAACAGTAATAAACGAACAATCAAAACGAAAGAACAATGAAAGTATTGCACACAGAAAAAGCGCCTGCGGCGATAGGCCCTTACAGTCAGGCGATAGAGGCCAACGGCATGGTATTCGCTTCTGGGCAGATACCTCTCGACCCGGCCACCGGAGAAGTTGTTGAAGGCGGAATTAAAGAGCAGACCCGACAGGCGCTCACAAACGCTGCCGGTGTGATGGAAGCCGCCGGACTGACACTTGCAAATGTAGTGAAGACAACAGTATTCATGGCCGACATGAATGATTTTGCCGCTATGAACGAGGTTTATTCCACGTTTTTCAGCGAGCCGTTCCCTGCCCGTTCTGCCGTGGCGGTGAAAGCCTTGCCAAAAGGTGTACTCGTGGAGGTGGAGTGTATCGCCGTTAAATAATAGGAGCTAAGGAGGATTTTTGGAGGAGCTTAAAATCCTCTGACAGCCTCCTGAACTTTTTTTAACCTCTAAACTCCCCGGGAATTACCCTTTTGCTCTAAGCTCCCAGAAAGCCACTGCCGCCGCGGCGGCTACGTTCAGTGAGTCGACACCGTGCGACATCGGTATGCGTACCACGTAGTCAGCTTGCGAGATTGTCTCTTCCGGCAGTCCGTCGCCTTCAGTTCCCATGACTATGGCAAGCCTCTGGACAGATGCCAGTATTGGCGAGTCTATCGGAATAGAGTCGTCAGTCAGTGCCATGGCGGCTGTGCTGAAGCCAAGACTGCCGAGCGATGCTATTCCACCGTCGAGCCATGTCCACGGAACGAGAAATACGCTGCCCATAGAAACACGCACGGCACGGCGGTTGAGCGGGTCGCACGAGTCTGGAGTGAGCAGCACGGCGTCTATTCCCAATGCGGCCGCCGAGCGGAATATAGCTCCGATGTTGGTTGTGTCCACCACGCCGTCTATCACCACTATGCGCCTTGCCTTGCGGCAGATGTCCTCCACCTTGCGGTCTTTCGGCCGCCGCATGGCGCACAGTACGCCTCGGGTGAGGGTGTACCCCGTGAGACCGGCCAGGATTTCCCGGTCGCCGGTATATACCGGGATGTCTCCGCACCGTTTTATTATCTCCGCCGCATCGCCTGTGATATGCCTGCGTTCGCATAGCAAGGCGAGCGGTTCGTAACCGGCGTCGAGTGCCACTTTTATCACTTTAGGGCTCTCGGCGATGAATATACCCTTGTCCGACTCGATGCGGTTGCGCAGTTGTGCTTCGGTTAGTGTGCTGAAAACCTCAACTCCCGGATGTTCCAGTGATTTTATTTCGATTATTTCCATTGGTACCGTTATGTGCTTTTTGTCCGGCCGTTGTCAGATTATCTCCTTGATGTCGGCCACGATCTGCTCATCGGTCAGGTGGTTGTCTCTCATCAATTCGTTCACGTCATAGCGGTCGTAGAGAGCCTTTTTTACTCCGAAGTGAAGCGTCTTCATGTCTGTCGCGCCGTAGAATCCGGCTATCCGCTCGCCAAATCCGCCGTCTGTGCATCCGTCTTCTATCGTGACTACAAGCCTGTGGTCGGCTTTCAGGCTGTCGAGCATCTCCGAATCGACTCCCGTCAGATAGCGTGGATTTATCAACGTGGCGTCTATGCCGTATTCTTCCAGCATGTTTACCACGTTCTCTCCTTTTTGGTAGAAGTCTCCTACAGCTATTATAGCCACGTCTTTGCCGCGTCTTGTCATCTTGAAGCGGTCCAGTTCGCTGTAATCAGTGTCGTAATCCTCGTCGCTGTGTGCCACGTCGCATTCCGGGACACGTATCGCAACGGAGTATTTCTCCTGCCTGATGGCCCAGCTCTCCATCGCTATAAGTTCCTCGTATGTGGTTGGTGCGAGGTATACCAGGTTAGGAATGTGGCTCAGCATCGGTATGTCGAAGAAACAGATGTGTGTAAAATCGCTCATGCCGAAGATAGACGCGCCTATCACATTGATCACGGCAGGGTTGCCGTTTACGCACAGGTCCTGTGCCAGCTGGTCGTAAGTACGCTGTATGAATGTGGCGTGTGTGCTGAAAACGGGGCGTACTCCGCCTTTCGCCATTCCAGAAGCCATTGCCACCGCCTGCTCTTCGGCAATTCCAACGTCTATGAACTGCCGTCCGGCCGCTTCGCGCTCTTTAGGCCCGAATCCTATGGATGCCGGTACGCCAGCCGCTATGCACACGAGTTTCGGGTCGCGTTTGATTTCCTCCCGCAGCCATTCGCCCAGCAGGGCGGGCATGTACTCGCCGCCGCCTGTGTTTTTCAGTTCTCCTGTCGATATGTCGAACGGCATGTGCCAGTGCCACGCCTCCTTATTCTCCGTTGCCGGCAAGTATCCGTGTCCTTTTTCGGTATGTATGTGTACCACTGTCGGGTGTGGTGTGTCTTTCACGCTTTTGAACGCCGCTATGAGATGTCCGATATCGTTTCCCTCTTCAACATACATGTATTCAAAGCCGAAAGTCTTGAAGAAATTAAGCTCTGCCAGTCCTTTTGTCTCTCGCAGCAGACGTAAATTGGAGTAAAGACCGCCGTGGTTCTCGGCTATGCTCATCTCGTTGTCGTTCACCACGATGATGATGTTGGTGTTCAGTTCGGATGCCGTGTCAAGACCCTCGAACGCCTCTCCTCCGCTCAGGCTGCCATCGCCGATTATGGCGATGATGTTCTCTTTGCCGCCTTGTATGTCCCGTGCTTTCTGCAGACCAGTCGCGAGCGACACCGAAGTTGACGTGTGCCCGATCTCGAAACAGTCGTATACCGACGATTCGAGCGGGCTGCTGTATCCCGAGACCTCACCGAACCGTGCTTTGTCGGTATATCCGAACGCGCGTCCGGTGAGCATCTTGTGCGGATATATCTGGTGCGATACATCGAAAACAAACTTGTCTTCCGGTGCGTCGAACACATAGTTGAGCGCAATTGTGGCCTCGGTTATCCCGAGATTGGGACCCACGTGTCCGCCTCGGTTGCTCACTCTGTTAAGTATTCCGCCGCGTATTTCGTCGGCCAGTATTTCCAGTTGTTCCAACGAAAACGATTTAATGTCTTTCGGAGAGTTGATTTTCTCTAAATACATATTTGTCAAATTGAATGCTGTTATTGTCTTTTTATCGGTTGCAAAGGTAATAATAAACCTCCGTTAGATGTGTATATCGTTTACGGAAAGAGACAACAATATTACGTTTTCGGCTTTATGGTGCCACTTCTGATGTCCGTTTATCGCATAAAATTTATCGTGATTGGAAGAAACTGGGTGTAAAAGTGTGCGGATCGATTATTTTCCGTATATTTGTAAGGCGGGAGTCATACCGCTATCATGGAATGTACATACAGTAAGTATTAAATAAAAAACAATCTACGGATATGAAAACAATCAATGCCACAGGCCTTAAATGGCTGAAAACGCTGCATGTTTTGTGCGCTGTTGTATGGATCGGGTGCGCTTTTTGCATGAATGTGATGAAGTGGTTTATCGCTCCCGATGGCGCCGACCAGATGTATATGCTTGCCCTTGCCATTCTCGTGACAGACAACTTATTGATTTATGTCGGCGTGTTCGGTTGTTTACTCACGGGCCTGATATATGGTCTTTGGACGAAATGGGGGTTCTTCAAGCATAAGTGGATAGCCGCAAAGTGGATGCTTGCGCTTGTCATGATACTGATTGGGACGTTCGTCATTGGGCCGGCTGTAAAAGGAAATGTACATGAACTGTCGGGATATGTTGACAATCCGCAGCAGTATTACGATAATGCCGCCGTATCATCATTGTGGGGCTTAATACAGATATGCTTGCTGCTGATTGTTGTTTTCATCTCCGTTTTCAAGCCGTGGAAGAATAAGAAGCGATAGGTTAAATATCGTCGAAAGGCAGTGTTGCCGCCGTTTTCCCTTTTTCAAGCGCAAGAAGAGCCTGTTTTATCGTCAGTCCTCCGCCGTATCCGGTTAACGTCCCGTCGCTGCCGATGACACGGTGGCATGGCACGATAATGGAAATAGGATTTGCGCCGTTGGCGTTTGCCACCGCTCTCACGGCCGCCGGCATGTCTATGCGCTGTGCCAGTTGTCCGTAGGAGATGGTGGTGCCGTATGGAATGTTCAGTAGTTCTGCCCATACTCTTTTCCGAAAATCGGTGCCAATGTGAAGCATCGGAATGTCGAACACGGTGCGTTTTCCTGCGAAATATTCGTCAATCTGCCTCGCTGCTTCCTCTATGACGGGCGTGGTACCTTCCTTAAAATCGGCTTTCAGTGTCTTTTTCAGTTGTATGTCGGTGCGTTCGCGATGTTTTCCCGTCAGCCAGTCGCAGAGACACAACAGTCCATCGAAGTCTCCAAGTATCAATCTGCCGCACGGCGTATTATGTTGCTTGACCGTTATGTTCTTTTTCTCTGTTATCATATTTTCCGGTTTTGGCATATCCGCTAAATTGCGGATAACGTATGCAAAGATAACTATTTGTAGTGAAAAAGTCACGAATTTAACACTTTCTAAAATCATGAACCAGAACGGCTATACGATATACAGCACGCTATATTATTATGTTCCGGAAGTAGTGAACGGAGAGTTTTGCACCTCTTTTTTTGCAACGGGCATCCCGTTGTAATGCGGTTGGCAGGTAATTGCGATGCGTTTATCCGCTGATTGGAGAGCAACGGGACGCTAAACGCAGCGCAATCAGTATACTAAATGCACACGCCGGATCACTGACCGCGGCTGGAATAATGACGACTTTTTGTATTGTATTGATATACAGGGTGTTGCGTAATCTTCGAAATACGACGATATTTGCGGCCTTGTGATTTTAAAATTTCAAACAGTCGAGATATGAAATGTGTTTTGTAAATATATTTATCATAATGTTAAATCATGGCGTTGCAGTGTCATTATTGATTTATAGTGTAACAAATAATACCCGTCAGGTCAAATAATACTGGAAAACGGTTTGGCGAAAAGAAATAAAGATGTAATTTTGTGGTTGTCGAAAGTATGGTATACTTATCGGCATGGTTCAATAGCAAAATCCACATGATAGCGACAATACCGTATATAGAGAGTAAGTTCGATGAGTTCAACAGGCTTATTTTTGATGATCGGCTGCCAAGGCTTCCTATCCGCTTGAGCAAGGCAAGGACTTTTCTTGGTGCCTGCACGTTCAAGAAGCGCAGGACCATGTTCGGTAAAATCGTTTGCTATGATTTTGTGCTTCGCATAAGTACTTGTTTCGACCTTACCGAAAGAGAACTCGAAGACATCATCATTCATGAGATGATACATTATCATATATGTATAAACAGGCTTGAAGACACATCGGTTCACGGTCGGTTGTTCAGGCAAATGATGGGCGACATAAACAAGAAATACGGCCGGAACATCTCGATTTCCCACCGTTCGACAGCCGTCCGGCATGATGGAGCCGCCTCGGGGCGTATTTGTTGGCATGTCGTCGCCGTGCTTTCGTTTCATGACGGCAGGACGGGTATAAAGGTCTTGCCTCATATCTCTCGCGGCATATTGAAGTATTGTAAAGGGGTGTCGGGTGTGAGAGAGGTCCGGTCGGTAGACCTGTACATGAGCGACGATGTTTTTTTCTGTCGTTTCCCTCGCTCGTCGGCCTTGCGTGTGCACTATCTTGATGCTGCCGATATAACCGGTCATCTGGCTGACGCGAAGAAGATAGAGTGTAGGGGAGAAGAGATAATGTGGAAAATGAGATGAAATATCTGTACGATTTTACCGATTATTGTACTAAAATACAAGAGCGTGATGCCTTAAATCCTTAATTTTGCGGTGTATAACCACTTATAATAAATAACCGTTGCTTAAATAACAAACAATCTATTGATTTTAATGAAGAAAAAATTATATGTTGCGGCTATCCTGTTTTTGAATGCCGCTGCGTCGTTTGCCGCCGATTTTGTGTGGGGCGATAGTGACAGTGGTGTCCGCTATTCAGTGTCAGGTAAGGTGTCTCCGGTGGTGGAACAGGCCATATCTATGTTTCGTGACGATATAAGGCAGGTTGTCGGTTGCCTGCCGGAGGCTGTGCGGGCAGACAAGGCTACGATAAGCATCGTACAGCTTGACAAGGCCACGGTATCGGTGAAGAAGGCACTTATGTCTGCCGGTGTGCCCGTTGACGAGCTTGCGGGTCGTAAAGACGGTTTTTCGCTTTCCGTTTCAGGCGGTAAGGTCTATGTGGTTGGAAACAACGGCCGAGGCACGGCATACGGGTTGCTCGAACTTTCACGCAAGGCGGGAGTGTCGCCGTGGATATGGTGGGGCGATGTGGTGCCGGAAAAGAAATCCAGGCTTGTCATAGCCGACGGCTTCAATACGCTTCAAAGCCCTTCGGTGGAATACCGCGGCGTGTTCCTCAATGATGAGGACTGGACCCTCAGGCCGTGGAGCACGTATAATTACGAACCGGGCGGGCGTTTATGGAATATAGGGCCGAAGACCAACAAGCGTGTGTTCCAACTGTTGCTCCGCCTTCGTGCCAACGCCGTTTGGCCGGCAATGCATACCGGTACGCCGGGATTTTTCACCATTCCCGGTAACAGGGAGATGGCCGACAGTTTCGATATTGCCGTCGGCACATCGCACTGCGAACCGCTGTTGCGTAACAATGTGGCTGAGTGGAACACAGCCGAGCGCGGCCGCTACAACTATATCACCAACCGCAAGGCCGTGCAGGATTATTGGATAGAACGTCTTCGCGAGGTGAAAGGGTCAGAGAAACTGTATACCATCGGTATGCGAGGCATCCACGATGGTTCCATGGAGGGTGTCAAGACGATGAAAGAGAAGACCGAGGCACTTCAACAGGTGATAGACGACCAGCGCGAAATGCTCGGAAAACATATCGATAAGGATGTGGAGAGCATACCTCAGGTGTTTGTCCCGTATAAAGAGGTGCTCCAAATAATGGAGAACGGACTACGCGTTCCCGACGATGTGACGCTTATGTGGTGTGACGACAACTACGGATATCTTACACGTCTGAGCGATGAGGAGCAACAGAAGCGCAAAGGAGGAGCCGGTGTTTACTATCATCTGAGCTATTGGGGGCGTCCGCACGATTATTTATGGCTCACCACCACGCAGCCCGGACTGGTGTACTGCGAGATGCGGCAGGCGTATGATCACAATGCGCGCAAATTGTGGATAGTGAACGTCCATGACCCGAAGGTGGCGGCATACGACCTTTCCCTCTTTCTCGACATGGCATGGGACATTGATTGCGTGTCTCCGTCTACACTGCAAGAACATCTGAAAAACTGGCTTGCCGAGCAGTTCGGAGCCAATGCCGCCACCGCTTTGTTGCCGGCAATGACAGAGTTCTACCGCCTGTGCGGCATACGAAAGCCCGAGCACATGGGGTGGACGCAGGTCGAACTGGACAAGAAGACATATCCGCGCGGCCGCTCTCAGGTGACCGATACAGAGTTTGGCGCGACGGCTTTCGGCGACGAGCAGGAACGTTACCTGGCCGATTATGCCGCTGTATGCCGCACGGTCAATGAAGTGGAGAAGACAATACGTCCCGAACTGCTCGACGCTTATTTTGCCGCTGTCAAGTATCCGGTACTGTCGGCATCGGCAATGGCAGTGAAAATGATTGAGGCCCAGCGTGCCCGCGCGCCTTATCTGGGGCAGACAGACCGCACGATGCTCGACCGTGAGACCAAGGCGTCTGTGCATGCGGCGAGAAGCATGGGCGCTTATCAAGAGATACAGAGACTGACAGAGCATTACAATGCCACTATGTCCGGCGGCAAGTGGAAAGGAAGCATGAACAGTGCGCCGCGCGATTTGTACGTGTTCTTCCCTCCGTTGTTGCCGTTTATGCCGGAAGCGGCCGTCGCTCCCGACTACACCTCTTACGTTTCGATGCCTTATTCCGATATGGATGGCGTAGTGGTACGCAACGCTTGCGACTATCGGTCGGCGTCATCGGGTGTCGTTCCAACGCAGATGCTCGGCCATAGCATGAACGCCGTGCAGTTGCCGAAGGAGGCTTCGCTCACGTATGAGTTTGAATGGCCGTTCGAAAGCGAGGCCACTTTATATACGGCTCTTATCCCCACGCAGCCAAATGACCGTGGAGACCTGCGGTACAGTGTGAGCATCGACGGAGGGACACCGGTAGTAATATCACTCAAAGAACCGTTCAGGTCTGAAAAATGGAAGAAGAACGTGATGCGTGGACAGGCTCTCAACACCACAAAAGTGAAACTAACCAAAGGCCGCCATACTCTGACTGTCAAAGCTCTTGATAACCATGTGGTGATAGACCAGTGGATGATAGACAGTAAACCGAATCGTCCGTTCTATGTTTTACCTGTGAGGCCGGCTTTATGAAGATAATGAAAACAGGCCTGTCGGTGTTGGCTGCCTTTGCAGTGGCATTGCCCATGATGCCTTACGACATCACAAATCCTTTGGATCACATAGGCTCTGTGTCTCCGTTTATCATAATTTGAAAACTTATGGTTTCCGCTGATTTATTTATATGCCAAATACCGGTATCGGCAAGAGTCCTTACCGGATGATGATAACATGCCCGTTATATCCGTTTTTGAAAACCCTGTGCCCGGTGTTCCGGTTGGTTTTCAGTCCGTTTAGGTAGTATTTCTGTCCTTGGCGTGTCCTGACAGTATTACTGTTTGCGATGTTCTCTATTCCGGTTATGGTATTGATCTCGGCTCCCGATGTCCTTTTTGCTTTTTCCACAGCTTCCTTATATCCGTCCATATCACATCCGTAGACAGAAAACTCTTTCGGCCTCAGAAACATTAATGTCTTTTCCGACAGAGTCCCGTCTGGCTCGCGCGGTGCTTTCAGGTCAGTGATGTTTGTGCTTTCAAATGCCGTATCCGTCATATTATTGTTCATCCATAGGTTGTTTGCCCATGTAAACGAGTTGTCTTCTATCGTGTTCTGCCCGTCGGCTCCGTTTAGTGAGGTTACATGTTTTGTGCCAACGGATAGGTTTCGCTCTATGATATGCCCGTATCCGTCCACGTCAACGGCGTCTTCCGCCGCCGTTCCCCTGCGGTTTACGAATGAATAATTGTAACGGTTGTTTTTGTACGATGTGTTGTCGTGGAAGTCAATGCCGCCTATATGATGGTTAGAATATATGCCGTTCGACTTGTTGCTTACGGCTATGCAGTTATGTACGACATGCATCGGAGCGCCGTCTTCCGTCAGTGTCTTGTCGCCTGACATCCCGTAGCCGCCCGCCTTAAATCCGTTTCCGTCGCCACGGCTCACGTTTTCGGCATCGTATCCGTTCTTGTATGCGAAACTATATGCGAAAACGGTGGCCGAGTGGCAATTTATCAGGTCGTAACCATCGTCCGAGTTGTTCCAGGCCCTGCATCCTATGAATATGTTTCCCGGATTGTTCTTGTTCACGTGGCATCCGAAGGCGTCGTTATTGCCGCCGCTTCCCATTCCGGTCTTGCTGCTTACATCGGATATAGGGTCGTAGTTGTTGTATCCGTCACAGTTGACGAACAGGTTGTACGACGAGTTTCTTGTCAGATAGAAACCTATGCCCATGCCGTCATGGCAGGCAATGTTGTCAAAAGTGTTGTGCGACCCGTTGGTGATCCGGAAGTTTTCGGACTGGGTATGACCTGTGATTGTCACTTGTATGCCTGTCACTTCAAAGTTCCTGAACACCAGATACTGACCGCTTACGAGGAAGGCCGTGACACGGTAGCCGGCCGGTTTTACGGCCGACAGGTCAAAAACTGGGCGTTTGCCGTCGGCATCTGTAAGTCCGATGAAGCGGATGGGCTTGTCTGCCGTACCCTTTTGGTTCATGTCGAAGATAATCTTGTAGGGTCCGGAACTTTCTTCTTTCGATATGTCGCTCTCCCGTACGATATATGTTCCTGGCATGATGTAGACCACATCGCCGGCTTTTACTTTCTTTCCGGCAGCTCCGATTGTCGCCATTGCGTTTTCGGCAGTCAGCCCGTTTGCATTGTCGTTGCCTTCGGGCGATATGTAATAGTCTGTCGCTACGGCCTTCAATACGGAGCATAAGATGCAGATAATGCCTAAAAATCTTTTTCCGTTCATTGTCTTTTGATGTTTTTTGCAGTTTGTTCCCTATCGGTTTGTTTTTTCGTAATGAACTACAAAGATAAGGAAAACTATCCGATATGAGCGCATAAAAGAATATGAAGTTGGAAGTTTTTCCGAATGTTTTTCTTAATAACGGAACGTGCGATGGCTATGAGTGGCAATTCGTGGTCTTTAAAATGCCGGATGATATGAAAATATATTGCATCCGATTGTGAGACCGTTTATTCATACTGCGTCTCGGCAATGGCATATATTGTCTTTCATGAACTTAAATATACATTGAAAACGCTTTTCCCTTTCAATAATTATTACTACCTTTGTATATACCTATTAATTATCGAAAATAATGAAGAAATCATTTATTCTTTTCGCTTTTGCGGCATTGAGCATGTCGTTGCAAGCGCAGACTGCGAGAACGTTTACCGTCAATATCACTCCCGACGGCAAGGCAAACATGCGGGTATTCCTGCCCGAGAACCCTACGGGGCGTGCTATTGTGGGCTGTCCGGGGGGCGGATATTCTCATCTGTCGATGCAGAATGAGGGTACCGACTGGGTAGGATATTTTAACGGGCAGGGTATTGCTTACGGTGTGCTGACATACCGTATGCCTAAAGGTGACCGCACAATTCCTATGAGCGACGCACAGGATGCGGTGCGCATGATGCGAGACAGCGCGGCAGTGTGGGGTATCAACCGCAATGATGTGGGCATAATGGGATTTTCTGCCGGAGGGCATCTTGCTTCTACAACGGCCACTCATGCCCCGATAGAGAGCCGTCCGGATTTTCAGATATTGTTCTATCCGGTGATTTCGATGGATGAGAAACAGACGCATAAAGGCTCGGTGGTGGGCTTTCTCGGCGACAGGCGCGGTGATGAGAAACTGGTGCGCCAGTTTTCTAATGACAAGCAGGTGCGCCGTCATGTCACTCCGCCGGCGATACTTATCATGGCCGGTGACGACAGGGCCGTACCTCCGTTGACAAACGGACTGCCTTACTACACAGCTCTGCGCCGTGCCGGTGTGCCAGCATCATTGCACATCTATCCCTCAGGAGGTCATGGTTTCGGCTTCCGTTCCACTTTTACTTACCACAACCAGATGCTCGACGAACTGGGCATGTGGCTCAAAACGCTTGTCGCACCGAAGACAGATGCCAAGCGTGTGGCCTGTATAGGAAACAGCATTACAGACGGTCATGGTATCGACATGTCTGATGTACAAGGCTATCCGGCACAGCTTCAACGCTTTTTGGGCAAAGATTATTTCGTGAAAAATTTCGGGGTGAGCGGCCGCACTATGCTTAACAACGGTGACCGACCCTATATGAAAGAGAAGGCATGGACCGAAGCCAAGGCTTTCAGTCCTGATATTGTGGTGATAAAACTTGGCACGAACGATAGTAAACCTAAAAACTGGGACAGGCACGCCAAGGAGTTTCGTGGCGACATGCAACAGATGATAGACGAGTTGAAGGCTCTGCCCACAAAGCCGGTGATATATCTTTGTACTCCTGTGCGGGTGGATGGAACAAAAAGGAAAAAAGACGATAACGAGATACGTGATTCCATAATCACGACGGATATCATTCCTGTTATCAACAAAGTGGCAAAGAAAAACAACTTGCGTATTATCGACCTAAATCCGGTCGTCGACCCCGCTTCCGACATGATGCAACGTGATGGCGTTCATCCTACGGAAAAGGGAGCGAAGCGTATGGCAGAAGTCATAGCGGAGAGCATACGTAAAGAGCATAAGTGAACGAAAAGATTGAAAACCGTAAATGCCTCATTAAAGAAGCAAACTTGCGGTCATGTATAGTATTTTGTTCTTAATTGAAACGGATTTATCATGATGATTGAAACTGGGTTATCATAAAACTATTACGCTGTGAAATCGGTGCAACGAAAATCCCGTTGCGCCGATTTTTGTTTTCCGCTGTCTTGTATAATAATCCCATTGTGGAATGAAATGCTGTTAAGCATGTCGTAAGGAGTATCTTTTGGTGTGATTTTAGTCTGAGTATGGATTTTGTTTTAGGGATAAAAGCGTTTTGTACCTATTTCCCGTTTAATTAAGGTCGCATATACAATTGCCAAATGAGATATATAAATAAAGCCGCCCAAAAACCTAAAAAACTGGCTTTGGACGGCAGAATAGTTTAGAAGTTAGTATTTATTATTGTTTTTGTACTATGATTTTACCTTTATATGAATATTGCCGTAAAGCGTCTGTATGTTTTGTTGTGGTATAAGAGTTTATAGGGCGTACCAAAGAAGTTGTGTTTGGTTTATTTCACAGTCACGTTCTTGCTGCGTACAGTCACAATCTTCTTAACGCCTTTCTCCACCGGAGCTTTCAGGTTGCTGATAGTGGCACTGTTCACGTTGTCAAGCATAATTGCCGGACGGTAGTCGGGCTTTGCCGTATGGAAAGTTACGTTACTGATGTCGAGACCGTCTACATGGCGGGCAAATAGTCCGTAGGCAGGTGTTTCCTTCGCAAATTTCGGCTCGGGATAGTTTGTGCCTTGCTCACGGTAGTTTTTGTATGCAAGTTCTTTGGTGCCACCTCCTCTGTATCGTATGCTTATGTCGCTCAGCGCTATGTTGCGCACGGGATGCCCCGGCATTCCGGTGATGATTATGCCGGCCAGCGAGTCTACATCGTCTGCCATGACATTGCTTATCATTATGTCGGCTGCGCTCGATACGTCTGTCCGCTCTTTCGGGCCTCGATTTCGGCATCCTGTGGTTATGTATATGGGGTAGTGGTGCACATGGCTCATCGATATGTTGCTCACTACGATGTTTTCCATCAAGCCCTGGTCAACCTCTTCGAAAGCCAGACCGCTGCTGTACATGAATGTGCAGTTGGTCACGGCTATGTTGCGGTAGCCTCCGTTCGACTCCGTGCCTAATTTCAGTCGGCCGCACACCCAGTTTACTTTTTCGGGTAAATATGTGCCGTCGAGTAGTGTGCCAACCTTGTATCCTGTTATTACACAGTTGCTGATAGTGATGTGTTCGCAGAGCACGGGTCGTTTCAGGGCGTATGAGCTTTTAAGTACCAGTGCGTCGTCGCTCGGTGTGTTTATTTTGCAGTTGCTAACCGTGAGATATTTGCAGCAGTCGATGTCGAAACCATCACGGTTTGTGTCTATCGTCACGTTATCCACAGTGCCGACATCGCAGCCGGTCATTATTATTCCGAAGTGTCCGCCACGGTATATTGTCACGTCTCTGATGAGCGTGTTGCGACAGTTTTTCAGTGCTATTGCCTTGTCGCCCGTGCCTATGCTTCCGCCCTGCACGTTACCCGCCCGCTCGGTATCTTTTCTTGTTAGTCCTTTGCCGTCTATCATTCCCCGGCCGGTAATAGATATGTTCTGCTTGCCTACCGCATATATAAGACTGTTGTGAAAATATGTGTGTCCGCCGTCCTGGTACTCCGGTCCGCCGAAATGTTCGGCCTCGTCGTATGCTTTCATTGATGGTGGCGCTGCCAGAATGGTCGCTCCTGACATGATGTGCAGTTCCACGTTGTTTTTCAACCGTATGCTTCCGCACAAATATGTGCCGGCCGGCAATACCACACGGCCTCCGCCACGGGCCTCGCACGAGTCTATCGCCCGGTTTATTGCCTCGTGGTCGAGCGTCTTTCCGTCGCCTGCCGCACCGAAGTCTCTTACGTCATATTCGCCTGCGGCATTTGCGTGGATACCGGTCCAAAGAACGATAAGTAAAAGAATATTTCTCATTGCTATGATGTTTTGACTGCAAATTAAATAATAATTACGTACATTTAAATGGTAGAATTGTTCGTAAACCGGTAAAATAGTACGCTATTATTTTGTTTCACTCATATAAATAAGGTATTTTTGCAAAATAAGACTAATAACAAATGTACTTGAAAACGATACTGATTATGGTATTGTCGTTTCTGCCTGTGGTGATGCCTGCGGCGGAAATAGACGATAATATAGATGGCATGGCACTTTCGGGCAGACGCATATCGTCTGTGGACGGATTGTCAGGTAACACTGTTTACGACTTGTTGCAAGATAAAGACGGGTTTGTCTGGATGGGAGCCGTATACGGCCTGTGCCGATATGACGGATATTCGTTTGTGAATTATTATTCGCTTAGTAGCGACAGAAAGAGGAAGATGGATGCCACTACGGGCAATCTGTATATGGACGAGCCGAACAATATGTTGTGGATTCATTCCTCTACATTTGCCTTTGCATGCTATGATTTGCATTCGGGACGCTTTGTCGACTATACAGGGCGTGGTGACGAGACACGGCCGTACCGTCGTTTCCTGCGTTCGGGCAACGATATGTGGATGTATGACACACGTTCGGGAATACGCAAGGTTACATTTGATAATGGAACATTTACATGCGCGGACTATACAAGTAAATCAGGTGCGTTGCCGAGCGATAACGTGCCGAGAATGCTCGAAGACGGAAAGCGTGGTATATGGGCTTTGACAGCCCGCGGACTTATGAAGTACGGGACCGGTGGTAGATGGCATACAGTTGTAGGCGGAAGGGAATACATCATCGGCAATACGTGGCGGGGCAATATATTATGTCTGTCGGAGAACAATACCGTGGAGATGTTTTCACCCAAGGGTAGACTCCTTCGCCGTATGGTTATACCCAAAGTGCTCGGCACGGTGAAGACAGTTAGGAGTAATTTCGTGTGGGGCGACAAGTGGATGATATTCGGAATAGGTACTTATAGTATTGATCTTAACACGTTTGAGGTAGATAAACCGGAGGAATATCAAGTGCCGAACGGATTGCTGCTCGACTCCGTAGACGGATATTTCTTTGAGTCAAACAGTACGGGACGGCTGTGGATATTCGCTCCCGACGGCAGTATGAAAGAACTGTCGCTTCTTCCCGATGTGAGGTTTACGGCTGAACGGAAGCGCAAATACAAGGTAAGGCGTGGAGATGACGGTCTTTTTTACATCGCTTCTTATGGTAATGGCCTTTTTGTTTATCATCATGAGAGTGGTGCGTTGAGGCGTTTCTCGGCCGATGACCCTCATCCGGTGATAGATAATAACTATCTGATGAACATAATGATAGACCGCAGAGGAAATCTGTGGGTTACTCAAGATCAGGCCGGAGTGTCGTGCATATCGGTGTCTCACAATGCCATGGCGTCGTTTCTGATGCCAGTTCCGGGGCGTGTGGGCGACTGGTCCAATTATGTGCGTATGACCGCACGTGACGAGGATGGAAGCATATTGGTAAGCACAAAGGACAATAAGCTGTATCGGTTGGACTCGAAAGTCCGATCCATAGAGCCTCAGGGAGAGACAAAAGCATGTGTATTCGCTTATCTTGTGGATAGAGACGGGAGGAAATGGATGGCTACAAGAGGCGACGGTCTTTATGTGGACGGGGATTATTACAGTAAATATGAGAAGACGTACCATGTGCCGTCGAACGATTTTTACGACATAAAGCAGGACAGCATGGGGCGTGTATGGCTTGCTTCTTATGAGGAAGGACTGATTGTCACCAAAGCGTTGACAGCTGACGGGCGTCTGTTGTTCGACAGATTACTGTACCGTAACATCAACGAGGGACGGCAACATCAGCTTGAACTTTCGCCGGACGGTTGGTTGTGGATAGCCACGAGCAACGGATTGTATGCCGTTGATACCAAGAAAAAGAATATAAAGAACGCCGATTTCAAGTGTTTCAATACCATGAACAGCGATTTCCCGATAGACGAGATGCGTTGTATCAGGTATATAGACGGTTGTCTGTGGGCGGGAGGAAAAGGCGGCGGACTTGTAAAATGCCGATTCTCGAAAGACATGAGGATGATTGAGTGCCGCACGGTGACAACCAAAGAGGGGCTGGCCGATAACACTATAAACTCAATAATTCGCGATGACTATGGCAGTGTGTGGGTCGCGACGGAGAGTGGGATGTCGAGAATATACGGTGATGACATGAAAGTTAAAACCTATCGGTTTGACAGCAGACTCGAGCGGAATATCTATTCAGAGGGCTGTGCGCTGAGGCTTGATGACGGCAGGCTGCTATTCGGCACACGTCAGGGACTTACCGTTGTTACTCCGCGCCGTAATTACGATAGTGACGGTAATGCCGCGGCACAGGCGGTGATAACTGATATGAGAGTGAACGGCATACCGCTCGGTGACAATGAGGATATGGCTGTGTCTGTACATCGCTCGGACAAGATAACATTGGGTCACAATGAGAACACGATCTCGCTTTCATTCTCTAATTTCGAGTATGCGGAAATCAACTCATCGTTATATCAGTATTATCTTGAAGGTCTTGACGAGACGTGGCGTCAGGCGACAAGCGTCAATCATGTGGAGTATGGCAACCTCGCCCCCGGCACATATATATTTCACATCCGCTCGCTGAGTAACAACAAATGGAGTGGGGAGAGCACCCTGACGATAGTTATTCGCCGGCCTTGGTATGGCACGGTCTGGGCTTGGATGGTCTATATTGTTATTGCCGCGGCTTTCGGGATATATCTTTACCATAATGCCCGTGAGCGTCTGCGACTGAATCAGCAAATGAGGATCGAGAAAGAAATGACCGAGTTCCGTATCGGATTTTTCACTAATATAACACATGAGTTCCGTACTCCTCTTGCCATTATCCAAGGAGCTGTGGATAAACTGCAGGCGGGCGAGGCCGGTACTTCGAAAGCCGCCGTGCAGACAGCTCGTCGTGGAGTTAAACGGCTGTTGCGTCTTGTGAACATGCTGATGGAGTTCAGGAAGGTTAATACCGGAAACATGAGGCTCAACGTGGAAGAAGGAGACATCATAGCTTTTGTAAAGGATATATACAATGACTTTTGGCCTATGGCAAAGCAGAAAGACATAAGCTTCACATTCACTCCGTTTGCCAGGGAATATGGTGTGCCGTTCGATCATCAGATGGTGGAGACAATAGTGTATAATATCATAAGCAACGCTATCAAATATACTCCTGAGCGTGGGCAGGTGAGAGTCTCTTTGCGTAAAAATGATGAGTGGCTGTCATTCTCGGTAGAGGATGACGGACCGGGAATGAGCTGCGAGCAGATGGCACAGTTGTTTCAACCATTCATGCGCGGGTATGCTTCGAGCGGTGGAATGGGAATCGGTTTGTATACATCTCACCGGATGGCGGAGCTGCATAAAGGTACACTCGAATATCGGCCTGTGGATAATGGGACAGGTTCGGTATTTACGTTCATGCTGCCCTCTGTGGCAAGCGCGTACTCGAAAGAAGACTATAAAAAATCATCTGCCGTGAAGAAGACGGAGAATGAGGAGAATACATCGGCCGATAATGAGATAATACGCGAGTTGAGACCTGATGCCATAAATGATATTACGGTGGCTGTGGTAGAGGACGACCCGGACATGATGGCCCAGATTTGTGCCGAGATAGGCGTATATTTCAATGCTGTGGGTTATATGACGGGGCAGGCTGCGCTCGACGGTATTTCCGCAACATCTCCGGCGCTTATTGTTTGTGATGTGATGTTGCCGGATACTACCGGCTATGACATTGTGAAAAAGTTGAAAGGCGATGATGTCACGTCACGCATACCGGTGATAATGCTTACCGCTATCGACGACGAGAATCACCGCTTGCGCAGTTATGTGGCCGGGGCAGATGACTATATGGTGAAGCCTTGCAATTTCAAACTGCTCGTGGGGCGTGCCATGCAGTTGATAAACAATGCCCGTAAAAAGCCGGCCGCAGTGCGTCAAGGTGTGGATCCTGCCGTTAAGAGCGGCAAGTATTCCGAAGTACAGGAAAATTCACCGTTGCTCATGTCTCATGCCGACAAGACATTGAAGGAACGTATAGATCACATTGTGGTTCAGCACATCGGCAATCCGGAATTTACCGTAGATAAGCTGGCGGCAATACTTGGCATGGGACGTACCAAAATGTTTACCAAGATAAAGGAGCTCACCGGAGTGTCTCCGAATAAATATCTGCAAAACGAACGCATGCGTATTGCGGCCGAATTGCTTGCAGAGGGGCGTATGACGGTGTCTGAGGTCAGTTACAAGGTGGGAATACAGGATGCTTCGTACTTCAACAAGTGCTTTAAGGCCCGCTATGGGGTGGTGCCGAGCAAGTATGGGAAGACTACGGCTTCTCTATCTTGACTTTTTTGCCTTTCACGAGTTTCAGCTCGACAAGTTTATTGTACATCATTTTGCCTACGTATTCGGTCCAGGCGGCATCGAAATGCAGTCCGTCGGCTTGCAGTCCGGCATCGCTCAGGTCTATACAATAAACGTTGGGGAGTTCTGATGCCACTCTCTTCTGAGCCTCTTCTACCTCACGGCTGTATTGTCTGCTCTTGTGCGGAACGGTTCCGAAGATGAAAGGCAGTGTCTTGTCCTTTTCTTTTCCTGTCTTCATGTATATGGCGTTGCGCATGTAGTTTATCATGTCCTTGAAGTTCTTGTAGTAGTTTGCGGCTTGTTTTCTGTCGCTTTCGCCTTGATGCCACATGATGGCTTTAACGTCGAATCCGTCTTTTAGTTCGGTCAACGTAATGTCGGCACAGTCGGCAAAACCGTCGGTAAGTGATTTGGTAAGTGATTTTCCTGTGTTTATATCACCGCGATAGGCACCTGTTCGGTTTATCCATTCCTTGTCGGCACACCACACAGGCTTGCTCGCCACAGTGGCTGAAGTATCTATCGATGTACCTCCATACGTGCATTTTATAGCATAGAAATCTTTTTTGAGAGCTTTTTCGATATGGTAGTTTGTAACATCGCAGAATGCCCAGCGTGCTTTCGGATTGTCGAATGTTCTTTTCTCAAATATCCCGTTGCTTGCGTTTGTCACGTTTTTGAAATGCAAATATCCGTATCCTGCTTTCAGATAGTCCGGTACCTCGGTGTTGTATACCCGTCCGTCGGCGTTTGATTGGCCGGCAGTGATAAACACGCTTGCCTGTTTTTTGGCTGATGCTCCTATGTCACAAAAGATAATAGCGATGGCGAATAGTTTCAGTTTGTTCATAATATGTTTTCATTTGTTATTCGAATGTTTGTTATTCGATTGTTTTTGCCGGTGTTTGCGAATTGCTTTATATATGTCATTATGAAATTATGCGACTCGTTTTACATGTAACTATGACTTGTTTGACATTGTGTATAAGCTATTTCCATTTGTGAGTGCTCTCCGTTACATTTATTTAAAGCCGATAAATATCAGGCATCGGATAGCCCGACATTCATCGGCTTTGCTTTGATACTATTATTACAACATTATTTTTTCATTATCTTATGTCCGTTGATGACATACACCCCGCGGCAGAGTCCGTCAAGAGCGGCAGACTGTTTGACTTTACTTCTCAGCAGCACACCGTCCGTTGAGTATACATCCACTTCCGTCTCATTGCCGAAAGAACCGGTGATGCCCTTTATGTCTGTGATTGCCGAAGCCACTTTCAGGATGCCGTCGGTCAGCAGTTGCGAGTCATCCCATTCGATGACTTGGTTTTCCGATACGGTTTTCAGAATGTAAGAACCTGTTTGAATGCCGTTGCCGGTAAATATTTTTAGTTCTTCACCGGCCGTAAGTGTTCTTTGAGGAGATAATATCACAATGATTGTATCACCGTTGTGGGTTGTGGTTCCCATCAGTTTGAAAGCGTCGTTGACCGCGCTTCCGGAGCTACTGAGACCTGCTTTGACCGCAATAGTGCTTCCTGCGTTCATCGTTACATTACCGGCGGCTTTCAAAGTGCCATACCCGTTGTTGTATCCGGCTGTAACAGTGCCGCCTTTGTTTACGGTAATATTCTTTGCCGAGCCGGTACCTGTGATCGTTCCGCCGTCTCTTACCGTCACGGTTCCCGATGTAAATCCTTCCGGATTGACGGAATACGGGCTGTTGTATAATTGCAGTGTGCCAGCGTATACATCAACGTTAGACGTGCTTCCGTTGGCGGTAAGCGTCCATGTGCCGTTTCCTTTCTTTGCTATTGACTTGGCTTTAAGTGTACCGTGGTAGGTGACATCCTCTTCTTTGAAACCTATTTCATAAGAGTCGGAACCGTTTCCTATCGTACAGTCTGCGCTTTCAGATGCCAGTGAGCCAATTTTGGTCGTTATGGCCTTTGCCGCTGAGCCATTAGAGGCATAGTGGCCGATTTTACAACCGGCATCCATTATAACGCTTGTTTTGCTCATGTCTGTCACATTATCCATCAGACGGAAGTTCTCCCCCTGTGCTGTCAGTGTGCCTTCGAATGCGGAGAAATTAGCTCCTATGTCATTGCGTACACCTGTTGACACTATCGTGAGACGGCCTTTGCCCTTGAAATTTCCGTTGATGGCGCCTCTTGTCGTGCCTTTTATGGTGCAGCTCTTCCCCTCTACGACAGTCGCGGAATAGTTGAATACAGGCCTTGTGCTTGAATTGTTCATGTTTATCAGTTGCACTTCTCCGCCTTCAAGTCTCATTGGCGAACCGGTCTTTCCGAATGTTGAGTTCCATGCTCCCTGTGCTATGATACCCTGCTTCAATATCATTCCTGCGAAACTGTTTTCTCCTGGATATGTGAAGTTTAGTTGCCCTGGACCGTCTTTTACGAGATAGCCGCTGCCTTTTACTGTTCCTTTGAGCGAAAGTGAGCCTTTGCTGTTGGCTACGTTTATGGTCGCCGTATCCGTTACGGTGATTATTCGGTCGGTTGCCATGTTATCGGCATCCATTTTCAGTGTTCCGCCATTCAGTCTGATGTATCCTTCTTCTGCCGTGGCAGCTCCGAGAGCGCTCTTTTGTCCCCCGTCAAAGATATTGGTTATAGTCAGTGTTCCGTCGTTCACAACGGTTTGTCCGGTGTAGTCGCTGTTTTTCAAATCCATGCGTACCTCGCCTTTTCCGTTCTTTGTCACGCCTCCGTTACCGCTGATTCCTCCGTTGCCGCTTAGCGAATAAGTGCCGTTGTTTATGTCGAATGTCACGCCGTCTGTCACCATCATTTCATTTATAGTGATGTTTCTGTTGCCAGATTGGTCGTCGAATACCACTTTGTCGTCCTTGACAAACGGTGTGGCTGAGCCTCCGACACTGAAATTCTCGCTCTTGTAGTCCCATATATTGTTTTCGTTTCCGGTCCATGTGACATTTTCTGCCGGAGTGCGTGTGCCGTTGATGGTGAGTGTTATGCGGTTGTCTTCAACACGTATGTCATAGTTTTGTCCCACGAGTCCGCGGGTTTTGATTTTCGTTGCGTCTGCCGTCAGTCTGCCGGTGCATTCGGCCAAGATATATTCGCCCTCGGCAATGCCGTCATGATTGACTGTAAATGTGTTCTGTCCGTCAAGTGTAAGATCTCCGTTTATTATCAGCCGGCCTGCTTTTCCTTCTCCCGCCTGTACCTCTATATATACATCTCCCGGAAGTGTGAGACTCCTGTTGAATGTCATTGTGCCGTCTTTACCTGATGGCATGAGCCGGCATCCCTCGTAGTTGAGTGCTTTTTCAAAACTTACATCACCGTCTATGATGGCGTTTCCGCCCAGTGTTCCTTTTGCTCTGAGAGATACGTTGCCGGTTATTTTTCCGTTCACGAATAGTGTACCCTCGCTTATCACTGTCGTACCTGTGTATTCAAGGTTGTTGTCGAACGTGACTGTTCCAAGCAGTGATTTGTATAGGTTCATGTCGCCGGACAGTGTTCCGTTGCCGTTGAACGTATAGTCATGGCCCTTTGGATTTATCAGATACACTGATTGGGGTTTCAGATTGCCGTTTATGGATATTGCCGACGAGTTGTCTCCGCTGATATCGAATATTATGCTGTTGCCGTCGGCATATCCTTTCGTGGCGGTCATGTCGAAAGATTTGAAAGTTCCGCTTGACGCAGTCGTGCCCCAGGCGTTTCCAGATGCCCATCTCAGGTCGGTCACCATTGTCGGCGGCAGTGGCGGATATGGCATGTCTCCGCCGAGATAGAAGCCTGTGCACGGCATCTGGTAGTATCCTCTCGTAGTGCAGTCAAGACGGTAGTGCGGGTCTTCTTGCAGAGTGTAGAAACTGTAATCTGACTCTATGTCGGTAGAGTATCCTATTATACCTGTACTTGTTTCTTCGTTCTGTTTCATCAGTATTATTTCCTCGCGCCAGTCGCCGATGATGTCTCCCATAAACGCCGGACGGTTTGCCCAGCCCGAATGTACCACCCATGAACTTTCTTTCGAGAACTCTATGAGTCTTGTTCCGTTGTATTTCGTTATCATTACGTTAGATCCGTAGCCGCTTCCGCCAGGGGTTCCTATCAGTTCGCGTTGCAGATCGCCGTCCCACCATGAGCCTTCCATGGGGTATGTGGTCGTACCTTCTTTTATCACGTTGCCTTTGCAGTCGTACAGATTGGGCAGCAGCGAGAATATTTCATAGCCTTTGTGCCCGCCGTCAACGTCCATGCAGCGCCCGCGTCCCACATCGAATACGCTCGGCAGGTACCATTCCTTGATGTGTTCGCCCGTCGCGGCATCGTAGAGCACCTGTCCCATCAGTTCCGACTGCTGTATGGCGAATACCTCCATGCCTGGCCTGTCGGGATCTATGTCGCTCACGTCGAAGCGGTCTCCATGTCCTATTCCGGCACTGAACACCATCCCTTTTCTCGGATTTACTCCGAAACCGCCCTGCAGCATCTCGTCTATTCCGTCACCGTCGGTATCGGCCACGCGCAGTTGGTGGAACTCTGCCGGCCACGGGGTCTTGTCGTTTCGGCTCCATGTATAGTAGTGGTGCCAGTCAGACGGCTTGCCGCCAGTCCAGTCATATCCCCATGCGAATACGTAGTTATGGTGTTTCTTGTCGCTCTTTGTCCTGTTGAGGCATTCCATCACGAGCGACGGATGTACACCGTCGAAGTAGCAGATGGCGAAATGTCCGCACAGGAAAGCATACTCAGTGCCGTGGTTGTCGTCCATATAGTCGGTTCTGTTGTCTCGTCCGTAGCTGTCGGCACCGTCTTTTACTTCCTCATATTTCAGTTCGTTGCAGGCGATTTCCGCTCCCGTTCGCCCGTCTACCACGGATACGTAGAACGGCGGATTGCGCTTGCCCTGCTTCCGATAGTCGGTTATTCCGTCACCGTCCGTGTCGGCCGTTTCGCTGCCATTGGCGTATTTTCCCCATGTATTCGCTTGGCTGTCCCAGAAACGGGTTCCGTCCGAGCTTTTTATTATCACCTCGCACTTGCCGTCGCAGTTGATGTCGTAAGCCACAACCATGTCGTTCTGTCCTGCGCAGATGTCGACGTTCGGTCCCATGTCTATCGTCCATAGGCACCTGCCGTCGAATGTATAGGCTTGTATCTTATGGCTTCCTGTGAGTATGTCGCCGGTGAACAGGCGGTCTACCAACACAGCGTCAAACTCTCCGTCACCGTCGAGATCCATCGGCCATGCGTATTTTACCTTATAGTCGTCAGGATTCAGTATGGTTGTCTCGAAATCTATGTCCAGAAATACATCTTTATATGCCTGTTCCTTGAACATGAATGGTGCGCTCTTGGCGCTCTCCACACCGCCGCTCACCGTAGTCACGGCCAGTTCGCTACCGTATGGGATTGCGCTGCGTGTGGTCTTGAAGTTTGTTTTCTTCACAGGCTCAGCGTTCACTTTTGTGTATTCTCCCGTTCCTCCGCTTCTTTTGTAGATGTTGTAAGTTATGTTTTCCGGCTCTTGCGCCAGCTTTCGCCATGATACGAGCACATTCTGCCCCTTGTCGGTCACAGCCACTACTGCGCGTCCGAGTTTCTGCTGTATGCGTTGTGCTTGCGTGGCACATGGCAATACTGTTGCCATGATCAAGGCAATGATAGTTTTTCTCATACGATCGGTTAAGTTTGTTTTGGGTTATCAATTATTGTTTACGGTGGCAAATATAGGAATAAACAAAATCACCGATATATGACAATCGTACATATATCGGTGATTTTGTTCGTTATGAATGCATTTTAATGCTTTTATTTCAGAAATTCTACAGCCGATTTGTCTGGGCCCAGGTAGAAGCCCGTGTGTGGCGGTTGGTTGTATCCCACGTTTTGCGTTGCCATGCTCAGGCGGTAGGGCATGTCTTCCATCAGGCAGTTGATGCGGTGTCCTGTGGGAACGGTAGATACATATATGCGCAGTTCGTTGCTGTCTTCCGTGCGGGTTATGACCTCTTCCCGCCAGTCACCGATAATGTCGCCGCTCAGGCACGGGTTTGACTTCGTGCCGTTGTTGAACCTGCAACCCTCGAACTTTATAAGCGGATACGTGCGTCCGGTCTGCCAGTCGTATTTCGTCACGGTCTCGTGGTCGAGCAATTCGCGCAACAGGTCTCCGTCCCACCATATTCCGAAGTTTGTCGATACCCGTGCGCCGCGGTAGTATAGGGCTGTGTTGTCATTGGCGGCCGCTGCCGCGTCGCTGTCGGCCTGTTTCGCTTTCATCTGTTTTTTTGCCTTGGCCGGCAACACTTGTTCGCCCTTTATGTTTCTGATACCGTGGCTGTCCGAACTCCACATTTCCAGTCCCGGGTTTGTCGGATCGATGTCGGCAGCCATGCACCGCCCCACGTCGAATCCGCTTTTTATTTGAAATATGATCTTGCCAGTGGCGGCATCTCGAAGTTCGCTTCCGTCTCGCCTGTTCTCATGGCAGTCCCACAGTTGCAGCTTGTCGCTTGTCGGGTCGAAGACCGTAAGGTGCATTGCGTCGCCGTGTCCCATGCCCGTGTTGTACAGTCCCGTCCCGTCATGGTCTATGGCCATAGAGCCGTATGTTATCTCGTCGCGTCCGTCTCCGTCCACGTCAGCCACACGGATGTTGTGGTTGCCCTGGCCTGCATACGAACGCCAACGCTCGTCGTTGGTGTCGAATGTCCACCTGTTTGTCAGTGTCTTGCCGTCCCAGTCCCATGCCGCGACTACGGTGCGTGTGTAATATCCGCGGCAGAAAACGGCGCTTGCCTTGTGTCCGTCGAAATAGCCCACGGCGGCGAGGTATCTGTCCGAGCGGTTGGCTTTCTCATCGCCCCAACCGCTCATGTCGCCACGTTCCGGGATATAGTCGACTGTGGCCATCGCTTCTCCGGTCAGTCCGTTGAACACCGTGAGATACTCGGGACCTTCGAGTATCTTTCCCGACCTGAAACCAACTCCCGGCCACGGAGTGCGCTGCCATTGGCGGTTGCTGTTCTTCTTTCCTTTCTTATCTTTAGTGCCCGTGTCGTGACGTTTATCCTGTTTGCGCATCTCCTCCCGTTCGCGGCGCATCCTCTCTCTTTCCCGTGACTCTTTCACCGCTCTTTCACGGTTCTTGTCGAAGTGGGCCATAGCTTCATTGACGCCGTGACGCCAATCGGCGTCGGCATTGCCTATCACTTTTCCTTTTCCGTCTATAGTGCCGTCGGCAGTCTTCATCATCACTTCCGCCCGTCCGTCGCCGTCGAGATCGTATACTATAAACTGCGTATAGTGTGCTCCGCTGCGTATGTTTTTGCCCATGTCTATTCGCCACAGGCGTTCGCCGTTCAGGCGGTAGCAGTCAAAGATCGTGTTGCCGGTAAATCCGTCATGCGCGTTGTCGTGCGAGTTGGACGGATCCCATTTCAGTATTATCTCATACTGTCCGTCTCCGTCCACATCGCCAACACTCGCGTCATTTGCCGAGTAGGTGTATGTGCGTCCGTCCGGTGTGATGCCGTCTGCCGGCTTTTTCAGCGCTATGGGCAGGTAGCCTGCCGGAGCGTCGGCCTTCAATATATATGAACCGTCTTTTCCACCGCCTCTCACCTCGTATGTCACATCGCCCGACAACGGTTTTTTGTCTGTGAAGAAAGTACCGCCGTCCGTCATGGGCAGGTCGTTCAGTTTAACCCCGTTACGGTAGATGTCGAATGGCTCTCCTTTGCCGTCGCTTGTAAGTGTGCGCCAGCTTACTATCACGTTACCGTTGTCCTGTTTTATTGCCACAACACCTCTGTTGAGTTGTTCCCTCACGATATTCTTCATGTCATACCGCGGTTGGCTCCACGCATAAAGACCACCTAAGGCGAGAAGCGCGAAAATAAGAATTCGTTTCATTCGATTTGTTTAATGTATGGTTAGTATTTATTCTTTTATATTTTATTGTGATGTCCGGCGTGGCGAAAGGTTTAACGTCTTGCGGTCAAATCTCCTACGTATGCCGTAATGCGTCGGAGATATGGAGTTGGCATATATCTTTATTTCATGTGATGTATAGTGAAGTGTATCGTGATATTGCTTTTATCTGATGATGTTTTATTGTAAATTTGTAGCGACAGAAATGGTGTTAAAAGATAATCTTATGATAAAAAATTACAAAACAGGTTCTTGTGGCAGTGCTGACGCGTTATCGGTTTGCATGGAGATACATTCGGGCATACCGTGTTTTTTGATAAAACAGAAAGATGGCACAATTCTCTTTTTGTCCCCATAGACCGTGATTGCTCATGGTTTTGCAGGCCGTCGGCACATATCGTTTGCCTTGCCGCCTGTTTGTCAGGCTTCCGGTACTTTGTGCCGGAAGCCTTTTTTTGTTGTTTCCGGCTGTTATTCGCTCTGCGTTCAGATACCCGTTGCCGTGCAACGGGTATCTGAACGCAATGCAACGGGTGTCTAAACGCATCGCAACGGGTATCCCGTTGCATGCCAACCGGTATCTGAATGCAAAATAACTTCCGTTTTGGCTGAAATTTCCGGAAATTTACTGTCGGTAAATAGTGTTTTGTCAAAAAACAAAGTAAATACTTGTCGTTTTTAACTTTTGAACTGTATAAAAAATCACAGGTTCGATTGTGAAACTATTTTACATGTGCCCGGTCGGATGGGTGGTTTTTCATCATGCCGTAAGCGATTTCGTTTCCGTTCTTTTAGTCTTTATCATCTGTTTTTTGCCGTTGTGATTGCCGTTTCTCGTTAATTTATGCTTTAAAAGCCGATAAATAATTTTGTGCTTCACTCAACTTGCGTTATCTTTGCAAAAGGTAAAGGCGACGTTTCGGCAAGTGTCTCTTTCTTGTCGTGATGGAGCGTTTTTTCGATGGCAGGCCCGATGTGTATCTGGCAGGCTTGCCGTGTTGGGATATTCAAAGCGGTGAGACAATGGACATTATTGTATAAAATAAAGATTATAGGCTTATGTGATTTAACTGAAACCTGACAGTACGGCGATGAAGCCATGAAGCGGACACCCCCAAGGGATAGATTGTTCGACGGGTGCGATTCATGATGTGAACAATGTCCATTTCCGTATGATAGCCGTACTATAAGACGTGTATGTGATGATAGACGAAAGTGATGCCGGACGGAAAAGACAATGTGTCCGGATTGTATTAAAAACAGAAAGGAAGATTAATGAAAGAATTTGTTATATCGGAAGCAAAGGCTGAGACAGCCGTACTTGTTGGCCTTGTGACCAAAGACCAGGACGAAACCAAGACAAAAGAGTATCTCGACGAGCTTGAATTTCTCGCCGATACGGCAGGCGCCGTCACTGTAAAGCGGTTCACGCAGAAGGTGGCCGGCCCGAGTTCGGTGACATACGTGGGCTCGGGAAAACTGGAAGAGATAAAGAAATACATAGAAGACGAGGAGGAAGCTGAGCGAGAGGTTGGTATGGTTATATTTGATGATGAGTTGACCGCCAAGCAGATGCGCAACATCGAGAAAGAACTGAAAGTGAAAATACTCGACCGTACATCGCTAATTCTCGATATATTTGCCATGCGGGCACAGACCGCTGAAGCCAAGACACAGGTCGAACTGGCACAGCACCGATACATGCTGCCGCGACTGCAACGGCTCTGGACACACCTCGAAAGACAGGGTGGCGGCTCCGGCGGCGGTGGCGGAAAGGGTAGTGTGGGGCTTCGCGGTCCGGGAGAGACACAGCTCGAAATGGACCGCCGCATAATCTTGCAACGCATAACGCTGCTGAAGCAACGTCTCACGGAGATTGACAGGCAGAAGACCACTCAGCGGAAAAACCGAGGGCGCATGATCCGTGTGGCGCTCGTGGGATATACCAACGTCGGCAAGTCGACGATAATGAACCTGCTGGCGAAGAGCGAGGTGTTTGCGGAGAACAAGTTGTTCGCCACTCTCGACACCACGGTGCGCAAGATGGTGATAGACAATCTGCCTTTCCTTTTGGCCGACACCGTTGGATTTATCCGTAAGTTGCCGACAGACTTGGTGGACTCGTTCAAGTCGACGCTCGACGAGGTGCGCGAGGCCGACCTGCTCGTTCACGTGGTGGACATATCGCATCCCGACTTCGAGGAACAGATAAGCGTGGTGGAAAAGACACTGGGTGAACTCGGGTGTGCCGACAAACCGTCGATGATAGTGTTCAACAAGATCGATGCCTATACATGGGTTGAGAAAGAACCTGACGACCTCACGCCACCGACGAAAGAGAACGTAACGCTTGATGAGCTGCGCAAGACGTGGATGGCTAAGATGGACGACAGTTGCCTTTTCATATCGGCTCGCGAGAAACAGAATATAGACGAGTTGCGTGATGTGCTTTACAAGCGTGTGCGCGAGTTGCACGTACAGAAATATCCGTACAATGATTTCCTGTATCAAGACTATGAATGACAATTACAGAAGCCTTACTCTCGATGAGATAACGGTTCTCGAAAGTAACGGGTGTACGGCCGAAGACTGGAACACGGTGTTTGTGGCCGATGATTTCACTCCCGATTATGTCAGGAGAGTGGCTTTTTACGGGGAGATCAACCTGGGAGTGTTCGACAAGCATATAGAGGTTGAAGAGGGCTTCATGCGTCATTCGGGTATAAGTAATGCCACGTTGCGCAACGTTACCATAGGCGATAACTGCCTTATAGAGAATATTGGCAACCACATCAGCAGCTATGTGATAGGCGAGGAGTGCTATATATCCAATGTCGGAGTGATGACTACCGTGGAGGGTGCTACCTATGGGTGCGGCAACACAATATCGGTGATGAACGAGGCAGGTGACGGAAACGTCATACTGTATGACGGGTTGACGAGCCAGATGGCTGCTTTCATGGTGGAAGCGGCCGGCGACAAACAACTGTGGGCTGCGTTGAGGGACATCATAAAGCGACAAGCGGAAAGATGCCGGCCGGAGCAAAGCACCGTGGGATACAGGGTAAAGATAGTGAACTCGCGTGAGATTGTCAACGTGTGCGCAAGCGATGACTGCGAGATAAACTGCGCTTCGCGTCTTGTTGACTGCACCCTGACCGGCAGTGGAGACTCGGGAGTATATATAGGAAATGACGTGATATGCGAGAACACGATAGTGGCAGCCGGAGCTTCGGTGCTCAATGGTGCGAAAACAGACAACTGTTTCGTGGGTGAGGCCTGTCATATAGGAAAAGGTTTTTCGGCGGAAAACAGTGTGTTCTTTGCAAACTCATATATGGATAACGGTGAGGCCTGCGCGGCGTTCTGCGGGCCTTTCACCGTGAGCCATCACAAATCTACGCTTCTTATCGGCGGCCGACTGTCGTTCTATAATGCCGGTTCGGGAACGAATTACAGCAATCATGCCTATAAGATAGGTCCAATACATTATGGAACGTTGGAGCGTGGCTCGAAGACGGCGAGCGGGGCTCATATACTTATGCCGGCTGCCATCGGGGCGTTTACCATGTGCATGGGGAAGATCTCCAATCATCCTGACACTTCAGACCTGCCTTTCTCATATATCATAGCGTCAGGCGACAAGACATTCATTGTGCCGGGGTGCAATCTCGCCACTGTTGGCACGTACCGTGACACGTCCAAATGGCCGAAGCGTGACATGCGGCCGCATGCCGACAGAAAAAGCATAGTGAATTTCGACTGGCTCAGTCCATATACCATACGCAAGGTGATGGCTGGAAAGAAACTGCTCGAAAAACTGCGTTCCGAGCAGGGGGATGTCATGGCCGAGTACCGATACGGCGGTTGCACGATACGGCACGGCTCGTTGGTGAAAGGTATTTTATGGTATGACATGGCATTGAAAATGTATTTCGCAGATGTCGTGAGGAACTGTCCGGGTGATCTTCCGCGCGGTATGACGGGCACGGGAGAATGGACAGACCTTGCCGGACTGTTGGTGCCAAAGTCGGAAACGGATAGGCTGGCAGACGATATAAAGACAGGAGAGACGGATAGCGTAGAGAAAATCGAAAGCCGCTTCAAGGCGATGCACGAGCGGTATGCCGATTATAGGTGGAACATGACTTACGGGATGTTGCTCGATTATTACGGTATTGATATTTTGTCGGCCGATGATATGGAGCGTATTGCCGCCGACGGGGGGGGCGCCCGCGACGCATGGCTTGCCGCCATAGCCCGCGATGCGGAGAAGGAAGCTGCCCTTGGAGATGTGGACGAAGACGTGCTGAACGACTTTCTGTCTAAGATTAAGTAGGCGGATGCGTGTCGTTTGGCATGTTGTCGAGGTGATAAAGAATATATTACGTGTCAAGTTTTTTTGTGGTATGGACAAAAAACACTAACTTTGCAACTCTAAGTTGGCATTGTGTTGACAATCAATAAAATGACATATTAAGATGAACATGAAATCAATGGCGGCCGCCTGTCTTATGGCTATAGTGTCGATGGCGGCTCAGGCAAAGGATTACAAGTATGAGAGCGTGAGAGGTGACATGATGAACACCCGCATATATACTCTCGATAACGGACTGAAAGTATATCTTTCGGTCAACAAGGAGAAGCCGCGCATACAGACGTATATCGCCGTGCGTACCGGAAGCCGCAATGATCCGGCGGAAACGACAGGCTTGGCGCATTATCTCGAGCATATAATGTTCAAGGGAACGACAAGTTTCGGTACATCGGACGCTGCCAAAGAGGCGCCTCTGCTCGACTCCATTCAAAACCGTTATGAGGTATATCGCACTCTTACCGATCCCGAAGACCGTCGCCGCTGCTATCGTGCGATCGACAGTTTGTCACAGGTCGCGGCACAATACAATATCCCCAATGAGTATGACAAACTGATGTCGGCAATCGGAGCGCAGGGCACCAATGCCTATACGGGCAACGACGTGACTTGTTATATAGAGGATATACCGTCTAACGAGGTTGAGAACTGGGCGAAAGTACAGAGCGACAGGTTTCAAAACATGGTTGTAAGAGGTTTCCACACTGAGCTTGAGGCGGTATATGAGGAGTATAATATAGGTATAGCCAATGACATGTCGAAGGTGTGGAAGGCTATGTTTGCCAAGTTGTTTCCCAATCATCCTTACGGCACCCAGACTACGATAGGAACGCAGGAACATCTTAAAAATCCTTCGATTGTAAACATAAAGAACTATTTCAAGAAGTATTATGTTCCGAATAATGTGGCCATCTGTCTTTCGGGTGATCTTGATCCGGAGCGTACGGTAGAGGTAATAGACCGTTATTTCGGCGGTTGGAAGGCAGATCCCAATCTCTCGTTTCCTGAATATGAGCCGGTAAAGAAACTGACAGCGCCGGTGGATACGACCGTAATAGGCAATGAAGCAGAGCTTTTAATGCTTGCATGGCAACTCGACAAAGCCGCTTCCGCCCAAGCGGATACGGTAGAAGTGTTGTCTTATCTGCTTCAAAACGGTACAGCCGGAATGTTCGACCTTGACATAAACCAGAATATGTTGTGTGCCGAGGCTGGCGCTTTCCACTCGTTTCTGAATGAGTATTCGATGCTTGTTCTTTACGGACGGCCTAAAGAGGGGCAGACACTTGACGAAGTAAAGACCGTGATGCTCAATGAGATTGGCAAGTTGAGGAAAGGCGATTTTGATGACGATTTGATACGGTCGGTGATAAACAATCTCAAATTGAACTACTATCGTAATATCGAAGACAATGGCAAAAGGGCTGACATGTATGTCGACGCATTCATAAATAACATTGAATGGGAACGTGTGGTGACCAAGTTTGACCGCATGTCTAAGTTTACAAAGAAAGATATAATAGACTTCGCCAACCGCCATTTCGGTGATAATTACGTGGCAGTGTACAAACGTACAGGTGAGGACGGCACATTGCGAAAGATTGATAAGCCGCAGATTACGGCCATTCCGGCGAACAGGGATATGCAGAGTAAGTTTGTAGGAGACATGCTCAACAGCATCCCTGAACCGATACAACCGCGTTTCCTTGATTTCAAGACTGACTTGTCGTATGGAAAAACGAAGAAGGGCATGCCGGTGATGTATGTCAAGAATACGACAAACGGTACTTTCACGCTCTGTTTCCGCTATGGTTTTGGAGAGGAAAGCGATATGTGGTTGCCTTTTGCGGCCGATTATCTTGATTATCTCGGCACGTCTAAGATGACGGCAGAACAGCTTAAAAAGAAGTTTTACAGTCTTGCTTGTAAGTATAATGTGAGCGTAGGCGCAGGCTCTATGAATATCATAGTGTCGGGACTTGCCGACAATATGGCCGAGGCACTCGCCCTCACCGAAGACTTTCTGGCAAATGCCAAGGTTGACACGGCTGCTTACCGTAAGTATGTCGATGTGGAGATAAAGACACGAAAGGATAAGAAACTCGATCAGAAGGCAAATTTCTCTGCTCTTTATATGTATGGCCTTTACGGTCCGTATAACGCGCTTCGCAACGTGCCGGGCAACAAAGCGCTGCTTGAAAGAAATCCCCGGGAGCTTATAGATATGGTCAAGGATATTCGGAACTATGAGCACGAAGTTTATTATTGTGGTCCGGCAGAGATGGAAGAAGTTATCTCGGCAGTGGACAAATATCACAAAACGACGAAGAAACTCATGCCTGTGCCCACAGGAAAAGAGTATACCGAGCAACAGACACCCAGGAACGAGATACTCATCGCGCCGTATGAGGCAAAGAACATATACATGCGCCAGTGTCATAATGAAGGTCGGATGTGGTCTCCCGATAAGGAGGTTCTGGTGTCGTTGTTCAACGAGTATTACGGTGGAGGCATGAATTCGGTTGTTTTTCAGGAACTGCGTGAGAGCCGTGCGCTTGCTTACAACGCATGGGCAAATTATTTCACCCCGTCTCGTAAGGGGCATCCGGAGTTCACGGTGACGCATATTATATCACAAAACGACAAGTTGCTTGATTGCATCAACGCATTTAATGGCATCATTGATACTATCCCTCAGTCTGAAAAGGCGTTTGAATTGGCAAAGCAGGCTCTGACAAAGCGTCTTGCCGCCGCACGGACCACCAAGTTCGGAATACTCAACGCTTATATAAAAGCGAAAAACTTAGGTATCGACTATGATATAAATGAAAAGATATACAATGCCCTTCCGTCGGTAAAACTCAGCGATGTGGTTGAGTTTGAGCGTGAGCGCATGGCGTCAAAGCCGTATCTTTACATGATACTCGGCGATGAGAAAGAGCTTGATATCAAGTCTTTGGAGAAGATAGCGCCTATCCGTCGCGTGACCACAGACGAGATTTTCGGATATTGACAGACTTTCTATCTGATATTGGCGCATTGTTTCAAAAACAATAGGATTAAGGAAATAGAATATTAACAAATGCGGACTGACATGTGCTTGGCACCAAGTCTTACCGTCTCCGCATTCTTAAACAATATAATTAAATATGGCAACAACACCTGAATTTAAGTACGCTCCGATGTTTCAGACCGGTAAAGACACCACGGAGTATTATCTGTTATCGAAAGAAGGCATATCGCTTGGCGAGTTTGAGGGCAAGACAATTCTTAAAATAGCTCCCGAGGCGTTGACGATGATGTCCAATGCTGCGTTCCGTGATGTCAATTTCTTGCTGCGCCGCTCGCATAATGAGCAGGTAGCCAAGATTCTGACAGATCCCGAGGCGAGTGATAACGACAAATATGTGGCACTCACATTCCTGCGCAATGCCGAGGTGGCATGCAAGGGTAAGTTGCCTTTCTGCCAGGATACCGGTACTGCCATTATACACGGCGAGAAAGGACAGCATGTATGGACGGGCTTCTGTGATGAGGAGGCACTGTCGAAAGGCGTTTACAAGACATACACTGAAGAGAATCTGCGCTATTCGCAGAATGCTCCGTTGAATATGTATGACGAGGTTAACACACGCTGCAACCTGCCGGCCCAGATAGATATTGAGGCCACGGAGGGTGACGAGTACAAGTTCCTTTGTGTGGTGAAAGGCGGCGGTTCGGCCAATAAGACATATTTTTATCAGGAAACCAAGGCACGAATACAAAATCCGGGCACTCTTGTTCCGTTCCTCGTCGAGAAGATGAAGACGCTCGGCACGGCCGCATGTCCTCCTTACCACATCGCTTTTGTCATAGGCGGCACATCGGCAGAGAAAAACCTTCTCACAGTAAAACTTGCCTCGACGCACTACTACGACAATCTGCCTACTACGGGCGATGAGACCGGACGTGCGTTCCGTGATGTCGAATTGGAAAACCAATTGCTCGAAGAGGCTCATAAAATCGGTCTCGGAGCGCAGTTCGGAGGTAAGTATTTCGCCCATGACATACGTGTGATCCGTCTGCCGCGCCACGGAGCAAGCTGTCCTATAGGCCTCGGAGTAAGCTGCTCCGCCGACCGGAACATCAAGGCAAAGATAAATAAAGACGGTATATGGATAGAGAAACTTGACGATAATCCGGGCGAGCTGATTCCCGAGGAGTTGCGCAATGCAGGGGAAGGCAATGCCGTGAAGGTTGATTTGAACAAGCCTATGAGTGAGATTTGCGAGTTGCTCAGCCGATATCCGGTATCTACCCGTGTGAGCCTCAACGGTACTATTATCGTTGCCCGCGACATCGCTCATGCCAAACTTAAAGCCCGTCTTGATGCAGGCGAAGGTTTACCGCAGTACTTTAAGGACCATCCCGTGCTCTATGCCGGTCCGGCAAAGACCCCGGATGGAATGCCTTGCGGTTCGATGGGTCCGACAACGGCCAACCGTATGGATCCTTATGTGGATGAGTTTCAGGCCAATGGCGGTTCGATGGTGATGATAGCAAAGGGCAACCGCACCCAGGAAGTGACCGACGCATGTCATAAGCACGGCGGTTTCTATCTTGGAAGCATCGGTGGTCCGGCGGCCGTTCTGTCTATGAACTCCATTAAGAGCATAGAGTGCGTGGAGTATCCCGAGCTTGGCATGGAGGCTGTATGGAAGATAGATGTAGAGGATTTCCCCGCATTCATACTCGTAGACGACAAGGGTAACGATTTCTTCAAGCAATTGAAGCCCTGGGCTCCGAAGTGCTGATGATATGAAATTGGGTGATATAATCTTCGGAATACAGTTTTTCGTGGATATTATATAAGCAGCGGAGGGAGCCTGAAAAAGTCGGATAACAATTCCGGTCGCATGTTTTCATGTGCCTATGATATTGTTTCAAGACTTTTTCAGTCTCCCTTTTTGCTTGTCATCCTGTACCTATTGCCTATTTTATAATGCGTAACATAATCTGAAAAAACAAACAAGGCCATGAGAGTTATCATAGAACCAAACTACCAACTGCTGTCGCAATGGGCGGCAAACCATGTCATAGGACTTATAAACGCCGCCAATCCGACGGAGGACAAGCCTTTCGTGCTCGGCCTGCCCACGGGCTCCTCACCGCTTGGCATGTACCAGGCACTTGTCCGTGCCTATCAGGACGGAATAGTATCGTTCCGCAACGTGGTCACATTCAATATGGATGAGTATGTGGCCCTGCCCGAGTCGCATCCGGAAAGCTACCATTCTTTTATGCGGAAGAATTTTTTTGATCATGTCGACTGTCCGGAAGAAAACATTCATATACTCAACGGCAACGCCGAGGATCTTGAAGAAGAGTGCCGCATGTATGAGGATACCATTTTGAAATACGGAGGCATAGACCTCTTTGTAGGCGGAATAGGTCCCGATGGCCATATAGCGTTTAACGAGCCGGGGTCTTCTCTTTCGAGCCGCACGCGCATGAAAACACTTACCAGCGATACACGCATCGCCAACAGCCGTTTCTTCGGCGGCGACCCGGCAAACGTGCCGCAGTATGCCCTTACAGTCGGGGTGGGCACGGTGATGGATGCCCGTGAGGTTATGATACTGTGCAACGGTCATGCGAAGACACACGCGTTGCAGGCTGCCATTGAAGGGCCGGTGACCCACATGTGGACAGTAAGTGCCTTGCAGATGCACCGCCATGGTATAATTGTGTGCGACGATGCGTCATGTGACGAGTTGAAAGTTGCCACCTATCGTTATTTCAAGGAGAAAGAGCGCAACAATATATTGTGAAAGGGCTGAGTTGCGGAAAGGTAAAGAGGCAGGACACGGCGCTGTTTGGCATGGCATGATGGGCCGGACGGCAAAAAATGGAAATTGGAAGATATAACGAAGAGCATTTGAATATATGAAGCAGCAGTTCATATCGCTATTGAAAGCGACCGGGCGCAGGGGGATGGATACAGTCATCGACTATCTTGACAAAGGCGGTTTCTTTGAGGCGCCGGCATCGATCAACAGGCATCTCTGTCGCGATGGCGGACTGGCCGAACACTCTCTCAACGTATACCGTATGGCGATGATGCTCCGTGAGCAGACGGTGGCAATGCGTCCCGAGGTTGCCGACTCGCTGAAGGAGGACAGTGTGGTTATCGCAGCCTTGCTTCATGATGTGTGCAAGTCGAATATATACAAGAAAGCCCTGAAGTGGCGCAAGGATGCGCAGAACCGTTGGGAGCAGTATGACACCTATGAGGCCGATTACTCCCGCTTCCCGGCAGGCCATGGAGAGAAGTCGGTGATAATGTTGCTTCGTCTCGGTCTCGATCTTTCAAACGACGAAATTCTCGCCATCCGGTGGCATATGGGAGCGTGGAACCTGCCTTTCCAGAGCTATGAGGACAAGTGTAATATCTCCGAGGCCAACGAACATCCGCTCACTGTCATATTGCAGTCGGCCGATCTGTTGGCTTCCCATATCTTGGAGAGGTAGCGCTTCCTTTTTTTGCCGAATACCAGTTTGATTTGTTGAATACGGCAGAATCTTTTGCTCAATGCTTCAAAACTTTTCATTAAACACGAAAGCAGCGCGATGCGGCGCCATCAATGTCGAAGGCTCTCAATCATGTTGCTTCCGTGTTTTATTGTAAGATACCGAAAATCAATGTTTGTTTGTTATAGCCTCGGCCACCGCATACCCCGTTGTCCATGCCGCTTGAAGGTTGAAACCGCCGGTAACGGCATCTATATCGAGCACCTCTCCTGCAAAATATAGTCCGGGGCATGTCTTGCATTCAAGTGTTTTTGGGTTGATATTGCTCAGAGCCACGCCACCGCATGTGACAAACTCTTCCTTGAACTTGTTTTCTCCGTCCATGTCGTATATGCTGTTTATCAAGGTGTCCGTCAGCTTATTATAGCTCTTGCGTGCCAGTTCGCCCCACCGTTGGTCGGGTTTTATGCCGCTGCGGAGCAGCAGATGTGTCCATAGTCGGGCGTTTAATCGGGTGGGGTATGCGTTTGAGAGGTGTTTCTGAGAGTTTTGGGCTGCCATGGCATACAGCTCTTCGTGCACTTCGGCTTCGCTCATGTCGCCCATCCAGTTTATTGTCAGTCGTGCTTTATATCCAGTGGCGTTCAGTGTCCGTGCGGCGTACGATGACAATCGGAGTATCGCCGGTCCGCTCATGCCCCAGTGCGTTATCAGCAGCGGGCCGCCGGCTCTGTGCTTTGTGCCGGTGATTGCCACGGAAACGTCTTCCACCACCGTGCCTGTCAGTGCGGTTATATCGTCTCCCGGCAGGCAGAAACTGAACAATGACGGTACCGGACTCTCTGTTTTCAGGCGTATCGGAGCCAGCATGTCAAGTCCGCAGGCCTTCGGACTGCCGCCGGTCGTCACCACAACCGTATCCGCCTCATGGATTGTATCGTCGTTTCCTGCATATATCCGTATCTTGTTTGCGTCAAGGTTTTCAGTCCGTTCTATACGTCTTACCCGGCAACCTGTTTTCAGTTCTATACCGTGGCTTCTCATGAGCCGTGTAAGCGTACCGACAATCTCCATGGCGTCCTGCGACTGCGGGAATACGCAGCAATCGTCTTGTGTGACGAGCTTCACTCCCTCATCTTCAAACCACCGGTAAGCGTCTTTGTAGTCGAATGTATGGAAGAGCCTCTCCATCAGCCTGTGTCCTCTCGGATATACGGCCGGCATGCTCTTCACATGTTCGAACGAGTTTGTCAGGTTGCACCGTCCGCCGCCTGTTACGGCCACTTTCGCCAGCGGTTTACGTCCGCTTTCGTACACCGTTATCTCGGCGTCCGCCATTTTCCGTTTTATGTTTATTGCGGCGAAGCATCCCGCCGCTCCCGCTCCTATTATTGCTATGCGCATTCTTTATGTTTTCTTTTATATGCGTGCAAAGATACAACGCTTCGGTCTATTTGGCAAGGTCATGGCTGTAATATTATGGTATCGTGTAGGTTTTTTATATTACGGATTGTTTTTCTGATGTTGCGTGTTCTTTTCCCTGTTTCTCAATATTTTTCCGATATTGTCATGCCCCCATGCCATCAGGTTTTCCATGTGCGGGATAAATCCCTTCCCCAGCTCGGTGAGCGAGTATTCCACACGTGGCGGAACTTCCGGAAATACGTGCCTGTCGATCAGGCCGTCGGTTTCGAGGGTATGTAGTGTGGAGGAGAGCATTTTTTCGGAAATATCCGGTATCTGCCTGAATAGTTCGCCGAAGCGTATCGGAGCGCCTTGGCTTATTTTTATCAGAACCGCAAAATTCCACTTGTCGGAAAACCATTCGAGCACCGGTGATGCCGGACAGAATCCGTAGTCGAGCTTGTTTCGTTTGTTCATATTTTGCCTTTTTTCGATTTATATGATGCGAACCGTGACTGAAACCGTTTTTCGTCAATTGTTTACCCAGCTCGTCATGTCGCGACAATACATGTCCTTACATTGCAAAAATAGCAAGATTTTTTGGTTACGGACATTGTCTGCCGCAAAAATAATCGGATGAGTATTATATTTCGGTGGAATGCGGTTTTGTGATTAAGAAATTATATTACAAACGGCCGTTTATATTCCGGTTATTTTCAAATTGAAAATCCTGTGGGCGAAAATGTCACCGTATTTTGTGTTTTATACAACTATTTGTGTGTCAGTGTGATACAGGCGGTATGTCTTGATGGGATTATAAATATTCACTCTCGGACGAGTGTGAGGTCGCGTTTAGTATACTGATTGCATTGCGTTTAGTATCCCGTTGCTTTCCGTTTAGCCGCTAAACGCATTGCAATTAGTTGCCGAATGCGTTCCAACGGGATACTCGTTGCGGAAAAATCCTGTTTTCATTGCGGTATTTTTTGCCGTGTATCGTATTCAATCATGGTTTCGTATCGCTTTCGGCAAGCTGTTTCGATTAAAAAGAGGAACGTTTTTTTATGATATAATCATTACAGTATATTACGTTGGCGGCGTGTGTTTGAGTAAGCGATAGCAGTTTGACGCGATCCGTTTGTACATGTGTCACGATACCGACAATCATAAAAATAATTAATAATCGGCCGTATCATCATTCATAATCGTGTGGCGCTCAGCATTGCTTACTTCCCGGTAAGCGGCTTACGCCTTGGTGCGTTCTTGTGGCAATGAGGTAAAGCAGCTAACTTTGCCATCGTTTTTTTATTATCAAGAATATGGAACTATTACATTTCGACGGTCAGATATGGCGGCCGCCATACGAGGCAAACAGTCAGTTATTGCAGGTCACGTCGGGCTGCACGTGGCGTAAGTGTAAGTTTTGCAGCCTTTATCACGGCACGGATTTCCGTATGTCTCCGATGAGCGAGATTGAGGCCGACTTAGATGTTATATGCCGCTATCAGCCCGAGGCGCGGCGGGTGTTTCTCACCGGTGCCAATCCTTTTGCGCTTAGCTATGGCCGACTGTTCAGAATTGCCGAACTGATACGTCGCAGGTTGCCGTGGTGCGAATCTGTGGGTATGTTCGCCCGCATCACCGATATACGTCCGAAGACGGTGGATGAACTGAGAAACCTGCGCCATCTGCGGATAGACAATGTCAGTATCGGCACGGAGACGGGTGATGACAGTGTTTTGGCGAGGATGAACAAAGGCTATACGTCGTCCGACATCGTGGAGCAATGCCTCAAGCTCGAAGAGGCTGGTATCAAGTATAACCTCGTCTACATGACGGGGCTGGCGGGCATGGGCGGCTGTGTAGCAGGTGCCATGCGCACTGCCGAGGTGTTCAACCGTCTGCATCCGTATATCATAAACATTGTGTCGCTCACAGTTTTTGAGCAGTCGGAGCTTTATGCCGAATTGCGTGCCGGACTTTTTCATGAAGCGTCTGAGCGTGAGCGTCTCATAGAGTTGCGCACGCTGATAGAGCGTCTCACCGTTAGTGCCACCGTTCTCGGCAACACAGTGTCGAACATTCTGCCGGTCGTCGGGTTTCTTCCTGCCGATAAGGCAAGATTACTGGGAGAGATAGACGAGGCCATCGGGAAATGGGACGAGGATGATATGCGTAGGTATAGGGAGGGGATAGTGTCGCTATGATGCTTGTATGGCTGTGTGGCCTGTGTGCTACGGCATAATAAGACCGGCTTCATGGAAGCCGGCTCAAATGAGTATTACCGTCGGGTAATGCCGTTACGGAATGTTTCAGAACGGGAAAAGCAATGGCAGCAGGAACGTCATTGCTATTCCGATGACGAGCTGCAGGGGCAGACCCACTTTTACGTAGTCGGTAAACGTGTATTCGCCGGCGTGCATCACGAGTGCGTTAGGCGGTGTCGAGAACGGTGAGGCGAAACACATGCTTGCTCCGAGGGTCACGGCGAATAGCATGGGATAGGGGCTGATGCCTATTTCCTGTGCCGCCGTCATGGCTATGGGCGACATGAGTACGGCGGTGGCCGTGTTGCTTATGAACATCGTTAGCAGCGATGTGGTGAAGTAAATCCCGGCCAGAAGAACAGTGGGGCTCATGGAGCCGAGGGAAGACACGAGCGAGTGCGAGATGAGAGCCGACGTGCCTGTCTTTTCGAGTGCCACCGACATGGGCATCATAGCGGCGATGAGCACGATGCTCTCCCAGTTTATCGTCTTGTAAGCAGCCTCCACATTGCGGAAACATTCGGTGAGAACCATCAGCAGGCCGGCTGCCATCACTGCCGTCACGGGAGCTATCGGGATGAAGTCGAATACCATCGTGGCCACCATCGCGAGCATTATTATAGCGGCGAGCGGCGCTTTGTAGTTCAGTGTTACTTTCGAAGCCTGCTCCTCGGGCTGACCGAGCACCACCCAGTCTGTCTCCTGGTCATCGAGCTTCGATATGTTGCTCCACTTGCCTTGCACAAGCAGCACATCGCCCGATTGCAGTTTTTCATCAGGAAGCTCCGACTGTATATAACTGTCTCCACGTTTTATTCCCAGCACGTTGATGTCGTATCTCTCGCGGAATCCAGAGTTTTTCAACCGGCTGCCAATCAGTTTGGCCATCGGCATGAGCACAATCTCGGCTATTCCGATGTCGTAGAAGTCCATGTTGTTGCGGTCGAGGCGTTTCAGGTTGTTGTCTTTCGCGAACCTGTCCATAACAGCCGTGTCGCCCGTGAGGTATATGATATCTCCCTCGTTGAGTATGCTGTCAGGGCCGGCAAGGCTCTGCCTCACGTTGCGTATGAGTCCGCTTCGGTCCGTGCTCTCGCTGCGTATTTCAAGAATGGACAGTCCGTACACTCTTCTGAGGTTCAGTTCGGCTACCGTTTTACCCTTTACGGCCGATGAGGATTTAATCTTGTATCTGCGAAGAGTGCTTTCCAGCCTGTATTCCTTAACGAGTTCTTCAAGCGATTTGTGGTTGTTTGCGGCCTTGTCTGCCTCTCCTTTCTTTTTGTATAGGAACAGTTTGCTGAGCGGCAGCATTACCATTATGCCCACAGCAAGGCATATAAGGCCTACCGGCAGGAATGAAAAGAATTTCAGCGGAGCATATCCGGCACCCGTCAGAGCGTCTTGTATCACGAGGTTGGGCGGCGTACCGATAAGCGTAAGCATACCGCCGAGGCTGCTTGCGAATGCCAGAGGCATGAGAAGGCGTCCCGGTCTCATGCCGGCTTGCACCGCCATGCTCACCACTATGGGCATCATAAGGGCCACGGTGCCTGTGTTGCTGATGAAGGCGCCTATCACGGCAGTCACCACGACCACGAGAATGAACAGTTTTGTGTCGCTGCCGGCGGCGAGTTTCATTATCCGTTGGCTCGCGGCCTTTGCCAGACCGGTCTGTAATATTGCTCCTCCGACCACGAAAAGCCCGACCATCATTATAACCACGGTAGATGAAAAGCCCGAAAGAGCCTCTCCGGGTGTTAGTATTCCGGCAATAATCAGCGTGGTGAGAGCACATAGCGCTACTATGTCGGCCCTTATCCTGCCTGTCACGAAGAGTATTATCGTTGTTATAAGGATGATGAGTGTTATTGTCATTGGTGTCTCTGTTTTTTATATAATATATTGTTATTTGTTTTTTATCCGGTAGGGCTTTCGATTGTTGAAAAACAGAAATGCCTCACTGTATATTCTGGTTTCTGTTTTTATACGGTAGGCATTTCTGTTCTGTTTGTAATACCCCTCTATATGGCTTGTTTTATTTTTTATATGCTTTGCCGGGAGTATTGCGTGCGGTTATTTACCGTCTTTGTTCTCTATGAGTTTTACGGCCGTAACGGTCATGTATGGCTTGACCTTCTCGTATGGTATCGTGAAGGAAGGCATGCCGGCGGCGTATGGTGCTATTTCGTATGGCTGGTATGTGAACCCTACACCTTTCTCTGTCAGGTATGGAGGGAATTGCGGTAACGGAAGGAAGTCTACGCTGTAATCGGTGATCAGTTGCTCTTTAAGTTCTTCATCGCTGATATCTTTGCCCTCGTTCTCCGCGAAATATTGTTTTAAACCGTCTTTTATAAGCGTCCTGAACTCTTCCGTACCGGTTCTTGTCAGCATTTCACTGCCGAAGCGACGACCGTCGCTCTTGCGGAACGTGGTGTTTGCCGAGCCGTGCATCCCGTGCGCACCTCCGGTGAAAGACTCGAAACTGCTTGCATAGGTGACAAACTTATCAGTCTCGTATATCTTTGATACCGACTTTGAATAGTATAAAGGAGCTTCGCTGTCTGTCTCGAATTCGGATGCCAACTTCTCTAATTCGGCCATTTCCCGTTTACAGTAGAATGCCACCATGGAGTCCGGATTGTCTGTCTTTCCGTCATACGTGCCGCCCATTTCCTCGCTGATATACTCGGTAATGATGTTTGTCAACGTCTTGTTTCCGTCTTTAGGAAAGTCTGCCTTTATGGTAACTTCCGCCGTTTTGCTTTTTTCGCTGAATGCTACGGAGTCGGTGGTAAGTTCGTTTTTACCTGTGCTATTGCTTCCGCACGCACTCAGGAATGCTGTTGCCAGTGTGAGAGTAATGAATTTTGATTTCATAAGCGTTATTGTTTTAATGAAAGAAGGCTGCCTGAAAAACCTTTCAGGCAGCCTTCTTTTCAGGTTATTCTTTCTGTGTGGGGTTATTATTCACCTTTGATGGCTGCTACACCCGGTAATACTTTACCCTCTATTGCTTCGAGCAACGCACCGCCACCGGTTGATATATAGCTTACTTTATCGGCCATGCCGAACTTGTTGATGCATGCAACCGAGTCGCCGCCGCCGATGAGCGAGAAAGCTCCGTCGGCCGTAGCCTTTGCAATGGCTTCCGCGATGGCCTTTGAACCGCCAGCGAAGTTGTCAAACTCGAATACTCCTGCCGGACCGTTCCATAGTATTGTCTTTGCGCCCTCTATGGCCTCGGCGAATTTCTTGCGTGTATCGGGACCGGCGTCCATGCCTTCCCATCCTTCGGGAATGTCGTCTACAGGGCATATCTGGGTGTTGGCGTCGTTGGAGAAGTTGTCGCCGGCGATGCAGTCTGTACCAAGTACGAGGTTAACGCCGTTTTCCTTGGCTTTCTTCATGATGTCGAGAGCCAGTTCCAACTTGTCGTTCTCGCATATCGAGTTACCTATCTTGCCGCCCTGAGCCTTTGCGAAAGTATATGTCATGCCGCCGCAGAGAATGAGGTTGTCTACCTTTCCGAGCAGGTTCTCTATGATTCCGATTTTCGTGGATACCTTAGAGCCGCCCATTATGGCTGTGAACGGACGCTTGATATTGCTTAGCACGTTGTCAACGGCGTTCACCTCTTTTTCCATCAGGTAGCCGAGCATCTTGTGGTCTGCGTCGAAATAGTCGGCGATTACGGCTGTGGAAGCGTGCTTGCGGTGAGCTGTTCCGAAAGCGTCCATCACGTAACAGTCGGCGTAGCTTGCGAGTGTCTTCGCAAAATCCTTCTGGCGGGTCTTCATTTCTTTCTTTGCCTCGTCGTATTCGGGTGTCCCTTTTTCCACGCCTACAGGCTTGCCTTCTTCCTCGGCATAGTAGCGCAGGTTTTCGAGCAGCAGCGCCTCGCCCGGTTTCAGGGCTGCGGCAGCGTCAGCAGCTTTTGCGCAATCGTCTGCGAACTTAACCTCAACACCAAGCGCTTCGGATACGTTCTTTACAATCTGGGAGAGTGAAAGCTCTTTCTTTACCTTGCCTTTGGGCTTGCCCATGTGGCTCATCATAATTAGCGCCCCGCCGTCTGATATTACTTTTTTCAGTGTGGGGAGTGCGCCGCGGATGCGGGTGTCGTCAGTTACATTGCCATTCTCGTCCAATGGCACATTGAAATCCACGCGTACGATTGCCTTTTTGCCGGCAAAGTTGAATTGATCGATATTCATAATTGCTTGTTTATAATAATTAAATATTTTCCACATTTAACTTCGAACTACAAAGTTAGTAAATTATATCAATAATGAATATCCGATGATTGCGATTTTATATATTTTTTGCGGCTTTGTCATTGAAATGTAATATGGACTTTGCAATATTGTATAAAAAACACTTTGTTTGTTTGGAGCGTTGTTTTTATTTTCCTATTTTTGCGTCTTTAAACAGTCAATAAACCATATATGAAAGATTCAGTGATAATAGTGAGTGGCGGAATGGACAGTGTCACCATGCTGCATGAGTACCGTGACCGCATAGCGGTAGGCATATCGTTTGATTACGGGAGCAACCATAACGCCCGTGAGATACCTTTTGCACGTATGCACTGTGAGAGGCTGGGGATAAAGCATATCGTGATAAGTCTTGATTTTATGAACAGATACTTCAAGAGCTCGCTGCTCGAAGGAGCCGATGCTGTTCCTGACGGGCACTATGCAGACGAGAACATGAAGTCTACCGTGGTGCCTTTCAGAAACGGAATAATGCTGTCCATTGCCGTCGGAATTGCCGAAAGTAATGGTCTGCGGTACGTGATGATGGCAAATCATGGTGGAGACCATTCCATATATCCCGATTGCCGCCGGGAATTCGTATGCGCTTTCGATGCCGCGGCAAAGGCCGGAACTTACGTCGGAGCCGGCATTCTCGCTCCGTATACCGGCATAACCAAGGCTGATATAGCGCGTAGGGGTAAAGAAATGGGGCTGGACTACTCTGAGACATGGTCGTGCTATAAAGGCGGTGATGTGCATTGCGGGCGTTGCGGCACGTGTGTTGAGCGGCGCGAGGCATTGGCCGAGGCCGGTATTGAGGATACCACGCCATACATGCAGGACTGAAAGTAGTAGCGGTACGGCATGAAAAAGCGAAGCCGCCGGATATTGTTTAAAGTAAGCTGATAAACATTTTACTTCCGGTGCTTCGCTTTTCTATTTATTTTCGGCCTTGTTCACGGCCGGGGTCTTGCTTTTCATTCAAGCCATGACTCCATGCGGTCTCTTGCGAACAGGTAATAGAACAGAAGTCCTACCCAGCTTGTGGAGACCAGAATGATGATGGCGACGATTCTTTTCCATAGCGAAACGTCATATCTTGCAATCTCAAAAGCGGCTCTGATGGTGAGTATCATACCGATGACCCAAATAATAAATCCTATCATAATACAGTTTTTTTAATTGTTTGACATTTGTGTTATTAAACTCTTGAAGACTTTGAATCGTAAGGCTTCCGTTATTATAAGGCATCCTTGACCTCTTTCTTGGTTTCGTTGTAACCTTTCTTTATGGTTTCTTTCGTCTTGTCGTAGCCTTTCTTCACGTTGTCTTTCGTGTCTTCCCAACCATCCTTGACGTTTTCTTTGGTGTCTTTCCAGTCTTCTTTGGCATTCTGCTTTGTTTTCTCCCAGTCTTTCTTCATCTTGTTGGAAGCCTTGTCGGCAGAATTCTCCATTCTCTCTATGGTACAGTTTTCACGGCAGTTATCGTTTCCGTAACATTTATTGTCGTTGCCGCATGATGTCATGGCCGCCGTTGCGGCGAGTGCCATGACTGCTGAAAATATCTTTTTCATGGTTTTTTTATGTTTTTAATTGTTCATTACTGTTTTTATTTCTCTTCCTCATTGCAATATTTACACCATTGCATATCCTTGTCGGGAGTGGCCGACAACACTTCGTCACGGTGTTCTGCCGAGAGCTGCTCGTCTTTCTTGCGCATCTCTTTCTCTGTGCGCGACGTTCCTTCCGGCTTACGGTCTACAAGACCGTTTGTCTTTCTCACCTCGTCGATGGGGTCGTCTATCCACAGCCATTCTTCGCCGAATTGGGTGCTCTTGCCTTCGTTCCACGGCCCTACGGCTTCGTCGCCTTTCGACAGTTTGAAGTGAAGGTTGCTGTATTTCGGAGATGTTTGCAATGCTCCCGGCGGGAAGTTAGGCTGTATTGTCTCCAATGCGGCCTCAAACTGCTGGTAGTGTGTCACCTCGCGTGTCATGAGGAACATAAGCGTCTCTCTTACCATCGGGTCGTCTGTCAGTTGCATGAGATTTTCGTAGCCTATTTTTGCACGTGCCTCTCCTGCCATGTTTGAGCGCAGGTCTACCGACAGATCGGCGTTTGCCGATACGTATGTGGCATTCCACGGGTTTCCGTTACAGTCTGTCAGGGCGGGACTGCCCGGCGCACCCACCAGAAACTGAGGATTGGTGAAAGCCTGGTGTATGAGTTCCTCTTTTCCCTCCTTTCCGCGCATCATGCAGTTGAGCGGCATGGTCTCCACCGCGTCCTTCATCTTTCCGTTTACCGGGCCGAGTAGCATCTGTATGGTAGCGCCTACGATTTCGAGATGTCCGAACTCTTCGGTGGCTATATCCATGAGCATGTCATACTTGTCGGGATAAGGATTGTGACAACTGAAAGCCTGCACGAAGTATTGCAGTGCTGACTTTAACTCTCCGTTTGCTCCGCCGAAAGCTTCGAGCATCACTCTTGCAAACCGCGGATCTGGTTTTGATACTCTTGCGTTGAACTGCAAGTCTTTTACATGATAAAACATAAGCTAATGAATTTAAGTTGTTGATAATAAGTTAATCTGTCTCTTTCTGTGCCTGTCACTTAGCCTTTTTGGCTTTGGCTTGGCACTTTGGCTTTTCAGACTTGCAGGTTTCTTTCTGCTTATCGGTCTTACACTCTTTCTTTTTGTTGTCTTCCGCACACTTGGCGGTCTTGGTACAACTTTTTTTCTTTGTTTCCATAATACATGTCTTTTAAAAGTAAAACAAAACTCCCCTTTTTCTCTCATGCGCAGGGGAAGAGGCGCGTTATCCTGAGGTTTGATAAATCCGGTCGTTGTCCTGATTTGTTTGCAAATATATGAAGACAGTACGCAAAGAAAAAAATAATATACCATTTATTCAGTACTATTAAACCCCATTAAATTAAAAAAGTTTTATACGGGGAGTATATTTATAATTAACGTGAATATGAAAGTTTTTTTGACATATTTTTGCCTTATACATTCTTGATTCCGTTTTCCACTCTCAGTAAGGATGATTTAATGCTGTTGTATCTTATTTATAAATGGGTGCGGAAACTTAGTATGTCCGGATGACAATAAAGAATAATATTTACAAAAGGTCATTCATATTTAGGTTATTTGAAAATTAAGATGCGGAGGCCGCAAATATCGCCGTATTTCAGCGTTTTATGCAATATGTTGTATATCAATGTTATACGAGAAATGTTTGTTGCTCGCACTCCTTGCATTCCGCTTTTTGAAAGTTCTGGTTTGCGTTTAGCGTCCCGTTGCTCTTCGTTTAGCCGCTAAGCGGAGAGCAATCGGCAGCCGAACGGATTCCATTTAGACACCCGTAGCAGGAAATCAGGCGAATTTCGGTGGTAAGATCAAGGCCCTATCGTATTGTGTATCGCAATCAGTATCGCATTTGTTTTTCTATTTCGGTGAAAAATAAAGTGTTAAATCCTTGATTTTATTATTACGAAATCGTTTACGTGGAAATTCCTGTCGCGGTATGCCGTGGATGATGCTGGCCGAAAGTCCGGCCGTTGCAGAGAAACGTGCGGATGCCTTATGGCTTGGTATTTTTTTACGCTTTGGATGATAAAGGATATTCATCCAAAGACATTTCAATCTTTGAAACAATTCCCATATATTTTGGCTGTTACGTCTATTTTTCGTTCCTTTGCAGTCGAATATGAGGAGAGACATCCGTAATGATACGTCGGAGCGTGGGCTACCGGTGGATATCAAACCTGCAGAGCCGGTACGTATGATGCCATCGTGAGCGTAAGGTATATTTAAAGGTAAACGGTTTTTCTCGATTATCACATTATTGAGGTTGTCAAATTATAAAGTCTGAGAGATGGAACGGCTATTGGAATATTTCGGAGTGCTGAGCGGTCTGCTTTACCTGTTTTTGGAAATCAGGCAACACCGTGCCATGTGGATAGTCGGTTTTCTGACCTCTTTTGTATATGTCTTTGTGTTTTTCTTTTCAAAGATATATGCTGACATGGGTCTGAATATATATTATGTGGTCATCAGTGTCTATGGTTTCTGGCAGTGGACGCAAGGCAAGGAGGGCAAAGAGGATGCCGCGGCAACGGCCACCCGGGATGAGATTATCTACCGCAATCTGACTCCCCGTCTTCTCGGTGTAGTCATGCTTGCCATTGCCGCGCTGTTCGCATCGCTATACAACCTGTTGCATCGGTTTACCGACTCACCGATACCGGTTGGCGACGCTTTTACCACGGCCGTCGGGATAGTTGCCACATGGATGTTGGCCCGGCGCTTCATTGAGCATTGGGTGTTTTGGATTGTTGTCAACTGTGTATCCGTATGGCTTTATTGCGGGCGCGGGCTTTACCCCACGATGTTTCTCTATTTTTGCTATGCCATACTGGCGGCAATCGGATTGTATACATGGAAAAAGAAAGGAATAAGACAAAGATGATTGAACCTTATGACTGCGTAATAATGGCAAACGGCAGTTTTCCGCAAGCCGACCTTCCTTTGGGCTTTCTGCGTAGGGCTTCCGTCGTCATTGCCTGCGACGGAGCCATTGCGTCATTAGACAAGGCCGGCATAGTACCGACCGCCATCGTCGGCGATCTCGACAGTCTTTCGCCCGGTTTCCGGGAGCGGTATGCCGACCGCATCCATCTTGTGGAAGACCAGGAAGTGAACGACCTTACCAAATCGATACTGTTCGCCCACCGGTCGGGCTACCGGGATGTTTTGATATTGGGAGCCACCGGAATGCGTGAAGACCATACGTTGGGGAATATTTCTCTGCTTATGGAGCATGCGTATCTGTTCAGGCGCATAGAGATGCTTTCAGACTACGGACTTTTCACTCCGCTTATGAAAACGGCGACACTCATGAGCCGGCCCGGCATACAGGTGTCCCTGTTCTCCCTTTCTCCTTCCGGCACGCTGTCCGCGTCGGGTCTGCGTTGGCCGATCAGCGACAGGATGTTGACGGCTTGGTGGCAAGGCACTCTGAACGAGGCCGCAGGCGACAGCTTCACCGTGACGCTCTCACCGGAAGCACGTGTGCTCGTATACCGCACATTGAGTGTTCCGGATAAGGAAACTGTGCGGTAATTCGGTTGGCTATGTATGGCCGACGGATTAATGGGCGTGAAGTTCTGTTCTTTTGCCATTAATATAATTGTTTGTTCCGGGAAAAGCGGCCCAAAAACGTTTTATGTCATAGATGAACGGGTAGGAAATGATTACGGTTGAGGCATGTCTGATAATGCTTGTGACAAAATGGCGCAAGAAACAGACATTAAGTCATACCTGGATTATGTTTGGCACGCGCTTTGCTATAATATCTGCGGAAAGCGAAAGCAAGTACACAAATTAATAACGGAAATAATAAATAAAAAATAAAGATTATGGGAAAGATTATTGGAATAGACTTAGGTACTACAAACTCATGCGTTGCCGTGTTTGAAGGCAACGAGCCGGTAGTGATAGCAAACAGCGAGGGCAAGCGCACCACACCGTCGGTTGTCGGCTTCGTAGAGGGCGGCGAGCGCAAGGTGGGCGACCCGGCAAAGCGTCAGGCCATCACCAACCCCAAGAACACCGTGTACAGCATCAAGCGTTTCATGGGTGAGACTTGGGACCAGACAAGCAAGGAAATCGGCCGCGTGCCGTTCACTGTGGTAAACGAGGGCGGATATCCGCGCGTAGACATCGACGGCCGCAAATACACTCCGCAGGAAATATCGGCAATGGTGCTTCAGAAGATGAAGAAGACGGCCGAAGATTATCTCGGACAGGAAGTGACAGACGCTGTGATAACCGTGCCGGCATACTTCTCAGACTCTCAGCGCCAGGCAACGAAAGAAGCCGGACAGATCGCTGGTCTTAACGTTCGACGCATCGTCAACGAGCCTACTGCGGCCGCACTGGCCTATGGTGTGGACAAGGCAAACAAGGATATGAAGATTGCTGTGTTCGACCTTGGTGGCGGTACGTTCGATATCTCGATACTTGAATTTGGCGGCGGCGTGTTCGAGGTGCTCTCGACAAACGGTGACACACACCTCGGCGGCGACGACTTCGACCAGGTTATCATCGACTGGCTCGTGCAGGAATTCAAGAACGAGGAGGGAGCGGACCTTACGCAAGACCCGATGGCTATGCAGCGACTGAAAGAGGCTGCTGAAAAGGCGAAGATAGAGTTGTCAAGCTCTACGTCGACAGAGATCAACCTGCCTTATATCATGCCAGTGGGCGGTGTGCCGAAGCACTTGGTGAAAACCCTGACACGCGCTAAGTTCGAGCAATTGGCTCACGAACTGATCCAGAACTGTCTCATACCGTGCCAGAACGCAATGCGCGACGCAAAACTATCCACATCGGATATAGACGAGGTTATTCTCGTGGGCGGCTCAAGCCGTATACCGGCAGTGCAGACACTGGTGAAGAACTACTTTGGCAAAGAGCCTTCAAAGGGTGTGAACCCCGACGAGGTTGTGGCCGTGGGTGCTTCCATTCAAGGCGCGATCCTCAACAAGGAAGGCGGCGTGGGCGACATCGTGCTGCTCGACGTGACTCCGCTTACTCTCGGTATCGAGACTATGGGCGGTGTGATGACTAAACTCATCGAGGCTAATACGACCATACCCTGCAACAAGAAGGAGACATTCTCTACCGCGGTGGACAACCAGACGGCCGTGACAATCCACGTATTGCAGGGTGAGCGTCCGATGGCCGCTCAGAACAAGAGCATCGGTCAGTTCAATCTCGAAGGCATTGCTCCGGCTCGCCGCGGTGTTCCGCAGATTGAGGTTGCGTTCGACATCGACGCCAACGGTATTCTCAAAGTGTCGGCCAAAGACAAGGCGACAGGCAAGGAGCAGGCAATACGTATCGAAGCTTCATCTGGTCTGAGTCAGGAGGAAATCGACCGCATGAAGGCAGAAGCAGAGCAGAACGCTGAGAATGACAAGAAGGAGCGTGAGCGCATCGACAAGTTGAATCAGGCAGACTCGCTCATATTCACCACAGAGAACTTCTTGAAAGACAACGGAGACAAGATTCCGGCCGACCAGAAGGCTCCTATCGAGACTGCTCTGCAACAGCTCAAAGATGCCCACAAGGCAGCCGATATAGCCGCAATAGACACTGCGACAGCCAACCTAAACAACATCATGCAGGCGGCCAGCCAGCAGATGTATCAGGGAGCAGGCCAACCGGGTGCCGATCAAGGCTTCAATGCTCAGCAGGCATCCGGCCAGCAGGCGCAGAATAACGGCTCAAAGGCAGATGAAAATATTCAGGATGCCGACTTTGAGGAAGTGAAGTAAGTATCGATAAATAACGATAACAATAAATAGGAATATAGGGTGTAACTCAATAAGTTACGCCCTATTTCTTTTTGTAGACTTTTCTTTGGCTTTGCTTATTTCTCGGATTTTTATCGTATATTTGTACCATAATTGTACCGACACTTAAAAGTAGATAATGTGACACTTACAAGAATGCCGGTATTGAGAATGAGGAATATAAGTAAAAAGTAGATTATGCCAGCAGCAAAATTTGAAATAAAACGGAAGTGCCAGATTTGTGGAGAAGAGTTTTTAGCCAAAACAATAGAATCTTGGTATTGCTCTCCCAAATGTTCCAAAATTGCATGGAAGCGACGCAAGGATGAAGAACAAAGATTGCAAAGGTTGGACGAAGTGGTTAAGAAGATACCCAAGTCCAAAGAGTACATCACGGTTCCTGAAGCATACGCATTGTTTGGCATAAGCAAGGAAACTCTTTATCGTTTGATTCGTAAGGGTACAATCCCCAGTGTAAATGCAGGAGAAAGACAGACATTACTATCAAAAGCAGAACTGATGAAACTCTATCCTCCACGCAAGAAAGCTCTCACAAAGCCGAAACCTGTTGCCAAACTATATAGTCTGGAGCCGAAAGATTGTTATACCATTGGAGAAATCACAGAGAAGTTTCTTGTGAATGAAAGTACAGTTTATCTCCACATACGCAAATACTCTATCCCTACCCGGCAGATTGGGAACTTTGTGTATGTACCCAAGAAAGAAATTGATAACTTATATAAAGGTGTGAAGCGATGAAGAAAGCATTAGTCAATACACGAGTGTCGGTAAAGCTCCGCAAATCTGAATATCGTGATGAATGGTATCTTTATGTGGAATCTTATCCTGTATTCCAATCCGGAAAAGATACGCCACAAAGAGTGCGTGAATATCTCAATCGTACCATTACAACACCTATTTGGGATAAGTCACGCAATGCAAGGACTAATGCCGAAGGCAAAACCACTTATAATCCGAAGCGAGATTTGAACGGTGTCATTCAATGTAAGTCGCAATTAGACCAGGAATCATGTATCTATGCCGACAAGGTCAGAAGCCTACGACAAAAGGAATACGACAATGCAGCTTTATATGCCGATACCGATGCAGAACAGGCGGAGCAGTTGGAACGCTCCCGAAGTAATTTCATTGAGTACTTCGACCATGTGCAGCGAACAAGGCATGCCCATAGCTCTGATTCTATCATTGTCAACTGGAGGAGAGTGCATGAATTATTGAAGATTTTCGCAAAAGGTGACACCATTCTCTTTTCGCAAATAGACTTAAAGATGGTTGAATCGTTCCGGCAATTCATAATGAATGCCCCACAAGGAGGCACTAAACGAGGTACGATTTCTCAAAATACAGCAGCAACCTATTTCTCTATCTTCAAAGCCGGATTGAAACAGGCTTTTATAGACGGATATCTGACTATTGATATTTCTGCAAAAGTCAAAGGCATTCAAGAAAGGGAAAGCCGGAGAGAATATCTCACGGTAGAGGAATTGAACCGACTGGCTCAAACACCTTGTGACCCATTACTGAAACGTGCTGCCTTGTTCTCTGCTTTAACAGGAATCCGTCATTGCGACATTCAGAAGTTGAAGTGGTCGGAAGTGGAAATGTTCAATGGAGGCTATCGGTTGAATTTTACTCAGCAAAAGACAAAAGGAGTTGAATATATGCCTATATCAGAGCAAGCATATAATCTCTGTGGAGAGCCAAAAGAGGGTGAACTTTTGGTTTTTGCCGGACTTCCTGACCCTTCTTGGATAAACCGTCCTGTCAAAAAGTGGGTTGAAGCTGCCGGAATCACCAAACACATTACCTTCCATTGTTTAAGACATAACAGTTTACCTTTTTCGCTAAAATTCAATAGCTTACAAAATATTTCAACTTGATAGGTAATGATTTAGAAACCAGCGAAATTCTGTATCTCACTTCGTTTTGCTATAATTCAAAAGAACGCCTTTTTAGCTGCAAAGATAATATTATTTTTTGAGAAACACACCTTCGTAAAAGAAATTCCATGAATATTAATATTCAGCAATTACCACTGATACATATCACATCAAAGAAATCGTAAGGACAAAGCGGAAATAATAGTCTAATACAAATTATTCCTAAGGGAGGGACATAAATTTGAATGTGTCTGTGTATAGGCACATTCAAATTTATAGATTTATTCACACAGTCTTATCAAAATATTTACAATCCCTATTATGAAATGCAGGATATGTACCTTCAAGAATATCAACAATTATTTTATTCATCTTTGGATTCTCTATTGCTCCGGATACATAAGTAACCTCATTACCCTTTAGTTTATCTATCTTCATTTGAATAATTTGATCAGCATCGCACACTACGGCAAGATTAGGGTTATGTGTAACCATAATAATTTGACGTTTTTTCTTAGCAGTCTTAATGAAGTGTACTAAATACTTGAAAACACTTTCATTATCAAGGTTCTCTTCTGGCTGATCTATAATTAATGGTTTATCATCCATGTCAATGAAGAGATACAATAAGAGAAGTAAAGCCCCTCTCTCACCTGGTGATAGCGAAGATAGGGGTTTACTATTCATCTTTAATTGGAAGAAAGGAATCACATAATCCATTCCATATATAAAATCGTATAGTTCTTGTTTGGTATGACCTTTTTTTAATTGAGCCTCAACAATTCGCTCCATATTCTGACCATCACGCTTGTCAAATAGTAAATCATCATTAATAAGACAAGCGAAATCCACTATAGATTGAACACTAGATACATCAACACTATCAATGTTATCTTTTATTCTAGATAATCCTTGTTCTTTCCCATAATAAGAGCCTGCAGCTTGCTGGCTGACATAATCAAACAATTTTTCTTCAAAATTCTTAATAGCAAAAGTTGAATCAAATTCTATAGGGTAGTCTTTTAATTCCTCATGATAATCTTGAATGAATTTCACTATGGGAGCGAAAAGACTATTATAAGTATCAAGAACTTGACGCTTCTTTTGCATCAATTCATTAACATACTGTCTGCGGAGGTCTAATCTTGTAGAAAGCTCTCCTGCTAACTGATGTTCAATATAATCTATCCGTGCTTGAAGATTTTTTATTGTTCCATCCTTCTCTGAAGTGCCAATTATATCTTCTAACATTTTCTCCCAATCCAATTTCTCTTTTAGATACTTTTGATATTCTAGCTCTGGGGCACTTAACAGCTTCTTAGCATCTTCTAATTGTTGTAACGCATTTTTATACTGACAATTTAAACTTTCAGTATTAGCTTCGTCTAATTGTTCATCTAAGAAAGCCAAACGTTTTGATAATTCTTCAACTTTTGATTCTATTATTTCAGGATGATACAAAATGCTTATTACGGATTCTATTTTCAAATTATTTCTCTCATATAGGCTTTGTAGTTCCAGTTTTACAGACTCTATCTGAGAATTGAGGCGGTCTAAACGTTCTTTACTAGCATTAATATCTTGTATTGCCTTGACAATAATCTCTCGCTCTTCGTACAACTTATGCAATGAAACTGCAATTTGTTTGCAATTTTCCTGAATCTGCTCAATGTCTTCTTTTGCCTTTTTTGCATCAGGATTATCTTCTAACGAAGGTTTTGCCACTTCTTTTGGTTTTGCAGACTGTGCATTACTCAACTGCTCCTGTTTATATTTTAGCTCATTCGCAAGTTTACTCTTATATGCAGGAATAAGCATAGCTTCTTTTTCGATAATGTCAGCATTGATAGCTTTAATACGAGATTGTATTTCATGACATGAAGCACTATTCTCTCTTGTCAAATAATTTATTATACTATCTAAGTCATTAAAGCCGAACCTTTGCGCAGGGTCTAAATATTGAAATATTATCTTCTTTAGTTCACTTTCGAATTCGTGGTCGTCTTCTGTGGTACAAAGTGTTTCAAGAAAATTTTGAGGTATATACTTTACCCGTTCTGGTTGTGTCGCATCTGAAGACATATCCAATGTCTTGATAGCAGAATGTGAACCATCTATCCATTGAATTACTGCTTCCGTCTGTTTAGAACGATTATAAGGTTTTGTCATTCTGAACTTTGTAGGGGTAAGAAATGCCCAGTTTTGATTAGAGGTATCAGCACATAATGCAATAATATCAGTAAGCGCACTCTTACCACTTCCCTTATTACCAATAATTGCTACTAAACCAGGATTAAGTGGTATTTGCACATTATTAAACCAAATTTCTGACATCGTAGCATTGGATGTACGACGCACCTCTAAACTTTGTATAAATTTATCAGGATTCTTTCTAATTCGATTTAAAATATTAGGTTCATCGAATGATATGCGTTCAGGTTCTACCAATATCTGTCTTAATCCTTCAAAAGTCAAGTCTGCTTTTATCCAACAAGCATTTGAACCAACTTCATTTACTTCATGGGCATCTGATGTCGTAATAGAAGGTTTTCTAAATACTTTCTGATAAAAAGTCGCCTCTTTCGGTTTGGTCAAATCACAAATATCAATATATCCTCCTTTGAATAATTCTTCTTTTACTGGTCCTAGAGAATCTTCAATTGATACATTCTTATCCGCCTTACCCTCATGTTTCATTTCCACATCTATGCTATTAGATTTAGAACCAGCATGTACAGTCACTAGACCACCATATTGATGAATAAGATTTGCGGCATGTTTGAAATCTGCTTGAACTTGAAACATTCCTTCCTTAAAATATAAATCGTCAGGCAACCCCTCTTTCTTAAGGCATTCCTTACCTTTTTGTATCATCTTAGTACGAGTTATACCTAACGGATTCAACACATTCTCTTTTAAAAACTCAGCATCAAGTTTTACTCCGTTATGTTCATCAGGAAAAAGCCCAATCATATGAACGGAAGCCTTTCCATATTCCGTGCGAAATTCAACGCCAGCAATAACAGATATGTTCATCGGCACAGCTAATTCTTTCATAAGATCAACATTAGCAACTGTGTGATGATCTGTAATTGCTATACATTTGAGCTCCTTTGCAGCAGCTTCTTTTAATATGTCTTGGCAAGAGCCTTTCCCATCTGATGCGTCAGTATGGATATGCAAATCCCATTTATTCCATAAAGCACCAGCCTCGTACATCATATTCATATTTTTCTATTACATTATCTTTGGATTTGTAAAAGTACTACTTTTTCCCGAAAATCCGATAATCGTTTGCAGGTAATTTAAGATGAGAGAGTTATAAACTTATCTGTTTTTTAGGGTAATGACTTGACGACGGTTCTAATTTCAATATTTTGCGGCTCATTACTGTCAAACAACTCTTCTGTATGCAAAGGTAACATTATTTTTGAAACCGTTGTCTTTATTGCGAATGTAATTGCAACATTGATATTCGTAATAATCCAAATTAAATGAATTACTGGCTATGATTGCCTGAATTTATACTTCAATCCATATTCTTCCAGTTTGTTGTACAGTGTCGTACGTCCTATTCCGAGCAGTTCGGCGGCAACCTTGCGGTTCCCGTTCGCCTGCTTCAATGCGCGTAAGACTCGCTCCTTGTCTTCAGCATCATTGCGCAGGGCGAAGCTGACGGGTGAGGCCGCCCTCGTCACGGCAAGTTCCAGATGTTTTTTCGTGACAAGACCCGTCTGTGCCTGCAACACCGCTCCCATGATTTTCTGACGAAGCTCGCGGACATTGCCCGGCCACGCATGGGTCAGCA
>NZ_BEWV01000222.1 GCF_002933775.1 Prevotella sp. MGM1
AAACGGAAAGCAATCGGCAGCCGAACGGCTTCCATTCAGCCGCCCGTTGCGGGAAAGCAGGCGGATTTCCGTTTTTCGATAAAGGCGCTATCGCATTGTATATCGCAATGAGTAGCGCACTCGTTTTTCTATTTCGACAAAAAGCAAAGCGCTAAATCCGTGACTTTTAGTTTACATTATAATTATAATCACAATCAAAACACACCGCATCACGGTGACTATTGTTTTAAAACAGATGTCCTTAACACCAAAACCACGGAAATACATCCTCATAAATTTCAGAATTTCAATAATTCTTTTTATCTTTGCAAAAGATAGGCAGTGCCTGAACAACCCCGAACCGGTTTCGCAGCGTCGGGCCTGCACTGTCTTTGAAAATGTAAGTATAACTAAAAACTACTGCTAACAAACATTTATGGAGAATAATAAAAAATATTTTTTCGCCGTCGATCTGGGCGCGACCAGCGGAAGAACCATAATCGGAACACTTGGCGACGAACGCATTGTTCTCGAAGAACTCACACGGTTCGACAACAACCTGATAGAAACGGGAGGACACTTCTACTGGGACATATACGCATTATATAACGAAATAATAAAGGGTCTTAAACTCGCCGCCCAGCGACAGATACCTATATGCTCAATAGGTATCGACACATGGGGCGTAGACTTCGTGTGCGTGGGCAAAGACGGAGCGTTGCTGCGCAACCCGCTGGCATACCGCGACCCGCACACTTTCGGCATGATGGAAGACTACTTCGACGCTAAAGTGGACAAAAAGACGGTATACGACATCACGGGCATACAGTTCATGAACTTCAACTCGCTATTCCAGTTGCACGCGATGCGCAAGAACGGCGACTCGGCACTGGCCGGAGCGGAGAAAATACTCTTCGTGCCCGACGCGTTGAGCTACATGCTGACCGGCAAGACGGTATGCGAGTATACCATAGCATCGACAAGCCAGATGCTCGACCCCAAGACAAAAACGCTCGACCCGAAACTGCTCGAAAGCGTGGGACTGACACAGGAGCACTTCGGCGAGATGATAAATCCGGCCGTCGAGATCGGCTCTCTCACGGAAGAAGTGCAGAAGATGACAGGCCTCGGAGCATTGCCGGTAATAGCCGTGGCAGGCCACGACACAGGAAGCGCGGTGGCAGCCGTGCCGGCAAAAGACGAGAAGTTCGCTTACCTGAGCAGCGGAACATGGAGCCTCATGGGCATAGAGACCAAAGACGCCATCATAAACGGGCTGAGCTACGAGCGCAACTTCACCAACGAGGGCGGCATAGAAGGCACCACACGGTTCTTGAAGAACATCTGCGGAATGTGGCTCTACGAACGTTGCCGCAAGGAATGGACAGACGCCCCGAAATCGCACACCGAGTTGCAGGCCGAAGCCATGAAGCAACCGGCTTTCCAAAGCATCATCAACCCCGATGACGCCATGTTCGCCAACCCGGCGTCGATGGTAGACGCCATACAGGAATACTGCCGCAAGACAGGCCAGCACGTGCCTGAGGGATATGCCGAGATATGCCGTTGCATCTTCGACTCGCTCGCCCTGCGCTACCGCCAGGTGTTCGGCTACCTGCAAGAGATGGCCTCATTCCCGATAGAGGTGCTCCACATAATCGGCGGCGGCAGCCTGAACAACTACCTGAACCAGTTTACCGCCGACTCGCTCGGAGTGGAGGTGCTCGCCGGCCCGCAGGAAGGCACGGCCATAGGCAACATCATGCTCCAGGCGAAAGCCTCGGGAGACGTAAGCGACATCTGGGACATGCGCCGCATAATAGCCAACAGCATAGAGCTGAAGCGTTTCGAGCCGAAAGACAGGCAGATATGGGACAAGGCTTACGAGAAGTTTCTAGAAATCACAAAAAACTGATAAAAACAAATAGTTTTAACGACAAATAAAACCTAAAACAAAATGAAAGAAGAATTGGTTAAAAAGGCTTATGAAGTAGCCAAAGAACGCTACGCGGCCATCGGAGTAGATACCGAGAAAGTATTGGAACAGATGCAGAACTTCCACCTGAGCATGCACTGCTGGCAGGCCGACGATGTCGCAGGATTTGAAAACCAGGGCGGCTCGCTCACCGGCGGTATACAGGTGAACGGCAACTACCCCGGAAAAGCCCGCAACATCGATGAGCTGCGTGCTGACATCCTCTACGCGAAGTCACTCATCCCCGGTACACACCGCCTGAACCTGCACGAGATTTACGGCGACTTCGGAGGAAAATACGTTGACCGCGACCAGTGCGACGTGACACACTTCCAGAGCTGGATAGACTGGGGCAAGGCGAACAACACACTGCTTGACTTCAACTCCACATCGTTCTCGCACCCGAAGAGCGGCGACCTCAGCCTCGCCAGCCCCGACAAAGGCATACGCGACTTCTGGATCGAGCACTCAAAACGTTGCCGCGCCATCTCCGAGGCCATCGGTAAGGCCCAGGGCGACCCCTGTATCATGAACACGTGGGTACACGACGGAAGCAAGGACCTGACCGTCAACCGCCTGATGTACCGCGAACTGCTGAAAGACTCGCTCGACCAGATATTCGCACAGAAATACGACAACATGAAAGACTGCGTGGAGTCGAAAGTATTCGGTATCGGCCTGGAAAGCTACACGGTAGGCTCCAACGACTTCTATACATCATACGCTGCAAAGAACAACATGATGATAACCCTCGACACCGGTCACTTCCACCCGACAGAGAGCGTTGCCGACAAGGTTTCCGCCATGTTGCTGTTCGTTCCTGAGTTGATGCTGCACGTGTCTCGCCCGGTTCGCTGGGACTCAGACCATGTCACCATCATGGACGACCCGACACAGGATCTGTTCAGCGAAATCGTCCGTGCCGGCGCGCTCGACCGTGTACATTACGGTCTCGACTACTTCGACGGCACACTCAACCGCATCGGCGCTTACGTGATCGGCAGCCGCGCGGCACAGAAGTGCATGCTCCGCGCACTGCTCGAACCTATCGCCACACTGCGTAAGTATGAACTTGACGACAAGAAGTTCCAGCGCCTCGCACTGCTCGAAGAGTGCAAGAACCTGCCGTGGAACGCCGTATACGACGAGTTCTGCGTGCGCAACAACGTTCCGGTAGGCGAAGAGTTCATCGGCGCTGTAGAGAAATATGAGGCTGACGTCACTTCAAAACGCGCATAATATTGAAACTCCCGGAATAAAGGAGGCTATGCGATAACCGCGTCAAAGCCCGTCAGGAAGTCAAAGGCAAATATTTATCATGTGTCACATTATGTCTAAATGAATGACGGCGCATTTGTCTTTAACTTCCGGGCGGGCTTTGACCGTAATAAATCCCATAGCCTATTAACCCGTAAAATAAAACAGACATCATGGAAATAATTATAGGTTTGCTTATCATAGCGATAGGCGCATTCTGCCAGTCGAGCTGCTATGTGCCAATAAACAAGATAAAAGATTGGAGCTGGGAGAGCTACTGGATCGTACAAGGAGTGTTCGCATGGCTTATTCTGCCGCTGCTCGGCGCCCTGCTTGCCGTACCAGATGGACACAGTTTCTTCGAACTGTTCAGCACCGGCAGCACGTTCAATATATGGATGACCGTTCTCTTCGGCGTGCTATGGGGCGTGGGCGGTCTCACTTTCGGCCTCTCGATGCGCTATCTGGGCGTGGCTCTCGGCCAGTCTATCGCCCTCGGCACATGCGCCGGGCTGGGAACCATCATGGGACCGGTGCTCCTTAACATGTTCTTCCCTGAGTTGAACGCGCTCGAATCACTTACCTTTGCCGTTATTCTCGGCGTGGTGGTGACACTGCTCGGTATCGCCATCATAGGTGTGGCCGGCTCGATGAAAGCAGCCTCGCTATCGGAGGAAGAGAAGAAAGCGGCCGTAAAGGACTTCAACTTCCCAAAAGGACTGGCCATAGCGTTGCTCGCAGGCTTCATGAGCGGATGTTTCAACGTAGGTCTTGAATTTGGAAAAGGCATCAACTTCGGCGATCTCACACCCGACATGTACAAGACTCTGCCCGCGACATTCCTCGTCACGCTTGGCGGATTTATCACCAACGCCGTATACTGCTTCTACCAGAACAGCAAGAACGGCACTTGGGGCGACTACAGGAACGGCAAGGTATGGGCCAACAACGTAATATTCTGCGCCCTGGCCGGTGCGCTGTGGTACAGCCAGTTCTTCGGGCTGTCGCTCGGAAAGGGCTTCCTCACCGAGTCTCCCACCCTGCTCACACTGTCGTTCTGCATACTGATGGCTCTCAACGTGGTGTTCTCAAACGTATGGGGAATAATTCTCAAAGAGTGGAAAGGATGCTCGCAGAAGACCATCGCCGTGCTCGTCACCGGCATCATCGTGCTGATAATATCTTCTTTCCTGCCGCAATTAATCTGAGAAAACGGAAAGGACACAATACAAAAAAGGCTTGCTTTCAAGTTAGAGCAAGCCTTTTTTCATCAATTCACGCCTATCATAACAATATATTGGAAACGCCATGTTGTTCACAGGGAATACAAAATCCCCGATACTTCACAGCATCGGGGACTTTTATTTTACTAAAAATAGTAAGTAATAATGATTATAATATGTAGTCAGTAGTTGTTTTTTCCAATATTTGATGAGGCATGAAATAAATCCATTAAACCTCAATGACATTCCTATCGGCCGCCAGCCATTATTTAGGCAGGTTGAAAGCCTTTGTCATCTCAGACATCTGCTCATCGCTCATGCCTTCCGGCTCAAAGCCCATACAACGCGAGTTTATGTATATCTTGGCACTCTTGGAGAGCACATCTATCTGGTCGAAAGCATCCATAACGTCGAGACCTTTGGCAAATACGCCATGCTTCTCCCACATAACGACATCATAGTCTTCCAGCTCTTTCAGCGTAGCGTCGGCAAGCTCGTTTGAGCCGGGAAGTGTATAAGGAACAATTCCGAGACCTAACGGACAGAAAGCCTTAGTCTCCGGTATCATGCTCCAAAGGATTCTGGTAAGCACATCCTTGCCCAAGAACTTAGGATTATGACTCATTGCGACAAGTTCTATCGGATGGGTATGCACTGTTGCCTTATAAGCCGAACCGCTCTCGATAAGATGAGCATGCACCGTGAGATGAGAAGGCAACTCGCTTGTGGGCATCACGGCATTATCGGCTATGATGACATAGCTCGCACAATCGTCGAGAATACGGATTACAGAACCGTTATCCATAGGCCGGCGAGCCAAATCTCGCATGCGCTTACCGGTGCCTTTACAGTAGAAATAACATCCTTTAAGCTGCGGCAAGGTGACACCAATCTGCTTCACATCGCTGATTGCCGGCATATTGCGAATCTCGTCATCCACATGCTCCGTCACATTTACCGTAATATTACCACCGTTGCGCTCGGCCCAACCATTCAGCCAAAGATAGCCGGCCACTTCCGCAATCTTCTCGACCTCAGCCTTCAAAGCCGGGCGTCCTTCCAATATACTTCTCATAAATTACTGTGCTGTATTAAAGTTGCGTGCAAAGGTATACTTTAATATCAGCATGCAGTGACTTTATTTGACTTATCATCCCAAATAAATGATATTATTTTGATTTAAATCAATAGCCATAAAACACCTTAAAAAATGACAACGTGGCAACGCCTCTTCACATTAATATATAAGGGACGGATTTAACAAACAAGCATATTTATTTTGTCAGTCGGTGGAAATATTGTATTTTTGCAACTATGAACAATAAATTTCACAACGAAGATTTGAGCGAAAACGTGATACTGGCAGACGGTGATTATGTTGACAAGGTTGCGTTTGACCTCACAGTGAATTTCGAACGGATGATAGGCCGGCGTATACCGAAAGCCGACACGGCACGATGGATAGACTGCGTGGCGCTCGACGGCGGACTGCGCGAGGGAGACAACAAGACACAAGTGATCATCATTCATGACAAGTCGCGCGGTGCAATGGAGAACTTCGTACCGGGAGTATATGCCGACGAACTTGACGGCAAAGCGTTCTCAGACAACCTGGGGGAATTTCTCATCAGCTCGTTGCCGATAGAAAACGATGTCACAACGGCGGAAGACATGTTCATCGAGGCGCTCGAAGTGATATGCAACAACAAGAATGTGAAAAGGATAATGGTGATACCGGACGCGGAGAAAATATACGGCAAGGTGCGCGAGACACTGCGCCTATATCTTGACGACGAGAACAAGCGAGCCACGGTGTTTGCCATGCAGCCCATGCAGGGCGGAAACTTCAGGCAGGAGATACTCGGATATTCACTCATGCAGGCACTCGGAATAAAATCAAGCGAACTCCACGCCGAATAATCCGTAACGGCGATACTGCCACGAAAGCAAGGCACCGGATACGCTTGAAAAGGCAAGTAACAACAAAAAAGAATCATAAACAAACAACAATAAGTAAATGGGAAAAGTATTAATGATTGGTGCGGGTGGCGTTGCTACCGTAGCGGCATTCAAAATAGCTCAGAATGCTGATGTATTCACAGATTTCATGATAGCAAGCAGACGCAAGGAAAAGTGTGACGCTATCGCAGAGGCCATCCGTAAGGCCGGACTGACAATGGACATAAAGACGGCACAAGTGGATGCCGATGATGTGGAACAGCTCAAAACGCTATTCAACGACTATAGACCGGAACTGGTAATCAATCTCGCCCTCCCCTATCAGGATCTCACGATAATGGATGCCTGTCTGGCATGCGGATGCCATTATCTCGACACGGCTAATTACGAGCCGAAAGACGAGGCTCATTTCGAGTACTCATGGCAATGGGCATACAAAGAGAAATTCGAGCAGGCAGGACTAACGGCGATACTCGGCTGTGGATTTGATCCCGGTGTCAGCGGAATATATACGGCCTATGCGGCAAAACATCACTTTGACGAGATACACAATCTTGACATCGTAGACTGCAACGCAGGCAACCACCACAAGGCATTTGCCACAAACTTCAACCCGGAAATAAACATCCGCGAGATCACACAGAAAGGTCTCTACTACAAGGACGGAGAATGGATTGAGACCGAACCGCTTGAAATCCACAAGGCACTCACATACCCGAACATTGGCCCGAGAGAGAGCTATCTGATGCACCATGAGGAGCTTGAAAGCCTGGTAAAGAACTATCCGACAATAAAACAGGCCCGGTTCTGGATGACATTCGGCCAGCAATATCTCACATATCTTGACGTAATACAGAATATCGGCATGAGCCGCATCGACGAAATGGAATATGAAGCTCCACTCGCTGACGGCTCGGGAAAGACCGCAAAGGTGAAAATCGTACCCTTGCAATTCCTCAAAACCGTATTGCCAAACCCGCAAGACCTGGGAGAGAACTATGACGGAGAGACAAGCATCGGCTGCCGCATACGCGGAATAAAAGACGGAAAAGAGTTGACATATTACGTATACAACAACTGCAAACATCAAGAAGCATACAAAGAAACAGGCATGCAGGGTGTAAGCTACACTACGGGTGTTCCGGCAATGATTGGCGCAATGATGTTCTTCAAAGGCCTGTGGCGCAAGCCGGGCGTATGGAACGTGGAGGAATTTGATCCGGATCCGTTCATGGAACAACTCAACAAACAAGGCCTTCCATGGCATGAGGAGTTCGGAGGCGACCTCGAACTCTGATTATTCACGATTCTATAACTAACAATTAATATTTCAATGGCAAAAAAAGAAGATACAGGAGCGGCAATGACCGGCAACGAAGAAAAACTGAAAGCATTGCAGGCTGCCATGTCAAAAATAGAAAAAGACTTCGGCAAAGGAAGCATAATGCGCATGGGCGATGAGCAAATCGAGAACGTGGAAGTCATACCCTCGGGAAGTATCGGCCTTAATGTGGCCCTCGGTGTGGGCGGCTATCCGAGAGGAAGGATAATAGAGATATATGGCCCGGAATCGTCCGGAAAGACGACACTGGCGATACACGCCATAGCTGAGGCACAGAAAGCGGGAGGCATCGCGGCATTCATAGACGCCGAACATGCTTTCGACCGCTTTTACGCCGCCAAGCTCGGAGTGGATGTGGAAAATTTGTGGATATCACAACCTGACAACGGCGAACAGGCACTCGAAATAGCGGATCAACTGATCCGATCTTCAGCAATAGACATTCTGGTCGTCGACTCGGTTGCCGCATTGACTCCCAAAAAAGAAATTGAGGGAGATATGGGCGATAACGTTGTCGGCCTGCAAGCCAGACTAATGAGCCAGGCCCTGCGTAAACTGACAAGCACCATCAGCAAAACAAACACCACTTGCATATTCATCAACCAATTGCGTGAAAAAATCGGAGTGATGTTCGGTAATCCGGAAACAACAACCGGCGGTAACGCTCTTAAATTCTATTCAAGCGTACGCCTTGACATCCGACGCGTCACGAGCATTAAAGACGGTGACAACATCATAGGGAACCAGGTAAGAGTAAAGGTCGTGAAAAACAAAGTGGCTCCGCCATTCCGCAAAGCAGAGTTTGAGATAACCTTCGGAGAAGGCATATCGAAAATCGGCGAGATTCTCGACCTCGGAGTGGAATACGGAATCATACAAAAAAGTGGAAGCTGGTTCTCATACAATAGCTCCAAGCTAGGACAAGGCAGAGACGCCACCAAGGCTCTTCTCAAAGACAATCCGGAATTATGCGAGGAACTTGAATCATTGATAATGCAAGCCATCGCAGAAAAGAATGAATTGTAGACATCATAAAATGCCCCGAAAGTTTGATTTCTAACTTTTGGGGCTCTTTTTGTTTTGTCGCAAATAAGAGATAAAAAAGCCCATATAAAACACATAGCAACCATGAACCCCATAAACGCAAAAAGCGTGCAACTCACCAGAGCTGCACGCTTTTGCTTATTGTTTGTTATCTGTTTCCTTATCGGAATCATTTGACTTCCTCAAAATCAACATTATCTCAGTATGAGCAACTTGCGTACACGTGTTGCAATTATATCGCAAATCCGAAAATAAGCATCCATAAGCAACACAAGCTCTCACTCGCAAAAATACACTTTTTCCCCATAAGCAACGTGATGTAAACGCATAAAAATCATAAGAAAAGGAGGATTTTAACAGATTCTTCGGTTTTATCCTTACCTTTGTATGTGATATTGGGGTGTTGTACCATAACAGCAATAAAGAAACTATGCAGATACATAACAATACATTGATAGCGGAATGCTCGGCTTACGATTTCAAGGAAATGTTGGAGCGTAAGAAAGTGAAGTCGTGGCTTAAATCCGTGTCAGCTTTTGCCAATACGGATGGCGGTAGCTTGTTCTATGGAGTGAATGATGACGGTGTAATTGTAGGGTTGGAGAATCCACAAGCCGATGCCGACTTTATCAGCGAAATGATAAAGGCAAGACTTGACCCTGTTCCGGAAGTTCAACTTATTCCGATAGAACGCGAAGGGCACTCTTTGCTTGAAGTGAAAGTAAAGGCAGGAACGCTTACACCTTATTATTATTATCAGGACGGAACACGTACCGCATATATGCGAATTGGCAATGAAAGCGTGGAGTGTAATTCACAACAACTTCTTTCGTTGGTATTGAAAGGTACACACATGACATGGGATTCTCTTCCTACACAAGTGGATGCCAGCAAGCACTCATTTATTATTCTCGCCAATACTTTCCGTGAGCAAACCCATCAGGAGTGGAATGACAAGTATCTGGAATCATTCGGTCTGGTTACTCCTGACGGTAAACTAACCAATGCCGGATTATTGTTCGTGGATAATTGCACCGTATTCCAATCGCGTATCTTCTGCACCCGTTGGACCGGACTTTATAAAGATGATGCCATCAGTTCCGTAGAACATCGGGCTAACCTAGTATTGCTATTGAAATACGGCATGGACTTCATCAAGAACTACACCATGAGCGGATGGGTGAAGATGCCGAACTATCGTCTGAATCTCCCCGACTATTCCGACCGTGCAATCTTTGAAGGGTTGGTAAACCATCTTATCCATAGAGATTATACGGTAATGGGTGGCGAAGTACATATTGACATTTACGATGACCGAGTGGAACTGGTATCGCCCGGTGCCATGCTTGACGGAACACAGATTCAAGACCGTGACATATACAAAGTGCCGTCCATGCGCCGCAATCCCGTCATTGCGGATGTGTTCACACAGCTGGACTATATGGAGAAACGTGGCTCCGGTTTGCGCAAGATGCGTGAACTTACAGAGAAACTGCCTAACTTCCTGCAAGGAAAAGAACCGCAATATCAAACGGAAGCGACTTCTTTCTATACCACGTTCTATAACCTGAATTGGGACGAGAACGGAAGAATTCCTGTGGAAGAAGTAGCCAACAGGGTAAATAGTACCCTCGAAAAGTACCCTGTAAACGAAGAATGTTCGGTCGAAAAGTTCGGTGTAAATGCAGAAAAGTTCGGTGTAAACGAAAAAGGTTCGGTGAAAAAGTTCGGTGTAAATGCAAATAGGTTCGGAGATACATCAAAAACACCGAAGAAGGTCAGTAAAACAGCACAAAAAATAATTGACCTCGTTATTTCTGACCCATCAATCACAGCCGATAATATGGCTAATAAAATTGGTGTAACTAAACGTGCCATAGAGAAAAACATCAAAAGCCTTAGGGATATGGAGATTTTGGCTCATGAAGGTTCTGATAAAGCTGGCTATTGGCGCATTATTGTTAACCCTCAAACTGAGCAATAAACCTATGGGAACATCTTTCATTCCACTTTGTGCAATAATTGCCGTCTTGATTATCGCCTTTTTGTTTGCCTCCTTACCGCAGGTAAACCATAAAACGCGATACAGAGTGCTTTATGCAATAGCCATCATCATGCTATTAGCCGTTATTCCTATCAGTGAGTATATGGCCGAGGATACCAAAAATTCAAGCAACAATTATCTACTTGTCCTGATATTCGATATTGCAGTAGGGTATTTCTGTATGTACATTGCCGCATTGCTGAAATTCAATGTCCTTAAACGAAAGAATCAAGCATTGGAAAATGCCTTGACTGAAAAGCAACAAGAAAATGTAGCAATTCTATTGGAACATCAGAATGAAAAGCAACAAGCACTTCAGCAAAGAGAACTTAAATGGTTAGCAGATAAAATCAAGATGTTCACTGAGGAAGAACAAAAAGCTATTCTTGCCAGTGCTTGCGCATTTGCAGAACACGGTTTGATAATCACTCCCTCAATAACCATTCAACTCAAAGATACATGTAGTCAGCAAGATCTTATGTATTTTGTTTGTTCCACCTTTTTCAACATGGGCAAGAAACGTAGTGATATTGTAAGTTTCTTATCTCAGGTCTTTCCGCTTTATTTTCCTGCAGGAGAAAGTGTATTGGCTAAAAAGATGCCGGGATTGGAGAAAGTTAAGGAAAGAAGGGAAAAAGAAAATGTTCAATAACAATTAATATTATTAGCGTCACTTATTTCTATAGAAAATTTTAACACGAATAATAATGAGTACAAAATTTTTCACAAACAGTACAGGAAATACCTTGTTTGATAAATTCAAAGGTATTGCTGCTGATATGATAAATTTCGATAGTTTTTTAGCAGTTGTTGGATTTTTTCGCTCATCTGGTTATTTCAAACTACGAAAGGAATTGAGTAATGTATCAGAAATTAAAATATTAGTCGGCATTAACATTGATGATATTTTTCGCAAGCACAATAAAGCTCTATTGATGTTAGCAGACGAAGATAAGGCGAAAGAAATCTATCACAACGGCTTCAAAGAGGACATTGTTAATGCCCAATATTCTCCCGAAGTAGAAGAGGGTATTTTGCAGATGTGCGAAGATCTTGTTTCGGGACGCTTACAGATGCGTATTCACGCCACCAAGAACCTTCACGCAAAGTTCTATTTGTGCTTGCCACAGAATCATAGCGAGCACAGCGATGGCTGGGTTATTATGGGTTCATCCAATATCTCCGATTCAGGCTTAGGCATCAAGCAACCGCCACAGTACGAGCTTAATGTAGCAATGAAAGACTTTGACGATGTGAAGTATTGCTCCGATGAGTTTTGGGCTTTGTGGAACGAGGCAATACCATTGACCGCAGAAGATATTGAAGAATACAAGAAGAAAACATACTTAGGTTATCAGCCAACGCCATACGAACTATACATCAAAGTGCTCATTGACACATTTGGCGACCAAGTTGAAGATGATTTTTCCATTCAGTTGCCCGATGGCGTAAAGGATTTGAAATATCAGAAAGATGCCGTTATTCAAGGATACCAGATGCTGATGCAACATAATGGATTGTTCCTTGCCGATGTAGTGGGTTTGGGAAAGACGATGATAGCCACAATGATTGCCAAACGCTTTGTGGAGGCAAATGGCAAGAATACCAATATCCTTGTTGTCTATCCTCCTGCATTGGAAGACAACTGGCGAAATACTTTCAAACTATTTGGAATTTACAAGAAAGCGCAATTCATTACCAATGGCAGTTTATCCAAAGTTCTTGAGGGTAAAGACAACTACAAGGACAAAGAGGAGTTCGACCTAATTATTGTCGATGAAGCACACGGATTCCGTAGCGACAGTTCCGGTAAATACGATGAGTTGCAGAAGATATGCAAGTCGCCTTGTATGAATATGGGCTTGTTGAAGAGTTCGCAGAAGAAAGTGATGCTTCTTTCAGCGACTCCACTCAACAACCGTCCTGATGATTTGCAAAATCAATTGTTGCTATTCCAGAATAGCCAAAGCTGTACCATTGACGGTGTTCCTAATCTCAAAGGATTCTTCTCGGAACACATATTGGACTACAAACGATTGATGCGTGAACGCGACCAGCGTGATGTTACTGCCGAAGTAGATAAAATCTATGAGCAAATTCGTAGTAAGGTTATCGACAAGGTAACAGTCCGTCGTACACGTAATAACATTCTAAATGACCCTGATTACAAGGCGGACATCAAGTCGCAGGGAATCATATTCCCCAACATCCTGCCTCCAAATGAGTTGGAGTACGTGATGGACTCCGATACAAGCAATCGTTTTTACGAGACTTTGAAACAACTGACCGATGGCAAAACAGAAGATAATCCAGAGGGTAAGGGATTGACTTATGCCCGTTATCGTGCAGTAGAGTTCTTGAAGCCTGAATATCGCAACAAGTACAAGAATGCGGTACATATCGGTCAGACATTGGCAGCAATCTATCGTGTCCATATGGTTAAGCGATTGGAGAGTAGTTTCTATGCTTTCAAGATGTCGCTCCGTACACTCCTTCGTATCACGACAGATATGATTAAGATGTTTGATGAGGACAAGGTAATCATTGCTCCAGACTTGAAAGTGAAAGACCTTCAAGCCAAGAATATGGAGCTTGATGAGATTATCGAGTATGCCATTGCTAAGGGATATGCAGCCGAGGATATTCTCTTTTCGGCTGATGCATTCACTTCCGATTTCCTTGAAATGCTACACCACGACCGTGAGATATTGGAACAGCTTAATGCCGATTGGGCAAAGGAGAATGATGACCCGAAGTTTGATAAGTTCCGAGAAAACCTGACTTATAAATTCTTCGACAAAGAGATAAATCCATCGGGTAAATTGGTGCTGTTCTCCGAGAGTGTGGATACACTGAACTATTTGTACGATAGACTTACAAATGAGATTGGTCGTACCGATGTATTGATGGTAACAGCCGCAAACCGTAACCGTTTGGGACAGACCATCAAAGAGAACTTCGATGCAAACTTCGACAGTAATTCAATGAGGTACAACATCATCATTACTTCTGATGTGTTGGCAGAAGGTGTAAACTTGCATCGTTCCAATGTGATTGTCAATTACGATTCGCCTTGGAATGCAACCCGATTGATGCAGCGTATAGGTCGTGTAAATCGTATCGGCTCAGTTGCTCCGAATATCTACAACTATATGTTCTACCCATCTCAGCAGGGAGACAAGGAAATACAACTCTACAAGAACGCCCTTGTCAAGTTGCAAGGCTTCCACTCTGCATTTGGTGAAGATGCTCAAATCTATTCCAAAGAGGAAATTGTAAAGGAGTTTCAGATGTTCGATAACAATGTTAAGGACAGCATCGACAAGAAGATTGCCCTATTGCGTGAGGTGCGTGAACTCTATAATAGCGACCGTGAACTGTATCGCAAAATCAAGGCTCTGCCAATGAAGAGCCGTGTAATGCGTGATACTGGAAAACATAGTGGAAAGTCAGTCATCTTCGTCTCTTCTAATGTAAAAACCGAGTTCTATTTGGCTACTCCAACAGGTGTAGAGGTCATAGACTTCCTCGAAGCTGTAAAATATCTCAAAGCCAAACCAGAGGAACAGCCTGTACCATTTGCAAATGAGGAGCAACATTACAAGCATGTAAATAGTGCATTGGCTCAATATACCACTGAGTATGTAGAGGCCGCCGATACATCATCTATCAATCGCACCGACCTTGACAAGACTTCGCTTGAAGCCAATAAGTTCTTGCGTACCATCAAGCAGATAACGACCGATAGCGAACTGAAATCGCAATGCGATGTATTGATGGGATATATCAACGAGGGTATCTATGCCCAACTACCTCGCTACTTAAAAGCCTTGTCACGAGAGTACAAGAATGACCGTGCAAAGATGAAACAGGACGAGTATATCCTGCAAAACAAAATCTCGGAATTGCTTTGCGAATATCAGACGATGAACAAGGATCAACGCCACGATGCCCAAGATATTTCCAATCCACAGATTATCATATCCGAGAGCTTCAAATAAATCACTCACTATAACCCAATATTACTATGGCAACCGCATATACACCCGATAGTTTGAGAAACCTGTTCCAATCATCATTTAACTTGACACAGTGGTATGGTTTCTTGCAGCATTTCTTCAATGCTACGGAATTAAAGAGCACTCCCGAAAGAATCATTGAGAATACCTCTGACGAGGGCTACTATTTGGGAAATATAGACACTACTGATAGTTACCGCATAGGTTTGTTCCAATATAACATAACCAAAGGCTCTGTCGCCAACAAACGTGTAGGGCTTCGCAATCTCGTAAAGTCATTTATCAATCCTACTTGGGGTGAATTTGATGCTGCATTGGTGGTATTTGACAGCGGCGACCATTGGCGTTTATCATTCATTTGTGATATTAAAGGTGAGGCAACATCGCCCAAGCGATACACCTATGTTTTCGGTAGTGATGATTTGCTATACAGAACGCCTATCGAACGTTTCAACTTTTTGAAGAAGAAAGGCATATCGTTTGAGAATCTGAAAACTGCCTTCTCAGTTGAAGCACTCTCAGATGAGTTCTTCGATAAGTACCGTGAGCAATATGCTGATTTTATCCAATATATTACAGGTAAGCGTTTCGTTAAGGTTGGTAGCAAATGGGAAGAAAAGGTGCTTGGTGAGCCTAATGCTGCATTGATGCAAGCATTTGGCCATAACGAAAAGAAGATTCGTGACTATGTGAAGAAGATTATGGGACGAATCACATTTCTGCACTTCTTGCAGCGTAAAGGTTGGATGTGTGGCGACCTCAACTATATGCAGAATATGTTTGAGAACTCACTCTACAAGAACGATTATCTTGATTCTGTTCTTGAACCTTTGTTCTTCGGTATTTTGAATACTAAACCTGCGGAGCGTGAAGCACTATTTGCTGATTACGGTTGGGATAAGTCTTTGATTGCAGAGTGGAAAGATATTCCATACCTCAATGGTGGCTTGTTTGAGCGTGATGAGGAAGATGAACCCGAAAGCCGTTTCCCTGCCGATTACTTCAAACGCTTGTTTCAATTTTTTAGTGAATATAACTTTACCATTGATGAGAATGACCCTAACGATGCCGAAGTGGGTGTCGATCCCGAAATGCTTGGTAAAATCTTTGAGAACTTACTCGAAGACAACAAGGATAAAGGTGCGTTCTACACTCCCAAAGAGATTGTACGCTATATGTGCCAAGAGTCTCTTATTGCCTATCTCGAAACCAACACAAGCATAGCCAAAGAGAAAATTCGTCAATTCGTACTTTCTCCCGAAGAAGGAGTTGTGGATATTCCTGAGAATAAGAAAACAAAACTTCTCGCAGCACTTGAAGAAGTCAAGATTTGCGACCCTGCTATAGGCTCTGGAGCATTCCCGATGGGTTTGCTTAATGAACTTTTACATTGCCGTGAGGTATTGAGCGGCACATATTATGACCGTACAGAAATCAAGAAAAGTATTATCCAAAACAATATCTATGGTGTGGATATTGAGAAAGGAGCTGTTGATATTGCGCGTTTGCGTTTTTGGCTATCTATTGTGGTGGATGAGGAAACTCCATCGCCACTGCCAAACCTTGATTATAAGATTATGCAGGGCAACTCACTTATAGAGAGTTTTATGAGCGTGGATTTAAGCAAGCTCACATACGAAAAGGAGTATAAGAAGGATAAGGGCGAAATATCTCTTTTCGATGATGAGAAGAACCGTCTACAAAAGACCGTATCGCACCTACTATCATCATACTACTCTTGTAGCGACCACGACAGAAAAGTGAAGTTGCAACAAGATATTTCCGACACTATAAACAAGCAGTTGGAGGCACAAGCATACGACCCGACTATTCTTGCCAAACTCAAAGACATCAACCTTGCCGAGAATAACAAATTCTTCCTTTGGCATACTTGGTTCAGTGATGTGTTCAACCGAGACGATAAAGAAGGGTTTGACATTGTGATTGGCAACCCTCCATATATCCAATTACAGAATAATGGTGGAGAGTTGGCAAAATTATATGAAGATTGTCACTTTCAGGCATTTGCCAAAACAGGAGACATCTATTGCTTGTTCTATGAAAAAGGTTGGCAACTTTTACGTCAACAAGGACACCTCTGTTTTATCACATCCAATAAGTGGATGCGTGCTGGATATGGAGAGAAGACAAGAGGATTCTTCGCAAAGCATACCAATCCTCTTACCTTTGCAGTGTCAATAGCGATTGGCACTTTTTTCTAGTAAGAGAAATGTCCATCGGGTGGATAATTGTTTGTAGTTTTGCTAAAATGATTGTCCATCGGC
>NZ_BEWV01000223.1 GCF_002933775.1 Prevotella sp. MGM1
TTCCGCCGGTGTCTTTACTTCTGCGGCCTGCTTTTTGAAAGCCTCTTCTACTACCAAAAATCTTAAATTTGAAGACATCATTCTGTTTGTTTATTTGGTTGTTAGGTTTTGTTTGCTTGTTTTTTAGAAGACGGATGAACAGGGTTTTCCGTGGGGCGCATGGTGCGGACAGGGTGGTGTGATATGCTTATATAAAGAAAGATTGTATCTGCCTTTTGCCGTGTTTACGCCCTGTTTGTCCTGTCAGTCATCGATATATCTCTTTGTTATTCCGCCGTAGTTCTCAATCCTGCGGTCTCTGAGGAAAGGCCACCAGCGGCGTACTTGTTCGCTGTGCTTCATGTCTATGGATACTATTATACTCTCTTCGTCGTCTTCCGATGCCTCGTATATAATCTCGCCCTGAGGGCCGGCAACGAATGATGTTCCCCAGAAATTGATACCGTTGGTCTGCCCCGACGGGTCCGTCTCGTGTCCCACACGGTTCACCGCAACCACGGGCAGTCCGTTGGCCACGGCGTGTCCGCGCTGTACTGTCTGCCATGCGCGTCGCTGCCGCTGCTTTTCGTCTTCGGTGTCACTGCTCTCATAACCTATGGCTGTGGGGTAGATGAGTATCTCCGCTCCTGCAAGCGACATCAGTCGCGCAGCCTCCGGATACCATTGATCCCAGCAAACCATAACTCCCAACCGTCCCACGCTTGTGTCTATCGGTTTGAAGCCGAGGTCACCGGGCGTGAAGTAGAATTTCTCGTAGTATGCCGGGTCGTCCGGTATGTGCATCTTTCTGTATTTTCCGGCTATGGTACCGTTGCGTTCTATCACCACTGCTGTGTTATGATAAAGTCCTGCCGCACGGCGCTCGAATAGCGACGTGACTATCACCACGTTGTGTTTACGTGCCAGTTCGCCAAACAGTTCTGTCGACGGACCGGGGATTGGCTCCGCAAGGTCGAAGTTATTGACGCTTTCCACCTGACAGAAATATAGTGAGTTGTGAAGTTCTTGCAGCACGATGAGTTCCGCCCCGCGTCGCGCGAGGTCGGCCACACCTTCGGCCAGTCTTGTCATGTTGTCTTGTATGTCGGCCGTGTTGTGCTGTTGCAGAAATCCTATTCTAAGTTCTTTCATGCGTGTATGTTGTTTTATTTTATTCATTTCGTGGAGTGAGGATGATGTATATTTGCGTACTCCGGATTGCGGATAGAAGTATATGAATGTCTTTTCTCTTTTTCTGATAAATCATACATCCTTCCTCAATCCACCGGACTACATTCTCAAGAAAATCAATGATACTGCATTGTGCAGCAGTGCAGCGAACCGTGCTGTTTTATTATGCTGCGGCAGTCGATACCTACAATCTCCCGGCCGGGGAATGCCTGCGCCATGACTTCCATCGCTTTGCGGTCGTTTTCAGGTTGGCCGTATGTGGGGCATAGCACGGCGCCGTTTATCACGAGATAGTTTGCGTATGTGGCTGGCAGCCGTTCGCCGTCACCATATATAGCGTCGGGTGATGGAAGCCGTAGCAGGCGGTAGGGCTTTCCGTCGGCGGTGCGCAGCATGATAAGTTGGGTTTCCATTTTTTTTAACTCGTCGTATTGCTCGTCGGTATTGTCGTCGCACCCCATATATAATAAGGTATTGTTTGGAGCCACTCTCACCAGTGTGTCGATGTGTCCGTCTGTGTCGTCGCCAGTCAAGTTGCCGTGGTCTATCCATACTATACGGTCTGCCTTGAGCCTGCGTTTCAGTTCACTCTCGATCTCGTCTTGCGACATCGGTTGGTTGCGGTTTGGCGCCATAAGACAGCCCGTCGTGGTGAATACCGTTCCACGTCCGTCGCTCTCTATCGAGCCGCCTTCGAGCACGAAGTCAAGATTATCCTTGTATTCCCCTTTCACGATGCCTGCGTCATATAGTTTTCGGTTGATGGCATTATCTTTATCGGCCTTGAACTTCATTCCCCATCCGTTAAATCTGAAGTCGAGCAGTATACGACTGCCGTTGTTTCCGCAGAGAGTGATGAAGCCGTGGTCTCTCGCCCAGGTATCGTCCGTATCGCATTTCATCGTGATTATGTTTTCGGTGATGTCGTTTCCTGTCTTTTCGGCGATGGCTCGCAGAGCCTCTTCCGGTTGTGGAGCCACAATGATTAGCTGCTCGCGTTTGGCTATTTCCACGGCCATTTTAACATAAGTATCTGTAATTTCGCTGAGCATAGGCTGCCAATCGGTAGCCTGATGCGGCCAGGTGAGCTGTATGCCGCTTTGTGTATCCCACTCTGCGGACATCACGAATCGGCCATTGTAGGTATTGCTGTTCGTCATTTATGTCCTGTCGCTGCCTTTTTTGTAATTATGCCGCAAAGTTACTCTTTTTTTTTGAGAGAAGTATTGTATGTTGATAAAAAATCAGACAAAAGCCCTTTTATAATTCGTTTATTTCAAAATTATAATCCCGTAGGCGAAAATATCGGCGTATTTTTATGCTTCCGCAACACTCTGTTTATCAATATAATACGCTTGCTTACGTTTTTTAAGAATGCCG
>NZ_BEWV01000224.1 GCF_002933775.1 Prevotella sp. MGM1
ACTTCTTAGCGAGCTTGCGAGCGATAACTTCTTTAACTCCCTTAACTTCCCAAAAGAGCTCCTTAACTTCCTAAAAAGACTCCTTGCCCTTTAATTGGTTTTGTATTTGAATTTTATCTCGGCCAGATCGCCGTTGGCTTTCTCTATCTTGGCTCTCAGTCCGTTTTTGAATTCAGCCAGGCGTGCGGCCAGTTCTTCATCGGCGAGCGCCATCATCTCCACTGCCAGTATGGCGGCGTTTTGCGCTCCGTTCACTCCCACCGTGGCTACGGGTATTCCGGGAGGCATCTGTATGATGCTGAGCATGGCGTCGAGACCGTCGAGCATGCCCTTGATTGGCACCCCGATGACGGGTAATGTGGTGGAGGCGGCGATCACGCCGGGCAATGCGGCGGCCATGCCGGCACCTGCGATTATCACTTTTATGCCTCGCTCTTTCGCGTTGCGGGCAAACTGTTCCACTGCATCCGGGGTGCGGTGTGCGGACAATGCGTTCACTTCGAAGGGCACTTGCATTTCGTCGAGAAACTTGCATGCTTTCTCCATAACGGGCATATCGCTTGTGCTGCCCATGATGATGCTAACCAATGGATTGTTCATATCGTATCGTTTTTTAAGTTTTTTTGTCTTTGCAATTACGGTTTCCGCCGTGTTGTTTGATGTCTCCGCGGTACGGCCCGGCAGACGTTATGGTGTTGTTTGGCGGTGCGCGCGCTGATGTGTGGCGTATTTTGCGGTATTGCGGCGTGACCCTGTCATATCAGTATCGTGACGGCCGAGCATACGGCTCCCACACAGAAACCGCCGGTCACCTGCGAGAGAGTGTGCTGGCGTAGAATCATGCGGCTTGTGCCTACCATGCCGGCGAGGATGAACACTACGCAGAGCCACCACACAGGGTTGAAGCCGAATATCTCTGCGAAAGCGAACAGCGCGCCTGCCACACCGCCGATGGCTGCCGTGTGGGTGCTGATTTTCCACCAGGCGTTCATCAGCGCACATACAATCTGGATGCACAGAGCCACTTTCAGTATGCTGCCCATGAAGTGAGGGATGTGCATCTCTTTCATCACATATATGCAGGTGATATAGCACATTATTGAGATTACGTAGGGTACCATGCGCCGTTCCTTGTGCCCAAGCTCGATTAGCGTCCATCCCTGGAAGCGGCGGTACAGGTGTATGAGCAGCGACGGGAGCAGGATAGTGAAGAAGGCCACTATCGAGAGCACCACCATCTTGTATGCCATTGGCAGCAGGCTTAGGTAGCTTAATGTGAAGAGAGCCATCAGTCCCACCATCGGAAGATAGAAAGGAGTGAACGCCGAGCTCATCAGGCGTGCGGCTATTATGATGTTTTTGTTCTTCATTTCCTCAGTCTCGCTATCGGTATTCCCAACTGTTCACGGTATTTTGCCACCGTGCGGCGCGCTATCGGGTATCCTTTCTTGTTGAGTTCCGCTTTCAACGCGTCGTCGCTTAGCGGCCGCTTCTTGTCTTCCGCCTCTATTATGTCCCTCAGGGCGGCTTTTATCTCGCGTGTAGACAGCTCCTCGCCGCTTTCGGTCACGTATCCGTCGCTGAAGAAGTAGCGCAACGGGAAAGTGCCCCACCTTGTCTGGGCGTATTTGCTGTTGCTCACCCTTGATATGGTGGAGAGGTCGAGTCCCGTCTTCTCGGCGATGTCTTTGAGTATCATCGGCCGCAGGGCCGCTTCGTCGCCTTCTTCGAAAAAGCGGTGTTGCCATTTGATAATCGCTCTCATGGTGAGTGTGAGCGTGCGGTGTCGCATCTTCACCGCCTCGATGAATCCTTGTGCGGCCGCCACTTTCTTCTTTGTATAGAGCAATGCCTCCTTCATCTGCCGGCTCATGCCCGCCTTGTTGTCCTGATATTCTTTGAGCATGTCGGCGAAAGACTGTGATACGTGCAGTTCGGGGATGTCCCCGCTGTTGAGCGTGAATGTGACGGTGCCGTCGTCTTGCGTGTCGATGACGAAGTCTGGTGTAATCTGGTGTATGTTCTTTCCTACGGTCTCGCCCATTGCCGCTCCGGGTTTTGGGTTGAGCCGTCGCAGTTCCCGTGCCAGTGCCTCGGTCTGCTCGTCGTTCAGTTTCAGTGCCGCGCTTATCTTGTCCCAGTGCTTCTTGGTAAACTCGTCGAAGTATTTGCCTATCACTGTCCGCATAAGTGTTTTGAGGCGCGATTCGTCACGTCTGTCTATTTGCAGCAGCAGACATTCCTGCAATGTGCGTGCGCCGATGCCCGGCGGGTCAAACTCTTGCAGTATCGCCGTCACCCGGTCTATCTCCTCGGTGCTGATGTCCAGCCCGTGGTATATAGCCAGCTCGTCGGCAATGGAGTCGGCGCTCTTGCGCAGCAGTCCGTCGTCGTCGAGCGATCCGATCAGATATTCCATTATCTCGGCTTGCCTTTCGGTCAGCTCTGTCTCGCCCATCTGCTCTTTCAGCCTGTCGTAGAACGATACCGTGTCGCCGTATACGATCTCTTCACGCTCTTCGTCGGTGGCCATCCCGCTGCCGTGGTATACAGGCAGGTCCTCGTCATCGCGTCCTATTCCGCTCAGCGCCTCGTCGAGTGCTGTCTGCCGGTCTTCACGTTCCTTGCTTGCGGCGAAGTCTTCGTCGGCTCCCGTAGTGTCTTCGTCGGCTCCATAGTCTTCGTGAGCCATGTCTTCGTCGTGGTCGTGCGTGTCTGCTTCGAGAGCCGGGTTGTCGTCCATCTCGGTGTTTATTCGTTCGAGAAACTGGTTCAATGGCAGTTCCACGAGTTGCGACTGCAACAGTTGCTGCTGCGAGATGGTTTGCAGTTGTTTGAGTGCCTGCTCCTGTCTTGTCTCTTGAACCTGACCTTGTGCCATTGATTATACGTTGGTGTTATCTGATGTTATTATTGTTGCAAAATTACAAAATAATCGGCAATGTCAATCATTATGCAATTTTATTTAACGTGAGTTCTGTTTATTTTTTTAAACGATAGATTTCAGTGGGTTGGAATAAGTTTTTTAAGGGTATTCTTTTAGAGTATTTCCCAAAGAATAAAGGCTCGTTGGCCCTTAAAAAATCCTCTTTGTCAAATTAAGAAAATATCATACAAAACGCTCTCCATATTTCGCCCGTTTCAAAATTAAAATCCAATGGGCGGAAATAAGCGAATTATGAGTTGTTTTCCGTAAGTGTCTGTGCGTCAGCTTAATACGTCTGCTGTACCCACATCCCCTACCAAACCTACCCCACCTGCCCTTCCGATTTTTTCCATTCAGCGTCCCGTTGCCCCGCGTTTAGACGCTAAACGGAATGCAACGGGTATCCAAACGCGACGCGACCGGCGGCCAAACGCACTCCAACGGGTGTCCCGTTGCGGAATATCGGCAGAATAATCAGATTGCAATAGACGGCATATCGTGTTGCATATCGTGACAGGTATCGTCTCCGCAATCCTATTTCACTAAATGATAATGTGTTAAATTCATGACTTTATAATTACAATTTGCGGGTTTGATGCCGGTCAGGCCGTGGCAAACGGAGATAAATGCCGCAATTAAAGACCGAATGAAAGCATTTTGATACTTTTTTTAGTTTTTTTTATTCCAATAAGTTGCTCGGCTCGATTAAAGTTTTTACTTTTGCTTACATTTTGTAAGTATAGCCAATATATTGTAATATAACAGTCTTAATTTAAATGGAAAAAATCGACAATCTTGACAGGAAAATACTTAGAATACTGTCACAAAACGCGCGCATACCCTTTAAGGATGTGGCTGCGGAATGCGGCGTGTCGCGTGCTGCCATACACCAGCGTGTGCAACACTTGGTAGACGGAGGGGTGATAACGGGAAGCGGATTTGACGTCAGTCCGAAAAGCCTCGGATATACCACATGCACCTATGTCGGAATAACGCTCGAAAGAGGGAGCATGTACAAGAAGGTCGTGGAGCGTCTGCGCCATATCCCCGAGATCGTGGAGTGTCACTTCACTACTGGTCCTTACACCATGCTTGTCAAACTGTATGCCCGTGACAACGAGCAACTGATGGATCTACTAAACGGCCGTTTGCAGGATATTCCCGGCGTAGTGGCTACCGAGACGCTGATATCGCTCGAACAGAGTATCAAGCGCGACATTATCGTGAGTACAATGACAGACGAGGAACAAACCGTATAGCATGGACCGTTTTGACTGGCAGGCACGTCTGGCCGATGTCCACTCCTCTTTTCCCGGAGTGGAGCGTAAGCCCGTTATCGGCATTACGGGCAATCATGCCGACACCGATTGCAGGCTGAGTGAGATGTACTACAAGTCGGTGGCTGCGGCGGGCGGTGTGCCTGTGATTATCCCTCCCGTGGCCGATGCGGGTGTGATCGTGAACACCCTCGGCAGGATAGACGGTCTGCTGCTCAGCGGCGGTGCCGACTATAACCCGCTTTATGCAGGTGAGGAACCGTTGCCTGCCCTGCACGGCGTCAATGCCGAGCGCGACCTTCCCGAGCTGCTTGTCGCCCGTCTGGCTTACGACAGGCAGATACCCATGCTCGGTATATGCCGTGGCATACAGACACTGGCAATGGCTCTGGGCGGAAAGGTGGCGCAAGACATAGACGCCGCCGGCGCGGGCGATCCGGGTCTGAGGGTGAAACATAGCCAAGACACACGCCGTGACGAGCCGACACACAGCGTGAGGATAGAGCGCGACTCTATTCTTCACACCCTTTACGGCAGCGAGCGTATCGCCGTTAACTCGTTTCACCATCAGGCCGTGGCCTTGGCTGGCGAGCGGTTCAGGGTGACGGCCGTGGCGGCCGATGGTGTTGTGGAGGCCATCGAGAGCAGGGAGTTCAAGTCTATAATGGGTGTGCAGTGGCATCCGGAATGCATGGAAGACGGTCTTCCGCTCTTCTGCTGGCTTGTGAAGCAAGCAGCGCATTATCGTGGCGCCCACAGGTTGCACGACCGTGTGCTCACGCTCGACACCCACTGCGACACCCCGATGCTTTTCCCACAGGGCGTGCGCTTTGACAGCCGCGACCCGCAATTGCTCGTCGACCTGCACAAGATGACCGAGGGCCGTCAGGATGCCACGATAATGGTGGCATATCTGCCTCAGCCCGGAATGGGCGAGACTTTCTCGTCGAAAGTAGACTTCGATGTCAACGGGCCTACGGAGTATGCCGACATGATATTCGACAAGATAGAAGAAATCGTGATGCGCAACAAGGACTATGTCAGCATAGCCCGTACACCGGCCGACCTTCACGAGGACAAGCGGCATAACCGCAAGTCAGTGATGCTGGGGATAGAGAACGGACTGGCGCTGGGCGGAAACATAGCGGGCGTGAAGCACTTCGCGCAGCGCGGCGTGGTATATATCACTCTGTGCCACAACGGCGACAACGACATCTGTGACAGTGCGCGTGGATGCGATACCCACGGCGGTGTGAGCCGCTTCGGGGAGCAGGTGATAAAGGAAATGAACCGCAACGGGATAATGGTCGACCTCAGTCATGCGTCGGAAAAGAGTTTCTACGATGCGATAGACATCAGCGGTGTGCCGATAGTGTGCAGTCACAGCAGCGCGAAGGCGTTGTGCGATCATCCACGCAATCTGACAGACGACCAGATGCGTGCCCTTGCCCGTACGGGAGGCGTGGCGCAGATAACGCTCTACGGCGGTTTCCTGAGGCGTGAGGGCGAGGCCACTGTGGCCGATGCCATGGCTCATTTGGAGCATGCCGTAAAGATAATGGGTATCGATCATGTGGGCATCGGCACCGATTTCGATGGTGACGGAGGTATACGGGGACTGGCCAATTCGGCCGAGTTGATAAATTTCACACGTATGCTTCTTGCGCGTCGGTACAGCGAGAGCGACATAAGGAAGATATGGGGAGGCAATTTCCTGCGGGTGATGAATATCGCCCAGCGGTCGAGAGAGTGAGTGGCCGGCGGCGTAACGGGTGCCGGCAGTGGCATGGCGGTTGTTATCTGCCGCCGGGAAACAAAACAAAAATATATTTGTGATGATAAAAACATTATTGGCATACATTATTATTTCAGCCGCTTTATGTGCCTGCGGCGGCAAAAACAAGGCAAACGATACTGCCGGAGCGTCGGCGGCTGAGCCTTGCGGTCCGGTGTTTAATGCTGACAGCGCATATTCTTATTGTGCCGCACAGTGCGATTTCGGACCACGTGTGATGAACAGCGAGGCCCACGAACGTTGCGGTGAGTGGATTGCCGGCCGTTTCGAGGCTTACGGTATGACGGTGACAAGACAGAAAGCGGTGTTGCGCGGATATGACGGCACGCAGTTGAAGAGCACAAACATCATAGCGAGCCATAAGCCCGAGAGGAAAGAGCGGGTCATGATTTGCGCCCATTGGGACACCCGTCCGTGGGCAGACAACGACCCCGATAGCGCAAACCACCGCAAGCCTGTGCTCGGAGCGAACGACGGTGCGAGCGGCGTGGCGGTGATGCTTGAGGTGGCACGGCTATTGTCGTCGGCCGACAGCCTTTCCGTCGGTGTCGATTTCGTATGCTTCGACGCCGAGGATTGGGGCGTCCCGTCGTGGAGCGATGTGCGGGACGATGGCAATTCGTTTGCTCTCGGTGCCCAGTATTGGGCTGCCAATCCGCATGTCAAAGGCTATAAGCCCCGTTTCGGTGTGCTCCTCGACATGGTAGGGGGGCAGGGAGCACGCTTCTACCGTGAGGCGTTCTCGATGCAGTATGCGCCCGGCGTGGTGGAAAAAGTATGGGATGCGGCCGAACTTCTTGGCTTCGGCAGTTATTTCCCGGTGGAAAACGGTGGCATGATATCCGATGATCATGTGCCGGTAAACCAAATAGCGGGCATCCCTACGATAGATATAGTCCCATATTATCCGGAATGTGAGGCGAGTAGCTTCGGCCCTACGTGGCACACTGTGCATGACGATATGTCGCATATAGACCGCAATACGTTACAAGCGGTCGGCCAGACGGTCATTCAGGTGTTGTTCAGTGAGGGGGAATAAGGAGTTCTTTTAGAAATTAAGGAAGTTCTTTTTGGAAGTTAAGGGAAGTATTTATTGGAAGTTAAGGGAGTTAAAGAAGTTATCGCTCG
>NZ_BEWV01000225.1 GCF_002933775.1 Prevotella sp. MGM1
AACGGGACGCTGAATGGAAAAATTCGTGAGGGTAGGTGGGGTAGGTTTGATAGGGGAGGCAGGTGTGAAAGGTATATTAAGCTGACGCACAGACACTTGCGTAAAGCGGCTCATAATTCGCTTATTTCCGGGCATTGGATTTTAATTTTGAAACGGGCGAAGTATGGAGAGCGTTTTGTAAATATTTTATTCCTTTTTCTACGTTTTACGGAATGTTGTTTTTCCAAGTGTCTTGTTAATGATAAACGATATGTTTATGAAAACAAAATACGTGTGAATATATTGAGACAAAATACATGCAATAATTGAGACAAAAGACATGAGAATATATTTTTGAGATAAAATACATGCAATAATTAATACAAAAGACATGAGAAATATATCTGTGTGATAATGAATGTATGTGCCGGGAGAAAGGACTGTATTCCGGCTTTATCCTTAAAAATAGTGAAAAGCGGCCTACTTCCAAAAGTTTGCCGTATCTTTGCAATCATTATGAGCATAACAGGAATAGTGCGGAATGTCTTCCTGCACAGGCAGAAAGAACTGGAAAAGCACATAAACGACGGAGAGACGCTGCAACGCGAGGTGTTGAGGCGGCTTCTTGCACATGCCAAGGAAACCGAGTATGGGCGCAACCACCTTTTCGGAAGCGCGAAAGGATATGATGATTTCGCGAGAAACACCCCCGTGAACACTTACGAGGAACTGAAAGGTGACATCGACAGGATGCGTCACGGAGAGCGCGACATCCTGTGGCCGGGAAAAGTGAGGTGGTATGCCAAGTCGTCGGGGACGACCAACGACAAGAGCAAATTCATACCCGTGAGCGACGACGGACTGGGAAACCTGCACTACAAGGGCGGCAAGGACGCTGTGGCGATATACCTGCGCAACAATCCCAGGAGCCGCATGTTCGACGGGAAGGGACTTATCCTTGGCGGAAGCCACTCTCCGAACTACAATCTGAGAGACAGTCTCGTGGGCGACCTGAGCGCCATATTGATAGAGAATATCACACCGCTCGCAAATCTGGTGCGCGTGCCATGCAAGCAGACGGCGCTGCTGTCTGACTTTGAGGTCAAGCGCGACCGCATAGCGCGGGAGACCGCAGGCAAGAACATCACCAACCTGAGCGGAGTGCCTTCGTGGATGCTCTCGGTGCTCACAAGGGTGATGGAGCTGACAGGCAAGACGCATCTGGAAGAGGTCTGGCCGGGCATCGAGGTGTTTTTCCACGGCGGAGTGGCTTTCACGCCATACCGCAAGCAGTATGAGCAGCTGATAACCTCGCCCGACATGCACTACATGGAGACATACAACGCGAGCGAGGGCTTCTTCGGCTTGCAGGACGATCCGGCCGACAAGTCAATGCTCCTGATGCTCGACTACGGCGTGTTCTATGAGTTCATACCCATGGACGAGTTCGGCACGGACAACCTGGCGGTGGTTCCGCTGTGGGGCGTTGAGACGGGGCGTAACTACGCCATGGTGATATCCACCTCGTGCGGGCTGTGGCGCTACGTGCTCGGCGACACGGTGAGCTTCACGTCGGTCAATCCTTATAAGTTCATAATAACCGGCCGTACCAAGAGTTTCATCAACGCTTTCGGCGAGGAGCTTATCGTAGACAATGCCGAGCAGGGACTTGCCTACGCATGCGCCGAGACGGGAGCCGAGGTCAGCGAGTATACGGCCGCGCCGGTGTTCATGGACGACAAGGCCAAGTGCCGCCACCAGTGGCTCATCGAGTTCACGCGCCGGCCTGACGACATTGGGCGCTTCGCCGGGTTGCTCGACAGGCGCCTGCAAGAGCTTAACAGCGACTACGAGGCCAAACGTTATAAGGACATCACCCTGCAACATCTCGAAATAGTTGAGGCACGGCCAAACCTGTTTAACGACTGGCTGAAACTGAAAGGCAAGCTGGGCGGACAGCATAAGATACCGCGACTGAGCAACAGCCGCGACATCATGGAGCAGATGATGACACTCAACGAGCAGAGCAAGGCATAACGAATCATTATGGGCAGAAAGCATTTACATATATTGGCGTTGTCGCTCGTAGCCACACTGTTGTCGTGCGCCCGTATGGGACAGCCCGACGGCGGATGGTATGACGACACTCCGCCAAGAGTGTTGTACACATCGCCTGCCGACAAGGCAACCGGAGTGTGGGGCAAGAGGATAACCATAACGTTCGACGAGTTCATAAAGCTTGAAGACGCCGTCAACAAAGTGGTGATATCGCCCCCGCAGATAGAGCCGGCCGACATTAAAGCCGCCGGCAAGCGGATAATCATCGAACTGAAAGACACCCTCAAGCCCAACACCACGTACACGATAGACTTCTCAGACGCAATAAGCGACAACAACGAGGGCAACCCGATGGGCAACTATACATACACTTTTTCCACCGGTGAGCGCATAGATACGTTCGAGGTGGCGGGTAACGTGCTCGAAGCGGCCAATCTCGAACCGGTGAAAGGGATACTCGTGGGGCTTTACGACGACTTGTCCGACACGGCGTTCGTCACCAGGCCGATGATGCGCGTGAGCCGCACCGACAGCCGCGGACGCTTCGTCATCAAGGGCGTGGCTCCCGGAACATACCGCATATATGCCCTGCAAGACGCCGACGGAGACTATGTTTACAGCCAGAAGAGCGAGATGCTGGCTTTCAGTCACGCCACGTTCGAGCCGAGCAGCAAGCCCGACATAAGGCAAGACACCGTATGGCGCGACTCGCTGCGTATCGACTCGATCATCCGCGTGCCCTATACCCATCATTATCCAGACGATATAACGTTGCTGGCTTTCACCGCTCCGCAGACAGACCGCTATCTTCTGAAAACGGAACGTCAGGACCACAGGAAGATCGGTTTCTACTTCACGGCGGGCAGCGACAGTCTGCCGTCAGTGCGTGGGCTTGACTTCGACGCCTCGGACGCATTCTTGGTCGAGTCGTCCGAGAAACTCGACACGGTCTATTACTGGCTCAAAGACACCGCCCTTGTCAATCGCGATACGTTGCAGATGGAGGTCACCTACATGACGACAGACACCACCGGGTTGCTCGTCAGCCGTACCGACACGATAGACGCGGTGCCCAAGATGTCTTACGAGAGACGCCAGAAAGAGCGTGAGCGTGAGTTCGGGAAGTGGCAGAAAGAGCAGGAGAAGGCAAAGAAGAAAGGAGAGGCGTATGACTCGGTGATGCCTGTAAAGCCTCTTGAACCCTCCATACAGATACCGTCGGCCATGGCGCCCGACAGGAAAATCATATTCGAGATGCCGGTGCCTTTGGCCCGTTGCGACACAGCCGCCGTCCATCTTTACTCCAAGATAGACACGCTTTGGTACAGGTCGCGGTGCGAGTTGAGGCCGATAGAGGGCCGTTTGCGCGGCTACGAGCTGCTCGCCGAGTGGCGTCCCGGCATTGAATACAGTCTCGAGATAGACTCGGCTGCCTTTGAAGACATATACGGCCGGGTGTCGTCGCCTGTCAAGAAAGGCATAAGAGTGCTCTCGAACGATGATTTCGGTTCGCTGATGGTCACCTTGTCTGGTACGGAAGACACCACGCTCGTGGTGCAATTGCTAAACGGGTCGGGCGAGCCTGTCAAGCAGACGCGTGTAACCGGAGGCACAGCCGAGTTCTACTATCTCGCGCCGGGCAAATACTATATGCGCGCTTTCGCCGATGTCAACGGCAACGGGAAGTGGGACACAGGCGATTATCATGCCGATCTGCAACCCGAGGCGGTCTGTTACAATCCCAAGGAGATAGAGTGCAAGGCCAAGTGGGATATAACCCATGACTGGAATATGGCTGCGGTGCCTGTGGCAAGGCAGAAGCCTTGGGCCATAGTGAAGCAAAAACCAGACAGGGAGAGGAAGTTGAGAAACAGAAACGCCGACCGGGCGGCCAAGCTCGGAAAGCCTTATCCCGGAACGCTTAAAGGCAATATCCGGTAATATGGCCGGTCCGGTGATGTGGTACGTGGTGCCGTGTGACGAAAGGCCGGTGTTCTTGTTGCGGAGCGTCTGCGGCCGGGCATAGTGCTATGGGTGGCTGGAAAGATATATACTTTTGTCAAACCAAAAAGAAAAAACATGGAAAATATAAGCAAGATGAAGACCCGTTTGAAGACAAAGACGGCATTGCTGTTGGTTGTCGCGTTGTTTTTCGTTGTCGGACAGAGGTGGTCGGCCACCACGGTATCGGCTCAGTGCGGTATAGAGAACAAGGCTTTCAAGTCGGGAGAGTTTCTCTATTACGACCTGTTCTTCAACTGGAAATTCATTTGGATGAAGGTGGGCACGGCGTCCATGAGCACCGTGCAGTCGGTGTATGAAGGAAAAAAGGCGTATCGCACCAGTCTGATAACACGCGGAAACAACAAACTCGACAAGGTGTTTGTAATGCGCGACACTCTCCTTTCATACTGCGACATGAATCTATCGCCGCTCTATTTCCGCAAGGGGGCGCACGAAGGCGACAGGTACTACGTCGATGAGTTGTGGTACAGCTATCCGAACGGCAACTGCCACCTTAGGCAACACCGTATCGAACACACCGGGCAGCATATCCGTAAGGAGTCGGAATACAAGAAATGCGTATACGACATGATGAGCATCTTCCTACGGGCGCGTAACTTCAACACCGGGAATTTGAAGAAAGGGCAGAACATCCCGATGCCTATCAGCGACGCTAAACATCTGGCTAACTCGTGGTTGAAATACCGAGGGAAAGAGACTTTCAAGATGGAAGGTACCAACGACAAGTACAGATGTCTCGTGTTTTCGTTCATAGAGCGCGAAGACGGAAAGAACCATGAGCTGATAAGGTTTTATGTGACAGACGACACAAACCACATACCCGTGAGGCTCGACATGTTTTTGAGTTTCGGCTCGGCCAAGGCGTTTCTTAAAGGTTATAAGGGTGTCCGCGGACCGATGACCTCCAAGATACAGTAAGCAGGCCGGCAGACCGGCGCAAAACCGACACAATGAATACTATGAAAGACTGTTTGACGATAATAAAATATGTGGAAAAGAAGGCTTTGTGCCTTCTTTTCTTGTTTATGCCGGTGATATCGGCGGCCCAGCAGGGTGCCGGCTGGGAAGCGGTGCTGGGTGAGATGGCGGCGTTGGAAGACGAACCGGAAGCCGCTTTCGAAGAGATGCACGATGTGTTGTCGGCCGTTGCGGAACATCCGATAAACATAAATGCCGCCGGGCGCACCGGGCTTGAGCGGTTGCCGTTTCTCACCGACCGCCAGATAGAAGACATACAGGAGTATATCGGCCGTCACGGGGTGATGCGCACAACGGGCGAGTTGCAGATGATACCGTCGCTTGACAATGTCCGCCGCCGGTTGCTCGAATGTCTCGTATATGCCGGCGAACCGCCCCATGACGGCCGCCGGCCGCTTTCCGAAAGCATAAAGAACGGCCGCCACACGCTTGTCGCCACGGCGAAGATACCGTTTTACAGTCGTAAGGGCGATATAAACGGATATCTCGGTTATCCTTTCAAGCACTGGTTCCGGTACGATTTTGACTGCGGCGACCGGTTGCGGGCCGGCGTGGTGGGCGCCCATGATGCCGGCGAACCGTTTTTCTCGGCGGGTAACAACACCGGATACGACTACTATTCATATTATGTTGTGATGCGTGACATCAGGCCGTTTGAGACCATTGCCGTCGGCAAATACCGCTTCCGGACCGGCATGGGACTTGTGCTTGGCAACTCATTCGGCATAGGAAAGACGGCTGCGCTTTCAGGATCGTCTCGTTCGGGAGCCGTGATCAGGGGGCACTCGTCGCGTTCCGAGGCGGGATACTTTCGCGGTGCGGCTGCAACCGCCCGTCTGTCGCGACGGATAAAGGCAGGAGTGTTTGTCTCTCACCGTCCGATGGACGCCACGCTGAACGCCGACGGCACGGCGGCTACCATAATCACGTCGGGCTATCACCGCCGTCCGGAGGAGATGGCGAAGAAAAACAATACCCATGCAGCGGCGGCAGGACTTACGGCTGCTTACTCGGCAGACGGGATCCATGTTGGAGCCACGGCCGTATATACCCGTCTCGACAGGCAGTTGAGGCCGAAGACGGGCGCTGTTTTCCGTCAGTATTACGCTGCCGGAAGTGATTTTGTAAATCTTGGCTTGGACTATGGATATATCGCTGGCGCCCTGACTTTCCGTGGCGAGACGGCCACCGACCGTCACGGTGCCATAGCCACGATAAATACCGTAGGTGTGACCGTGGCGGGGGGATTGTCGCTCACCGCCGTACAGCGTTTTTATTCATATAGGTACACGTCTCTTTATGCCGGAGGTTTCAGCGATGGAGGAAGCATCAGAAACGAGAGCGGACTGTATCTGGCGGCCGACTGGAACATTAGCCGCCGCGTGAGCCTGTCGGCATATACGGATTTCGCTTATTTCCCGTGGCCGAGATACCGTGTGTCGGGGTCGTCAAAGTCGGCAGACAACATGCTTTCGGCATCGTATAAGGCCGGTGCCTGGACTGTGGGAGGCCGCTATCGGCTTCGGTTGAGAGAGCGTGATAATGAACAAAAGACGGCTCTCGTTCCGCGTACAGAGCATCGGGCGCGTGTCAGTGCTGTATATGCCGGGCCGGCAGGATACTGGAACTGTGCCGCGCAGACCGATTTTTCTCAGGCCGTCGGAGACGATGTCAGCCGGGGGTGGATGTTTTCGGGACGTGTGGGGCACAGGCGGCCTTGTTTCAGTGTCAGTCTTTCGGCGGCATATTTTGATACCGACGACTACGACAGCCGTGTCTATCTGCATGAGAGCGGAATACTGCACACGTTCTGTTTCCCGTCTTTTCATGGCAATGGGATACACTGCTCGCTGTTTGCCACGGCGTCCGTATGGAGTGGCATGACTGTCAACGCCCGTCTCGCCCATACCGCCTATTTCGACCGCAGTACCATCGGCAGCGGTTATCAGGCGATAGATTCCTCGTCCGTGATCGACCTCGAAGTGCAGGCGAGGATGAGGTTTTGAGCGTGCGTGACAGTCAGCGAGGAGAGTATGTATTGTGAAATGATGAACTTTAATTATTAGAATAAAATGAAAAAGCTACTTTTATCAGTGTTGTTTTCCGCCAATATGGCGGTAGCGGCCTTTGCGCAGGTCGGTGATTTGTGGATATCCAACGGCGACAGGAAGATATACGGCGTGCTGAGCCGTCCGGTCGACAATCGTGGCAAGCATCCCGTGGCAATAGTGTCGCACGGTTTCAACGGCAGTCATTCGTTCGGCAAAAGCTATTTCGGGGCGTTGAACGCTTTGGGCTATCAGGTGTATACGTTCGATTTTCCTTGCGGCTCGCTGAACAGCCGCAGCGACAGCAACACGATGAACATGTCCGTGCTCGACGAAGTGAGCGACCTGAAAGCCATCGTGCGGCATTTCCGCGGCCGTCCCGATGTGGATAAGAACCGCATCGTGCTCATCGGCGAGAGTCAGGGCGGACTGGTCTCGGCTCTCACAGCCGCCGACATGCCTAAGGAGATCAGCAGGTTGGTGCTTGTGTTCCCCGCACTGTGTATCCCCGCCAACTGGACGGAGCGTTATCCCGAGGTGGCCGATATACCCGACACCACCCGTCTTTGGGGCGTGCCGATGGGACGCCGTTTCTTCACTGAGGTGCGCGATATGGATGTGTTCGGTACCATCGGCCGTTACGGCCGTCCGGTGCTTATCGTTCAGGGCGACAGGGACAATGTGGTTTCTGTGGCTGATTCGCGCCGTGCGGCCGGAGAGGTGTATAAGGATGCCTGTCTGCACATCATTCGTGGTGCCGGTCATGGTTTCAAGCCCGATGAGTTCAAGGAGTCGATAGGCCGGATAAGCGATTTTCTGAGACCGGCTTCCAGGTAGTTGGCACCATGGCTGTTGGGATGGTGTGTCCTGCCGGTGTTATTATGGATGGCATTCATCGGCCAGGCCCTCATGGTCCGACTGCATGGAAAAACAATATTGATCCCAAGGCGTCTCACGACAGGCCGTCAGGCCGGCGATGGGCTACACCCTGTCCGAGTGTATCAGTTCGAGCAGCCGGTCTACGGCCTCTTCCTCGGGAATGTTCTTTGCCACGCACTCTTTCCGGCGGTAGAGAGAAATCTTGCCGCGTCCCGCCCCCACATATCCGTAGTCGGCATCGGCCATCTCGCCCGGCCCGTTGACTATACATCCCATGATTCCGATCTTCAGGCCTTTCATGTCTTTGGTGGCCTCTTTGATGCGGGCGATGGTGGAGCGCAGGTCGTAGAGCGTGCGTCCGCAGCCCGGACAACTGATATACTCTGTCTTCGACGTGCGCAACCGTGCGGCTTGAAGTATGGCGAATGCGGTGGTGTCTATGTCGTCCGACGGCAGGTCGCCGTCGTTCATGAGCCATATTCCGTCGCATAGTCCGTCGAACATCAGTGCGCCCATGTCGGCGGCGGCTTCAAGCTGGAAGTCGTCTTTCTCTCCTTTGGTGTGGCGGTACATCTGGCAGATGACTACCGGGTTTGTCACTCCGGCGTTCATCATCTCGTGGATGAGCGCGCGCTGCTCGCCGAGACGGTTGTCGTGATTGCTCACACACACTACCACTACCTCGGGGTGGGCTTTCAAGCAGGCGATGTATTCTTCCGCCGGCGCGCCGAATTGCAACACGAGAAACTTCAACGGGGCGTCTGTCATGCCGATGAACGGTATGGCGGTGTGCGGGAAAATAGGGAAGAGCCTGGGAGAAGCGCATTGGCTTCGCGATGATATATGAGCTGTTTCAGAGGGCTGGCCGCCGTTTATGGCGGATTGATGCGTGTCGCGATACTTGCCATCATTTCCCTCACCGTTTCCGGTCTTCAATCTGCCGTTCTCAATCCATGAGTTGTACACATCGAAATCAACTATGTACTTTGTGTCGCTATCTGTGTCCTCAGGCAGTTTCCCGCCCATGTATATATAGTCGGGAGTCATGTCCTTGCAGACATCGGCATGTGTCTCACCGGTAGTCCTGCTGCCGATTACCACGGGTACGGCAGTCCCGCCGATGTCTGCCACTGCCTTTGTGGCCCGGCGTTCGGGGCGGATCGGATCGTAAGCGGCATTTTCCGTGCCGGGGATCATCATGTGGCCGGCCCGCCGCCCGATATATTCTACGAGATGACGGCCGACGGGGATTTCCTCTTCAGGCTCCTCGCTGAGCGATACGCGGATGGTGTCTCCGATACCGTCGGCAAGCAACGCTCCGATGCCAACGGCACTCTTTATCCTTCCGTCTTCGCCCTCGCCCGCCTCGGTGACGCCTAAGTGTAGCGGATAGTTCATGCCCTCGCGCTCCATTGTGTCGGCAAGCAGGCGCACGGAGCGCACCATCACCACCGTGTTGCTGGCCTTGATGGATATCACCACATTGTCGAACCGCTCGCGCTTGCATATCCGTAGGAACTCCATGCAGCTCTCCACGATACCATCGGGCGTGTCGCCGTAGCGAGACATGATGCGGTCCGACAGCGAGCCGTGGTTTACCCCGATGCGTACGGCTGTGCCGTGCTCGCGGCAGATACGGAGAAACGGCACGAACCGCTCCTCGATCTTGCGCAGTTCGGCGGCATACTCGTCATCGGTATATTCCAACTGTTTGAAAGTGCGTGCCGGGTCGACATAGTTTCCCGGGTTGATGCGCACCTTTTCGGCGTATGACGCGGCCACGTCGGCCACGTTCGGATTGAAATGCACGTCGGCCACGAGTGGTACCGTATATCCGTCGGCCCGCAACCGGGCGCTTATGTTCTTCAGGTTCTCGGCCTCTTTGACTCCCTGGGTTGTCAGTCTGACATATTCTCCGCCGGCGTCGGTAATCCGTTCGGCCTGTGCCACGGAACTTTCCGTATCGTTTGTCGACGTGGTTGTCATCGACTGTACCCGTATCGGGTTGTCGCCTCCCAGCGGTGTGTAGCCAATCGTGACTACTGAAGAGCGGCGACGGGAGTAATTGAATATATCCATAATAAAAATTTCAAGGGTATTTTTTAGGACGTAAGAAAGAGTTTTTTAGAAGTTAAAGAAACTTTTATAGGAAGTTAAGGAGTAGTTTTGGGGGAAGTTAAAGGAGCTTTTTTGGGAAGTTAAGGGAGTTAAAGAAGTTATCGCTCGCAAGCTCGCTAAGAAGT